>DASRFK010000092.1:0-43912 GCA_035651635.1 Verrucomicrobiia bacterium | reverse complement strand
CTATCATGGCAATGCCGCGGGCTACGCCTTTGCTGACGGGCATTCGGAAATCCATCGCTTCCGCGATCCGCGCACGATGCCGGTCCTCAAGACTGGCCAGTTGCTTCCTCTCAATCAGAATTTACCGGGTGATGTGGACATCCCCTGGATGGCCCAACATGCCGCCGGGGTGGCAGTTTATCCTTGAGCGGCTAAAGCAGGTGGTGCCCGCGACAGGACTTGAACCTGTACGATGTTACTCACTAGAACCTGAATCTAGCGCGTCTGCCAATTCCGCCACGCGGGCTTTGAAGTTCCGACTCCAAGAGTAATTACTCGTTCTGCCCGGTTGCGGCAAGTCCAAAACCCCGACTTGCCGGGCTGCGTTGGGTTGTCGCATGTTGAAAAGGATTTCAACCGTAGAGGGCATTGTTAATGGAGAATTCCGCTTTCCAGCAAGAATCTCTGGGCGCCTTCCAGGTGATCGGTGTTGATCAGATCGACATTGTCGGCGAGGAGTTCTTTCCAAAATACGGGCTGGTCGGGCGAGCCCCAAAACCGAACTTTGCGCCCATGCTGATGCGCCTTTTGGACAATGTCCTTGAGCTTGGCTTTTTGATCAGCGGGCGTTTCACCCGTTCCGCGCCATTGAAAGGTCTGGTACCAATTGCTGCTGATCCAGGGGATCAAATCGGAACTGATGCCAGATTCGAGGTCGGCCAATTCACCATCCAGGGCAGCGTAGCGGACTGACTCGCCATTGAACATTGATTTAGAGCGGTTGCCGGTGATGATTGCCAGAATGGCGTTGGTTTCCCGAATGCCATCGTGAAAAGTCACCAGCATGTCCTGGTAATCGTGCAACACTTTTCTGAGCGGTGGGTAGATCTCCCGCCAATCAGACTTAAGATCGATGAGTAATACCACCTCCGGTCCAGTTGGGTAAACGCGGCCGCCGTTTTGCTTAATGCGTTCGCGCAGCGGGTTCAGATAGAGCGCCTGCAGCGTGCGTTCGAGACGCACCTGGCTGCGATCGTGTGCGACCAGGAGCTGGCCATCCACCAGGTAAATGTCCGCTTCGATGCTGCAAAAGCCGTGGTCGAGCGCATCCCTCAGCGGCCGTTTATGTTCGTAATCATTGTGGGCATGGACCCGCGTCAAAGGAACCACTTGGGCCTTGGCCGCCAAAGCGAACAAGGTCGCGGTCCAAAACAGCAGATGGCCAATCTGGTTCTTCATAATGAGTTTCTGGACTTCGACTCCAATCACGTATTGCGCTTCCATTTGCTGATCCGCACCGGAGCCTTGGACCTTCAAACCTGTTAAGGCTTGGGCCGATTCTTATATTTTTCGTACAGGCGAGTATGCCGGCTGGCCAGGTTGATTTCCCGCCCGGCCACCCACATCCGTTTGACATTGAAGCGAAGATCCAAAATATCCCCATCAGAAGCAAAGAGGCTCGCGGTTTTGCCGGCCTCAATGGAACCGAGCCGATCGGCCACACCGGCTAACTGCGCGGGATACAAAGTTAAGCCTTTGAGTGCCTCCTCTTCGGGCAGACCAAAGGCTACGGCTTGAGCGGCCGAATAGGGCAGATTGCGGGCCAGGGGTGTTTCAAACGTGCGCGGACCGATGCTAAAGGCAACTGTGACGCCGGCCTGGTGGAGCACCTCGGGCGTGGCGAAGTGAACGTCATAGGATTCGGTGGAGCGCGAGGGCAAAGTAAAAGTGTGCTCGTAAATGACGGGAATTTTTTTGGCAGCCAGCAGGTCGGCAACCATCGCCGCGTCCCGCCCCCCGGCGAGCAACACGCGATACTGGTTTGTGGCCGCCCAGGAAACCGCGGCTTTGATTTGTCTGACCTCATCCGCGTGAATGACGATGGGCAGTTCGCCACGCAAATACGGAATCATGGCCTCCCAGGCCGGGACTTGCTCGGGAGCGGTCGCTTTGCCGCCGGCGGCTGCGTCCTTCGCTTTGAGGTAAGCTTTGGCCTCGTCAAAGAATTCAACGATGCTCCGAAGCCGCGCTCGCCGATCTTTCGCTTGCTCGTCCAAGGATTTGAATTTGGCTTTATTCGGCGCCCTTTCCTTGGGAGTCGTATCCAGTTCGAGCGAAGGCCAGAACAGGTGCAGTGCGATCGGCTTTTGGAGGGTCATTTGCTCGCTGGTCCAGCCGTCGACGGCCACTAAGCCAGATTGACCGGAGATGATGCCCCCTTGGGGGACCGGCTCGAAATAGGCAATTCCGTTGGCCCGCGTAACGGGGATTAACTCCGAGTCCGGATTGACTGCAATCCAGGATTGGACGTCGGGCCTGTACTCACCGACCTCTATTTGGTCCTCAGTGGCGCGGACAGCTTCGATTTCCACCAACCCCAGGACACTGTCGAGGCAAATGAGCCCTGGGTAAAGGTGCTGACCGGAAAGATCAATTTGTTGCGCGCCATTGGCGGAAACTTTTTCGCCGACTTCCGCTATTTTCCCGTCCCGCACCAGGACCTGGCCGGGAATAAGTGTGGCGCCGGTGATCGTGTGAACCGTGGCTCCAACCAAAACAAAGTTGTCTCCTGCGGCAAACATGGCGTGTGGGAGACCGGACCACGCGAATGCCAGGATAGCCAGGCAGGCCGGAACCCTTCTGGCGAACCTCAAGGCCTTTGGAATCGAATTCATGTTACTGGTTGTCCTCCGCGCACCCGCGATCGATCCCATCGTACTGGTGTTCGAGCGACACATTGAAGAATCCGTCCCCGTTCTTACTGCCGGCATCTCCACCGCCTCCGTTGAGCTTTGCGAGTTGTTTGGCCTTGGCAATCAACTCATCGCGTTCCTGCACGCGCTTTTTCACGCGGTCCGCATTCGCCGCCCGATCGAAGTATTTCTTTCCGTCGACCCAGGTCTGCAAACAAACGGTGGCGAAGTCTAGAGGGGACTTCGACCAAATACTTAGGTCTGCGTCTTTTCCCGGTTCGAGCGAACCGACAAATTGATCGATGCGGAGTTGGCGGGCCGGATTGAGGGTCACAAACTTCAGCGCTTCCAACTCCGGGGTGCCGCCATACTTCACAGCCTTGGCCGCCTCCAAATACAGGCGCCGGGCCAGCTCCGAGGAGTCGGAGTTGAATGACACAACCACCCCGCGGTCCCGCATGAGGCTGCCGTTGTAGGGAATGGCGTCATACACTTCGAACTTGTAGGCCCACCAGTCGGAAAACGTTGAGCCCCCTGCGCCGTCCTGAGCGATCTCGTCGGCAATCTTATAGCCCTCGAGCACATGTTGAAAGGTGCCGATTTTAACGCCGAAACCCTCCATCAACCGCAGGAGCATCAGCATTTCATCTTGTCGATAAGCGTGACAGTGAATCCAACGCTGGCCCTGGAGAATCTCGCCAATCGCTTCGAGTTCGAGATTCCGCCGCGGTTCGAGTTTTGCCCCCGGACCAGGTTTGCGGCTGGCAGCCAAAGCATCCAAGTACTCGCGGGCGGCGGTAAAGCGGTTGGCGATGAGCGTGCGGACCCCCATGCGGCTTTGGGGAAAGCGGGTCGAGAACTTCTCGCCCCAGTTCGATTGCTTAACATTTTCACCGAGGGCGAATTTGATGCCAGGCGGCGCGCCCGCGAAAACCAGCTCTTCCGGGCTGGCTCCATCGCGCAATTTAATGACGCAATTCTGGCCGCCAATCGGATTGGCCGAGCCGTGGAGCAAATTGGCCGTGGTCAAGCCGCCCGCCAATTGTTCGTACAGGTTGTCCGTCTCGGAATTTACGACGTCACGAATCCTCACCATGGCCGTGGAGGGCAAGGTCGATTCGTTGACCGCGCCCAGGATGGCGGTATGGCTATGACAATCAATCAAGCCGGGCGCCACATGCAGTCCCTGGCCGTCGATGAGCAGCGGCGGACCTGCGGTGCCAGTCTCCGCCGAGAGGTTGCGACCGACGGCTTTGATTTTTCCGCCGACAATCAGCACATCCGCGTTCTCCAGCCGGCCTTCGGTTCCGCACGTCCAGACCGTTGCGCCCCGGATGAGCACCGACGAAGGTTCGGCCAGGGGTCCCCGCCCTTCCAACGGCGAGTGGGCAACGCGTTTCTTTTGGAGATCGCGGGCTCGCTCCTTCTTTGTTTCCTTTTCCGGCGCGGCGGCAACGGCCGTGGCATTGGTTGAGGCGGAGTCCTGCTTCTTTTCGCTCGCGGCTATTTCCGGTGGTTTCGGATTCTTTTCAGGTTCATCCTTGCTCGGAGCCGTCGGGGATTCAGTCTTCACGGCTGCCGGGGCCGACTGCTTTCCCTCGCTCTCACCGGTGTTCGCCTCGTCCGCGGGAATCTGATAGACCTGTCCGTCGATCCATACCGCATTGACCTTTGACTCCGGATTAAAATAGTTATCGCCCTTCACGATCGTGAGGTTGGCCAATTTGCCGGTTTCGATGGTGCCGAGCAGTTTCTCCACTCCACAAAGCCGAGCCGGCACAATTGTCAGCGCGGACAGCGCGTCCGTTTCGGACAAGCCACGATCCAGCGCCAGGCGCAAGCTATCGCGGAAACGCTTCGGCTCGCTCAAACCGTAAGTCGTCAGCGCGATTTCCAAGCCTTGTTGTCGGAGCAGCGCGGGATTTTCCGGCCCCCAATCCCACGTTCGCAATTCGTCAAGCGTCACCTGGTCCCAATCATCGGTGGATGGCAACTTCGGTACTGTGGAAAAGTTCACCGGCACGATGAAACTCGATCCGGTGGCCTTGGCCAGGTCGGGACGGCGCCATTCCTGGCCGCAGGAGACGAGCTGAAACTCGAGACCGAGTTCGCGCGCGACCCGAGCCGCGCGATCGACCATCAGAGCACTTCCGGGCTCAAGCATCACGGGCATCTTCTTATCCAGCACCCGCATCAGAGCTTCCATGGCGGGGTCAAACTCCGGACGTTTGCGCTCGCCGGGATGCTGGGCGAAATCTGCGTAATCCCGGGCATAGAACTGGGCGTCGAAAAAGCTCTGCCGTATCGAAGCGATGACACCCATGAGCGAGCCCGGGTAAGTGCGGTCATCGGACTGGCGGGTTTCGAAGGCTACGTGTTGAAACACGTCCTCCTTGATTATCGCGCGATTTGCCTCCTCGTCAGATAAGGCAACCAGCCCGCTCGTGCCTCGGATGATGCCGTGTGAGGGAACGATCAGCCCCGCGGTAAAACCAAGTTCGCGCAGAGGTTCCAATTTCTTCGGCGCCGGTGAATAATTGCGCACGGCGCGATATTGCGGTGTTATTTTGGCAATCTCGTACCCGGGCGGCGAAGCCCCCTTGTCGCCGCCGACGCCGAAGAACCGAACACCACGTGAGGTAAAGGAAGCGGAGGAAATTGGTTCAAGGTCACTGGTTGAAAGGGGCCCATTGGTCGCATCCAAAACCAAATACGGATCGATGAACCCGGCATATATAGTCATTCCTTTCTCGTCCCAGACCCGCGCCTCAGCCGGAATGGCAGCCTCTTTGCCAACCGCGCTTATGAGGCCATTCCTCAAGATGATCGTTCCAGGGTCGAGAGTTTCACCTGGCCGCACAACGACCTTGCCGCCGACCAACGCGTGAACACCAAGCGGAAGCGGCCGAAATCCTGGTGGCAACAATTCGGCTGCGGGTAATGAGTTTATGAGAACAAGGAGCAGCAGAAGGGAGCGCAAAAACAGCCGTGTTTTGCGGTGAACCACCTGAACGGTGAAACGCATGGTACGTGGCGAATATGACAGACCAGGCATTGAATTCAAGAGCAGACGGGTTCTGGGTTGGGCCACGTTTTAGTGAGGTGGAATGCCTCCACCGCCGGGTGGGTTCATTGAGGATAAAGCAGTGGGCAGAAGACCCTAAAGCGGGGCGGAATGTCGCGGCCTAGGATAGTCCAACAGAGGCGGAACAGAAACCGCCACAGGACGAAAGGAATAGTTTATGTTGAGGTGGGCAGCAATTTTCTTTGTGATCGCGGTGATTGCCGCGCTTTTGGGATTCACCGGCATTGCCGGAGCCGCTGCGGATATCGCCAAGTTCCTCTTTTTCCTGTTCGTCGCCATTTTTGTTATTTTGCTGTTGCTGGGGATCATGGCGGGCAGAAAGATCTTCTAGACACAGATTCAGAATTAGACACGAATCTCACGAATTCTCACTAATCGCATTCCATCGCTGAGCGATTTGCTCTGCGATCCGTTGCGCCCTCTCATTTTCCGTCACTTCGATCCACTCCAGTGCCAACTGATGGCGGAACCAGGTCATTTGGCGTTTGGCGAATTGGCGCGTACGGACCTTTGCCAAAGCGACAGTTTCGGCTAGTGAACGCGCACCTTGCAAGTATTGCACAACCTGGCGATATCCCAGGGCCTGCATCGCGGTCGGATTTTGCTCCAGCCCCTTTCCGAGCAGAGCTTCGGTTTCAGCCACTAATCCTTTTTCGAACATTTGGTCCACCCGCGCCTGGATTCTTCTTTCCAGGTCGTCCCGGCCGCGCCGCAGACCGAAGATCCGGCCGGGCTTGGGGTGTGGCCGGTCTGCTGGTTGCCAATCGGCGCGCTGTTGCGAATAGGGTTTGCCGGTGAGGCGAATCACTTCCAAGGCACGGATGATCCGCCGCCGGTTCTGTCGATCGATGCGCGCGAACGTAATCGGATCGAGTTTTCCCAATTCTCCCACGAGCTGATCCAGCGTCATCGTTTCCAACTCCGCTCTCAAGGCCGGCGAACTTGAGGGAGCCGGTCCGAGTCCTTCAAAAAAAGCCCGAAGGTACAGACCGGTCCCGCCGCAAAGGATCGGCACACGTCCTCGAGTGAGGATGTCCGCCACCGCCTGGTGTGCCAGCTTGACGAATTGCGCCGCGTTGAAAGAGTCGGTGAGCTCGACCACGTCGATCAAAAGATGCGGCACCCGCGCCCGTTGCTCCGGGGCAGGTTTGGCGGTCCCGATATCCATGCCGCGATAGACCTGCATGGAATCCACGGAAACGATTTCGCCGCCTAGTTGTTCGGCCAGTAGCAAGGCCACCTGGCTTTTTCCAACTGCCGTCGGGCCGGTAAGCGCCAGCAAGCGTTTCTGGCCGACCGAAGCCGCGGCAACGCTCACCGGTTAGCCCCGCCACGGGCGGTTTGTGCCGAGGTCTTCGGCAATACCAGCCAGAGCACAATGCCGACCACGAGAATCCCCAGGCTGACCAGGTGCGCCGGAGTGGCCCAGCCGAAATAATACTGCGGATAGTCGCCGCGGAACATTTCCACAATGGAGCGAAAAATCGCATAGCCCACCAGGTAGGCGGCAAAGACCTCGCCGTCGAATTTTTTGTGTCGATACAACCAGGCCAGGCCGAGGTACAGCACCAGGTTAAGCAGAGAATCGTACATCTCCGTGGGATGCACCCCGTGCGGGTAAGTTTGATGCCCGGGAGGGAAGTGAATCGCCCACGGCAAACTGCATTCTCGGCCGTAACAACAACCGTTCATCAGACACCCGATGCGACCGAAGACAGAGCCGAGCGCGATGCTGGGGGCCAGCACGTCTCCCAGTTTCCACAAAGGCAGCCGTTTAACACGAGCGTACAAAATGCCGGCCAAGGTCGCGCCGATGAAGCCGCCGTAGTAAACTAATCCTCCTTTCCAAACCATGAAGATCTCAAAAATCGGCCGTCCCGAGAACTGCTCGTTCCAGTAAGAAATCACGTACAGTGTTCGGGCACCTACGATGGTGCCAATAATGAGCCAGGGCCCGAGGTCCAGAATCTTCTCCGAGGGGAACCCGCTGCTCAGCCCCCGTCGGCTGGCGGTCCAAAGTCCAATTAAAAAAGCCAGTGCCACCATCACTCCATACCAGGTGATGGTGAGCGAGCCGAGTTGGAAGGCGATCGGATGCACGAAGCTCCTAAGTTGCCTTAAGCCGGCCTACGGGTCAAATCCGCTGGCGCCCACGGGTGTGATTAAATCTGTCGGTCTTCTGTGTGTTGAGCGGCAGAAAAGCGGCAGAGGGCTGCCGCACTCCAAAACCTTCGGTTCTCGAGGCCCGCGCCCGTGTCGCGCTTGCGGTTTGGACTGCGGAATTCTCTGCCGCTTTTTTCGGCTTCCAGCTAAGACCGATACTTCTAATCGCACCCTCCCTTGGGGCTCCCACAAGTCGCCATGGGCATCGCGCTGGGATGTCGCACCCACGTCCCCAGCGGGCGGAACGTAAGGGCTTCGGCCTTATTTTATTGGTTGGTAGCCCAGGATGCCTTGCGTGGATCCAGCACCGTTGGGACCGGACGCAGCGGCACGGGTGGTTGGCTCAGTCCGGGCGGCAGCGGTGGTTGATGCGATAGACTCGAAACAAGGTTGCGCCAGGCTTGCCGGTCCGAAGGAGACATTTGTTCCCAACGCTTGGCGTTATGCAAAAACTGCTGGCGCTCCTCGGGCGTAAAGCTGGCGAACTTCTGGAATGAACGGAAGCACTGCAACCGCTGCGCATGGCTCAGACCTCCAAACGTATCGAGGGTCTTCTCAATCTGCAGGCGTTCGGGTTCCGAGAGGCTGTGCAGGATTCGCTCCTTTTCGGTCGGCGAGAAATCAAAGTACTCGGAGAAATGCCGGGCGATCTCCTGACGCTGCCCGTCGCTTAACGTCCGCCAACGTTGGAGGCCTGAGTTTTCTGGGGCGGGGGTGTTGGTGGCCTCGCCCGGTTGCGCCGGCTTGCCCGCTGCCATCTCAAAATAAAACCTGATGGTGGCTTCGTTTTCGAGAAATTGTTTCTGGAGCTCCGGAGTTAGCTTGTCCCATTGATTTAAGCGGGCCTCGATCAGGTCTCGAAGGTCGGCCGGAACCGCTCCTAATCTTTCCGCTCGGTCCGCCACAGGCGCGCTCAGAAGCGGAAGCAGGTACCACCGCAATTCGGTAACGCGGAGGCGCAGCTCACGCAAATCAGGGGAGAGTCCTTCGTACTCCTGAATTTTGGCCAGAATCAGCTTCTGGGCTTCAGGCGAGCGTTTCGCCAGGAACTCGCGGCGCTCGACGGACGACATGGCTAGAAGGCTGCGGAACAGATCGACTGGTGGTTTGGGCGGAGCGGGCCGAGGCGGCATGGCCTTGGTCGGGCTGGAACTTGAGGGCTCAACACTCGCTGCCCCAGGTTGCTGGGGCGACGCCGAAACACAAAACAGCAGCGCCCCAGCCAAAACAGGTGCCCCAAAGCGAAGGACTGAACCCGCTCGACTCATTGCATCACCCGCAACAGTTCCTCGTCCGCGGGAGGATTGGATCCAAGCGCCACAATAGCATCGAAATCCTCCAGCACCTCGGGATTAGGAACGGATGGAATTTGAGAAATGGCGCTCAAGCTGTGGGCGACCTCCTCACGCCTGTTTTCTTGCACGTGCTGGTAGGAGATCACACCAGCCGCGAAAACCACGGCAGCCACAGCGACTTTGGGCAGCCAACGAAACCACCAGGCAACCTGGTTCATTGCCGGCCTGCGTGTGCGCTCGAAAATGGCCGCTTCCCGTTTAGCCTCAGCAAGGACCTGCGCGGTGAAGTTGTTTGAGACGGGGACCGGCGCCAACTCAGCCAAAGCCCGGTTCAGGCCAGCCTCGTTTTCCCAATCACTTTGAAGCTCCGAATCTGTCGCCAGCAATTCCGACAGGCGCGCCTGCTCATCGGGAGTTAATTTGCGCCGCCAACTGGTCTCGCGAAGTCGTTCGTATAGCGGATCCTTACTCATAAGTCTCTAGGGAGTTTTAAAACCATTTTTTATCAAAAGTTGCGATCATTTGCTCTTGGACCAACTGCCGGTGCGCAGGTACGGCTTGAGTCGTTGTTTCAAAGTTTCCCGGCCGCGGTGGATGAGAGATTTGGTCGCTGAAACCGAGCAGCCCAGGATTTCGGCAATATCCTCGTAGCTCAATTCCTCCCCGCGGCACAGGACAATGGCGGTGCGTTGGTTCTCTGGAAGCTCCGCCAGGGCTTCCTCAACTTTTTGCTCCAGTTCGCCATGGAGCAGCGCGTCGGGCGCGGCAAACGCTTTCCGATCTTCATACTGGCGCTCGGGTTGGTCATCATGCTCGGATTGCGAGCCCTCCAGCGAATCAGCGGGGTGCCTGGAACGCCGGCGGATTTCGTTCAGGCAAAGATTCCTTGCAATGGTAAACACCCAGGTCGAAAACTTAGCGGAAACATGATACCTGTCGGCCGACTTATATACCTGAAGAAAAACAACTTGCGCTAAATCTTCGGCCTCAGTTGAATCCCGTAACATTCGGTAAACGAGATTCATCACGGGTTGCTTGTACTTGTCGACCAATTCGGCAAAGGCTCCCCAGTCGCCCTGCTTGACGCGCAGCATCAGGGCGGCATCCGGGTCCAAATCGGTGGACATAGTCGTCCAATCTACCAAACACTGGCAATCGAACAAGGTTTGAGGAAAAGTGGTATTCGTTCGGGTCCCGTTTCAACCGCGAATGAAAGCCGATAAACACGGATGAGAGCGGACCGAAACGTGAAAACCTGGACGTCATTAGCGCGCCGCTCCATTTGGCAAGCGGGGCAGATTTGAAACCAAGCAATTCTCTTACTGTCTTATCCGTGTCAATCGGTATCCATCCGTGGTCTTCAAGTTAGGTGCTGGGGGGCCAAACACCGGCACCCGCGAGGGCCTTTTCGAGCTCGTTAAAACGACGCAGCAGGTCGGGCAACTGCTGCAGCGCGATCATTTGGCGCTTGGCCTGGCGGTCGGGTTGGGCCGGACTCCACAACCATTTCTCGCCGTCGGGAATGCTGCGCATGACGCCCGATTGCGCCGCCACGGAAACATGGTTTCCGATTTTCAGGTGGCCCGCGATCCCGACCTGCCCCGCCAGCACGACGAAATTGCCCAGCTTCGAACTGCCCGCAATGCCTGCCTGAGACACGACCAGGCAGTGCTCACCGATCGTCACATTATGGGCGATCTGCACGAGATTATCGATTTTTGTACCCCGCCCAATGACCGTGGGTCCGAGCGCCCCCCGATCGATGGTGACATTGGCCCCAATCTCCACGTCATCCCGAATGATAACGCAACCAATCTGAGGCACCTTGCGGTGGATTCCTTCGTCTTGTACGTAACCAAACCCGTCGGAACCAACGACTGTTCCGGAATGGATGCGCACCCGGTTCCCTAATTCCGAACACGGATACAGCGTGACATTGGGGAAAAGCCGTACCTCTTCGCCCAGAACGCACTGTTGGCCCACAAAATTCCCTCCTTGAAGCACGCTCCGTGGGCCCACCCGCACCCCTTCACCCACAACACAGTACGGCCCGATGTGCGCCGAGGGATCGACCGCAGCCGTCGACGCCACCACCGCGGTCGGATGGATGCCTGCCGCAAAGGCGGGTTCGGGAAAAAACAGGGGTAGAACTTTGGCAAAAGCAATCCGGGCATTGGGTACGCGGAGCAAAACTTTGCGAGTGGAGGTAAAAGCGCCGTCCACAATGATCGCGGCGGCCGCGCTTTGTTCGGCCCGAGCAAAGTAGCTTTCGTTTTCAGCGAACGTCAGGTCACCCGGTTGGGCGCGGTCGGCCGGCGCAAAGCCTTTGAGCAGCAGGGCCGGGTCTCCGATGACCTCGCCTCCGAGGTGTTTGGCGATTTCGGCGGCAGTAAGCGGCATAACTCATTGACGTAGCTAACCTCGGCCACTATAAAGGCGGCGGGACCCAATTCAATCCCAACTTTGAATTGGGGACTCTGTTGGCACCGAGACGCGGTGGAAAGCCCCGGTCCAGACGTCGCAGGCTTCCTAGCGCCGTATCGTATTGAATAAAAACTCGAACGAAACACAGGAATTCTATTTATGTCTAAAGCACCCTTAAACGTCGGTTTGGTCGGTGGTGGCAAAGGCGCTTTTATCGTCCAGCCCCACCAGAAAGCGATCCATTTTGACGGCACCCGCCGAGTCGTTGCAGCCGCGCTGTTCCCCGACCCCAAGGTCGCCCTCGAAGAGGCCGCCAACTGGCCTTACCCGATTAAAGGTTACGGGTCTTATGACGAAATGATTTCCGGCAATGCCGGCGCGGGAGAGAAGAAGCTCGATTACATCGTGATCGTCACCCCGAACCACGTCCATTATGACCCCGCCATGAAAGCCATCAAGGCCGGCATCGCGGTGATGTGCGAGAAGCCCCTTTGCCTGAACCTCAAAGAAGCGACCGAGCTCGTCAAAGCCGTGCGCAAAAACAATGTGCCCTTTGCCGTCGCTCACACTTACCTTGGCCATTGGACCACTCGCTTCTCCCGCTACATTGTCCGTGCCGGATTGCTGGGTGACATCCGCTGGGTCGATTCCTACTACTTGCAAGGCTGGCTCGCCACCAAGTTGGAAGCCACCGGTCAGATGCAGGCCGCTTGGCGAACCAACCCGAAACTGGCCGGCGGCTCCGGCTGCGGCGGCGATATCGGCACCCATGCCCTCATGCAATTAAGATACGTAACTGGCCTGGACGTCACCGAAGTTTCCGCTCAACTCGAAACCTTTGTCGAAGGCCGTCCTTTGGACGATCACTTCACGGTGTACTGCCATTTAAGCAACGGCGCCAAAGCGCTGGTTCGTGCCTCGCAGGTCTCCATCGGTCACAAAAACGATCTTGGAATTGAAGTCGTCGGCACCAAGGGAACGCTGCGCTGGCGCCAGGAAGAGCCCGAATCAATCACCATCCACCTGGCCAATCAACCCGACCGCGTTTATTGGCGCGGAGCTGTCACCCCCGGCGACGGTTTCCTGCCAAAGGATGTTCCGGCCGATCTCATGGCGGAGCCCACGATACCTTCGGGCCACCCGGAAGCGTTTCACGACGCATATGCCCGGCTGCATCGCTCGTTCGAAGCCGACATCCGTAAATGGAAAGCCGGCGAGCCCTTCCAAGCTGACGGTTCCAAATACGCCAATGTGGAAGACGGCTGGACTGGCCTGGCCTTCATCGAAACGGCCGTCAAGAGCAGCGAGAAGAAAGGCGCCTGGACCAAAATGCCGAAGGCGGTCTGAGCGGATTTATTTGTGGAAATGCAAAGGCCGGCGTGATCCCACGCCGGACTTTCACGGTTATCCCTGTTTATCCGCGTCCATCTGTAGTTGAACCGCGGGCGAGATCAGCGGGGATCTCAAATAAACTCGTTCAGCAAATTCTCGAGCATCTCCTGGCGGCCGCTGGTATTCGGCGTCACATCGCCCTTTTCGAGCATGTATTTTTCCAGCTCCTTGAAACTGGTCTTGCCGGATTCGATCTTGGCGCCGATGCCGCTATCCCAGGAGCTGTACCGCTGCTTCACAAAGTCAGCCATCCGGCCGTCCTTGCGAATTGCTGAAGCTATCTTCAGACCCCGGGCAAAGGCATCCATCCCGCCGATGTGGGCGTGGAACAAATCCACCGGCTCGAAACTCTCGCGCCGCACCTTGGCGTCAAAATTCGTTCCGCCAGTCGTGAACCCGCCCATCTTCAGAATGGAGAGCATGATTTCGGTCGTCAGATAAATGTTCGTGGGAAATTGATCGGTGTCCCATCCCAGCAACAGGTCGCCGGTGTTGGCATCGATGGACCCAAGCGCGTTGGCCGCTATCGCAACTTCCAGCTCATGCTGCATCGTGTGACCGGCCAGGGTGGCATGATTCGTTTCGAGATTGAGCTTTAAATCTCCCATCAGGTCGTATTCTCGCAGGAAGTTCAAACAGGCGGCCGCGTCTGAATCATATTGGTGCTTGGTCGGTTCTTTGGGTTTGGGCTCGATATAGAACTGGCCCTTAAACCCGAGGGATTTTTTGTGGTCGACGGCCATGTGCAGGAACTTGCCGAGGTGATCCAATTCGCGCTTCAGATCGGTGTTCCACAATGAGCTGTACCCTTCACGGCCGCCCCAGAAAACATATCCTTCTCCGTCGAGTTCGTGCGTCACCTCGATGGCTTTTTTGACCTGCGCGGCTGCATAGGCAAACACGTCCGCATTACAACTGGTCGCCGCGCCATGAGCAAACCGCGGATGAACAAACAAACATGCCGTGCCCCAGAGCAATTTGACTCCCGTGCGTTCCTGTTCCTCTTTCAGGAGCTTCGCGATGGTATCGAGGTTTTGGTTGGTTTCCTTTAGATTCTTCCCTTCCGGCGCCACATCGCGGTCGTGAAAGGCGTAAAAAGGCGCGCCGAGCTTCTCCAAAAACTCGAACGCCACCCGCACGCGCGTTTCAGCCATCTTCATCGAATTGGTTCCGTCTTCCCACGGCCGGACGGCGGTACCGACGCCGAACATGTCCGACAGCTGTCCGCGAATCGTATGCCAATACGTAACGGAGAAGCGCAATTGCTCCTTCATCGATTTGCCGTCGACCAACTCGTCCGGATTGTAGTGCTTGAACGCCAGTGGATTCTTTGAGCTTGGGCCTTCGTATTGGATTGTCGGAATACCAGTGAAGAATTCTTTGGATTGCTTTTTCATGATTCTCAGAAAAGTTTCGGTGAGCCTAATGACCGAGCTACCGGAGGGCAAGCGCGAGTTGGACAGCGTGGGCTCGAGTTACGGGTCAGCCGCAGCGGGAGTGTGCCTGGCGCGTCCTTTCCCGCATCCCGGATCACGGAGTTCGCGGGCGGTCAGGACGAATGGGGAAAACAGGTGGGCGGTCAGAGTTGGCGCGCCGCCGGCGACCTCGGGCGCAGTTGAAGGCATTTCTGCCAGCCTTTTCCGTGATCGTTTCGATGTCTATGCCCAAAGAGAGCTGCACAGGTTCGCCGGGCCTGGAACATTCGTACTCCTTTTACCCCCGATGAACAGCTAGAGATCCAGTGAGATTGGGGAAATCCCCAGGGGTGATTCCCCGTCTCCCTTCCAGGCAGCTTCATAGCGACTCTTATTAGCACTATGAGGCGAGGCGCAGGGGGCCGAAACGCAGTCACCGAGGAATCGTTGACGCCGGTTGAATTTCAACCATCCCTCCGAATCATCGACTGGGCCGACGGGCCAGCCACGGAGGCTCAGCTCAGTAATCTCAGGCGTTTGGGCTACCAACCGTTACACCCTTTGACGACGGGGAGAGCCGCGCATCTGATTTGTTATTTCGAAGAGCGACCGCAAAGAGAAGAGTCATCAGCCGAAAACGGGGTGCGGGAAATTACCAAGCGACAAGCTCATTCCTTGCAGCATGCGGTCGAGGAAGCCGAGCGCGCTCTCCAGGGAGCAACAAAAGAGGCAACCGTAAAACTCCAACACATCCTTGCCGTGGCCATGGAGAGGCGACAGGGTTTCTGGATCGACACTTGCCGTGAGCCGCCTCAAATGCGGGACTGTTCGCTCCAGGTGCTTGATCTTTTCATGAGATACGGATGCCGATTTCTCGTGCCTTCGGGTGAGCAGGTTCAAGAAATTCTTAATGCGCTGGATTTGCTCATGCCTTTATGGGACCGATTTCAGCCAGAGCTATTCTACCAAACTATGGAGCTTAATTTTCCAGAGTTGGACCGGCTCGCCTTATGACAGATTTGCTTCGAGTTCTCGTGGTTGAGGATTCACCCGAAGATGCCTTCTTGATCGTGCGCGAACTATCAGGAGGCGGATTCGAGGTGGCGTCTGAATGCGTCGCCACCGCCGTCGCGATGGAAGCTGCTTTGGAAGCTCATAAGTGGGACTTGATTATCTGCGACTATTCCATACCCGGGTTTGGTGGCCACGCCGCTTTGGCATGCTATCAACGGAAGGACCTGGATATCCCCTTCATCACGGTGTCCGGCGTCATCGGCGAGGCGCTCGCGGTGGAAATGTTAAAGTCCGGGGCGCACAACTATGTCATGAAGAATCAATTAGGTCGCCTGGTGCCGGCGGTCCGTCAGGAATTACGCGCAGCTCAGGAGCGCCGGGTTCGCAAGCAGGTCGAAGCCACGGCCGCCTACATCGCTTCAATGGTCGAATGGTGTGACCATGCTATTGTCGGCACGACGTTGGACGGCGCGGTGGTGAGTTGGAATACCGGCGCGGAGCGTCTGTTCGGTTACACTGCCGCTGAAATAATCGGCCACTCGGGTGACACGCTCGTGCCGGAATACCGACCGGAGGACTTATCAGAGATCTTGCAACGAATCGCCGAGGGCGGACCGGTAGAATCCTGCGAGACTGCGTTGCTCCGAAAAGACGCCCGCCCGGTGCATGTTCTGCTGGCTGTTTCACCGATTAAGGACGGCACTGGGCGCGTCATCGGGGCTTCCATCGTGGCACACGATATAACGCGTAGAATGTTGGAGGAGAACGAGCGTCTGGCTCTCATCCAGGAACTTACTGCGGCCCTCGTCCTGATGGGCAAGGCAAGTGCTCAAAGTTCTGGGAAGCGGTGACTTATCAATACAATGCTGCCTCGTGTCTGCCTTTGTTGCGGTCAGTCAATACCGGAGAAGCCCCATAGCTCTTCGGAAAACCCGAATGTGTGCGCAGCCTGTGGCGATCGGGAACCGGCCTCTGAGGGGTCTGCTAATCGCCAACAAAGCCCAATGGGGGCCTTTGAAGATCCAAGCAAAGGAGAGGAATCTCTGGCTTAAATGCCAAGCATCCAGATGGCTAGAGCATTCTCAAAGACTATAGCTCTCCTCCGTCACTTGGTCTGACGAGACGTCCCCCCCCCGGAGGGCGCTATTCGTCGAGCCCAGCCATTTCGTTCAACGCCTCTTTGAATTCTTTGGTCTGGATGAAGCGCGGGAGCACGTCGGCTTCCATCATCGCGGCGATCGATTTTCGGGCGGGGATAAAATCCATTTTGTCGTATTGCTCATCCTTCGCGAGCTCATCGAGCTTATCGCGGATCGCCCCGGGCAAATTTACCCAGCGCGGAGCGTGCTCCTTAACGTAATCCTCATAGATTTCCTGCTTCTTGACCCGTTTATCGACCGCCCGGATGAAATCAAGGCTCTCATCGACCATGGTTTTCTTGGCATAGGGAGTGAAGATGGCCATCAGCCGCTTGCTCTTGAGCAGAAGGTCCATGCTGAGATCCTGGGCCTTCTTGGCGAACTTCTTCAGGTCCTCGTATTTTTCAAGCGCATCCTTGGCTTGCTTGATGTACAAGCCGCCGATTTCGCGCGCGAGCTGCTGCTCGCCCGCAATCTTCACGTCAAGATCGCTGGAGTATTTGGCGTAAGCGTTGAGCAGGTCCTTGGCCTTGGTGATTCGCTGGTCGCAGGTCTTGGCCGCGTGATAGGCATCCAGCGTCTTGCCGATGCTCACACTTGAATGTCCCGCTTTGACTCCGTTTCGGTCTCGGATTTTCGTCCATTCCGCTCTGGTAATGACAGCCATGGTAAAGTTTTGGTTTCGTGGTGTTTGCTGTAGTTCTGACAATGATCGGAACGACCGCAAAAGTCAATACCCGTGGGAGTCGAAACCGCCGCCCGGATGCCCTCAGGGCGCCGCTTTGTCGACTGAACCGTTGCCGATGCAGTAGAGAGATTCTTCTCGCTTATCGCCACGCGTCGCCACGCGCAAGTAAATGCGGCTGCCGCAAATCACCGGCGAAGCGTACGCTTCGTCGCCGAGCTGATTCTGCGCAAGGATTTCGAAATGCTTTGGTGTGGCTTCGAAAACGAACGTTTTGGCCCGCACGTTGACCGCGTAAATCCGGTTGCCGACCATAACGGGCGAGGCGAAGAAATCCCTTCCGAAGAAATAGCGTGGCTTCTCCGAACAAGGCGCCTGCACCTAACCGCCGCCCCGCGCTTTACGTTGGGCAGGTTGGCGGCGTTTTTGCATCATCTCTGCGCTCCACAATCCATTAGTCCCTGCCCGGTGCGACGAGAACTCGCCAACATTGGTAGACGTCCACGGGACCACGAAGTATACTCAAACCGCTGGGAACACCGCGATCGTTGTGGAAGCGACCACAAGCCTGTCGAGTCCGAGCTGGGCGCCGGTGGCCACGAACACTCTCACAACCGGGTCATCCGTTTTCAGCAATCCCCGGTCGACAAGTTACGCGCAATGCTTCTACCGGTTCAGAGCACCGTGAGGCTTGGTCCTATTTTCCTGTTGCTGACGCGGAGGTCAGAGCCGCTGGAGCATCTCCCTGGCCGGCTGATAGCCGAGGGCGGCAGCTTGTTCAAAGCAGCGGCGCGCCGCAGAGGCGTCGCCAAAAACGTGATAGAGCGTGCCTAAATTGTATTGGGCCAAAAATGTGCCCGCCCCGGCGACGGTCTTGTGCTTTTCTGATTCACCAAGACTGAGCGCGCGTTTGAATGACTTTTCAATATTCGGCAGATAGGAAATGTACTTGGCGGAATTACTGCGCACTAAATTCATATAGAACAACCCGCAGGCGAGATGGAAATCCGGGAAATCATCGACGACCGCCGCGGCCCTTTGGATCACCCCCAGGGCGGTCTGAAACTCCTTTAACTCAGTCAGAACGTAGAGATAATCCACGACGACATTGGGCGCGAATGGCTCATCCAATCGCAACGCGTCAAAGGCTTGTTTAAGGCAGCGACACGCCTCGACAGGTTTTTGGAGGCCGGAGTACTCCAGCGCCAGTTGGAACAGCAAATACGGATCGCCCGGTTTGTTTTCCAGTTCCTCTCGCAACAGTTTTACATTGCGTTCGGATTTGCCCGGCTCCAGGTAACCGTCGTGCCACAAATCTCCTTTCAGATTCAGCCGGGGGAGGGGAGAAATCAGTTGCTCGTGGATCCGGCCCTCGAAACGCGCGCCGCGAGGAAATAGCCGTGAAACGAAACTCTGTGAGCGCAGAACCTGGTTATTCCGGCGGAAATCGCTGACGATTTTCAGTCTTCCCACTGCGTCTTTGCCTGAGATGAATTCCCGGATCTCGGTTCCCAGGGCGGGGCTGGCGTGCTCATCGGCGTCCAACACCAGGATCCAACCGCCCCTGGTCTGTTCCAAGGCAAAGTTGCGCGCGGCGGAGAAGTCACCGTTCCAGGGAAATTCAAAAGTGTTGGCGGAGAACTGACGCGCAATGGCCACCGTTTGGTCCGTCGACCCCGTATCGACCACGACCATCTCGTCAACCGTGTTCCGGATGCTCGCCAGACATCGGGCGAGGCAGCGCGCTTCGTTTCTGGCGATCAGCGCCAGCGAGAGTTTCACCCCCTGCGCCATGTCAGTTCATCCGGAATCGCGAATCGCCTCTCGTTGCGATTGAGCGGATTTCACTCATTGGGGCTGCCTGAGTACATTTTCCAGCCGGGTAAGAAATTCCTGCGGACTTACATCAAACGGGACGACGGCATCGACGGATTGGACGATGCTTTCCGGCAACTCATCCTGGTTGCCGCTCACGACAGCCAGCACGGTCTTGAGTGGGAGTTTGTGCGCCCGAACCCGGTGGCACAAGGCGATCTCTTCACCCGGCGTGGTAGCGCCCAGCACGACCAGGCCGCTGAACTGAAAGTCCGGGGAATGCAAGGCTTCGAGGGCCGGTTGTTCACCGGTGGCGGGCACAACGTAATAGCCGTTGGCGCGCAGCAGCCGCACCATTTCCTGGAGCCGTTCGTCAGCCGGCCCGGCCACGAGCAAGGTGCGCTTGCCCGGCAACTCACGACTGGCCAGTTCCTGGGTCTCATTAAAACTCGCCTCCGCAAACCAGACGTAAAAAGTTGAGCCGGCGCCTTCGCTGGTTTCAACGGAGATTCCCGCTCCGTGCTTTTCCACAAAAAGCCTGGCATTATACAGGCCGAGTCCCGACCCTTTTCCCAGGGGTTTCGTGGTAAAGAAGGGGTCGAACATGGATGCGAGAAACCGGGCGGGGATCCCGGTCCCGGTATCCTGGACTGCCAGGCTGATTGCCGGAGCCTGGGGAACAGTCCCGTGCACAACTCGCGCAATGGGTGGGTGCTCGTATCGGCGGGTACGCAGCGTCAATTGTCCGCCCTGCGGCATAGCGTCGGCGGCGTTGAGGGCCAGGTTGATGATCACCTGCTGCAGTTCGACTGCGTCGATGTATAACGGCAACTGGCCGGGGGCTAGTTCCGCCACGACGCGCACCCGCCGGGGCAAGACCTTCTGAAGAAGGTCGAGCAGGCCTTGGACTGATTCGTTGAGATCCTGGTACGTTAGTTCGCCTGGAGTGCTCTGATGCAGCTGGCGAATCCGGTGAGCCAGCCGGCTCGCCTGCATGGCCGTCTCACGGATTAAGCCCAAACCGCTGCGGAGCGGGCTGTCGGTTTCGACACTGGCCTCAAACGTTTCGCTCACTCCGATGATACCGGTCATGACATTGCAGAAATCGTGGGCCAAACCCATGGTCAGCAGACCCAGATTCTCGCGCCAGGACATGTTCAGCAGGCGCCGTTCGGCGATGGTTTGCCGCGTGATGTCCAGCCAGATGCCTTCGAACCCCAGGACCAGGCCATTACTCGTACGAATGGCCCGCCGCTGCTCCCAAATGTAAGTGATTTTACCAGTTTGAATATGGCGCAGTCTAAAAGTCCTCGTCGAGCCGGCCGAAGACGCCGTCACGGAACGGAGGTGCGCCGCCACGGCTTCGGCATCAGCCTCGTGGACCACCTGCCAGAAAAAACCGGATTGGCGCCGAAACTCAGACGCCGGTATGCCGGTCAGTTCCTCGATTTTCGGACTGATGAAAATGAAACTCAGATCGGGCCGCTGGCTAAAAATGATTCCCGGCCAGTGGTTGATGAGATTATCGAGCTGTGTTTCGGAGCGCAGCATTCGCTGGAAGGCGCGATTGGTAATGAAGCGGGCCCAGCAGCTCTCCGGGAAAAGACCTTCGAACTCCGGTATGGGCGGAACTACCGATTCCAAATGAAGGAACCGCCGGTCGCCTTGGGCACAGACCTCGAGGTTAAGCCGCTCGGGTCCATTCTTTCCTTGGCCCACCAGTTCGAGGCGATCGAAGCCCTGGCTAAGGGTGAGGAATTTCGCCAGTGGCTCGTCCCATCCGGGATGGCGCTCTCCGAGCAGGGTCCCGATAAGTTGGCCCTTCAGCAGAGCACTGGACGCACCCAGCCAGGTTGCCAGCGAATCATTTATGTCGATGAGCCGTCCGCCGGAATCCAAAACGGCCAGACCGTTGGCCAGCCAGGTATTCATCGCCGGCAGCCCCGCTATCGCAGAATCATCCGCCGGGGGGGCCTGCGAACCATTCAAGCGGCAATCCGTATCACATTCGGGTTCGCTCATGATTGCAATGCGCCCTGGGATGATGAACCCAGGAATAGCCCCTCTCCCCACTCATCCTTCGTGGGGCGAGGGAGGCAGACGGCTGCGCATCGATTTCGCAATGGAATAAATCGAATAATCGGCTGGATTATCCGAGCCAGGGGGATCGGTTACAAGAAAAGACTGAGAGCGTGTTTTAGAATTCGATTTGGACTGGCGCTTTTAGGCGGTTTTGGCGCCGGGCCGCCTAAAGGCGGGACTCCAAACCCATATGGGGCCGCCTGAAGGCGGGACTCCGAGCCTATACTCCCACGCCTGGGTCGGTATTTTTAAAACACGTTCCGAGGGATTGGCTGAGGGTGCATTCCCTCGGGTCAGGAGTAAGAACTCCAGGCCGCGGGGACGGGGGCGGTGTAAGAGCGTTGGATACTCCGAAGGTTCCGGCCGGCGAGAGTCACGTGTTCGATATGAGCGGAAAGTCGCTCCCGGCGATGCTGGAGCGAAAGGAGGTTCTTGCGTTGCAATTCCATTAATTCCAGGACAGTCCCGCGTGAGCCTTGTCTGTGAGCGGGGTGGGATAGGCCAGTCAGCCGGTTAATTCTTGCCTGCAGCAGGCTGATCGCATGGTGGCATTCCGAAACCAAACACCAGTTGCCAGTACGGATGCCTTTGCCTTCCGCTTCGGCCAAACGACGCCACTCGGCATAGGCATTGGCGAGCTGGTCCTCGGAATTGCTCATAGGTCAGGCCAGGGCCGATGCTGAGTTCAGAGCCGGTTGCGGCCCCAACTCTCCGAGGGCAGTGCCGCTCTCGCCCCGCAACATGGTGGCCCAAGCATCGCGCAGCACATTCAGGTGTTGAATAACCTCCTCAATACCTTGGCTCTGTTTCTTGAGATTGCTTACATGGATGCGGCTCTCGAAATACTCATAAAGCTGATGTAGTGTCTGGGCCAACTCGCCCCCCTGCTCGAGGTTCAACGCGCAATCCAGTTCCCGGATAATGTCCCGGGCGCGGAAAAGGTTATTGTTCACCGTCATATTGAGTTGCGCCGGGTCGGTGAGTTCGAACCCGCGCAGGGCGCGCTCCAGGAATCGGAGCGCTCCGTCATAAAGCATCAAAATGATCTGTCCCGGAGGGGCAGTCAGCGTGGCGGTTTGACGATAGGACTTCCAAGGATTGATGGCAGGCATGTCGAGGTTCTTATGGAAATAATGGGTCGGCGAATTATTGCATCAACTTGATGGCTAGCAGGTGAGCGATTCCGTTGAGCAGCTCGTCAGGTGGATATTTTACGTCCGCAAGCGCATTGCTCGCGGCTGCCATTTTGTCGGGCCGCGTGAGGGCCAAATCGTTGAGTTTGCGTTGCAGTTCAGCCACACCTTGCAGTTGGGAACTGTCGGTGGCAACGGTAGCCTGCGGACGAGCCTTGACTTGTCCGGCCGGTGTCGGTCCGGCTGGTTGACTCGGAGTAAAGTCGATTTCCATACGTCTATGAGTGGCTCCGGGGTGCCAATTCCTTCATGTCCCCTGTGCCCACTCACCCCAATATCGGCACACCAGTGTAAAACTTTAGCACATTCACAAGCCCGGCAAGGTCGCTAATAACTGTGCGGCAGTGTATTGCCCAAATTGACGGGGGGAGTTTTCGATGAGCCAGTCATCCCGCTGCGACTGGCAGGTCTGCAGCGCGACCGCCTGGTAGTGATAGACTCCCGCGCGTACCGACGGAAGGCCCGCATCGAAGATTTCATCAGTGGCCCAGAGGGTGCTCGCCGTCCGGATATCCACCAAACGCATGCGCCAGCCGACCGCCAGCGGGGGGTTTCCGCGAAAGAATGTCAGCTTGCAGAACAGCACCGCGTCACACGACTGATTTTGTTTCAGCCAGGACAAGAAATCCGGCGGCAAGGCCTCCTCGCAACCCCAGTGTCCCCGCCCGGTCTGTTTCCTGAGGATTGCGGAAGAAATTGGCCTGACCTCAAACTTGTGAATCTTGTCCAGTTCGCCCAGCAGAACCGGCTCCAGGGCGTTGCGACCCTCGACCCCCTGCGGAGTCTCCTCGTCGCAGCTTACGGGCAGCACCGCTACCCGGCGGATTTGCGGCGGCAGGGTCGGACCCGAGACAAAGACATTCTGAGGGTGATAGGCCGGAACCACGCGATTTGAGATCTGTTGCGGGAGCAGAGTGCAGCCGCAAGGAAGGAGCAAGGCGACGAGCCAAATCGAGAGCGATCGGCATGTGACCGGAAGAGAATCGGGCGCGCCCGGGCTCACGATAGCGGCGGGGGCCGCGGCCGTTTCAGGCCGGATTTGGCTGCTGATCGATGCCGCATTCATGGTTTTCGTGGGGAGGATTACAGGGTGCCGTTGTTGATCTGCTGCGTCAGGTAAGACATTTCCTGATTGATCTGCGATTGCGCTTGTTCCATGGCCTGAAATTCCGACGTCCAGTGCGCCGAGTCGGCGGTGATGGTCTTCTCCAGCGCGGCCACCTGCGCATCAATCGAGCTGCTTTGCTTGGTCAGGCTCGCCTGGTGCTGGGTAAGGGTTCCGTTATCTCCGACGGTACTGGTCAGGAACTGATCCAAGTGGGTTGCCAGGCCATTGGCCGGATCGGTGAAGAGTTTTTGGACATTGGCCAGATTGTTGGTCAGGGCGGCCGTGAGGGCAGTTGGATCGGATAATTTGATCGTGTTGTCCTGGCCGTTGGTTTGAATTCCGAGATCCGCCAGCTGGTTGAGCGAGGCGGGCAGTCCGGCAACCGACAGCGCGCCGAAGCTCAGAGAACGCAAGCTTGAGGCGATGTTGTTGGCCGAGGGATCGGCGGCCAGGATTCCCGCGGTGACTTTACCCGTGGAATCGGTGCTACTCGCTGTTTGTGTCGTAATAAACGACTGAACGTTGTTGTACGCGCTGATGAAGTTTTGAACGGCCGTTTGGATCTTGGTGGTGTCACTGGCCGCGGTTACGCTGAAGACGCCCTTCGCCAGGACATTGACCGACAGACCCGAAATATTGGAGCTATCCTGCGTAATGGTGTTGGACTGGCTGACCAGCGGGGTCGTCGAGCCGTTGAGTGAGTACAGAAGATTTTGTCCATGGGCCAGCGTGCCCTGGCTCAGCCCGGTCGCCGCGAGGAAATTCCCCGTGACATCCTGGACGGCGATGCCAATGTCGCCCGTGCTATTATTGGTTAAAACGAAGCTGTCGCTTTGTGTGTTGTAGGAGGCGGTAACTCCCGCGGTTGAATTGTTGATTCGATCCAGCACGTTCTGGATTGTGTCAGTCGAAAGATCGTAAGAGATCGACACGCCATTGATATTAAACTGGCCTTGGCCGTTGGCATCGCCGGTAATGGCCGTTTTGAGGTTAGCCTCGCCCAAACCGGAATTAACCAACACGCTGCCGAGCGCGGCATTGCTGGTGATCGAGCCGGTGCCATTATTGTGCAATTGGGCAACTTGAAGAAAATTGCTGCTGTCGGTGGCGCTGCCCAACACGATCTCGCTGTTGTCGGAACTGGCCAGCGTGATTTTATCAGTGCCCGAACCATAGCTGGCGGTCACAGTGTTGGCGGTGGCGGCGGCGATCTTATCGAATACCTGTTGGAGGGAATCGGTGGTGGCAATCGTGATTTGCTGGCCATTAACCGTAAAAGTCCCGGCGGTGATGGGCATCGCAAAGCCGGCGGTGCCGAGCGTGATGGAACCTGGCCCGCCATTGGCGCCCAGGGCCGCTCCAATGTCGCCGGCCCCGTTGAGTTGAGCCACAGTGGCCAACTGCGTCACATTAAAAGAGAAGCTGCCAAGAGTCGCCCCGGGAGCTGCCGTGGCCGTGGCCGCGGAGGTATTTGAGCTTTGGGCGGAGCGACTGGCGTACAGGGAGGTGTCTTTCAGGGCCTGCACGTCCGATTGCAGCGTATTGAGCAAGGCCTTAATCTGTCCGAAGGCGGAGTTTTGCTGATTGATGGTCGCCTGGTGGTTTTGCCACTGCGTTTCGGGGGCGCGCTCTGCGCTGGCCAGTTCCTGCACCACAGTTTTCCAATCCAAGCCCGATGCCAGGCCGGAGAGCGACAAGTCTACGCCGGAAGTAGAAGCCATATCTTTATTTTTTGCGTTCGGCTCGACACTCGAGCCGGTATTCTAATCCATCATCGTTCCGTCTAATTGCGATCAAAGCTCGGACGGCGTGTGGCGCCGTCCGAGCGCGTTTACCGATTCACCCGATCCGCCGGAGCTCCTTACTGGAGGAGTCGCAGGGCAGATTGGGGAAGGGCATTGGCCTGTGCCAACATCGCGGTGCCGGTTTGGACCAGGATGTTGTACTTGGCGTAACTAGTACTTTCCTGCGCCACGTCCACATCGGTGATGCGGCTGTTGGCGGCGGAAAGGTTGTTCTTCAGCGTTCCGAGCTGATCACTGTAAGCAGTCAACGTCTCCATGTTCGAGCCGATGCTGGCGCGGTCAGCGGCCAATTGCGAGATAGCAGTCTTGATGTCAGCCAGGGCGGTGTTCGCGCTGGCGAAGCTGCTGATGTTATCTCCGATCGCGGTCGTATAGGTGGTGTTGCCGAGGTTCACGCCGGTCATGGTGAACTTGTTGGCATCACTGTCGGTGGTGACTTGCAGGCCGGTGCCATTAAAGAGGCTGACGCCGTTGAAGTCCTTCGTGCCGACATCGGTGATGTAGCTGGCCAGGGTGGTAAACTCCTGGTTGTACAAAGCCCGGTCGCTGGTCGACTTGGTCACGTCCTGAGCCAGGACTGCCAGTTCGCTCATGCGGTTCAGGGCATCATCGACCTTTTGCAGGTAACCGTCCTGTGTCTGGTTGAAGGACACCGCGTTACCCACGTTGTTATTGGCCGCGTCAATCCGGGCCATCTGGGCGTTCAATTTCATCGAGACCGCCAACCCGGCGCTGTCATCGGCGGGCGAAGTGATCTTCGAACCGGACGACAGGCGCGCGAGAGACTTGCTCAACATTGAACTGGATTGACGAAGCAGTTGTGCGCTCGTTAGTGCTGATGTATTTGTATTAATGACCATACTGACTCCTTCCATGAGTCACCCCTTGCGGGGCATTTTTGTTGCACGACATCCCTGCCGTGTGGCGGCTCTTTCCAAGGCGTCCGCCAATTTGTTCCCTGCTGGCCGAATAGGGCCGCCAGCCGCCCTTTCCCGACTCTTTGGTATCGGCGCGGAAGCGCCGGGACTTTAGGGTCGAAATCGTAACCATTTGCGGTTGAGGGAATCCCGATTGCTTGGGGCGTTTCAAATGGCTCCTTCCACGGAGGCTTGGTCTGGGTGGGCCGGCTCAATCCTGCCGGACTGGGACTGGCCCGGACGGCTCACGGGCCGCCCGGGCCTTGCCCACCTGCCGCGTGTTTTACTGCAGTAATTTGAGGACCGACTGTGGGAGAACATTCGCCTGCGCCAACATCGCGGTGCCCGTTTGGACCAGGATGTTGTACTTGGCGTAACTGGTGCTTTCCTGCGCCACGTCCACATCGATGATGCGGCTGTTGGCCGAGGATAGATTGTTTTTCAATGTGCCGAGTTGATCGCCATACATGGTGAGGGTTTCGATATGCGCTCCCAGGGAGGCGCGGTCGGCGGCCAATTGGTTGATCGCGGTTTTGACGTCGGTGAGGGCGGTGTTGGCGCCAGTCGTCGAGACGATGGAATCACCGGTCAGGACCGTGTAAGTCGCGCTGGTGCTGAGGTTGATACCGGTCATTTGGTACAGGCTCGCCTCGCTGCCAACCGTGACATTAAGCGTGGCGCCGTCGAACAGGCTTACGCCGTTGAAATCTTTGGTCGACATGTCCATGACGTACTTGCCCAGGGTCTGAAACTCCTGGTCATACAACGCACGGTCGCCCGTGGATTTGGTGATGTCCTGCGAGAGGATGGCCAATTCGCTCATCCGATCCAACGCGTCGGAAACCTTCTGCAGGTATCCGTCCTGGGTCTGGTTGAAGGAAATGGCATTGCCTACGTTGTTGCTGGCACCGTCGATACGGCCCATTTGGGCGGTAAGTTTCATCGACACGGCCAAACCCGCGCTGTCATCCTCTGGTGAAGTGATTTTTGAGCCGGAGGACAACCTGGCCAGCGATTTGCTGAGTTGAGTCGAGGACTGCATGAGCAGGCGGGCGCTGCTCTGAGCGGACAAGTTTGTATTGATTACCATAACTCTTTCCATGAGTCGCCTCCCGTGAGAGAGGCCTTTTTTGCCGCGGCATCCATGCCGCGTGTGCGCCATTTTAACGGGCGGCGCACTGTTTTCCGGCCGGCTCTTTTTGGTTGCCAGCCACCTGTCTTGCGACGCCTCATCTATCGGCGGGGGAGGGCTGGACTTTAGGAAAGTTTGCGCCGGTCTTACCGCGCCATCGAATTTGGAGCTTTCAACCAAATGGGAACGGGGATTCTGAATGCCGGATCCCGGCGAAAGACGCGCGCCGGTCGGGCGAAATCCGAAGGTCGAAGGCCGAAGGAAATCCGAAACGCGAAAACCGAAACCCGAAGTTCTGAGGATCCGTGCCGGGTGGCGAGGGACAAGCGGCGAGAGGAAATGGGAAATTTTAAAACAAAACCCGCCTGCTGCTAGACAGGCGGGTTTTTGCGCAAATCGCGGAGTCCAAACCGCTCCGCTGCCAAACTCAATCCCATTCACTGGAACAGCCAGGAAGGGCTGAAGTTACCAGCGCCTAACCTAACCCCAGTCGTGCGCTGGTTACGGTAGAAGTATGGCTTGAACGCCTGAACAAAGTATGGAAAAGGGATAGGCGGCCTCAATCCGGGTACCAAAGGCAGACTAAACAGGCTGATAAGCCCAAATCAATCCAGGCCTAATTGCCGCAATTTGTCGCGATAACGCCGGCTGAGGGTCAGCCGGATGCCATTGTGCAGAGTGACGGTATACTCGCCATAAAAGAGCGGCTGCAGTTCTTTAACGCGTTCGATGTTCACGATCACCGAACGGCTGATACGAACGAACTTGTCCGCCGGAAGACGCGCTTCGATGGCGTTGAGGGTTTCACGCAACAGGTGCGATTGTTTCTCAACGTGCAATTCGACGTAGTTATGCGCAGCTTCGATATAATCGATGTCGGCGACTTTTACGAAAATCACGCGGCCGCCGGTTTTTACTGCCAGCCGTTCCACCGGTTTGGCGGCTGGTTTCAGTTCGGCCAGGATCGCGGCCTGGCCTTGGCTGGCCGCGCTCTCCCGGTGCTTCACTCGGTCCAGCGCCCGAGCTAAGGCTTTTTTGAAGCGTTCCCGATCGAATGGTTTCAACAGGTAATCAACCGCGTGAACCTCGAAGGCGCGGAGCGCAAACTTATCGTGCGCGGTGACAAAGATAACGACTGGCGGCGGCTCCAGGTCGAGGGCCTGGAGCACGCCGAAACCGTCCAGTTCGGGCATTTGGACGTCGAGGAAAATGAGCTCGGGCGACTCCTGGTGAATGGCCGCCACAGCTTGCGTGCCGTCGGCGCACTCGCCGACGATTTGAATCTCTGGTTCGCTTTGCAGCAATTGACGCAAGCGCTCCCGGGCTAATTGCTCGTCATCGACGATGAGAGTACGGATCTTCATGCGAACTTGCATTCAGGCCGAAAGGGGATGGTCATTTCCACTCGCAACCCGCCTTCGGGGCCGCTGCGCAATTCGAATCGATGGGACGCGCCGTAGAGCTCGCGCAGACGAGCGCGAGTGTTGGACAACCCGACGCCCTCGCGAGTGGGTTTGGTTTCGGGGATGCCTTTGCCGTTGTCGGATACTGTCAAGGCCAGCGCATCGGCCTGACGCGAGGCGTGGAGTTCGATTCGGCCGGGCTTGGCGCGCGGTTCGATGCCGTGGCGGATGGCGTTCTCGACGAGAGGTTGCAAGATGAAGTTGGGCACCTGGGCCTCCAAAGCATCCGGCGCCACGTCCAGTTTGACGCTCAAGCGGTCGCCAAAACGGATCTGTTCGATGCCCAGGTAGAGCTCGAGCAGTTCCAGTTCCTTGCGCAGGCTCACTTCCTGTGTGTCCGCGCAGTCCAGTGCAGCGCGCAATAAGTCGCTCAAGCGCATGATCATCCGATCGGCGGCTTCGACGTCTTTGTGCATGAGCGAGGAAATGGAATGCAGGGTATTGAAGAGAAAATGCGGATTAAGCTGCATTTGGAGCGCCTGGAGCTTGGCCTGGACCAGGTGCTTTTCCAGTTCTGAAGCGTGGAGTTCGCGCTCGCGGTATTTCCGGTAATACCCGAAGGCCTGGCTGACGGCGACGATGACCCAATAGATCAGCAGGTTGAAGTGCCAGGTCTTGACCAATAATGGCCGGAACGCCTCGCCGAAGGGCGCACCGCTTTGCCAGGCGCCCAGGCCTGCGCGGATGACAATATAGGCCAGCGAAAATGCGATGCTGGCCAGGAGGTGCACGCAAAAACTCAGGCCCCATTTGCCGGCTTCGAAGCCAAACCGCCGGGCCAGGCTGTTGACCGGAATCGAAAGGAGCGCAAAGACATACCAATCACCCAGCGCGTAGGTGACGGCCTGTTTCCAGGTGACGTCGTAACCGGCTTTGGCGCCTGAGATGTAAAACTGGCTGGCGAAGGACAAGCCAAGCAGTGTCCAGAAGAGAAACCCCAGCACCCAGCGGCCCACGCGGTGCTGAAGGACTGCGGCCAAAGTCATGTTGCGTGCTGCTGCGATAGTTGACATGCTAATGTGTTGTAAATGCCGATCAAAGCTAATCTGTGGGAGGGGCGCTGCCCGGGCCCGCTCCTGCTGTTGTTGGCTGCGTTTTTCCGCACCTCCGTCATCAGCGCTGACGAAGTTCCGCTGGCGCGGTTCACCGATATCACGAGCGAGGCCGGCATCCACTTCGTTCATGTTAATGGCGCTTATGGCGAAAAATTGCTGCCTGAGACGATGGGCGGAGGGGTCGCCTTTTTCGATTTCGACAACGATGGGCACCAGGATCTCCTCTTTATCAATTCCTGTTATTGGCCGGGACACGTGCCCAGCGGGAAAACCCAGCCTACCATGGCCCTCTACCGTAACGACGGGCGCGGGCATTTCACCGATGTAACCGCCGGTTCGGGCCTCGACGTGAGTTGCTACGGCATGGGCGTGGCAATTGGCGACTATGATAATGATGGCCTGCCCGATGTGTTCATCACGGCCGTGGGAGGCAATCACCTGTTCCATAACGAAGGCGGCGGGAAGTTCCACGAGGTGACCGGCCCGGCCGGTGTGGGCGGTGCGCCGGACGGCTGGAGCACCAGCGCGGCCTGGATTGACTACGATAATGACGGCAAACTGGATTTGTTTGTCTGCAATTACATCCGCTGGTCGCCGGAACTGGATCGCGCCGCGCCCTTCGAACTGCCCAATATCGGCCGCGCGTACGGACCGCCGCGCAATTTCGAGGGCGTTTTTCCTTATCTGTTCCATAACGACGGCCACGGTCATTTCACGGACGTCTCGGCGGCGGCGGGTGTGCAGGTGCGCAACTCGGCCACTGGCCATCCAGTGGCCAAATCCCTGGCGGTGGCGCCGGTCGACGTTGATAACGATGGCTGGATTGACCTGGTAGTGGCCAACGACACGGTGCAAAACTTTTTGTTTCATAACGAGGGGCGCAATGGGGTTCACGGATTTAAAGAAATCGGGGCCCGTTCGGGAATCGCCTATGACGCGTATGGCTTGACGCGCGGAGCCATGGGAATTGACTCGGCCCGCTTTCGCAACGACGACTCGCTGGGGATCGCGATTGGGAATTTTGCCAACGAGATGAACGCCCTGTACGTGGCGCAACGTGACTCGCTCGTGTTCGCCGACGAGGCGATTAAAGCGGGGGTGGGCCCCGCCAGCCAAAGCCTGCTGAAGTTCGGGTTGTTCTTTTTTGATTACGATTTGGACGGACGCCTCGATGTCTTGACCGCCAACGGTCATTTGGAACCCGAGATCAACCGCGTTCAACCGACGCAGCACTACCGGCAGCCGGCCCAATTGTTCTGGAACCGAGGGGACAGTAAAGGCACCGCTTTCCTCGCCGTGCCAGCGGATCGCTGCGGCGGAGATTTGTTTAAACCGATTGTGGGACGCGGTTCGGCATATGCCGATATAGATGGGGACGGGGATTTGGATGTCGTGATGACGCAGAGCGCCGGGCCCGCCCTGCTGCTGCGCAACGACCAGAAGCTCGGACACCATTGGATCCGGTTGAAACTGGTCGGTACCCGCAGCAATCGCGACGCAATCGGAGCATGGGTGAAGGTGCGAGTCGCGGGCCGGCAGTTTTCCCGGCAGGTCATGCCTACCCGGAGCTATTTGTCGCAGTCGGAGTTGCCGGTCACGATTGGGTTGGGAACTGCCGACCATGCGGATAGCGTTGAAATCGTGTGGCCAAGCGGGACGACGCAAAAGGTGACTCCACCCATTGATCGCTTGACTGTCGTGACGGAGCCGCGGTAAAAGTCGGCTCTGAACATTCCCGGTTTGAAGAGCCGCTGCCGCATAAATGCGGCGTTCCGCAAGAAAGGGAACGCCGCATTTATGCGGCGGCGAGCCGAGATCCACGAGGGCCATCAAAGTGAAGTGCATGCGGCGAGAAAACAGCTCTGTGGAACTCGGCTCCCCGCATTTTTAATTAGGAATTTATGAACGAGACAATGACCAATCAATATGTCGAAAGGGTGGTCGATCTGCTCGACCCCGCGGCGAACCGGATTTATAACATGTCACTCGAGGAAGCCCGGGGGCGGGTCCTCGAAGGGTCGAGTGAGTCGGTTCGAGAAATCGACGGGTCATTTGCCTTATTGGCGCGTGAAGGAAAGACAGTGCGGATGGCGCGATCTCTGGATCGGCCCATGCGTTACTTTTTGGCCAAGCGGCATGAAGGACCGGCGTTGATCGTGGCGGACCGGATTGACGCCATCTACCAGCAGTTGCAAACCGAAGGGTTGGCCGACCAATTTCACCCGAGCTATACGCGCATGGTTCCGGCGCATTATGTTGTCGAAATTCATCTGATTGGCTGTCCGGATCCGGACCCCAGCTACACCCGGTTTTTCACACCGCAACGGAACGCCTTGCCGGCCGATCTCGATGAAATTGGACGCCGGTACATCGGGGCACTTGGGGATGAGATCGCCAAATGGCTCAAATCAGTGCCCGAAAAGGAGCCGATTGGCGTGGCATTCTCCGGCGGAGTGGATAGCGGCTCGGTATTCCTGGCGGCCTATCATACGTTGCGAAAGCTGGGGATGAGCCCGGCCCGGCTGAAGGCTTTCACCCTCAATTTCGGGGACGGCCCGGACTTTCAACAGGCGCGGGAGTTTCTCAATCGGTTGGGCTTGGGCATGTTCCTGGAGCCCATTGAGGCGGACGTTACTTCCTTGGACGCCGGCGAGACTTTGCGCGTGCTCGAGGATTATAAAGTGCTGGATGTGGAATGCGCGTCGATGGGCCTGGCGCTTTGCCGTGGCATTCGAGCCCGTTACCCCGACTGGCGCTTTCTGCTGGACGGCGACGGTGGCGACGAAAACCTGAAGGATTATCCCATTGAGGAAAACCCCGAATTAACGATTCGGAGCGTGGTCAACAACCTGATGCTGTACCAAGAGGGTTGGGGGGTGGGTCGAATCAAGCATTCGCTGACCTATACCGGCGGACTGAGCCGCAGTTACGCCCGCACTTATGCGCCAGCCCGACATTATGGATTCGAGGGGCTTAGCCCTTACACTCGGCCGAAGGTCATCGCGGTGGCGGAGGCCATTCCTTTTGCCACCCTGAGCGAGATGGCAGTCGATAAGCTCTATTCTCTTAAAGGAGAGATCGTCTCGCGCGGGATCAAAGCCGTGACCGGGCTGGACATGCCGGTGTTCACCAAACGCCGGTTCCAGCACGGCGCAGTTCCGGTCGAACGGCTTCGCCAACGAATGCCGGCCCAGGAAATGCAGTATCGGAAGCAGTTCCTGGCAATGTACAGCTAGATCGCTCGCGCCGGCTGAACCGGAATAGCCCAATCATGCGCGCTGAGGCGGCGTCCTGTGTCGAATCACGACTCCTTCGCCTTTTTCTTGTCTCCCACTAACTCGGTCGGCAAGGGCCAACTGTGCCCTTGAGCCAGCAGTCCCTGGGCGTCCTCCGGTCCCCAGGTGCCCGCGGCATAGTTGGGGAAATCACTTGGAGGCGCGACCTTCCATACTTCAAGTACCGGCATCAACAGCGTCCAGGCGGCCTCCACCTGGTCTGCGCGCATGAACAAGGTGGCGTCATTTTTCATGACGTCCCAGAGCAACGTCTCATAGGCTTCGGGAGACCGGGAAGCGAATGTGTCATGGTAATTGAACCGCATCTCCACTGAGCGCAGGTGTATCTTTGGCCCAGGGTGTTTGGCCTGGAAGCGCAGCACAATGCCTTCATCGGGTTGAATGCAGATCACCAGCCGGGACGATTGCCAATCGAGCGTGGACTCGGCCGGGAATGACTGATGCGGCACTCCGCGAAACTGGATCGAGATTTCCGAGGCCTGCCGGGTAAGCCGTTTGCCGGTGCGGAGGTAGAACGGCACGCCCTGCCAGCGCCAATTGTCGATGAACAGCCTTAAGGCCACAAAGGTCTCTGTCTGCGAATCAGGCGACACCCCGTCTTCCTGTCGGTAACCCGGAACTTTCTTGCCGTCGACCCAACCCGGTCCGTATTGCCCGCGCACAACACATTGATGAACGGCGTCCCGGTGAATCGGCCTGACCGCGTGGAGGACGTCCACTTTTTTGTTGCGGATCTCGTCGGCTTCGAAGGAGACCATCGGCTCCATGGCCACCAGGCAGAGCAGCTGCATCAGGTGATTTTGGACCATGTCGCGCAGGGCTCCGGCGTGGTCGTAATACCCGCCGCGGTGCTCGACACCGACAGCTTCGACGGCGGTGATAGTGACACAATCCACGTAACGGCGGTTCCAGAGCGGCTCGAAGAGAGGATTGGCAAAGCGGAACGCCAGGATGTTCTGCACCGTTTCCTTGCCCAAATAATGGTCGATCCGGAAGATTTGCGATTCTTCGAAATTGGCGGCCAGGACGCCATTGAGCGCGCGGGCGGATTCCAGGTCATAGCCGATCGGTTTCTCGACCACAATGCGCGTCAAGTCGCGGTCCCGTGTCAGTCCCGCCTTGCCGAGGTATTTGGGAATTTCGCCGAACATGCTGGGCGGGGTGGCCATGTAGAAGATGCGGTGGACCTTGCCGCCCCAGTCCTTTTCCAGCCTCGCGCATTGTTCCGCCAGGGCGGTATATGTTTGGAGCTTCTTAAAATCGCCCTGCTGGTAGCGGATATGGCGGGCAAACTCGCCCCACTCACTTTTTTTTGCCATTCCCTGGCGCGAGAACTTCTTGACCCCGTCGTGGAGACGCCGGCGCAGCTTTTCGTCGCTCAAGCTAACGCGGTCCACCGCGATGATACAATAATTGGGGGGCACGCTTCGGTCCTGGGAGAGATCAAACAAAGCCGGCACAAGTTTCCGCCAGGCCAGGTCGCCGGCGCCGCCAAAAATGATAAATACCGTTGGTTCGAGCTGGTCGCTGGTTTTCATGATACTCACGCGTTGGTCCTTAAGTTACCTTTCATCCTTGGCTTGCTCAACGTTTGAGCGCGCTTCTCCCCCAGCTTTGATCAAATACAGCCTTGCGATTGTCAACTGCCTTCGCGGATGGCTTGGTACAGCCAGACGCGGGCGAAGTTCCAGTGGCGGCGAACGGTCTTCTCGGAAAGAGCAAGAACCTCGGCCGTTTCGGCATGGGTCAACCCAACAAAGAAATGGAGCTTTACGACTTCGGCGCGGAGCGGGTCCTCCACAGCCAGTTTCTCCAGCGCCTCGTGTACGAGCAGCAGTTTCTCATCGTCGGCCTGGACCGCTATCTCCAGTTCGTTCACGTCCGCCGGCAATTGTCCGCCCCCGTGTTTGGCGCGGCGCTTCCGACGGGCGCGATCGACCAGGATATGCCGCATCGCCTCGGCAGCCGCGGCGAAGAAATGGCCGCGTCCCTGCCAGTGCTGGCGGTCCGAGCCAGCCAGCCGCAACCAGGCTTCGTGAACCAGAGCGGTAGCCTGAAGCGTTTGACCCGGGGGTTGCAGCGACATTTTGGCGCGGGCCAGCCCGCGCAATTGTTCGTAGACCAACGGCAGCAGCTCTTGCGCAGCTATGGGGTCTCCCTGATCGATCGCTTGCAGAATCCGCGTGACGTCACTCATTTCATCATTCTGCATCATGATACGGCTGCCCCCGTCGGTATAGCTCCTGGCGCTCTTGCATTTCCTTGAGTGTTCCGTCATCGCCCGACGTTTGAGGATCACCTTTGATTATGGAAATCGCCTCGAGCTGAATGGTTAAGGCCTTATTGAACTGGCCGGTTTCGGCGTAGGCCGCTGCGAGGGTGTCCAGCAGATTGGGGTTCTTTCGCTTGGTTAAATCGACGGCGCGCTCTGCGAGTCTCACCGCGGTCCGGCCGTCCCGGACCTGCGGGTTGGCGGAAGTGGCCAATCTCCAGGCGAGCTGGTTTAAGTCTTGGGGTTTGCCTTCCTGCTCCATTTGCCGGCACCACTTCTCCGCTGACTCGGGGTGGCCGGCACGCCATTTTGCATCCGCCTCGTCCTCCCACATCACGCCGGTCTCGAGGAAATCGCCCGCGTAAGTGATATTGAGCACCGCCCGGTGCTCCGAGCAGCGCAGCACCGGCACGACTCCACCATAGCGCGCGAGTTGGCGGGCTTTCCAGGCCTTCAGCGTGTCGCCTGGCGCGGCGAGGCCGTAGAGATCAGACGTCCGGTTTGTCAGAGCGCTGAACTCGTAGCTGTATGAGGTTGTGACTTTGGGATCACCCGTAGGCAGCCAACTGGAGTGCAAACCGGTCGCCACTTCAACCGGACACCGCAGGCAGTTGGTATCCGGTAGGTACTTCGGAACCAAGTCGCCGAGCCAATCGGGCAATCCACCATGGTCCTTGTTGTAGGCCATAATTGCCCGATGGATGTTCAACAGGTTGGAGAGGCAGAGCTGCTGCTCGACCAAAAGTTGCTTTGGGGGAAGTGTGTTGCCGTCTGGAACGCGCCAGAGGCTCGTCGAGGGAAGGTCGGTCACGAACCTGGACAGAGCCCGCGAATGATCAAGCGGTTCATCGCGCGGCGCGCGCCAAATCTCGTAGAATCCGATGCCTCCCGAAACAAGAGTTTGATTGTCGGGCGAAAAGGCCAGCCAGTACAAAGCCTTTTCCTGCGGGAAGGAGGCGACTTCTCGAAGTGAGGCCAAATCCCAAAGCTTGAGCGTACGGTCCTCACCTCCCGAGGCCAGTGTCCGTTCATCGGACGAAAAACAAAGCGCCCAGACCATCGCTTGATGTCCGGCCAATGCACGGGGCGCGGCTCCGGATCTCAAATCCCAGAGCAAAAGCCGGCTGTCCTCACAACCAACCGCCAGGTATCGACCGGTCTGGGAAACCGCCAGGCTGATAATGGAAGCACCGGCTGGTTCAGAGCGCGTTTTCCTTCTCGAATCGAGATCCCAGAACCCCATCGAAGTTCCCTCCGAACAAACTAACGTGCGGTTATCGGGTAGAAATTGGTGCGGAGCGATTTCGGCCTGGTCGGAGTGAGGGATGGAGAGCAGGCGCTCTCCGGTAGCCGCCGCGAATATAAGGATGCCCTCCGCCGAGCCGAACTTGTCAACGCTTAGAAATCTGCCGTCCGGAGAAATCTGGGGATTCGACTGCTGAACACTGGGCGTCGCAAGTGGGATGGTCGCTTGATGAGCCGGAGCGTCGAGCACGCTGACCCACAAAGTTGGTTGTCGCGCGACGCTAGCCAGGACAGCCGCCTTGCGTGAGTCCGGCGAGAAGGAAACCAATTCGCCCTTCAGAGAGGACTGCACTTGCAACGTGGAGCTATCCAGAAGCGACCACTGGTTCTCAGCAGTCGCCAAGGCCACCAGCTTTCCGTCGGCGGAGAACTGTGGAGGATTCACCCCAAAGCCGGGCATCCGGTTGGCAATTTGAGGCCGGTGGTTCTCGCGTGCGGTGTCCCAGAGCAGCAGCTTTCCGTCCTCGTCACCGCTGACCAGCCATCGCCCCTCAGGGGTATAGGCCAGATTGGTCACCTTTGCATGGTGGCCGCGAAGTTGGTGAGATCTGGTTCGTGACTCCAGGTTCCAAATCAAGATCGCCTGGTCACGACTGGAGGTGGCCAGGAACTTGCCATCGGGCGAGAAGGCCAGGGCGCACGTGCGGATGTCCCCGCAGTCCAGCTTGCCCAGGAGTTTGCCGCCCGGAGTTTCCATCAGCCAAATTTCGCCCTGCCAATCGGCAGCGGCGGTTATGCGGCCGTCCGGCGAAACGGCCGTCCCATAAATGTACTGACCAGCGTGACCGGTTTCCGCAACCTTGAAACTTGACGGATCCCACCACTCCAAACTGCTCGCTGTCCCGCTAGCGTAGCCGGCCAGAAGGCGGGAGCCATCCGGCGCCCAGGACCAGAGCGCACGATTCGGCCCGACAGACCCTACATCCTTATTGGCGATATAATCCCAAACACGAATTCCGGCTCCCGCCGCATCCGAATCAAAAGCGACCAGGTTGGTGACCGGGGAGAACAACGGGTTGTCGATGGCGCCGCTTTGGAGCAGGCGGGTTTGGTGAGTGGCCAGGTCGGCAAGTTCCAGTCCTCGCTCGGAGGGAAAGGCCAGGAAGCGGCTATCGTAGGAAAAGGAGATGCCCAAAAATGCTCGAGGTGCTTTCCATAGATCCACTTTGGCCGACGGCCAAACCCCCGTCAAACTCCGCCGGGTCATGTCCCACAGGCGAGTATCGGTGTCGCCTCGCGAGGCCATCCATTTACCGTCCGGCGAAATGGCAATGCGTTGCACCGAATTGGTGTGGCCGGGCAGGATGAAGTCTTGCTCGCCGCGGGCCAGCTCCTGCAGGTAATAATACTCGAATCCGCGTGCGTCCTCTTCGCCAGACCGGGGCCGATGGTCCTCGAGCAGGCGGGTCATCCGGGAGAGATTGCCTTCCTCCCAGGACGTGTGGGCGAGTTTCATATCGGCGGCGTAGAGCAACCGGTGGGCTTCCCGCTCGCTCTCAGTTGCTTTTCGAGCGTTGGCTTCCGCCAGTTGGCGCTGCTGGGATTCCCGGGCCCGGGCTCCATCGGCGGCCAGGCGCGCGTTTTGCTCAAGCCGTTGCGCCCGGGTCGCGCGCACGGCTTGCCACGCACTAATCGTCAGACCAATCAGCAGGGCGGCCGACACGGCGGCCACCGCCGCTACGGCCACCCGGTTTCGCCGCGCCAGCTTTTGGAGCCGATAAAGCGGGCTGGGAGGACGCGCCACGACCGGTTCGTTGTTCAGATGTCGCTGGATGTCCATGGCCAGCCCATTGGCCGTCTCGTAACGGCGCCGCCGGTCCTTCTCGAGCGCTTTCATCACAATCCAGTCCAAGTCGCCCCGTAGTAGGCTGATCAAAGCGGGCGGTTGGGCGCCGTGGTGCTTGGCCACGGTGGTTAAGTCCGCATCCATCATCGTGCTGAGACGAGTGCTGGGGCGCTGCGGTTCCTCCTCCCGGATGCGGCGCCTCATTTCGTCCAGGCCCGCCTGCAACAAGTCATTCGCGTCAAAGGGTGTCCTGCCCGTGAGCATTTCGTAGAGTAAAACTCCTAGACTGTAGATGTCCGTCCGGGTGTCGATGTCCAGGCTGGTCAGCACCGCCTGTTCGGGGCTCATATAAGCCGGCGTGCCGATGAATTGCTCGTACGCCGTGAACAGTGTCTTGTCGGTGAGTTGCTGCCCGGTCGTGGCTTTGGAGATGCCGAAGTCGATCACCTTCGGAACAGGCACGCCGTCGTTGACGGTGACCAGGATATTTGAAGGTTTGAGGTCGCGGTGAATGATCCCTTTTTGATGGGCGTGCTGGACCGCCTGGCAGATTTGGACAAAGAGCGCGAGACGCTCGCCCGTGGAGAGGTTCGCCTGGTCGCAATAATCGGTGATTCGAACGCCGCGCACCAATTCCATGATGAAATATGGGCGGCCACTGTCCGTCGACCCGGCATCCAGGACTTTGGCAATATTCGGGTGGTCCATCAGCGCCAGGGCCTGTCGCTCGGCCTCGAACCTGGCCACCACCACCTTGGTGTCCATGCCTAACTTGATCAACTTCAGCGCCACCCGGCGTTTCACTGGCTCGATTTGCTCAGCCATGTAGACGAGCCCGCAGCCGCCTTCGCCCAATTTCTGAAGCAGTTTGTAGCGGCCAATCTTGTCGCCCGGTTTTTCCGTAAGCGGGCTGATCGCGCTCGTGGACAGCCGCAAGGTGCCCGCTCCGCCTGGCTGAGTTTCGAAAAATTCAGCCGCGGCGCCATCGGCTTCGAGCATAGCCTCGATTCTTTTGCGCAACTCGGCATCCTGGCCGCACTCCTCCAGCAGATAGGCGGCCCGTGCTGCTCCGGGAGCGAGTTCGCGGGCGGCGTCGAAGATCGCTTCCTCTCGGTCTCGGTTCTGGCTCATAGGATGATGATTTGTTCTACCATGCATTACGTTTTTTCCTATCCCAAACGGTCAGCAGCCGCTTTGGTTCCCTGGCGGGTTTGTCAGACTCGCGGCCAGGCTAGCGAAGGAGGCTCATTTTCAGGTTGTTCAAGCCTGTGAAAGGCTTGCGTCGAGAGGGCCAGGCCTAGGCAGCGGCGAAACTCACCTCCCTGGGTGAGATGCAGAACTCAGCGTGCGGTGGGCCCGTGGGTGGCGAATTCCTGACCTGCACCTCCAAGTCCGCTGACCCAGGCGGACCTGCTCGGCCCGCTCCTCCTCCTCAAGCCCCTTTGCTAGCCAAGTTCAAAACATTGGGTCAGTGATTGAGTGCGTTTTGCTTGGATAAAGTATTGAGAGAAACAATGGAGTGGCAGTCATTTACGCAAATCTTCCGAAAAAAGTTCAAAGATTCTTTCGTTCATCCAAGGAAAACAACCATTCAGCCACGTTACTGGCCGAACGGTCAAAGTGTCTTTAGCGGACCAACGTTAAGGAACCGCTGAAGACCCAAAACCCTTTCTGGCGGTCTTCAACCCAAACCGGGGTTCCCATCCAGCTTTAGCCATTGAAACGTCTCCTGACCCCTCTGGACTAAACTGGAAAGCGGAGCCCGGTTTTGTAATTGTCAAGCACAGGCGGTGAGGCGATGGTTGAACACCATGATTGACGCGGTTACCGGAATACTCATGAAGTTCGGCCTTGAGAAGGCCGCATCTCAAATACAAAAATGGGGATCACTGAAAATAAGGGCAACCATGGTGCTTCATGGTGGCAATCACCGTCAAGGCCTTGAGCTCCAAGTAACCGCTGTCAACCTTGGAGAACGGCCAGTAAGAATCAAAAAGGTAATGGTGTTATTGGAAAAGACACCCATCACGGAAAATAACATGCCACCGAATTTGCCTCCCGAAGTGGTCACCGAACTGCTCGCCCGGCTGAGAGAGGCGGAGTCCAAACTGGTTGAATGCTCCGTTTCCCTGTTTGACGGGGAGAAGGATAATGACTCTTTTGAACTTTGTCCGCATGGCCACGATTACACTTGGTCAATGGCCTTCGCAAACGATGTGAAGTTTTTGAGTGAAAAGAAACGTGGTCGTGAATACGGGAGAGGATACGTTCTTTTAACCTCCGGAAAAAAAATAAACTTCAAATTTTCAATTCTTCATGCGGACCAGTGGGAACGAACGGTTGAAGCGTTCTCTTCGTAAAAAAGAAAGACCCCAAGGAAACCCTTGGGCGTCAGCCGATTTATGCGGGAAAACGTGGTTACCTTTTCATGACTACTTGGAAAATTATTCAGTTAGTCTGCATGGGGATTGTTTGGTTCATGTCCCCGGCATTTCAAATCGTTAACAAAAAATTGCCAGACCATTCCAAGTCGTCTCATCGTTCGTTCTTCTGGATTTTAGCGGCGCTCTGGCTCGCCGCGGGTCCGCTCTTGGCTATCGCAACTTATAAGGATTTCACGAAAAAGGAAAAATCTCCAGTATTCAAAACCTTTGTTAATGGTTTGGAGCTGACGAATGGCTGTTGGATTACGATTTATACCGTCAGTAATTCAGCGCCTTTGGAGCTGTGGACCGACAACGTTGGAGACATTCAAGCAAACGGCGTGCAACTTTCAATAAATTTTCCTGAACACGTAACCGTCAATCCGCCATCGGGAGATTGGACTCCGACCGCTCCTTTCGATACGGACTCTCAAACCTTCCAGAAAGTTGGACTAGGATACGTCAGTACCTTTAAGGGCATCCTTGACTGCTACGGAAACAGAATAACCTGGATGCCCCCCTTACTCATGGAGTCCGAAACATTAAGAGGCTCAGTTAACAAAATGCTTATACAAACCGCATCCGGTTCCGCTCAGGTCCCAAGTCGTATTACATTTCACATTCACTTCGTAAACGGAAACGCAGTTCCGCGTTATGGGTATTAGAAAAAACCCTCTCAGTGTAGCTCCCAAGAGGGTTTACTTTAGCCCGGCCAAAACCTTAACTGCCGAATGACGTCCAAGAATGTCCTAGAGCTAATTTGTGGAATGTTCCTTTCTGCTTTGTGCGCTGGTTTCTTGGGGTTTATCCTTCTGATCTTATACGACCATTGGAGCCCAAGGATTGAGATGGCCAAGGAGGATGAAAGCCGGAAGGGGTCTGCATTCGTTAAAGTGCTCTGCGTTGCCATTGCGATTGGCGTTCTTGGGTTCATCGCCCATTTTTGCAGCGAACACGGATATGGCTGGTAGAGACAAACCGTCGAGAAAGCGACCCAAGAATTATCTCAGCTCATTGCAAGGAGTGGGATTTCACGTCATAATTTAGACCGTAGTGAAGCAGAACAGTCCACGTCTTCAGCATTATGTTCCACAGCTTTTGCTGCGGCGATTTGTCGGGGCTGACGGCACATTGTGGGCATACGACACGAAGAATCGGAAGGTTTTTGCCTCCCAACCGAAGAAGCTTGCTGCTGAGGGATATTTCTACGGAGGGACAACGACGCATGCCACCCAACAATCCACCAATGTTGAACAGTGGCTGGCCGCAGCCATTGATGGTCCGGGCGCGGCGGCTATTGAAGGAATTGTGCAGGAACGTCAATTATCAACCAAAGAAATATTTGCGTTTTTCATGTTTGTCGCGGCCCAGATGCAACGCACTCCCGCAAGCTTGCAACGGGCTTCGGATGGTTTTGCGCCGTCCTTCCAAGAAACATCTGAGCGGATGGCCAAATATCACACGGAATTTAGGGAGAATGTAATTGCGGATATTAAAGCCACTGGCGCAACCGATGAAGAGATAGCTGAATTGGTTGATATCTTGGACGGAGGGAAGCTTAGGGCGACTCCAACACGGGAATTTACGATTTGGATTAGCTTCGATGTCATGTTTCTCGTCGTTGAGGAATTTGCTAAAATGCGCTGGACGTTTCGATACGTTCACGCGACCGATGGTGATTTAATCATCGGTGACCACCCGGTGACTTTAACAGACGTTGCGCCACAGGGAGTGGCCAAGGCACCACTGGGGGTGAAGAACCCGAACATTGAAATCGTGATGCCCCTTAGTCCCCGTTTGGTGGCCGCTGCCCATTGGGATGGCCCAACCGGCTATCGTCAACTCGCTCCGGAGATGGCTGACATGCTGAACGAACGAACGATGCGAAACGCTCACCGATTTGTTTTCGCCGGGTTTGAGTCGAAAGAGTTGCTCGAAAAGGCAATTGCGCTGCGTGGAACGGGGCCGAAGATGAGGAATTACAAAGTCCAACTTGGGGAGAAGCTCATCATGTGGAACGAATTCAGCTAAGGGTCTTTCCGCCAAAACGTCCCGGTGCGGTTTAGGGAAGGCAAATTGATTTCTGAGTTGTTGAGTGGTTTTCACCCAATGTTAACGTTTTCGTCAGTGTTAAAACCGAACGTCACCACGAAGCGTTTGGAAGAAATCGAAGGCATTCAAGATCGTCTCCGAACACTCGCCAAGGAATACAAAGACGATTTCACGGAGCCGGACGCCCTTGACCCTGTGACTGATAAAGATTTGCAGGCTGCTGACGGTTCGTTGGAACCGCTCAAAGGTTTTTACAAATCCAAGACCGATAAAAAGGTATGAGCGACGTAAAACGCAAGACTTGCCGAGCGAAGACGGTTGGTGGCAAGGAATGTAAGAACCTTGCGAAGGAGGGAACAGAATACTGTTGGCTTCACTCTCTGAGCAGGACGGAGAATGCACGATGGTGGGAAGACAGCCGAATTCAAGCGTTAATCATTATTCTGGCAGTGGTCGGTGTTCTTGCAACGATTTATTATGGGAAGACCGGTGCCACCAAAGAAGGCCAGGCCTCAATAGAAACAAAACAGGACACCAATCTTCAAGCCACTTTGGACACAAAGGCTGAAATGACTTCGCTTAAAAAGCTCGTCAAAAAGCAAATGGGAATATTAGACGATGAAAACTCCGTCACGTGGAGCAATTCTTATCCACTGGGTTACGTCCTTTTGACCCTCACTACAAATAAAGAAGTCATTCCATTTAAGGAAACTTTTACTAAGAACCCAATTGACTGGTCAACATGCTCATTCAGTGTAATCAAAAATATTATTTGGGTCACACTACCAGACATGACCTTATCAAATGGTGACAAATACCTAGGAATCATTATTGGTGTCGGACGAAGGTATCCGTATTGCTAACCCCACCTAGTCAGGGCGCGCTTGAGTCTGCGAAGATGGCGGCATGGCAAAAATCCGATCG
>DASRFK010000091.1:0-14221 GCA_035651635.1 Verrucomicrobiia bacterium | reverse complement strand
CTATCATGGCAATGCCGCGGGCTACGCCTTTGCTGACGGGCATTCGGAAATCCATCGCTTCCGCGATCCGCGCACGATGCCGGTCCTCAAGACTGGCCAGTTGCTTCCTCTCAATCAGAATTTACCGGGTGATGTGGACATTCCCTGGATGGCCCAACATGCCGCCGGGGTGGCAGTTTATCCTTGAGCGGCGCGTAGAACGGCACTTGCCCCAACTCTTAATGGCGCGGAGATTTCTCCGCGCCTTTTTGTTGGGCGCGCGGACCTTTCAGTCCAATGCCCACTTGGATTTGGCGAGCATTCCAGCTCCAACGCCAACGGCGTTGCTCATACCAGCCTAGGCCAGGAGGCCTAGGAACAGCACCCCGGGCCGCTTCTCCGCGGGCTATCGGCCCGCTTCATGAGACGGTTTTAAGAGGCCGTGCGCCTTTGGCGCTTGCAGGTTTGGAACGGTGGCGGACTTACCCTAGGGCTTGCCCCAGACTGGCGCCCTAGGCTGATATAAGTGCCGCCTTTGGTGGCAGCTGTTGCTGTAAGACACTCCGGTACCAAGCCCGAATCCGAGCGACATCGCATTTTCCCCTCACCCTGACCCTCTCACCAGCGGAGAGGGAACAATCACGGGTGGCCTCCGAACACCGTGAGCCAAGGTCTTGCCGGCCGACGAACCACAATTCTCCCTCTGCTGGGGGAGAGGGCATGGGTGAGGGCGGAACTTTCAGTCAGACTTTCTAGTCCGCAGAGGTCCGGAATTTGCCGCCGGATCCTGTGCCTTATCGCGGCGACGTTCCCGGGGGTCCTATTTCCTGAGCATCCGCGCCGCGCCGCCACCCATCCGGCTCATCATTTTCTGGAACTTGCCCATCTTCTTCATCATTTCCTGCATTTGGGCAAACTTATTGAGCATGGTGTTTAGCTCGGCCACGGTCACCCCGCTGCCCTTGGCAATCCGCTGGCGCCGTTTCGCGTTGAGAATATGAGGATTGCGCCGCTCCTGCAGCGTCATGGCGCAGATCATCCCTTCCATGTGACGGAATTCCTTTTCCTGTTTGCTTAAGTCACTGTTCTTGAGCATTTCCGACCCTCCGGGCAGCATGCTCACAATCGATTCCAGCGAGCCGAGTTTCTTCATCTGGCGCAATTGTTCCTGGAAATCTTCCAGTGTGAATTGGCCTTTGCGCATCTTTTCCTCGAGGCGCATCGCCTCGTCCGCGTCCACCGCTTCGGCCGCTTTTTCTACCAGGCTGACCACATCGCCCATTCCCAGGATCCGCGAGGCCATTCGTTCCGGGTGAAACGGCTCGAATTCCTCCAGCTTTTCACCCATGCCGGCGAATTTGATGGGCTTGCCGGTGACGGCTTTGAGGCTCAGCGCGGCGCCGCCCCGGGCGTCGCCGTCCAGTTTGGTCAGGATCGAGCCCGAAATATTGAGTGCCTTGTCAAAGTGCGTCGCCACGTTTACGGCTTCCTGGCCCGTCGCCGCGTCCAAAACCAACAGGGTTTCCTGGGGCTTGACCAGGTCCCTGAGCCGGACCAGTTCCTGGACCAGCGGTTCATCGATTTGCAACCGGCCGGCGGTATCAAAGATAAGCGTGTTGCGATTGCTGGCCCGGGCCACTTCGAGTGCTTCGCGGGCGATTTTCAACACATCGGTCTCGCCCCGGTGCGCGTGCACCGGAACGTCTACCTGTCGGCCGAGGGTCTCCAACTGGTCCATGGCCGCGGGGCGGTATACGTCGGCAGCCACGAGCAAGGGTGTGCGGCCTTGCTTGAGCAACAGCCGGGCCAGCTTGGCGCTCGAAGTGGTCTTTCCCGAGCCGTGCAATCCCACCATCAGCACGCAGCTCGGATTGCCGCTCAATTGCAGCGAGGCATTGGCTGACCCCAGGAGATCTACCAACTCGTCATGGATAATTTTGATAATCTGCTGGCCCGGTTGAATGCTTTGAACGACTTCCTGGCCGATTGACTTCGTTTTAACGCGCTCGATGAAATCGCGGGCCACCTTGAAATTGACATCCGCTTCCAGCAGCGCCTGGCGCACTTCCCGCAGGGAATCCCCTACATTTGACTCCGAAATCTTGCCGAGTCCGCGCAGGTTCTTGAACGCGTTCTGGAGCTTGGAACTTAGCGAATCGAACATTTGCTTAAGCTAGGGCACCCGCCGCAGGTTGACAAGGCCCGCGCCCCTTGGCTACATTCCCACCCCGCGCTTGGGCCGGTTGGACAGTGCCAGAGAATCGAGGCGCGCGAACCGCGCGTTGCCGAGTTTATGAACTCTCCTCTGACCCGGGCTTGCTGGCGGTAGGATACTCAAGTGGCCAACGAGGGCAGACTGTAAATCTGCTGGCTTACGCCTACGAAGGTTCGAATCCTTCTCCTACCACCACCGTTTTACCGAAGCCACGTTCGGAACACGCCACCCCATTCAGTATGTCGGAGAATGCTGCGGTGGAAGATTGGTGACCAGGAAAGATTCGTGCCACGGTTGGTGTTTCTTATAAAGGTCCAGCCGCTCTCGCCACTGCTCCAGGTCCGTCTTCCCCGCGAGGGTGGCAAGCTGGATCGCTCTTGAGGCTGCGGTCTGCGCACTGGTAAAGTCGCCCGTCTCCGCCAGGGCCATACCGAGGACATCCAAGACCTGCGGCTCATCTGCGGCGAGTGCAGCGGCTCTCAGGGCGAGAACGAGAGCGCTTTTACCGTCGCGCAACGAGGGGTCTTGCTCGGCGGCCAGCACGTGGGCCGTAAGAGTGAGGATCTGAATGTCTCGTGGGGCAATGCGCAGGGCTTCTCGGCATTGACCAATCGCCTCGGCATCGCGGCCCTGCTCGAGCAAAATCGTGGCGATTTGGAAATGCGGCCAGGGATAGTTGGGGTCGAGCCGCGCGGCTTCGTCGAATTCGCTTAGGGCTTCGTCGAAGCGTCGAAGTTCGGCAAGCACCCTTCCGAGGTTGAAGTGGGCGCTCGGCAGATTTGGTTTGAGGCGAACGGCGATGCGATACTCACGCAAGGCATCCTCCAACTTGCCGGCGTACCGCAGCGTGTTGCCCAGATTGTTGTGGGGATCAGCCCAAAGAGGAGCAAGGCGGATCGCTTCCTGAAAGTTAGCCTGCGCTTCGGCCTGGCGCCCTCGTTTTGCCAGCGCTACGCCGAGATTGTTACGGGCGGGGCCGTTGTTTTCCGTGATCGCCAGGGCGTGCTTAAAAACCGTTTCGTCATCGCGCCAATAGCTCATTTGGCGCTCCGAAAGAACGAGACAGCTTCCCAAAACCAAACCTGCGGCCGCAGTGGAAGGGACGGCTCCAATGTTTAAACGCGCGATTAGATCCTTGATGCCAAATGCGGCGGCGATGTAAATGCCAATCAAGGCGACGTACGCGTGGTGATCGTTCATTGATTGCACGCCGATTTGAACGAATCCGATCACAGGCACGAGTGTCCCCAAGAACCACAGCCAGCCGACCAGCAAATACGGGTACGGCCGGCGCGCGAGCAGGACAAGCAATGTGACCGCCACTAAAAAAACCAGGGCCAGTGCCCCCATGAATTCCAAGTGAGCGCGCGGGGGATACGGATATAGGATGGCCAGATCGACCGGCCAGATGCCTTTCCAGAGGTATAACGCATAGGATCGGAAAGCGCTGCAGACGCGCAGATTCAAGGGGAGTCGCTCCAGGTGCGCAACCAATCCTCCGTGCGATTCCGCCAGGAAAGTGAGAACGCTCGCCGGCACCACCAGTGCAAAGAACGGCAATTTTTCCAGGGCCAGGCGAAGTAAATGCCGCAGCCCGAGGCCGGGCGCAAGCCTTCGCAGCGGCCAGTAATCCAGCAGAAGCATGACACAGGGCAATGTCACCAGCATCGTTTTGGCCATCAGACATAACGCGAAGAAAAAGAGCGCCAAAGCATACTCCCATGCTCCCGATGAAACCTCCGATCCTCGAACCTGGCTCTGGACTACCGGGCGTTTTTGGGCGTAGCCCGTGTAGCACAGCAGGGTCAGCAGCCCAAAAAATGTGCTCAACACATTCTTGCGCTCGGCTATCCACGCCGCTGATTCAACGGAGAGCGGATGCCAGGCGAACAAGGCGGCCACCAAAGCGCTCGGCCATAGATCGCCAGTTAGCTTCCAAAGTAACCACAGCAAAAGCACCGTGTTGGCCGTGTGCAAAAGGATATTGCTAAAATGATGCCCCCTGGGGTCCAAGCCGAACAGTTCGCAATCCAGCATGTGCGACACCCACGTGAGCGGGTGCCACATGCTCGCATGATAAGTCCTGAAAGCCCAGGTTACACCTTCCAACGTTAAGCCCTTTTGGACGAGGCGGTTGTCGGTGACGAAAAGGTCGTCGTCAAGATTCAGGAAGCCGTCACGCGTTACCGGCATGTAGGCCGACAGCGTAATAAGCGCAAGCAGTAGGAAGATAATCCGAGGCCTGAACATGTCCTCGATTCATACACGATTTGCCCGGTTCCGACAGGACTTAATTAAAACGGGGTCGGTCGTGCCCGGCACTTCTTCCGACTCCGATCTCTCGCTATTCCGTCGGAAATGGGTTGCGCTCGGGAAAGCCCTTCTGATGAAAATAAGGGTAAATCGGCGGAACGGCACTGACGGCGTCCAACCGTTTGATTTGTGCCGGAGTCAGGTTCCAGCCAACTGCGCCCAGATTGTCGCGCAGTTGCTTTTCACTACGCGCGCCGATGACCAGCGTCGAAACGGTTGGGCGCTGTAACAGCCAGTTAAGCGCGATTTGCGGAACGGTCTTGCCGGTCTCTTTGGCAATTTCATCGACAACGTCGATCACCGCGTAAAGATACTCGTCGGACACCTTGGGGCCGATCTCCAGGTTCAATTTCGACTGCAGGCGGGAGACCTTGGGTAGTGGTTGGCTGCGTCGGATTTTTCCCGTGAGCCGTGCCCAGCCAAGCGGACTCCAAACGACTGCGCCCACCTTCTGATCGAGGCCGAGCGGCATCAATTCCCATTCATAGTCGCGCCCAATCAGGGAGTAATACGCCTGATGCGCGACGTACCGGGGATAGCCGTATCGGTCGGCCGCTGCCAGGGATTTCATCAAATGCCAGCCGGAAAAATTGGAGCAACCGACGTATCGGATTTTTCCTGCGCGCACCAGCGTGTCGAGCGTGCTCAAGGTCTCCTCCACGGGCGTCTGCGCGTCAAAAGCGTGCAATTGAAACAAGTCAATGTAATCGGTGCGCAGGCGTTTCAATGCCGCTTCAATGGCGCGAACCAGGTGAAATCGCGACGAGCCGACATCGTTCGGGCCCTCTCCGACACGAAATGTCGCCTTCGTGGAAATCAAAACCCGGTCACGTTGGCCAGCAATGGCTTTCCCGAGGATTTCTTCGGCCATGCCGTCGGAATAACCGTCCGCGCTGTCAAACATGGTCACTCCGGCATCGAGGCAAATGCTCACGAGCCGTTTGGCCTCGCCGACGCCGACATTTCCCCAGGCTGAGAACAGTTTCCCTTTGCCGCCGAACGTGCCTGTTCCGAGCGTCAACACCGGAACTCTTAACCCCGAACCGCCAAGAAATCGGTATTCCATAAGCCGGATTAGCCTAGTTGCGAAGCCGGAGTTGTCAAACGGTTGCGGACTGAACTGACTGAACACCCCGATTGATGACATCGCAGCAGGCAACTGCTTGCGCGGCTTCACTTGGCTTGGGCTCGATAACGAGTCAGGCGTCGATTTGGAGATTGACCCAAGAATTGATTTTCATACTTTGCCCGAAATCTGCGGGAGAGCCTATGGCCGACATTAAGCAGAACATCACGGTCAACAATCCAAGGGTTTCGACCTTCACCGTCGGAGGCAAGACCTTGAGCGACGCCAAAAAGAATTTGGACGCGCGCGACGAGTGGGGCCTGTACGACGCGACGCAGAACATGCAGAGTAGCGCAAAAACTGACGCCGACGGCAACGTCGTGAGCATCACGATGGTGCTCAACCCAATCATTCAGATGCCCTCCTGGAGCGGCTACCGTTCAGCCACCAAAGAGCAGAAGGCATCCTGGGACACCATGTACAAGGCGCTGCTGACGCACGAAAAAAAACATCATGACATCCAAGTCGACTGCGCCGAGGACTTGAAGAAGGCCATCAAGGCCGCCAAGCAGCTTGACGGCGACGCGCTCAATAAAGTGATCGAACAGTCGAGACAAGCCTGTCAGAAGCAGCAGGATGCCTATGATAGCCGCAGCGGGCACGGCGCCAAAGAAGGGGTGGTGCTCGATCTGGACGCTGATGACGCTGATGGCGAGTAAGAAGCCAATCCGGTTTTGGGTTAGCTGCCACCTGACAATCTGAACCTGGTACGACTTATCAACGGCCAGGGCGCGCAGTAGCTTACCAATCAGTCTCCCGGTAATCTTTTAGGAATTTGCCCCAAATGTGTTTCCCCGTATTGAAGCCGTTGATGATGGGGTCCACAATGCGGGCGGCACCGTCCACGATGTCCAGAGGTGGATGAAACTGGTGGTTGTGCACCTTCCGCGCGGCGATATGGGCCGGGTCCTCGTCTGTCACCCAGCCTGTGTCGACGGCATTCATGTGGATGCCATCGGCATGATAATCAGCGGCGGACGTTCGTGTCATCATGTTCAGCGCTGCCTTGGCCATGTTAGTATGGGGGTGGCGCGTGGTCTTGAAACGGCGGTAGAACTGCCCTTCCATCGCGGAGACGTTGACGATGTGCTTGTCCCTGTCCGAGGTGCGCAGCATCAGTGGCTTGAGTCGGGCGTTGAGAATGAAGGGCGCGATTGCATTGACCAGGTGCACTTCGAGTAACTCGATGGAGGGGACCTCGGCAAGCTGCATGCGCCAGGAGTTGTGGTGTCGCAAGTCGGTCTGCTGCAGGTCCTGATCGAGTTTACCTTCCGGAAAAAGGACCTTCAGGGCCGTAAGTTCTTCCCGGAGCAAGGCAACTTGGGATAACTCCGCGGAATCGGTAAGGCCAAGCGGCTGGGACTCGCCGCGGGCCACGCCGAAAGTCATGCTGGTTTCGGGCAGAAGAGAGTGCCCACGCAGGCCTTCGTAACCGCCAAGCAGGCCCTGCGCCTGCTTTGGAAGCGAATCCAGCGAGGCTCTTTCCTGGTTCATCATGTGTTCATAAAAGGACGGCGGGCGGCGCACCGTCTGGCAGGCGTTGTTGATGATAAAATCCAGTCGAGTGCGGGTAGTTCCCAGGTGTTGGCAAAAGGCCTCCACGCTGGGGGTGTGTCGCAGATCGAGACCGAAGATTTCCAGCCGGTCACCCCATTGGCCGAAGTCTGGTTCACGGGAGTAACGCGCCGCGCAGTCGCGCGGGAAACGCGTCGTTACGATGAGGTGGGCGCCCGAGCGCAGTAGTCGAATGCCAGCCTGGTAGCCAATCTTAACGCGCCCACCGGTGAGCAGGGCTACGCGCCCTCTCAGGTCAGCAGGTTCGGTGCGCTTGCGGAAATTCAGGCTGGCGCATTCAGGGCAGAGCTGGTCGTAAAAGTGGTGGAGCGCCGTATAGTGCCGCTTGCAAATGTAGCAGTGTTGCGGCTCGAGGGGGTTCAGCGAAGCGGGGTCGCTTTCAATCTGGTCCGTCGGGATTTCTGGCGCCGGCAGAGGATTGGGCGTGGTGAACACCGGACGTCGGCGCAATTGACGTATCCCGGTTCGGTCCAGCGTATTCTGTTCGCGCTGCAGCTTCTCCATCTTCTGCTGGCGGATTCGGGCTTTGATGAACCGCCGTTTCTCCTTTGGATCAGGTTGGAAAACCTCCCCCGCCGCCCTGATCAGCCGCGCGTATTCGTCCGGGGAAAGGCCCGTCATCAGGGTGCGATTGGCCGCCGCTTTTTCCAAGGCTTGGATGGCGGCGCGCAACTGTTCAGCTACATTGTCAGGGCTCATCGTTTCAAATAAAAAAGAACTGTTACGTTCTCTGAGAAATCCTTCTGTAACTGGTAAAGAGCACGCAACACAAGAAAGTTATGGAAACTATCCGCCTCTGCCCACGGTGCCTTGAACCGTTGCCGGCCAACGCGCCGGAAGGCCTTTGCCCGCGCTGCCTCGCCCGGGCCGCTTTGCAAACGGAGCCGAAGCAAGTTCCTCCCGCCCCCAAGGCGCCCGCACCGGCGGAGATAGCTCAGGAATTCCCGCAATTGGAGGTGCTCGAATATTTGGGCCGCGGCGGCATGGGGATGGTTTACAAGGCGCGTCAACCACACCTCGATCGGATGATCGCACTGAAACTGCTGCCGGTGCAAACGGGCCAAGATCACCGTTTCGCCGACCGTTTTGTCCGGGAAGCCAAAGCTCTGGCGCGCTTGAGTCATCCGGGGATTGTGACGGTATATGACTTTGGCCAGACCCAATCCTACTATTTCTTGCTCATGGAGTACGTTGACGGGATGAATCTGCGCCAATTGCTGCGGGCACAGCCGCCCTCGCCACGCCAGGCGCTGGAGTTGGTGATGCAGATCTGCACGGCTCTGCAGTTCGCCCACGACGAAGGCATCGTCCACCGGGACATCAAGCCGGAAAACATTCTCATCACGCAAAAAGGCCAGGTGAAGATCGCCGATTTCGGCCTGGCTAAGCTGGTGGGCCGGGCGTCCGCTGATGAAAGCCTGACTGCGGATGAAGCGGTCATGGGCACGTTGAATTACATGGCTCCCGAGCAGCGCGAGAACTCCAAACAGGTCGATCATCGCGCCGATATTTACTCTTTGGGTGTTGTGTTCTACGAACTGCTCACCGGCCAGGTTCCCCTCGGGCGCTTCGCTCCACCTTCCAGGAAAGTGCAAGTCGACGTGAGATTGGACGAAATCGTGTTGCGCGCTTTGGAACGGGAACCGGACCGGCGGTATCAGCACGCCAGCGAGGTTAAGACCGGCCTGGAACCCATCGCCGCGAGCATGCCGCAGCCGAAGCCGAACCCGGACCAGCCTCGCTCAGTGCCGTTCCCTCCTCCGAGCTTCACTGGCTATGCGCTCACGCGTTTTGCTGTGCTCGTCGCGACCTGGCTGGCCATCGGCGCTGGATTATACGGCGTTTTCGGAAAAGAAAGCTTGAGAATCAAGGGACCTATACCCATTGAAGTAATCTCAGCCCCGGCATGGCTCAAGCTCGGGAGGCTTCTCTTGCCCCTCGGTTTGGGGGTCATTGTCTGTGCCTGGCTGGAGGCGCGACAGGCGCGAGGGTTGCGTCACCGCGACTTGACTCCCGACATTCGCCGCCAGATTCGACGGCACTGGTTGTTCTGTGCGTTCGCGTTGGCCGCGTTGGCCGGCCTGGTCGCGTTGACCAATCTCAGGCTCGGGCCTCTGCGAACCGATGAAGCCGGGGAATGGTTGTTCGTTCCCAATTCCGGACGATTCGAGAAGCTGGGTCTGCGCGCCCAATTCGCCCGGATCGATCAACAAGGTGAAACGTATTACCAGGCGCCGCGCTCGTGCGTGCTGGGCATAGTCCTTCACTCAAAGAATCGCGATTCGTCGGTCCTGAACGTGACCTCGCCAGGTCTGCGGTCCGAGTATCAATCGAGCAATCAGGGCGCCGGAATAATCAGCTTTGTGCTCGACCGGGAGGCGTTTGGAGATTGGCTGCAGCAGCAGCTCGGTCACGGCCTGTCCACGCCCTCTTCCCTGCCCGAAGCCGACGAGCTCTATCGATTGCTCAAACGCTACGAAAACGCCCCGCCCCATACCAGCGACGAATTGCTCAATGCGGCCAGGCTCGAATTGCGTGATTATTACTTTGACGGTTATACCGGCAATGCCCAGTACCAGTTCGGCACCTGGCCGCGGATGCGGATAACCCTTGCCTGGCTGCTTCTGGGATTCGGGGCGGTGGTTTGCGTGGCCGGCACACTATGGCGGAGTCGCAGATGGTACCAAAACGCCTGGGCGGAAATTGCGGCTGGCCACTGGAGTGTTCCGGCGCGTAAGAGGGGTAAGAGCCAGCGACTTGCCCCGCGCGATTCGAGTCCGTTACCTTGACGGCCCAAAACGACAGAGTTTGCTGGATTTGAAAGGTGCCAGAGGAGACCTTTTCTTACCCATGTTCATTGGTTCTGGAGTGTTGGCGCTTGGCATCGAAGGGTCTCGGCGAATCTTGCGCCAGTCCACCAGCACCAGTTCCCATACGGGATACAAGCCTCCAGTCGAAGCACCCGTCCTAAGTTTTTCCGCGGAACCAAGCGGAACCAGGAGAAGCGAAACACTAATCTTGCCGGGGCGGATAATCAGCACTAAGTTTAAAGCGACTCGGCGGGCATCCACAGCTGATGTCTCGAGCCTCCGTTTGATGAACAGGAAAGTTACTCAGCAACGGAGAAAAAACATTGCCCATGTCGTCCGATATGGGTGCAGGAAAGGACTCACCTATGGCTAGAAAAGAATTGGCTCTCCACAAGGAAACATTCCGCTTTACCGCCTCAGATGCCATGAGCGTTTTGTTGGTCGGCGACTTCACGCATTGGCAGGGCAATCCGATCCCGATGCGCAAAGGCCCTGACGGAATCTGGGCTGCCGCCGTCGAGCTCGGCCCGGGCAACCATACTTATCGTTTCATCGTTGATGGCGAGTGGCGAGACGACCCGGAGTGCGCCATTCATGTGGCGAACCCCTACGGAAGTGAGGACATGGTGCGTAAAGTTGTCTAAACACGAGTTACGCGGATTACCACGAACAGCGTTAGGTTCACTCCGTCCAACGTTTGGAGTTCCACCTTCAGGCGGAGCCGTGATTGAATTTTCAATCAACGCGAGTTTGCCGCGACGCGGCGCTCCGGGATCGCACGGGCTGAATCCGCAACTCTGAGCCTGGGCTGGACCTGAGCTGTCACTTGACACACCAAAGCCGCGGACCATATTGCTTTGAACGCAAATCAGAGGCCTAAAGGGCCCCTAAGAGCGTGTTTTAAAATACCGGCCAGCCGTGGGCGCCCGGGTTTGGAGTCCCGCCTTTAGGCGGTTCGGCGCTGGGCCGCCTAAAGGCGGGACTCCTAACTGAATTCTAAAACACGCTCTAAGAAAGGAACTCTATGGAATCAAGAATTCAAAACGCTCCTCCGACAGATGAGTCGCACGCCACCGAGAAGCTGTTGAACGAACTCAAAGGGATGATCCAGCGGTTGGAACAAAGAGCCCTCGAACGAGCAAAAGCGGCCGACCGCGTTGTGCGCGACCATCCTTACCCGACCATTGGATTAGCCCTTGGTCTCGGACTATTGGTTGGTTTTCTGATCCGCCGGAAATAGTCAATGGCCGATAGCGCGCCACGCCGGGGGATAGTGCAGTCGCTGCGCAATCTGGGGCGCAGCGGCGTGGCGCTGCTGCAGAACCGAATCGAGCTCCTGGGAGTGGAGCTCGAGGAACAGAAGTTGCGTCTGACGCGGCTGTTGCTGCTGGCAGGTGCCGCGATTTTTCTGGCCAACATAGCGTTGTTGGCAATCTCAGCGACAATTGTGGTACTGGCCGGCGAGCAGGCGCGCCTGGCTGTTTTGATTGGTTTGAGTCTCATCTATTCCGGCGCGGCGGTTTGGGCCCTGCTGGCCCTGCGTAAAGAATTGCGCTCGGCGCCGGCGCCTTTCCAGGAAAGCATTGCCGAGCTGAAAAAGGACGGGGACTGGTTGAATCAGGACCCGCGGCGCTAAACGGCCGTGTGCACTGAAAGCGCCGTCAAGGCTCGTGGCCGCCGAGGTGATGAGGCGGAAAAAGTGAGCGGATACGAGCCCGGATCCGCTTCGTAACGTCGTCCGGTCCCATCGTCCGGTGCATTTACAATGCGGTCTAGGGGCGTGTTTTAAAATTCGATTTGGAGTCCCGCCTTTGGGCAACCCGGCGACAAGACCGCCTGAAGGCGGGACTCCAAACCCCAGCTGCCCACGCCCAAGCCGAGGTTTTAAAAAACGCTCGAAGGGCCTATTCCGACGCAAGCGACAGGAAAAACCCGCCCCCCGAAAGCAGGTCAGCACTCTATAGCGGCGGGGCTGGGTTGCCACGACGATAGTATTGAAGAAAAAGGAAGGTTAAATCGGGGGTTTAAAGGAGCCGGGCAAGCCCCGGCTCCTTACCTTTGTCGAAGAGCACAAGGGTTATACCCAATAGAACATTTTAGGCGACGCTTTAGTATGTGGGCAAAGCACGGATCAAAGAAAATCCGGTGCGCAGACAAAGCGTTTGAAAAACAACAGATCTTCTTCGCCAGGTTTGAAACGTTCTTCATTTCCGTGCGTACCAATTGTCAATTGGAGCACGGCAAGATTTCCGAAGGCGGGCGGCCTGGCATCGATTTGGTGGCGAACCGCTGGGCGGCAGCGTCGATTGTCGGGCCTGCGCTTTCTGTGCCACACATTAACGAGGAAAAAAAATGGCAAAGATTAAGGTCGGGTTGGTTGAGGATCACGACGTAGTCCGGGAAGGGTTGCGCGCGTTGCTGCAGTCGCAACCGGACCTCGAAGTGGTGGGCGATGCCCGCGACGGATCCGAGGCCGTGAAACTAGTACGACAGACGAGTCCGGATGTCGTGGTGATGGACATCGCCATGCCGGTGGTTAATGGTTTGGACGCGACACGTCAGATCCGCCGGGCAGTTCCGGAAACGAAGATCCTCGTGTTAAGTTCATACGACGATTGCGATTGCGTCGAGCAAATGGTCCAGGCGGGCGTGAAAGGTTTTTTGAGCAAACGAACCGCGGCTTTGTACTTGGCCGAAGCAATCAGGGCCATTCGCGCGGGCAAGACTTTCTTCAGCCCGGAAGTCGCCAAGCGCGTGCGGGAGCAGCAGGCCGCGCGCCCCCAAGCCGGACGAGATCCTAATAATCCGTTCGCGCTGACGCAGCGCGAGCAGGAAGTCTTGCAGTTGATTGCCGAAGGTTTTCCCAACAAAGGGATCGCCGTCAAAATGGGAATCAGCATCAAGACCGTCGAAAAGCATCGGCAGGGCGCGATGAACAAGCTGAACATTCACGAAGTGGCCGGCTTGACGCGCTATGCGCTTAGCCGAGGAATCGTCTCGCGCAAAGTCAGCCGCCCTCAACCGGCCGGGCCGGAAGCTGAAAAAAGCCTGCTACCGACGCAATGAGTCCAGAGTATCTTTGCCTTGATTAATCAGGGCAGAGAGCCGGGACATGTCATCGCGCGAAAACACCACCGGCGTCCCACCTGTCCGCGCGTCGCGCACGCCGAATTGAATCGTGCCGGTCCGCCGGGTCCCCAGGGCGGCAATACGGAAACCGCCTTTCGTCGTGTACGCCGCGTCGAAAGAATTCAACGGCGTCACCGTGACCTCGAGCTTGGTAATGTACTCGATGGCATTAACCAGTCGCGAAATCTCGTCGTAATCGATCTGCAGCACGGACCTGTTTTGACCGCGGGGGACGATTTCCAAGGCTAATCCCTGCTCCTTATGGCCGGTGCTGGTGTCGGTAATTTCACGACATCGCACGCCGATCTCACCCGCTTCGGCCGAAATGGCGCCCAGATCGGTCGACCCTTTGAGTATCACCACCTCGGTGTTGGTATCAAAGGCCTCCAATTTGGTTGCTGGAATTGGCGGGAGAACATTGGTGATCTGCGCCCAGCCCGGGTTGCTGAACCAGGCCAACACCAGGAACCCAAGCGAGATTTGGTTCAATTTTCGCATAAACGTTCGTTTTCTTGGTTGAATTGAATAGTGCGCCGCGCTGCGAGACGGTTGGTAAAGGTCCTGGCTCCGTCCGACCTCATATTCGGTCTGACGGCAGCCTGTCAGGAATATTCAACCCCTCGCAGCAAAGACGCTCTTGTCTCGGGGGAATGGCCAGACTTCGCAGGCTGTCAGTTCGCACGGCTCATGCTACAGTAGGCTTAATGCATGACGCTCGATAGCAACCTACACCCGGGCGATGGTTTGCCCCCAATTTTAACCGCACCCGGCCCTGTCACGGCGCCGGCTGAGCCCCGGCGGGAACCCTTGCGCGCGATAATCGCGATCCTCCTGAGCCTCTGCCTTGGACTTTTCATAGCCGACGCCTTGATTTCCCTGGCGGACGACTCGTTAGCGCTCTTTGCTCAGTTTCAACTGCTGGCTGGCATGCGCGGCATTTTGGGCACCTTTACGGTGTTGTTTTCTCTCCTGGTGTACGGTTTGATGGCGTTGACTCCGGCGATTCCCAAGCGCTGGTTTGTTCCGGTGGTATGGTTTAATCCCGCGGCTTTACTGCTTGGACTTCCCGCGTGG
>DASRFK010000090.1:0-33162 GCA_035651635.1 Verrucomicrobiia bacterium | reverse complement strand
CCTGCTTTGGGATTCGACATGGAATTGTTTGGCTCGGGCTACCTTCTGGGCGGGCCGATGTTGGCGATTGCGCCCTCCGGGGATGGTTTGATCCTAAGCTGGCCATCCGCCGTGGGGAGCAGGTTCGGGTTGTACTCAGCGACAAATCTCGGCGCGGGCGCCAATTGGTCCAAGGTATCGACCGCCCCGGCGACCAATGCGGATCAAGTGATCCTCAATCAGGCGGCCGACACGAGCTTTAAGGTTTTTCGCCTGCAGCAGCAGTAGGCTTCCGAGCTGGCGCGCGGGACCTTCCAGTCCAATGCGTCAATGGCCACCGAGAACCGTATAACCGGCGCGACGCAAATCTTCGGCCAGGTCAATTTCCATCTGCGCGGCTGCGGCATAGGGCATGGGATTAAGATGGGCGTAAAGCTCGGGCACGAGTCGAACGCCATAGCGCTTGACCAGCGGGGCGGATTTGATGCCGGCCTTGTGATTGGCGAAACGACGATTCGGCTCCAGTCCTGTCATTCCAACGTAGACGCAAGGTTTGGCCTGGTCGGCCGCAGGATTTAAGGCGCGGACAGCGTGTCGATTGCGCACGGCCGGATCGAGCAAAACGACATAGACATGATGATGATCCATGGCCCCGGTGCTCGAACGCAGTTTCCGGAAGGTGCGGCGTTTCATCTCAGGCAGTCCAGTGGCAGCAGCCACTGGCAAATAGGAGTCCGTGATCCGCTCTCAATCGCGCGGATTGAATTTGGACTCGCGGGCAAGTTGTTCCCACAGTTTGCGTTCGGCTTCCGAAACTTTGGAAGGCACTTCGATACGAGTGACAACGATCAGGTCTCCGTTGGCACCGCCCCGCTCGGGCAACCCCCGGCCGCGGACCCTGAGCTTTTGTCCGGCCTGGGTGCCCGCGGGAATCTTTATATTGACCGGCCCATTCAGAGTTGGAACCGAAATGTTACTGCCCAGCACCGCCTCCCAAGGCGCCAGTTCGGCGTCGTACAACAGATTATGCCCCTGGACTTCGAAATCGGGATGTTTGGCAAAGCGGACGCGCAGGTAAAGGTCGCCGGCTTCCCCGCCGCCTTGCCCGATTTCGCCGCGCCCGGCCACGCGCAAGCGTTGGCCGTCGGAGACGCCGGCGGGGATCTTTACCTGGTACGTGTTGGTTTTGGGCACCTGCCCGGTCCCGCCGCAAACGTTGCAAACGTGGCGGGCGCGCTGGCCGGTGCCGCCACAATGTTCGCACGGAACGCCGTGCCGAACCGAAACGGAGCGCACTGAGCCGCGCAAGGCTTCTTCGAGTGTGACCATGATATCGCCCTCGATGTCTCGGCCGCGCTCAGCCAGGTCTTCCTGGGAAAAAGCGCCGGGCCGGCCAAATCCACCGCCACTGCGGCCGCCTCGGGACCCAAAGAGTTGCTCAAAAAAATCACTGAAGCCGGTTCCGCCGAAATGGAATTCGTACTCCTGGCCTTGTGGGCCACGTCCGGGAAAGCCGCCGGTGCCAGTATGAGACTCCCAACCCGGGGGCGGACGGAATTCCGACCCGGAGCTCCAGTTAGCGCCCAACTCATCGTACTTTTTGCGTTTGGCCGCATCCCCGAGAACCTCGTAAGCTTCGTTGATGTCCTTAAATTTTTCTTCGGCCTGCTTCTTGTTTTTAGCGACATCCGGGTGATATTCGCGAGCCAGCTTGCGAAAGGCCTTCTTAATTTCCGTGTCGGTGGCAGTGCGCGACACGCCAAGAATTTCGTAATAGTCTTTGTATCGAACGGGCATAGCGCCTTTGCGGAGCAAGAGCCCCGCTACTTCACAATGATGCCTGGAGCTTGATTTTTGTCAAAGTTGGCGATTCCCGAGGTGCGATTAGCCCAACGGCGGTGGTACTGGAGTCCCCGCGGCAGCTTGCGCCCTCACTGGACCGAGGCCAGGGCAAGCCCAGGAGACAAGATTACTCCCCCCGCCCCGAGCACCGGCTCATTCCACGTGTGTCTGATGTCCGTTGCCGGTGCCGTTGGGATGCGGCGCGATATCCACGGGCTGGCCGGGACGCTGTCGATCGAGCTGCGGAGATCGGCCAATCAAGGAATTGAAGGCCTTAGCGTCGAGGGTTTCCTCTTCCAGCAATCTCCGGGTGACCAACTCAAGCTGTGGGCGATGCGTTTCGAGAATAGACTTGGCCTGGGCATACGCCTCGTCGAGGATCCTCTTCACCTCTTCGTCAATCTCTTGAGCAGTGCGCTCGCTGCAATCGCGCTGGAAGGTTCCATCGACACCCGGCAGGTACGTTCCGTTTTGGCGTTGGGCGCAACGGACCAGGCCGACGGATTTGCTCATGCCGAAGATACAGACCATTTGGCGGGCCAGCGCGGTGGCATGTTCGAGATCGTTTTCGGCTCCAGTGGTCACTTCATTGAAAATGACCTCTTCGGCGGCGCGGCCGCCAAGCATGCCGCGAATGCGATCGAGGAGTTGCGAACGGGTCATCAGGAATTGATCGTCGGCCGGCAGTTGCAACGTGTAGCCCAAAGCGGCGCGGCCACGGGGTATGACGCTGATTTTGTGCACCGGATCGGCCCCTGGGCTGAAGGCGGCCACCAAAGCGTGGCCCGTCTCATGATAGGCCACACGGCGCTTCTCCTCTTCTCTCAACCGACGGCTCTTGCGTTCAGGTCCGGCCACCACCTTTTCAACGGCATCTTCGAGATCTTTTTGAGCAATCTCGCTGGCATGGCGGCGCGCGGCCAGCAGAGCGGCTTCATTAATGGCATTTGCCAGGTCCGCCCCGGAGAATCCGGGCGTGGCTTGAGCGATGCGGCGCAGGTCAACCTCTTTGGCCAAGGGCTTGCCGCGCACGTGAACCTTCAAGATCGCCTCACGGCCATCAATGTCGGGGGCGTCGACCACCACCTGGCGGTCGAAGCGGCCAGGGCGCAACAGGGCACGATCCAACACGTCCGGGCGGTTGGTAGCGGCCAGGACAATCACGCCGGCATTGACGGCGAACCCGTCCATTTCTACCAGCAATTGATTGAGCGTCTGCTCGCGTTCATCGTTCACCGCCCCTACGTGCACTCCCCGCTGGCGTCCAATGGCGTCCAACTCGTCGATGAAGACAATGCACGGGGCCTTGGCCTTGGCTTGCTGAAAGAGATCGCGCACCCGCGCGGCGCCGACGCCGACGAACATCTCGACAAAATCGCTCCCGCTCAGCGAATAAAATGGCACGTGCGCCTCGCCGGCCACCGCTTTGGCGAGCAACGTTTTTCCCGTGCCTGGCGGGCCGATCAGCAAGACACCCTTCGGAATATTTGCGCCGATGGATTTGTAGCGTTGCGGATGCTTCAGGAAATCGACCACCTCCTGCAGCTCATATTTGGCCTCCTCGCAGCCGGCAACATCGCTGAAGGTCACGCCGGTCTCCTTTTCGGCAACCAAGCGGGCTTTGCTCTTTCCAAAACTGAGAATCGATTCGCCGGCGCTGCCGAGCCGCCGACCAATAAACGACCAGATCAGGATCATGATGCCAATGGGGACAATCCACGAAAGCAGGAACTGCGACATGAGATTTGGGCGTTCGCCGCGGAATTGCACGCCGGCTCCCTGCAACTCGTCGACCAGCTGGGAATCCTCAACCCGCACGGTGCGGAAAAGAATGGTTTTGGGTTCCGCCGGAACGCGCTTGGCCGCTGCGTCAGTAGTCTTGGCGATCGAGCTATTGGTCTGGGCGGCGGCTCCTGCCGAAACGGGAGCTGCAGCAGGCTTAGGAAGGATCTCACCTTGGATCTCATCGTCGCGCACGACGCAGCGGACCACTTCGTGGCGAGCCAGGTAGCTTTTGAACTCGCTATAGGGAATTGTGCGATAGGATAATTGCGAGACCGTGCTCTGCCAGAACCACAGCAGAAGAATCATTATCGGTAAATACCACAGCGGTGAACTCCATTTGGGCCGCTTGGATTTCGGGTCACCTTTCGAGGTTGGATCGCGCTGCTCCATAACCTCGTCAAGTTCGCGGCGAAACGTGTTGCTGCCGTTCAGTCGGATTTAAGTCATCGTTCATTTCGTTCCCCAGCGCCGCCACCATTACTCTTAGAGTTCTCCACCACCAGGTAACGTGTTCCGCCCGCTCCCGGGCCAGAACGACTCCAAACACGCAAGAGTAAGCGCGGACTTTTGACCTTTTGGCTTAACGCGACCGCGTCGTCTGCGTTGCGGACATGTTGATGGTTGATTTCCAGGATGACGTCGCCCTGGCCAAGCCCTGCTTGGGCGGCATTGCAGTCCGGATCGACGTTCACGACCAGGGCACCCTGGATGTTCCGGGGGATATCCAACTGCCGGCGCGCTGCAGCATCCAAATCAGTTACCTCGACACCGTCCAATGCGTCGGTGCCTTGCTGGTTCCCATCATCAAGCGGGTTGCGAGCGCGCCCCGCCAGCGCTTCCTGGGGAAGTTCTGCCAGATTGGCACTTAGCGTCTTTTCGATTGGCTTGCTTCCCGGAGTGCCGCGCAAAACACGTAAGCTGACCCTGCTCCCCGGCGGCGTCTGCGCTACCAGGAGCTGCAAGTTGCGTGGGTCGGTGACTTTCTTTCCGTTGAATTCGACGATGACATCGCCATCCTGGACACCCGCCTTGGCGGCGGCGCTGTTTCCGGTCACGCCGCCCACCAAAACACCGCTGCTCTCGTCAGGCAGATTGAACTCTTTCGCCAGCTCGGGAGTTAGGGGCTGAATGTTGATGCCTAAATACCCGCGGACCACCTTGCCCGAGGAGATCAAGCGGTCCATCACGTAGCGGGCCATGTTGATGGGCACCGCAAAGCCAACCCCTTGAAAACCCCCGCTTCGGCTCAGAATCGCCGTGTTAATGCCCACCAGCCGTCCATCAACGTCGACCAGGGCTCCCCCCGAATTGCCCGGGTTGATTGCGGCATCGGTTTGAATGAAATCCTCGTAGCCTGTGATGCCAAAGCCACCGCGTTGCAGCGCGCTAATGATCCCCAGAGTCACCGTCTGGCCGACCGCGAAGGGATTTCCGATGGCCAGGACCATGTCACCGACTTCGAGCTTGTCGCTGTCGGCCAGGACAATGGCCGGAAGTGGCTTCTTGGCGTCGATGCGCAACACTGCCACATCGGTAGGCGGGTCGGTCCCGACAACTTTGGCGTCGAACTCCCGCTCGCCATCGGAGAGGGCAACCTTCACGGTGTCGGCTCCTTCGACGACATGGTTGGCGGTGAGAATGTAGCCATCGGGAGAAACAATAACGCCCGAACCTAAACCCTGGGCTTTATGATTGCGCGGTTCTGACTGGCCGAATTGATCGCCAAAAAACCGACGCAAGAAGGGATCGTCAGAAAATGGACTTTGTGGAGCGCGCTCGCGGATGGTCATGGTTGAGTAGATAGTGACCACACTTGGAGCGACTTTCTTGATTACTGGCGCAAAGCTGATGGGAGCGCGAATTTCCCGGTTAATCGGTTTCTCTTCGACCGTTAACCTGGCGGGTGGGTTATTAGTAGTGCGTCCTTGGGCGGCGGCGCAACACGCCAGCAGCACGCAGAGAGTGATCGCTTTCATCCTGTCTATGACAAAACCCTTTCCTGGCGAAAACCTTGCCTCGGGTGACGCTTGGCCCCGCCACCAGCCAAACACCACTGGAGCAACTTGCCGTCTGGATACCGCGGATAGACGTTCAAGCCTCCTTTTATAACGTTCCATTGAAACAGCTGTTGTCAAAGCATCAGGTACCCCAGCGGCTGCTCAGCTTTGCGGGTAAGACTTACTTGCCGATGGACAACAATTCCAGCTGTCGCCTGGCTTCCGCATTCGCTGGGTTGAGGCGCAAGACTTGTTGGAAATGGGCCGCGGCTTCATTGCGCCGATTGGCTCGGAGGAAAGCGACCGCGAGGTTGAAGTGAGCCTCGGGATTATCCGCCTTCAACCGAAGGGCCTCCTCGTATTGAGCGATGGCGTCCTCCGCCTTGCCTTGTTCCATTAGCACGTTGCCCAGGTTGTTATGAGCTTGCGGATCGGCTGGATTGAGCCGCAACGATTCCTCATATTGCCTGGCTGCTTCGGACAGTTTGTGCTGCGCAGCCAGCGCGTTGCCCAGATTGCTGTGGGCGCTCGCGTAGTTTGGCTTGGACTGGAGCGCCAGGCGGAAATGCGTCAGCGCCTCGTCCAGCTTGCCTTGCATCGCCAGGGCGATGCCCAGGTTGTTGTGAGCTTCGGCATGATCCGGTTGTAAGCGCAGCGCCGTGAGGTACTGCTCGAGGGCCTCTGGAATATGTCCCGACTCTGAAAGCGCGTTGCCGAGATTATTGTGAATCTCGGGCTGATTTGGACTGACGCGCAGCGCAGCTTCATACAACGGGATTGCCTGGGCGTAATCACCTTCGCCAGCGAGGGCAAACCCAAGATTATTTAAGGCATCCGGATACAGGGGGTTGATGGCCAGAGATTTTTTGTAATATTCCTTGGCCCGCCCAGCCTCGCCTTTGCCGGACAGGTAATACCCAAGGTTATTATAGGCCAGATAGTTGTCCGTGGTCACATCAATGGCTCTCTGGAACAATGCCTGGCTGTCGCTCCAGAAATAAACCTGGTGGCGCGAAGCGCAAGCAAGCCCGGCAATCAGCAAACTGGCCAGGACGGTCGCCGGTTTTTCGGCCCCCGCCTGCTGGCTGACCAGTTCAGCGCCCATCCAAACTCCCATGATGAATAATCCGATGCACGGCAGATACGTGTAACGATCCGCCATCGACTGGATTCCGACCTGGACCAACCCGATTACGGGCACCAGGGTACCGAGGTACCAAAGCCAGCCAACGACGAGGTACGGACGACGGCGTGCCTGGAGCGCCACAGTGAAGGAAATCAGCAACACGAGCGCAAGGGCTCCCGCGACTTTCCAGCCAGCCCAGTGTCCCGGGTGTGGATAAAGTACCGACAGGTTGATCGGCCAGACCGTCTTCCCAAGGTACCGGGCATAAGACACGAGGGCATTGGCAACACGCTCTCCCAGCGAAATGCTGGTGGACACGGCCCCGCCCCGGCGTTGCACTACAAACGTTATAATGCTCGAAGCGGCTGCCAATATCAGAAAGGGCACCTTCTCGAGCGCCAGGCGAACGAGCGCGCGAAGCCCCTCTCGGTCCAGCTGCCACCTGCCAAGGGGCCAGCAGTCCAATAACACCAGCAGAAATGGAACGGTGACCAACATTGGTTTGCTCATCAACCCCAGGGCAAAACACGCAAGGGCCAGGCAATACCACAGCCAAGGGCTGTTCCGTGCTGACGGCGGTTCGTTGCGCCGTCGGACGTACTCGGCATAAGCGCCCAGCGTCAGCAAAAAGAACAGCCCGCTCAACACATCCTTGCGCTCGGAGATCCACGCTACCGACTCGACTCGCAAGGGGTGCAAGGCGAACAGACCCGCCACCAGTGCGCTGGGCCAGTGGGCGCCGGTCATTCGGCGCAAAACCAGGAACACCAAAGCCGCATTCAAACAATGAAACCACAGGTTCACCAGGTGTTGCGGCCCCGGCCGCGCCCCGAATACCTGCCAGTCCAATTGATGTGACAGCCAGGTGAGCGGATGCCAATTACTGGCGTGGCCGGAAGTGAACGCCCAAACCAGGTTCGCTTTCGATAGACCCGTTTGAACGTGAGGATTGGCGCTCACGTAATCGCCATCGTCATAATTAACGTAGTCAAACGCATGGACCGGCCAGAACACCACGGCGCTCAGCACCATCAGGACCAGGCAAACCGTTCGAGTTTGCCCTAAAAGGCGGCAGGCGGAGTCCAGTGGCTTTTCCTGCGGCGGCGGGGCAGCGCTGGCGCGCGCCCGTTTGGCGATTGTCTTGGGCACCGGTCAGCTGGCAGGCCGGGTTTGCTCGGGGCGGTAACTGGCCACCACCCAGTCGCTCAGCACCTTATCCGGAGCGTCGACAGCGTCCTTATCGAGCACGAATTCGTTCTGGCCTGAATTTTGGGCGATGAGTTTCAAACCAAAATGAAAGTCCTTAAACCTGGTCGCGCAAAGGTCGCGCACGGACTGGTTCCCGGCCAGGGCCTTCGAAACCAGCAGGTCGGCGGCCGCGGGAGTGAAACTGATTTTCATCCCGTGCTGTTCCTGGAAGCGCAGGGCGAATTCATCCACGAACTGACGGGCCACGATGCGCTCTTCCTGGCGGGGATCAGACAGGATCTTCTGCAATTCCGCCTGCGCGTGGTCCACCAGTTCTCCGGTGACCACAAATCGTTTCACCTCGGTCGAGGGCAGTTCAAATTTAATGTCCCGGAACACCCGCTCGCATACCGTCATCAGTCCGCGCGCTCCTGTCTGTTCGCTGCCGGCGCGCTGCGCGATGCGTCGCAGTCCTTCGTCGGCGAAAAGCACCTCGATGCCGTGGGCGGCAAAGTCCTGCTCGTACTGCCGGATGATGCTGCCTTCGGAATTCTTCAAGATGAGGAACAGGTCCTCGTCATTCAGCGAGTGGCAAACGACCCGCACGGGCAAGCGCCCGATAAACTCCGGCTCGAAGCCGAACTCAATGAAATCCCTGGTTTGCGCCTCGCCCAGGATAGCTTCCGAGGTTTCCTCCGGGCGCTCGCGCGCGCCGAAGCCAATTGTGGTCTCACGCAATCGGCGTCGGACGATTTTCTCCAAACCTTCAAAAGCGCCGCTCACCATGAAGAGAATGTGCTTGGTATTGATGGTGGCGGGCGCCTTGCGCCCGCGCTGAGTAAAATCCATCATGGCCTGGATCTGGCCCGCGATGTCGTTTTGGGAGCGTGCCGGTACTTCGGTTTCCTCCATCAGCTTGAGCAAATTGGTCTGGACGCCGCGCCCGCTGACATCGCGCCCGCTGACGTTGTTGGCGGTGGCAATTTTGTCGATCTCATCGATGTAAATAATCCCATGTTGCGCGCGGGTGACATCTCCGTCGGCCAGCCGGAGCAGGTCCCTGACCATGTCTTCGACATCCCCACCGACATAGCCGGTCTCCGAAAACTTGGTGGCATCGGCTTTCACGAAGGGGACGCCGATTAAATCGGCTGCTTTGCGGATCAAAAAGGTTTTGCCGACACCGGTCGGGCCAAGCAGGATGATGTTTTGCTTGGCATAATTGGGAAGCTCCTTTCCTTGCAGGGCCAGCCGAACATGGTGATAATGATCGCAGAGCGCGACGCTGAGCACCTTCTTGGCTTCGTCCTGTTTAATGACGAAGCGATCCAGGTACGCCTTGACCTCCCGCGGTTTGTATTTGAATTGAAGCGGGTCGTTTTTGCCGGAGGCGTGAGCCTCGGGCGAAGCCGGCGCGCTCTCAGCTTCGGCGGCGGGGGCGGGACGCCCGCTTTGAAACTGCTGGCGCACAAAATCAGTCAGCTGTCGCTGAAATTCCTCCGGTGATAATGGGCCGTTCATGATGATTTCTGCGTTGTCATGATACCGTTGTTTTGACACAAAACCAAGCGGATGAATCAAACTTTTGGACCGGCCGGTTCGGAGCGTTTTGCCGCGGCCGTGCGCCGTTTTGATGAGGAAAACTCCCGCGACCCAAACCACCAACTCATCGACGGCAAGCAGGTGCCGGGCGAACTGGCTTACTCGCGGTGGCTAACCCAATGGGTGCTGCGCCTGAAGCCCGATGCCTCCGAGCCTTTGCTTCTGGCCGCGCGCGCTGCGCACCTGCGGCGTTGGACGATTGCTCGCGATTCTTATCCCGCCACCCGCGCCGGTTATTTGCGCTGGCGCAGCGACCTGAAAAAATTTCATGCCGAAATGGCGGGGGCTATCTTACGCGAGGTCGGTTATGGAAAAGAAACCATCGCCCAAGTGCAAGGGCTAATCTCAAAAAGCGCTTTTCCGCAAGAAGCCGAAAGTCGCACGCTGGAGGACGCGCTCTGCTTGGTATTCCTCGAATACCAGTTCGCCGAGCTGGCGCAAAAAGCGTCGGAGGAGAAAATGGTCAACGCTTTGCGCAAAACCTGGCAAAAAATGACTCCCTCCGCTCAAGCGATCGCTTTGACCCTGAAGTACGACTCGCATCTCAAGGTGCTGTTGGGTCGCGCGCTTGAACCGGACCCGCCGGCGCGCGCGCATTCCGGCCCACAGACGCCCCCCTCTCCTCCTAGGCCATCCTCGGGAGGAGAGGGCAGGGGACAGCCGGCGGATTAGCGGCCGGTTGGCTGGTAATTGCCGCCGCCGGCGTTGAAGTAAGCTTGCTTTCCGTAGTACTGGTAGACCTGCGAAGCAAATGACGGGTCGGTCACGTTCGGCCAATTATTCTTATCGAAATGCGGCGCGGCCGCGAGTTTTTGCCGATCGATGCCGGTGACGAGATGCTTCTGGTCGGACCCCAACGTGAAGCCATCCGACGGCATGGCATAAAGATTGTTGCCAAGGTTAAGGCTTGAGGCCGGCTCGAAGACAACATACAGGATTCTGCCTTTGGGCAGGTCCACAATGACGTTGCTGATCTTCCCAATGGTTTGGTTATTCACATCCTCCACGCTCATCCCGATGAGTTGATTGAGCTTGTGCACGTTGTGAAAAGAGCCCTGGTTGGCCGGGCCGCTGCCCTGCCACCACGGTGTGGCCCCGAAGTACTGAGCGACACGATAAACGAAACTGGCCTGACCGAGCTGGTCCGGCTTATCCAGGTCGCTGGTGAATTGCGGAGCGCCGGCGACTTTTTGTGCGGTGACGTTTGCTCGGATGGTGTTACCGGTGGTTTGGCCGATCACCTGGGGTGGCACCGCTACTTTGCCTTTGCTGGTCCCGACCACCACATAAAGGATGTGTTCGGATTCAAGGTCCACGACGACGTTGTCAATTTTGCCAATAGGTTGGTTATCCGATCCGATCAGTTGGCGCCCATAGAGATTGGCCGCCCGTTCGGCGGAAGCCAGCGGTGCGCCTGGTGTGGCGCTGGTCGGCCCTGTGCTCTGACCGTATGCCGTCATCAAGCAAACACTGCCCAACGCAATTGTGAGCCAGGCGGCCTGGTATAACTTCGATTTCATAGACTGTTCTCCTTTTTTTATTTCATTCCGTGAGGCTGGGTCCCTTCTAAAAAAATGAACCAGACGGAGTGTTCTCCGTCCGGAACAAAACCGCGTCGACCGCAGCCTGTAAACACAAGCAAGCGACGCGGGACTAAGCACCGACTCAGATGCGCCCCAGCAGGGCCAGCACAATGATAATGACCAGCAGCAGCCCGACGATCCCGCCCGGAGCATATCCCCACGAGTTGCTGTAACCCCAGGTCGGCAGCACACCAATCAGCGCCAATACCAACAGAATAATCAGAATTGTCCCCAGGCTCATATTATTTCTCCTTTTCCGTTCGTTATTTCTTTGCGGTAGAACTTACCCTAGTCAAGCTAGATCACGGGTTGATCCTCGCCATAGGGTTTAGCCCCCAAAGCCGCGCTGCGGAGTAAGATATAAAGAACGGGAAGGCTCGAGGCGCCGCAGGCGCCATTGAGCTGCGAATTGAATGGGTCTGCCGGGACTTACTGCTGTTGCGGCACTGGATTCAAGTTCGGCAGGCCAGAGTTGCTCTCGATGATGCCTTTGGCAATCGCGTGACGGGTCAGGCCGGCCACGTCATGAATCCCCAGTTTGTTCATGACCTGTTGCCGATGCTTCTCCACGGTCTTGATACTAATGCAAAGCTCGGCGGCGATTTGCTTGTTGGCCCGGCCTTCGGCGATGAGTTGGAGCACTTCGGCTTCACGCGTCGTTAGATAGTCATTGCGCCGGCGAGTGGGCTGACCGCTCACGAACGCTTCCCGGCATCGATCTCGCAAACGTTTGGCCACTGACGGGCTGAAGAACGCATTGCCTTTGTGGGCCTCCCGAATGCCTTTGAGCAGGTCGTTGGCGGCGGTTTGCTTGACCAGGTAGCCGGCCGCCCCGGCTTCGGTCAACTGCTGTACATATTCGTCGTCGCTGTATGAGGAGAGGATCAGGACCTTGGTCGTGGTTGAGCCCTGGGTTATTTGGCGCGTGGCTTCCAGGCCGTTCAGCACCGGCATGGCAATGTCAATCACTGCCACGTCCGGCGACAGTTTCTTGGCCAGTTGAACGGCTTGCCGGCCGTTGTCGGCTTCTCCCACAATTTCGATGTCTTCCTCCGCGGCCAGCAGGGCCCGGAGGCCTTGACGCACCACAATATGATCGTCGGCAAGTAAAACTTTGATTTTTTGCATAAAGGTTCTCCAAATAAGTGAAACGCATGCCAACCAGTTTGAACCTAATGCGGTTTGAATTTTGCGCCATCACTTTTCCGCCCTAAAACGCGGTTTTTTTCGGCGGTCCCTTGCTCCGTCACCCAACTTGCGCCAGATTGCCTGCCATGGGTGGACTTCGCTCCGGCACTTTAGCTTTACTCATTGGATTGATCGCCTGCGGCCTTCACGCGGCTCAGCAAATCCTGGAGGACAACCCTCTGGCCATCATGCCGGTGGGCTTTTCCCGCTTGCGCCTGCTCTCTCCGAGTGTGCTCGAATTGACGCTGATCACCACCGAACCGCCGGCTTCCCGGCACGGTTGGCAGTTTGTGGATCGAGCGGGCCGAGCACAATTGCCGGCTCCTGGTGAATTTGCGGTCTTCGCCGGTGCGACTAAGATCGAGGTCGACCAAGTGGGCTTCAAGCGGCGCGTGCTTTATGCGCCCTTCAAACAGCGGGATTTGCGCATCGGCAATTACCTGTACTTGGTACTGAGGCAACCAGTTCCTGAGCATGCGCAGGTCCAGGTTAAGAACCCGAGCCGACGCCTCTGGGGGCCGGAGGCTGGATTTACGGTTGACAACGATCCTCAGCGGCGCAGCCCTGTGATCCATGTCAATGAAACCGGGTACATGGCCAGGTTTTCGAAAAAGGGGATGGTTGGCTTTTATCTGGGCAGCCTGGGCGAGTTACCGCTGACGAATCCAAAGAACGTCTCTTCGAGCAGCAACACAGAGCTGAGTTTCGCGTTGTTGGAGAACCACAGCGGCAAGGAAGTGTTTCGCGGGAACCTGACTGCGCGGCGGGATCGGGGCTTTGCTTTTGCGTGTTATCAACAGGTGTTCGAAGCCGATTTCTCCACCTTTAACACCCCTGGCGAGTACCGGCTGTTCGTGCCCGGTTTGGGAACTTCTTTTCCTTTCTGGATTGGGGATGAGGTGGCCGGGGCCTTTGCCAGAACGTACGCCCTGGGGATTTACCATCAGCGCTGCGGCACGGACAACGTCCTGCCTTTCACTCGGTTCGTCCATGGCCCCTGCCACACTGCTCCGGCCGAGGTACCGGACTTGTCGGCCCGGTATGCAGCCGCCAACGATTCACTCGCCAAGGAGAGCGCTAATTGCAAGGACAACCCGCGACATACTGCCCCTCAGCTTAAAAGCGTTGCCGCCAGCCTGTACCCTTTTGTCAATCGAGGCCCGGTTGATGTGCGCGGCGGCCACCATGATGCCGGTGATTACAGCAAATACACCATCAACAGTGCCGCTTTCATCCATCATTTGATGTTTGCCGCTGACGTTTTTCCTGGCGTGGCGCAGCTCGATAATCTCGGTCTGCCCGAAAGTGGCGATGGCATCGGCGATATCCTTCAAGAGATTAAGTACGAAGCTGATTTTTTGGCCAAGATGCAAGACGCCGATGGAGGATTTTATTTCCTGGTTTATCCTCGCGGACGCGAATACGAAAGTGATGTCACTCCGGACAAAGGCGACCCGCAGGTGGTCTTCCCCAAAACCACGGCGGTCACAGCCGCCGCTTCCGCGGCTCTCGCGCAGTGCGCCTCCTCGGTGGCTTTCAAAACGCACTTCCCCGCCGCCGCCTCCAATTACCTGGCGAAGGCCAAGCTAGGTTGGGACTTTCTCCAACGCGCAATCGCCAAGTACGGGAAGGATGGGGCCTATCAAAAGATCACGCACTACGGGGATGAATTCATGCACGACGATGAGCTGGCCTGGGCGGCCTGCGAACTGTACCTCGCCACCGGGGATCCTGCCTGCGAGCGGAAGATGCTCGAATGGTTGAACCCGACGGATCCCAACACTCGCCGCTGGGGCTGGTGGCGGCTGTACGACGCCTATGGTTGTGCGATCCGAAGTTACGCTTTTGCGGCACGAACCGGCCGGTTGAAAAAGGATCAGTTGCACCCGCTTTTGCTCGAACAATGTGAAAGTGAAATCGCCGCGGCGGGCGAAGACCAACTCCGCCGGGCGGAGGCGAGCGCCTACGGGACCAGCTTTCCCGAAGAGACCAAGCGAGCGCAAAGCGCTGGTTGGTACTTTTCCAGTGACGCGGCCTTTGATTTGGCGGTGGCGTGCCAGCTGGAATACCCGGCCAGACGAGACCCGCGCGCGGCGATGATGGCGGCCATGGTCAGCAATCTGAACTATGAGCAAGGCTGCAATCCGGTGAACGTCGTTTATCTGACCGGGCTGGGCTGGAAACGCCAGCGTGAAATTGTGCACCAGTTTGCTCAGAACGATCGCCGGGTGCTGCCTCCGACCGGCATCCCTTTGGGCAATATCCAGGCCGGATTTGGCTGGAACAGCGTCTATCAGGACGAGCTCGACAAGCTGAGTTTTCCCTCGGATGGCGGGGGCGCCGACCCCTATCCGTTCTATGATCGGTGGGGAGACGGGTTTAACCTGACTCAGGAATTTGTCATCGTGAACCAGGCACGGGCGCTGGGTTATTGCGCGTGGCTGATGGCGCAGACGCCTTTGAAAACCCAAGCCTGGAAATCGGCGCCGGCGCAAATTACTACGGGCCCGTCGGAGGGCGCTGCGGATAAATCCGGCTTGACGTTCAAAATCTCGGCGCCGGGTATCGACTTAATTCCTGCACGCACCGTTTGGGAAGCGGAGGGCCGGGAACCATCCTTCGGTGCTTCGTTGCAGCTCAGCCCGGGCAAACCGGCACCGCGGTGGGTGGAAGCCGAAGCTCAACTTCCTGATGGGCGCAGAGTGTTTGCCGCTCACGACTTCGCGAAATTGCCCTGAACCGCCCACAGATTCGGGCCGACCGCAAACGGGACATCCGATAATCTGACGCTACAGTGAGGAAGGCTCGGCCGCACTCGATGCGTTAAAAAACATCGAGAATCTCCAGGCAATTGAGGCGCGTGGATACGTTGGGGTGCGCGTGGACGGAGCGTTGCTGTCTTCACCCACTTTAAAGGCCGGCCCTGCGGCTCTACGGTCTGTCCGGCAGCGGTTCACTAGCAACGGGAACTTGACATGTGTACGTGCTGGGGACCAAAGCCACGGACCTAAATGCCGATAAACTGGAGTTACACGGGGGCCGAATCCGACTTAACGGACGGGCCACTTCAATGGATGAATGACAGTCGCTGAATCCATGAAACTGCTATTCGTTCATCAAATGATGGGTGAGTTTGGAGGGGCCGAAGCCAACATCAGGCTGTGCGCCGGCGAACTGAGCAACCGCGGCCACACTCTGGGCTTATTGCACACGCAGAGCACCGGACGCAACGAAGCCTTATGGCGCGAGCTCTTTCCAGCCAACTTCCAGGCTCCGCGTTCCCAAAGCGCCGAATTCGCCCGCACCGTTCTGCAGCAATTCAAGCCGGACGTGATTTACCTGCACAATGTGCCGGAGCTGGACCTGCTGGAGTCGCTGCTCGATTCGGGCATTCCGGTGATCCGCATGGTGCACGATCATGCGTTGTACTGCATGCGCGGGTACAAGTACAACTATTTCACGAGGCGGATTTGCACCCGCCCGTTTTCGGCCTTTTGCGTGTTCCCCTGCCTGGCTTGCATCGGTAAAAACGCGCCGGGGAAATTTCCGCTGCGCTGGGTGAGCTATCGCGCCAAGAAACGCGAGTTGGCGCTCAACCGGCGGTGTCACCAGCTGGTCGTCTACTCCGAATACCTCAAGAAGGAACTGATTCGCAACGCGTTTGATCCCGCGAAAATTGAATTGTGCGTCCCGATCCGCGTGTGGAGCGATACCAGTAATCTGAGCAACTTCGGCCCGCGAAATTTGATTCTGTTTGCCGGCCAATTGATTCGCGGCAAGGGCGTCGACGTGTTGCTTCAGGCTTTGGCCTGTGTCCGAACGCATTTTGAATGCGCCATCCTCGGCGATGGCAGTCACCGTCGCCATTGCGAGCGGCTGGCCCAGCGGCTTGGCCTGGCTGAGCGCGTGCGGTTCCACGGCTACGTCCTGCCGGCGGAGTTGGGCAGCTTTTATCGTGACGCCAGCGTTTTCGTGATGGGCTCGCTTTGGCCGGAGCCGTTCGGTATGGCGGGTCCTGAGGCGATGCGCTACGGCCTCCCGGTCGTGGCCTTCGACGCGGGCGGCATCCGCGAGTGGCTCACCGACGGCGAGAACGGCTACCTCATCCCCTGGAAAGACGCGAATTTGTTTGCCGCCCGTCTGGATCAGCTTTTGCGCGACAAAGACCTGGCACGGCGCCTGGGTCGTTCGGCTTTCGAGACCGTCCAACGATATGATTCCTGCCGACAAATCACTCGATTGGAAGAACTCTTTGAGAGCGCGGCGTGCCTTCCAAAGACTTCGTTAGCTCACAAAACCAAAGCGACACCTTTGACTGCGTATGAATGACCCAGTGAACCAGTTCCTGTTAAGGCGGCTCGAAGCCACCCAGACCTCCTGGGGGAGGTTCTGGTTGAAGGCCCACCTGACCCAGCAGAAGCTGCGGGCTTTTTGGCTCACGCATGGCGATGCCTTCCTTAAACGTACTTTCGACATCCTGGTGAGCCTGACCATGCTCATCGTGCTGAGTCCCTTCCTGGCCTTGATTGGCTTGGCGGTTTGGGTCGAGGACGGCGGCCCGATTTTCTTTGCCCAGACACGGGTCGGCCAGTTTGGACGCCTGTTCAAAATGTACAAAATCCGCTCGATGTGCCCGGACGCGGACGCTCGGCTCAAGGAGCTCCTGGCGAGGAACCAGCAAAAGGAAGGCATCACCTTTAAGCTCAAGGATGACCCTCGCATGACCCGAGTGGGCAAATGGCTGCGCAAATATTCATTCGACGAGCTGCCCCAGCTCTACAACGTCCTGATCGGCGACATGTCCCTGGTCGGACCCAGGCCGCCAGTCCCGCGCGAAGTGGCCCTGTACCGTCTGGCCGACCGGCGTCGCCTGGCGGCCAAGCCGGGCATCACCTGCATCTGGCAGATCAGCGGGCGCAGCGAAATCGACTTCTCGGGCCAGGTCGGCTTGGACGTAGGCTATATCGAAACGCAAAGTTTTTGGAATGATCTAAAAATTCTGGTCATGACCGTGCCGGCGGTCCTCTCTGGAAAGGGCGCTTGCTGATGAGGACACTGCTCATCTGTCCGGGTGAACGAAGCACTGTCTCGAACCTCTGCCAGCACTTGCCGCTGGCGCACGTGCCCGTCCTGGGCCAAACCTTGCTCGAGTATTGGCTTTCCGCACTGGCGGTTCACGGTGCGTCCCAAGTGGGGGTGCTCGCTCACGCCCAACCCGAGCTCACGCGGCAACTGGTGGGAACGGGGGAACGCTGGGGCCTCAACGCCAAAGTGATCACCGAGTCCAGGGAGCTAACCGCCGCGGAAGCTCTGCTTAAGTATGCACACGAGCTCGACACTACTCCCGCGGGCGAGGCGATCGTCGTTTTAGATCATTTCCCTGGATTGCCTGAGCTGCCTTTGTTTTCGAGTTACCAGCATTGGTTCGCCGCTTTGCGTCGCTGGGTGCCTTCGGCCCTCACGGTCGATCGAGTCGGCGTCAACGAAATACGGCCGGGAGTGTGGCTGGGTTGTCACTCGCACGTTTCGCCTCAAGCCAAGCTGCAGCCCCCTTGCTGGGTTGGCCAGCATGTATTCGTGGGCGCCGGCGCCATCGTTGGTCCCGGCACTATCGTCGAGGATGGCTCGTTCCTCGAACCGGGAGCTGAGTTGGCAGAAAGCTGGGTTGGACCGGACACTTTTGTCGGTCAGTGCGCGCGCATACGCGAATCGCTGGCCTGGGGCAGCACCCTGATCAAGTGGGAGAGCGGGTCAGCCGCGCAGGTAGCGGACCGATTCCTGTTGTGCCCGTTGCGCCAGCCACGAGTCAAACGCACGCTCAACTGGCTGCAAAGACTTTCGGAAATCTATGCGCGGAACAAAGGCGAGGCAGGGGTCTTGTGGAAGCAATTGCTCCTGCACCGGGAAAGTTAGCCATGCATTTGACAGCACCACTTCTCAACCAGACTGCCACGCTCAACCAGACTGCCACGCGCAACGTGCCCGGCTTTTTCGGGTTCGGATATGCCGGCTCGTGTCAAAGCGCGATGGATGTGGGGGGTGACTTTTTCGACGTCCTCCCGCTCTCGGACAGTTCGCTGTTGCTCGCCGTCGCCGATGTCATGGGCAAAGGACCGGGCGCCGCGCTCTTCGCGGGGACGTTGCGCACTCTGCTGCGTGCGTTGGTCGAGCCAAACCTGCACCCAGCGCGAGCCTTGAGCGAGCTCAATGAGTTGCTCTTCGACCAGCTTTCGAGCGCCGATATTTTTATCACGCTCCAGTTGGTCGTGGCCGATTTGCACCGACGCGAGCTGCACGTCGCTAATGCGGGTCATTGTCCGTTGCTGATGTCGGCGCCCCACGGTCTCACCCGCGTCGTTGCGCCGGATGGGATGCCGCTTGGCATCTGCCCTGAAGCGGTGTTCATGAGCGAGAGCGTCGCAATGGAGCCGTTCGCTTCGGTGCTGCTTTATACCGATGGTGTGACCGAGGCCCGGAACGTCGCGGGAAGTTTCTTCGGACAAAGCCGGCTGGAATGGTGGCTGGGCCAGGCGGTCGAGCGCAGTTCAACCGCCCGGCAGCTCAAACGCAGCCTGCTGCTCGAACTCGCCACCTTTCAGGGCGGCAGTGGCGCGACCGATGACCAGACCTTTCTGATTCTGGCTGACGAAACGCCCCGCCCGGTCGAGCCGAATCCGAGCGACAATCAGGGCTGGTTCCTTCCTTGGACTCAGCCCAGATTAGAGGAGTCGGCGCGTATTGTATTTTAAAGCGCGCTTGGAAACAGGCTCCGCGCTATTCAGTTCAGGTTGGAGTCCCGCCTTTCCGCCGCCTTTTAGCCCCAACAGTTGAGTTGAAAACCACGGATGGACACCGATTCGCACGGATGAGACAGGGGCACAGGTAACTCTGGAAGCGATCCCGTTCGCCAAAAGATAATGCGAGCGCATCACGCGAAGGATGGCAATCCGCTCATTTTACAGGTGTTTATCCGTGTCCATGTCTTCTTTTTTGCCGAGCCTCAATTCAGTCGACGACAGCTTGCTGCCCCGTCGTTGACGCTTTCTCAAGACGCTTTTCAGACGCTTTTCAAAACTTGCGTCCTGGTGAGGGCCTGTGGCACAGTGCGGCGCCGTGCTGTGGGCACTTGCCAGAGTAGCTCAGGGGTAGAGCAGAGGACTCATAAGCCTTTGGTCGGGGGTTCAAATCCCTCCTCTGGCACCACTTCAAAAAGCGCAATGCCGGAATAATTTGCGAAACCTGGCAGTGAAACTTGGGACTTGGACTCCGCTCTGGTAAAGCGAGGTCTACGAAAGAACAGTGTGGGTTGCCTCAGAGCGAACGTGAGGCGCGCGAGCGTCTGCCTTTCCAATAAGCGGTCATCACTCCAGCCGAAGCGAGGCTAATGAGGGCCAGCGCGAGGGTAGGCGTGGATTCAGGCACGGCTTGGATCGGCGAAACGTTTTGCGTGAGATATCCTGTCTGCTGATTTCTATCACTAGAGGATATCGCCGAGGCAGCTAACGTCAGGCCGGCCACCCACACCGCAAGTACAACTTTTTTCATAGCAGTTCGGTCTTGGAACGACCATACCCTAACTGCAAGACGCATCTAGCGTCGAATCCGGAGGTTACGTATGGATATGTCGGGTACAACCCTGATGAGGACGCCCAAGTTAGCTGGTGCCCATTCCCAAAGCTGCAGCTACATCCTTTTTCGGCCGGTCGCGCTTATGGGTTTGAATCCGAACAACTCCCGCGCGAGCCGGTCTGTTTCGGCCTGGTGCTCGGGGGCAACACCCCGACCAAACGGCCATTGGGCCGCTCGCGCGAGGTCGGCGGCCACGGCGCCCACCGCGCCGATTACCCGCTGAAGCTCATCGACCGAGACATTTTCCAGGTTGTCCTGAGCGCTGTGATGCTGCCAGCGCATCCCGCTGTCCATATTCGGCCGCATAAACGTGACCGACGGCACACCGAAAGCCGAAAAGGGAAAATGGTCGGCAAACGGCATGGGGGCCGACTTTTCCACCGCATCAAGACCATAGTGGGCAAGTCGTTTGAGAAGCCAGGCAGCGAATTCGTTTCGGCCGGCGCGGATAAGCCAATGATGGCCCAACGGCGAGGAGACGCTATCGAGATTCAAAACTGCCCCAAGGGAAGCCATATCCTGGCGATGCGCTCGCGCATATTCCGCTGAGCCGACGGAGAGTTGCTCTTCGGCACCAAAAGACACCAGACGAATGGTCCGCAGCGGCCGGCTGACGGCAAGTTGGTTGCCCAGAGCCAGCAAGGCAACGACTCCTGACGCGTTATCGTCCGCGCCGGTGTTATTGCATTGGGTGTCATGATGCGCGCCAAGCAAGACCAGCGGCAGCTCGGGGCGTCGCCCGGGGATTTCGCCCACCACATTGTGGCAAACTCGCTTGGCAAGTTGCACCTGGACCCGCACGCGCGCGCGATTCGCGCTTGCCTTGCGCAGATCCCACGCCATGCGATAGGGAATCGTGATGGTCGGCGGCATGCCATATTTTTTTGCCCAGGCCGGATAAACCCCGTCGTCTTTGACCCACTCGAAGGGCAAGCGGTCGTCCACGTGAATGACGGCGGCCGGCCGGCAAGCCACCAGCCGTCGATGCAAATCCGCGCGGGTCGGCATCGGCCCAACGAGGACGACGACTTTGCCACGGACGCGCGGCTGCAATAGCCGCTCGGCCTGCTCGGGCATCTCGATCCAGATCAACTCGGTCTCGACCGGCCGCGCTCCTTGAGTCGAGGGTGCTCCGGCCAGCACGCGGGCCGGGACGGGTTCCAGCCGCGCACCGCTTCCCATGGCCAGTTCGGCCTCTGCCTTGAGGACCGAGACGCACTCAAATGGTTCGGTATAAACCTTGTCGAGACCAGCCGCCCGAAACTCGGAGAGAATGTAATGGGCGGCGGCACTATCACCCGGGCTGCCGGCACGGCGTTCACCGATTTTCGAGCAAAGGCAGGACCAATGTTTGCGGATTCGGGCTGGGTCGACACTGGTGGGGCGCGGCATCCCCGGATCGTTAGAGGATCTGGTGCGCGCTGGCAATAGTCAGTTGGGCGACATCTGAGGTGATTGATATCGCCGGTCTGCCCGTCAATGTGATCGCCGGAACCAGAAATCACTTTAGTGCTTTTCATGGTCGCCAAACGCTGTCCTTGGATGGATTTTCCGCTCGGACAGCAATCACGGCAACAGCACCACCCGGTAAAAGCGCCGTTCTTGTTGGCTCGTCAGATCCGACGCCGACAGCACTTCATTGGTCGCCAGGATCGGAGAGCCTAAAGTCGTCCAGGCCGTCTGATCCAGAGATGAAGTGTACTCAATTTGGTAATTGAGCCCAGCCCTCGTGCTCCAGGCGAACGCGAGCTTTTCGCCCGCATCCTGCAAGTCACGGATTACCGGGTTCGCCGCGGAAACGGCGGTCCGCATACCCAACCGCAAAACATTTCCATCGGTAACGTAAAGGTTGCCCGCCTGGTCAACCGCAATGCCAGAAGGCCCTTGGAACAGTGCGTCCCGATTGGTGCCATCCTCATAACCGATGTACCCGTAGGACCCACCGATGACGTATGAGACCCAGTTTGTACCGACTCGCGCTATCTTATGAACGACGCGGTTGTCGTTATCGACTGCCGCCAGGTTGCCGGTGCTGTCCACCGCCATGGCCTCGGCGGTATCGTAGTCGGCGATCCGGTTTAGGACGGCATTTGTTCCCGCGGAGGTCACTTCATAAATGGCCGCAAAGGTATCCGCCATGAACACCTCGCCGTTTTTGCTCGTGGCTACCCAAGTTGCCCCAGATAAAACCAGGGTGCTGGAAACCCAATTGGTTCCCAGGCGCGTAAGCCTCCGCAGTCTGCTTCCCTCCACGACATAAAGCTCGCCTTCTTCCCGTGCAGCAATGCACCCAGGATTATCAAGGCGGATATCCCCGTTGGTCCCATCCTGCGAACCCGGCGAGCCGGGCACCCCGATTATTGTAGTGGTCACCCAATCCGTGCCAACACGTTCGAGGCGGCGAATGGTGTTATTGCCGCTATCCGCGACGTACAACACGCCGGGTCCGCCCAGAGCCAGACTCGAAGGAGAGTTGAAGTTGGCACTGGTATTCGTGCCGTCGGCACTGCCCGCCGTGCCAAGGGTCCCAGCAATGGTGTGTGTGACCCAGTCCTGGCCTATGCGGTCGGTCTCCCTTATCGCATGCGCACCTGTGTCGGCCACGTAAATACTTCCGTCAGCGTCTACGACGACCCCGTACGGAGAGGAGAAATGCGCTGCCTGATTCGTTCCATCGTTACTCGCGCTGCTTGGTGGATGTCCCGCGATGGTCGTGGTCACCCAGTCGCTTCCCGACGGGGTGATTTTACGGATGGCATGGTTCCCGGAGTCCGCGACGAACAGATCGCCCGCGCGGTCGAGCGCGATATCTTCTGGTCCTCGGAACAGTGCCGCTTCGTTGGTTCCATCGGTGCTGCCTGCAATCCCGAAAATATTGCTTCCGCCCTGTCCGGCCACCTGGCTCCAGACCCAGTTAGTCCCGATGAGCGCGCTTTGCCAGATCGTGTTGTTATCTTTTGTTACGAACACTCGCGCTCCAGAACCTGCGGCTAGCGTGAACGCGCCGTAGTTGCCTTGGGGTGGGATCGGAAGGCGCTCCACGATCCAGTTGGTGCCGAGTTGGGTAAGCAGGTCAACCTGACCGAAATTTCCCTCATTACCGATCAGGTATGTCCCCGCCACGTACAGCCGGTCGTTGTTATCGAAGCTAAGCGAAGTTACATAGTCCACTGGAACGTCAATAGTGCTGGAGACCCAGTTGGTGCCTTCCTGGACCAGCTTGCGGAGCAGCAGATAATCCGCGACAAAGACCTCGCCCGCGCCGTTCACTGCGACCCTGGTGGGCCACTCAAAGCGTATGCCATCATTGGTGCCGTCCATGGTGCCATAGGCCCCGGGTAGCCCCGCGATCGTGCTCACCACCCAGTTAGTTCCTACCTGGGTGATCTTCCGAATAGTTTCGGAGCCGGGGTCCGCCACAAGAAGACTGCCGTTCGAGTCCAGAGCCAACCCGTTCGGCGCGGCAAACGTTGCGTCGCTGTTCGTACCGTCGGCGCTTCCGCGAAAGCCGCTGCGGCCGGCGAGCGTGCTGGAGATCCAATTTGTTCCGAACTTCGTCAGCTTTCGAATCGTGAAATTTCCGCTGTCTGAAATAAACAGATTGCCGGCCTGATCGGAGATGATGCCGGTCGGGGTGTAGAACCGTATATCCTTGTTCGTCCCGTCAGAGCTTCCAACGCCCTCATCCCCGCCAATGGTGGCATAACTGTAAAGCGCAGGCTGCGTTAGAGTTGGCTGAGGACATAGCGCTGCCGCGCTCAGAGTCAGGATTAGCAGGCAGGTCCTGGAGCATGAAAAGTCGATGTGTGAGGGCCTCATAGGGGCGCTTTGTAGTCCGTCCTGTTCAGAGGCGCCATGGGGTAAGTTGCCCCGAAACGGCAGCCGGTTCAAAACAGTCATCAACCCGTGAAAACCGGCGGAAGGTGATTGGGTCTTCAGGTTACGGCAGCTGGCGGGTGCGCTGCCAAGTTCGCTTCACAGGGTGCGATTAGAAGTGTCGGTCTTGGCTGGAAGCCGAAAAAGGGCGGCAGAGGGCTGCCGCAGTCCAAAACGCAAGCGCGACACGGGCGCGGGCCTCGAGAACCGAAGGTTTTGGAGTGCGGCAGCCCTCTGCCGCTTTTCTGCCGCTCAACACAGAATGACCGACAGATTTAATCACACCCCGCTTCGCAACCGAGCTTGACGAGGGCGGAGGCAGCCGGAACACTCACATATGACCACGGAATTCTTCGCTCCATTCGCTTGGCGGGTATTGATGGCTTGGGCTGTTTTGACGCCCCTGTCCAGCCCTGCGGCCGGCTGGCCGCAAGAGAAAGAGCTGTGGCCGGAGGCCGGCTGGCAAAACCCGATTCAGTACGATGTTCCTGAATTGGTGCGAAAGAACGCTCCCGGCAAAGCGGCGCTCTCCGGAGCAAACCGGGTGTATAGCTTCGTATCCAAACCGACCTATAGCATCCAGGAACCCGAAGTCGGCAAGGGAAATGGCGTCGGGCTGGTTATCTGTCCCGGCGGGGGCTTTCGCGAATTGTGGCTGGATCGTGAAGGAAATGACTTGGCGCTTTGGTTGAAGCCATACGGGGTCACTTCGCTGGTATTAAAGTATCGGACCAATACGGAGGGCAAAGATGGGAAACGGAAGTATTCAAATGAGGTATATCAACGGGCAGTGGTCGCGGATGCGCGCCAGGCGATCAGGATTCTCCGGTCGCACCTGGTCGAGCAGAACGGTAACAAAGCGCGCATTGGGATCTGCGGGTTTTCCGCCGGTGGCGCGCTGGCGATGTACAGCGTGTTTGAACCGGACTCCGAGCCGGGCAGCAAACAAGTAAACGGAGTTCCGGATTTTGCCGGGTTGTTTTATCCGGGCTTGCGCGGGGCCGATGCGCAGCTCGTACAGAGGGCGCAGCGGATTCCTCCGTTGTTCATCATTAATGCGGTCGACGACCAGACCACGCCGGTGGGACCGTGCGTCGATTTTTATCAATTATTACTAAAGGCGGGAGCCCACGCGGAACTGCATTTGTATAACCTGGGCGGACACGGGTTCGACATGGGCACGGGCCATGGTGAATCGGTGTCACTCTGGAAGGAGAGTTTTGTCGCGTGGCTAAGAGATCAGGGTTTTCTCGGGCATGGGTCGACTCGGTGAGGGCCCCTATGAGTCTGGAATATGCAACGTTTCAGCATCGTTTTATTAACACCGCGGCCTCAGCCCGGCGCCAGAGTGCTGGCGAGGCGACGAGCCGTTTCTAACGGCTTGCCGGGGAGCCCGCAAGCTGTTGAAAACAGTTGGTGCTGCCACTTCAGGGCAGCATGATGTTTAGCACGCCCTAACCCAGACCATCGGCCTTCGGCCCTTGGGCCTGGGGAATGTTCGGTCGGCCCGTTGGGCCGAGGCAGCTCTGGCTTCATCGGTCGCAATTCGAGCGTTGGGCGTTGCGTGATTCGTTCCGCCCGCTGGACGCGGGCGGGGACCTCGCAGCGCGAGGTCCCTACCGGGTTCCCTACCAATCCCTAGCAGCATTTCGCCCTTAATTCCTTGAACTTCTTCCCCGGCTGATCGCAGTATGCGCTATATGTTAGCCGCACTCCGGAATAATCCATCTCGGCTTATAATTCGCTGGTCCTGGCTTTCAATTCTCGGGCTGGGCGTCGCGCTGGTGGGTTGCTCGCGTGGCGAAGCCGATTCGACGGCGCATTCCGCGGCAGTCTGTCCGCCGCCGCGCTCCGCCAGCGAACTCACCGCGCTGGATCGATACGTCTCCGCTCTCGACACCAATTACAATTTTCACCTGGTGCGGAGCATTCCCGGGAAGCAGCAAACCACCTTCCTTCTCGAAATGACCTCGCAAGCGTGGCTCACGACCAATGAAGTCGACCGGCCACTTTGGAAGCATTGGTTGATCCTGGTCAAACCTGACAAGATCGAGAGTTCCAAATCCCTGCTCTTCATTTCCGGCGGCGCTAATGATGGCAAGGAACCGAAAGGGCCGGACGGAAGTTTGGCCCAGATTGCCGTAGCCACCAAATCAGTCGTGACTGAGCTCAAGATGGTCCCTAATCAACCACTGGTCTTCGCCGGAGAAACCGAAGGCCGGGTGGAGGATGCCTTGATTGCCTATACCTGGGACAAGTTTCTGCGCACGGGCGACGAGAAATGGCCCGCGCGCCTGCCCATGACCAAGGCAGCCGTGCGCGCCATGGACACGGTGATTTCCTTTTGCGCCAGTCCCGAAGCGGGCCAAACCACGATTGACGGATTTGTGGTTGCCGGCGGTTCCAAGCGCGGTTGGACGACGTGGACCACGGCGGCAGTCGATATGAGAGTCATCGCCATCGTGCCCATCGTCATCGACCTGCTGAACATCGAGCCGTCCATGCTGCACCATTACGCGGCGTATGGTTTTTGGGCTCCGTCCATCGGCGATTACACGGCGCTGCATATCATGGATTGGACGGGCACGCCGCAGTATCATGCGCTCATGCGCATTGAGGAGCCGTATGAGTACCGCAAGCGGCTCACGATGCCGAAGTTCATGATTAACGCCTCCGGCGATCAATTCTTTTTACCCGATTCATCCCAATTTTACTTCGATGATTTATCGGGGGTGAAGTACCTGCGCTACGTCCCCAACGCGGATCATTCGTTGAAAGGCTCGGACGCTCGTGAATCGCTGTTCGCCTTTTACAATGCGATTCTTTACAAGCAGGTTCTGCCGCAGCTCTCCTGGAAGCTGCAGTCTGACGGGTCAACGCGCGTCGAGACGAGGGATAAGCCTACGGAGGTTAAGCTCTGGCAAGCAACCAACCCCGATGCTCGGGATTTCAGGCTGGAAACTTTCGGTCCGCACTGGAGCAGCACGCCGCTGACCGATGAGGGCGGCGGAGTGTTTATTGCAAAAGTCCCAGCGCCGGCCAAAGGTTGGACCGCGTTTTTTGCCGAGCTTACTTTTCCCAGCGGTTGCCAGGCGCCTTTCAAGTTCACCAGTCCGGTGCGGGTGATCCCGGACACTCTGCCCTACAAGTTCGTCTCCAACGGCCCGCCGAAGTAATCGTGCAGGGGCGAGTGGCGAGGTCCTTGGCGACACCGGACTAAAAGTCTGCGCGACGGCCGGAGTACTCACCCCATACGTTGTTTCTTGACCCTGAGCTTACGTCGGGGGAGATTTCGCGCCGGAAGGAGAATCTTCAATGGTATCAATGATACGAGTATTGCTTTGCACGCTTGGGTGCAGCCTGCTCACCGGCTGCGCGGCGATTGCTCCCTTGAGTTCGATAATTACCACCCCCTCGGGTGGGACTCCGCCGCTACAAGTTCACGAACAGACTTCGGTCAAACTGGCTGCCGATAATTTTATTCTGATTAGGACCAATGTGGTGGGGCGCAGCCGCGGATTTAGTTTGCTGGGAATAATCACGATCGTGCCCGCGACCTTAAACAAGGCAATGGATCGGCTCTACAACAACGCGCAGATGCATGAAAATCAGCCGCAGACCATAGCGCACCTGGTCATCGAGCAGACCAGTAGTTATTGGATTCTGTTTGGGATCCCGGAAATGGACGCCCGGGCTGATGTTGTGGAGTTCAAACCCGAAGTCAGAGGCCCGCCGCCGGGCGGACCGCCTCCGTTTGAAGCTCCACCACCTAGACCACCTGATGCGAGCCGATGAAGCCGGGACGCGGCTCAGGGTTTAATGGTCGGGGGCGGTTTTGGCTCCCGATATTTTGGCTGCACCAATAGCGATTCAATGCCTTCGTCGCTTTTTTCACGCGAGCTGGCAGTGAGCCACCGGTGCTCGCAATGCCGGACATAGTCTGCAAAGAAGGGAGGCAAACGGGAACTGTGCTCCAAGTTGCGAACCAGGGCCGTCGCCTTGTCAGCATTGCGTGCGGCGTCACAATACAACTGCAGCAACGACATCGTTGCCCCCAGGTTTCCAGGTTCTTTTCTCAACAAGAGATTCAGCTGGGATTCGGCCTCACCGGTGCGGCCCTCGGCAGCCAGTTTTTGGGCATCGGCCACACCGGGATAAAGCAGCAGACGTTCCGGCGAAAAGACTCGATCGTACAACCTGAAGAGCATGGTTTCCATCGCCAGAGAGCTGGCCTCACCGGCCTTGACGAGCCTGGTCGACAACTCGATGGCCTCTTCGTTTCGGCCCTGCTCGAACAAAGCGGCGAGCCGGTCCAAGTCGCGGGTTATTTCCTTGGGATCGTACGGGCCTGCGGCCGGTGAGTCGATTAAGCCGTGGAACCCGCGGGCGAATAGTTCACTGACGCATCCAGCCCAGGTGAGTGCCAGCGGTACTACCAGGCCGAGAAAGACAAACCCGCCGAACCTGCCTCCGCCCGTGGCGGCGCCGGCGGCCACTGCCACCAGGAGCAGAGTTATCGCGCAGCGAATTATCCTGCGCGTGTAGTCGGCCTGGGCATTGTCGCCCGTGACCTTGCTGTCATAGCCGCTCAACCACCAGGCCAAGCCAGCCGTAACAACCAGAACCAGGGCAACCGACAGGTTCACGGCCGCGAGCATAAGTCATTCGCGGGCCGGCGGAACTTCATTTCGGTACACCGCGCCGTTTTTCATGACGAACGAAACCTTTTCGAGGACCGTTATGTCATGGAGCGGATCCTTGGTGACTGCAACCAGATCGGCGAAGCGACCAGGGGAGATGCTCCCGATATTGTCCGGATGGCCAATGAGCGTGGCGGCTTGGACGGTGGCGGACTGGATAGCCTGCATGGGAGTCATGCCCGCCTGCACCAGATAGCGGAAGTCCTTGCCATTTTCACCGTGGGGAAACACTCCCGCATCGGTGCCGTAGGCAATTCTGACACCCGCCGTGATAGCTTTGCGCAACCATTGAAGTTTCTCGGCGTTCAGGGCCCTGGCTTTCGCCACAAGCCGCTCAGGCAGCTTCCATTCGGCGGCGTGTTCTTCCACGGAAAAACCAACATAGACGGTCGGAACCAGGTACGTGCCATGTTCCTTCATGAGCTGGATGGCTTCCTCATCCAGGATACTGCCGTGCTCGATTGAAGCGACCCCCGCGCGGACGGCTCGTTTGATGCCTTCAGCTCCATGCGCATGGGCCGCGACTTTGCGGCCCCACATCGCCGCCTCGTCGACCATGGCCTTCATTTCTTCGGCCGAGAACTGCGGCGCCCCGACGGATTCCTCCTCGCTCAACACGCCGGCCGTGGCGGTAAATTTGATCAGGTCCGCGCCGTACTTGATGTTCCAGCGGATTTTTTTGCGGATTTCATCCACACCGTCCACGATGCCGTTGGCGTTGCTGAAGTGGAGGTATGGCGAGAACCCGTTGAGGTCGCCGTGCCCGCCAGTGGCCGAGAGCAGTTGCCCGGAGACAAACAGGTGGGGTCCGGGAATTTTTCCCGCGTCGATCGCGTTTCTGAGCGCGACATCGATGAACTCATTGGCACCTACGTTGCGGCAGGTGGTGAACCCGGCATCCAGAGTGCGGCGCGCGTAAACGTGGGCATAGACGGCTTCGTCGATGGGGGATTTACGAAAGAGATCATCGTAGTAATTGCCAATTTGGGAAGTGATATGGGTATGACAATCGATGAGGCCGGGGAGCAGCCAGGAGTCACCCAGGTCGATCGTCTTTGCGCCAGCGGGTATTGCAATGCCGGTGCCTACCGCCTTGACACGCTCGCCTTCAATCACGACCACGGCGTTGTCGATGATTTTCCCGTCAAGGACATCGACCAGGTGGGCGGCTTTGACGACCACGGTAGGCGAGGTGGTTTGGCCCATCGCAACGGACAACCACACACAAGAAACAAAGGCGAGAATGCGACCGCTCATAAAGGTAATTTTATCCAGAGTCCTCGCTGAAGCCCCAGAGTCAAGCAATGAAACGGTGTTTTTTAAAGTCGCTCACCGAGACATGCCAATCCGGAGTCGGCGATGAGGACGTGCTCATACAGCGGCCGAGCTCAGGTCAGGGCTCGCGCGTACAGTTTTTGGAAATCTTCTCTGGAGACGAGTCGCGGGTTGAACTGGGCCGTCCATTGGCTGGCCGCCTCTTCGGCCAGGTGAATCAAGTCGCCATTGTGGGCGCCACAGTCTTTAAGCGAGCGGGGCAGGCTGGCCAAGTCAAGGAGTTGTTCGAGATGGAAAGCCAGCTTTTCCGCGGCGACGTCGGCGGAATCCGACGAGGAACAAATTCCAGCAATCAAGGCCAGTTCCTGGTAAGCCCTGGCAGCCGCAGGGTCGCTGGCATTAAAGCGCACGATATGGGGCAGCATCAGCCCTACGGCTTTGCCATGGGCCGTTCCGAAATGAGCGGTGAGGGGATTTGCGGCGGAGTGTGCCGCGCCGAGCATACTGTTCTCGATGGCGGTACCGGCCAGGGCGGCCCCAAGGAGCATCCAACCGCGGCTGTCCGGGTCGCTTGGGTTGGCGAGCACGCGCGGGAGCCCAGCCACCGTCAGACGGAAGGCCTCACGGGAGAAAATAAACGACAATGGCGTGCGCCGCTTGGTGACAGCGGTTTCGACCGCATGAGCGATGGCGTCGATGCCGCTATAAGCGGTGACATGCGCGGGCTGCGACAACGTCAGTGCGGGATCCAGTATGGCGATGCGGGCGGCAGCCTTGGGATCGCCGCAAGCCATTTTTTGATGGGTCTTCTCGTCGGTAATCAGCGCAAAGGATTGGCATTCGCTGCCGGTGCCGCCGGTGGTCGGAATGGCGATCAAGGGGAGCATGGGCCTGGAGGCTTTGCCGATCCCCCAGTAATCCCTCATCTGGCCGCCATTGCTCAGAATAAAATTGCAGCCCTTGGCCGTGTCCATACTGCTGCCGCCGCCCAACCCGATAATCGTGTCGATGCTCAACAGGCGAGCCACCTCGACACATCTATTGACACAAAGCGTCGAGGGATTTTCCTCCACCTGATCGAAACAGACGACTTTCAAGTGCTGTGCTTCGAGCAAGGCAATTACCTTTGCGGCGTGACCCGCGGAGACGATTCCCGGGTCGGTCACCAGCAGCACTTTTTTGGCGGACAATTCGACCGCCAGTTCGCCCACGCGCGCCACCGTGTCGACGCCGAAGATGAGGCGGGTCCGTGGATTAAAGTCGAAGGGCACGGCCGCTGGTAGAGTTGCCTCGGAATGACTCGGCATAGGGCAGGGGTCAGGCTAATTCCAAGGCGCGGCGGCGATAGAGGAACTCAAACATGTTGCCTTCGTGGGGCTGGTCCCAGGAAATGCGCATGGTGGGGATAGGGCCGAGATTAAGGCGATCGATCAGCGGCGACTCGAGCAACGCCTCACGGAACTGCGGGTCTTCAGTCAGAGCCGTGACTACCAGTGATGGGCCGATCAGCTTGAGCATGTCCGCTTGCGGGGCTTCGACGACGCTGGCGTATGGAAAGAGGAACTCGCGATTGGCCAAGGGGTGAGCGAAGGAATCGCAACGGACGATGGTGGGGCGGAGGTAAACGCCACCTTGAAAAATCGTTTTGCGCGGTCCGTTCCGGTGCGAGGCCGTGACATCCACAGCGCCGGGTGTCCGCAGGCCCTCTTCGAGCATGGCGTCAATGCCGTCGGCCATTTTAGGATTCGCAAAGGCTGAGAGCCGGGCGTTCCCGTCTTCCGGCGGCAGTGGGGTGATTGGTCCCAACTTGCTCGCCAGAGCTTCGGCGATTTCAGCAGCATACTTGGGCACCACGATGGCCGAAGCGTTGATGCAGCTCCGTCCGCCATTCTCGCAAATCGATGACACCATCAGATCGATGAACTCGGGCCAGCGCTCGACCTGGTCCTCTCCGAGAAGAATTTTGCTAAAGCCCGGGCCGTGGATCTGGATGGCAGGGTTGTTGGCGTAGGGCGCCGTGGTGGACTTGTCTCCGAAGACGAGCGCCCGGCCCGCTGAGCGTAGAATCTCGGCCGCCCCTTCATGATCGGTTGGATAAAATCCAAACGCTTCCGCCGGACATCCGGCGGCGATGAACGCCTGAATGATCCGGTAAGGTGTCCAGGGCTCATCACGTCCGGGTTTGAGCAGGACCGGGATCTTCAGCGGGATAGCCGGCAACCAAAGCGAGTTCACGGCCGGGGAGTTGCTGGGCATCACCAGTCCCAGGCACTGGCCCGCCGGGTAAAAGCTCAGGCGGCTGCCTGATTGTTCGCCGATTGCGTGGTCGATCACCTTGAGGTCCAGACCGCGCGTGAGTCCATTGAGAATCAGGCGCATGTTGGCAAGCGCCTGAGAGATTTTTTGACTGTTGCGTCGGATCATCACGAAGGGCAGTCCGCTCGTGGCTGAAAGCGTCGTGAGATATTGCTCGGGAGATTGGGTATGGCCCTGGTCTCCCAAGGGGAGCGTCGCATTGAGGAATAGGTCCGCCGCCTTTTGACAAAGCGCCAGCAACTCCTCGCAAGAGAAGCGTTTCAGTGCTGCGCGGGCTTCACCGATGCGGGCAAAATCCTTGCGGACAATTCCGCCATTGACCTGGCTAATGCGTGCCAGCGGTTCGCCACTGCGGCAATCCCGGACCTCGATTTGATCGAGGCTGGCATACGGTTTGCCGCGGCGCAGGGCGGGGAGGTGGGGCAGGGCAGACATTTAACCGGCCAAAGCTATTCAACCACGTATGGACACAGATGGATACCGATAGAGGTGAACCACCCACGAGTTTGGGTGTACGCTGTGAGGCCCCAGGCGTGATACTCGGCTGTATCCGGCGCGCGCTTCCCGAATCCGTGTTTATCAGTGTTCATCGGTGGTTATTCTCTGTCCAGGGGTCAATACACTCCTTCGACGATGTTTTTTTCCATTGCGCCGAATGGGCGGACATCGCCGACGCCATCCCACGCATAAGGTTCGCGGGGCCTTCGCCGGATAGCCTCATCGCGTTCGAGAAAACGCGGCAGGAAGAATTCCCTGGTCAAGGTTGTAAGTTCGACGCGGCCCCATTGATCATAATCAACCAGGCGGTCGGTTTGCTTCGGATCCACTACCCGCAACACGGCACGCGGTTGCGGCGCGTAATAGGTGACTGAAAAGTTATCTTCCGGCCGCAGCGGCACGCTGGCAGCCAGCCCCATCAGGGTGTTCCCGTAGGTGGGATAAAAGCCGATGCGGTTTTCGAGGACCTCCTCGACGATGAAGCGCACGTACTGCGGCATCATGGTCGTTCCGCCGCAGAATACGCCCCGGATGCCGGCCTCGTACAAATTGACCTTCTCACCGAGGGCTTCGAGCAG
>DASRFK010000089.1:0-34432 GCA_035651635.1 Verrucomicrobiia bacterium | reverse complement strand
AAACCGCTGAGAATGATCGGCAGCGAACGAAGCAGGCTGATAATGCCGCCGGCCGCGACGCAGCCGGCGCCGATATAAAGGATATAAGCACCCCGAAGGTCGTCCGGACCCATTTCAACCACCGGTTTGGTGCCGGGGGCGATCGCGGCGGCGGCGGCCTGGCCAAAGAATTTAATGATTGGGGCAATCACGAGGTAACTGAGCACGCCGCCAGCCATCATGATCGAACCGATTCTCGGGCCGATGACATACCCAACGCCCAACAATTCCGGGGTAATCTCAACGGAAATGGAGCCGCCGGCCAGCGGTGGGCCAAAGAGCTTCTCGGGCGTATCTTTCCACAGCTTGAGCGCCTTCATCAGGGTGTTATAGGCCAACCCCACGCCGAAACCGGTGAAGATAGTGGCGGCATTGAGCCCGCGCGCGGGAGGTTGGGCCGCTGAAGAACCGCTGGGTTGCGACCGGCCGAGCACCGGAGCGGCCGCTGGATCGGCAACGGTCACGCCCGCCTTGAGGACTTCCGCACAAGCAGTGCCTTCGGGGTATTTGAGCGTGGCATGCTGTGCGACAATCAAGGCGCGTCGCAGCGGGATCATCATCAAAATCCCCAGCAAAGCTCCCAGCAAAGCCACCAGCATGACGCGAGTCACCTCGAGATCGAAACCCAGAATCAGAATGGCCGGCATGGTCGCCCCCACACCGAAGGCGATGGATTCACCGGCCGAACCAGCCGTCTGGACGATGTTGTTTTCGAGGATGGTGGCGTCGCGCCCGCCGGTAATCCTGGACCAGAGGCGAAACAAGGTCAGGGAGATCACGGCGACGGGGATGGAAGCACTCACGGTCAGGCCCACTTTCAGAACCAGGTACAGTGAGGAGGCGCCGAACACAACGCCCAGCAAAGTCCCAACGACTACCGCGCGAAGCGTCAACTCGGGCATGGCCACGCGGGGAGAGACAAACGGCTCAGGGGCGACGTTCTCGGCGGATGTTTGCGCAGGCAAGCTGGGCATGCTCTCGCAGAGAGATACCCGACCGCCCCGCAGCCATGCAACTGGTTTCGCCCACAATTGGCTGGCGTATCGAGGCGAATTTATTAAGATCGGTTCATGGGCATAAGCAGATGCATCAGATATTCCGCTTTATCCAAATTCCCAAACTTATGAAAACAATGACCTTCACAACTCCGCTGGCCAGCTCCCTTTCACGACGGCAATTTTTGAAGAACTCTTCGGCCGCAGCCGTGGGCGCGGCGGCCCTATCCCAGGCGCCCTTCGTGCTGACCGGGCGCGCGGCACCCGATGATCCGATTCGGATTGGCCTGATTGGCTGCGGCGGGCGCGGCACAGGGGCGGCGGCAGATGCGCTCGGAGCGGCCACGGACGTGAATTATCCCCAGGCCGGTTACCACACCGAGAACATCAAGGCCAACGCGAGCACAGCGAGCCGGAACGTCAAAGTGGTCGCCCTGGCGGATGTCTTTGCCGATCGTTTGAACAACTGCCGCGAACAGTTGCAAAAACTCAATATGCCGATTCGTGACGAGTTATGTTTCACCGGGTTCGACGCTTACCAAAAGCTGCTCGGGGTTTCCGAGGTGAATTACGTGATCCTGGCGACCCCGCCGCATTTCCGGGCCCAACATATGAAAGCGGCCATCGAGGCAGGCAAGAACGTGTTTGCGGAAAAGCCGGTGGCGGTCGACGGGCCAGGCGTACGGCTGGTGCTCGAGGCCGGGGAATTGGCACGGCAGAAGAACCTCGGGATCGTGGCCGGAACGCAACGCCGCCACATGCGGAGTTACAATGAAACCATCAAACGCCTGCAGGACGGAGCCATTGGCGAACTGCTCTGCGGCCGCGCCTACTGGAACGGCGGAGTCATTTGGGTAGTCGAGCGGCTACCGGGCTGGAGCGACATGGAATGGCAACTGCGCAACTGGAATTACTTCACCTGGCTGGGCGGCGACCACATTGTCGAGCAACACGTGCACAATCTCGACATTATGAACTGGGTGTTCAACTCGCACCCGGTCAAGGCCCTGGCCATGGGCGGGCGGCAGGCACGGCCAAATCAGAATTACGGCCACATTTACGACCATTTTGCCGTCGAATACGAATATCCAAGCGGCGCGCGCATGTTCAGCCAATGCCGTCAAATGAATGGCTGCGAAGGAAAAGTCGAGGAGGCGGTCGTCGGCACGAAAGGAACCAGCAACTGCAAAGACTGGATCCGGGGCAGCGACAAACAACTGAGCTATCGGTTCCGCGAACAGGATGTCAACCCGTACCAGCAAGAACACCAGGACCTGATGGAGAGCATCCGGGCGGGCAAGCCGCTCAACGAGGCCAAGGCCGTGGCCGAAAGCACCCTGACCGGCATTATGGGACGCGAATCCGCTTATTCCGGACGGTCGGTGACGTCGGAAGAAGTCCTGAACAGCCCCAAACGCCTGGGACCGCAAACGTACGAACTCGGCAGCCTGCCCTTCCCCGAAGTGGCGATGCCGGGCCAATATAAAGCCTGATCGCTGGCCCCAGCCCTAGTAAAGCCTACCCCGGGCGCAGCTTCCCCAGGGAGGCTTAAAGCGCATCCTGACGAGGGCCAGTGGCCCCCTGAGATAATTAGGGGGGCCGTTTCCCCGGCCTTTCGGCAAGGCTGGCAGGAGCAGCGCCTTTGGCGTTGGGCGCCATAAGGTCCCGGCTCCGCGTAATCCTAATGCCATTGGACGAGAACACCGGCTCGCGAGGCCAGGCAACTCATTTAGCGGATTAGAAGATCTGGTTGCAAAAATCGGCGAGCCGTTCGAAAGTAGCGGCACTATGGCCCACGTTGTTACCAGCAAATGTATTAATTGCAAATTCACCGACTGCGTCGAAGTCTGTCCGGTGGCGTGCTTTTACGAATTGGAAAACCAGGTTGTCATTCATCCGGAGGACTGCATTGATTGCACGGCCTGTGTGTCCGAGTGCCCGGTTGAAGCGATTTATGCCGAAGCGGACGTGCCGGCCGAGTTCCAGGCCGCCATGGAACAGAACGCGTCGGAAGCGCGGCAACTGAAAGACGCCGGCAAAGAAGCGATCGTGAAGAAGAAGGATCCGCTGCCCACGGCGGCTGCGCGCAAAGCGGAGCTCGGGTACTGATCTTCAGGTCTGTTTCGGCCGGTGACGGGCCATGAAGCCGGGGTCGTTGCCGGAGAGGTCGGCGAGGCGCTGGTGGGCCAGGACCGAACCGTACACGCGGGCGTCGCGAGTGAACATGGTCAGCCGCTGCTGGAGCGTCTCGCTCACGATTTGGCCGTGTTTGACGTCCAGCTCCTCTGTAAACGCAATCCCATAAGGCAAGGTCCAGGCGTAACATTGCCGGGCCACAGTGCGAAGCTGGTCGGTTACGGTCAGGCCTTTTTCGTGCGAGGCGACGATGGTGGCGAAAAGTTTGCCGGCGAACTCGTGCCAAAAATGGTCGAGGAAATTCTTCATCGCCCCGCTCAGACTGCCGTGATAATCGGGTGTGCCCAGCAGGATGACATCGGCGCGGTCAACCCGCGCCTGCAATTCGGCGTAGCCCGGCAAATCATGAGCAGTATCCGGATTATAAAGAGCCAAAGGTTCTTTCAGGAAATCGAGGATGTCCACGGCGCAGCCTTCCCGGCGCATTTGTGCGGCGACGTGTTGGATGACGACGCGAGTAATGGAAGTGCGCTGTAAGCTGCCCACCACGGCCAGGACGTTCAGAGCTGGTTCTGACATGAGGCCGACATTAGCAGCGGCCTGCGGGGATGTCGACTGCTCGGCTGGGCTCGCTCTGCTCGGAAGTCGGGCTCAACAATGGAAGACAAAACAATGGGGCGACGGCCCTGCGCCGTCACCCCCTTGCGTTACGAATAGGTTCCACTGGCTGTCGTGGAACGTAAATCCTTTAGGGATTTGAGCTATTGCTTTTTTGGTTATCCGAGCTCGAGCTATTATTATTGCTGGAGTTCGGGGTCGTGGTGGATTGGTCCGTGGTATTGCCGGTCGAACTTCCGCCCGGGGTAACGGCACTGCCGCCCGGGGTAACTGCGGTGCCCGTGCTTGAATTTGGCGTCGTGCTGTTATTGTTGTTCATCGACCCAGCGTCACTGGTGCCAGTGCTGTAGTTTGCGTTGTTCTCGTCCGATGAGCCGCCCCGGTTTTCCCTGGAAGCGCAGCCCACGGCCAGTAAACCCGCCATTGCCGTCAATGCGATTAATTTCTTCATTAGTACTCCTTTCGTGTTCATCAAGTTCCGCTGGAAGCAAATCGCCTCAATCAGGCGTTTACCCACGAAGGAGTGGAAGAATGCCCCCCACAGAAGCAACGGGCGGCCTTCAAGATGTAACAATCCCAGGCTTGCGCCGGAAAATAGAATGTCACAGGTTTGTAACGAATCGGAACCCTGCAACACCTTGACTGGCGGTCTTAACCAGTCGAGACAGCCAGGTGAATACTATGAAGAGTAACCACTCAAGAAAGATCGAACGCCCGAACAAACAAAAAGCCGCATATCTGGCGGGCAGGGCGGCAGAGGCCGAGAAGCAAGCTGAGACGGCGCGCAAACTGGCGCGATTGGCCAAGGACAAGTTCAAGGACGCTCGCAAGGCGTACAAACAAGCGAAGAAGTTTGCCAAACAGGCGCGCAAAGAGGCCAAAACGGCCGCCAAAGCGCTCAAGCAGCAAAGCAAACGCAAACGCAAACCTGCGCAAAAAAAGGCTCCGCCCGCAGCCGTAGTGCCTCGAACGCCTGCTCCTCCGCGACCGAAGGCTCCTTCCACCCCGCCTGTGGCACGCAAGAGCAAACCGGTGGTGCCTCCCAGAACCACCGCTCCCGAACCTCCTCCGAGCACGCCCGATACTGGCCCAGCCATAGCGCAGGCCTAAGGCGTGTTTTAGAATTGGGTTTGGAGTCCCGCCTTCAGGCGATTTCGGCGCCGGGCCGCCTAAAGGCGGGACTCCAAACCCAGGCGCCCGCGTCCCAGCCGGTATTTTAAACCATGCGCTAAGGCGGCGCGCAAGGGTGGCAGAGTGGGGTCAGCGGAGTTCTAAATCTGCCCGCGAGGCGGTCGGGAAACGACCGACCTTTCCTTTCTAGTGGCGCTTCGGCGAAGCTGGTCCAGATTAGAGGATGGGAAAACATGGAAATGAGGAGTTGAGCTTGCCGATTGGAGGCGAACGCTGCCTTCGTTCCGAACGTTTTCGGGCTCCCGAACGGGAGTCCGGGGAGCGGTTATGGCCGGTTTGAAGCTCGAGGGAAAAGCGGCGCTGGTAACTGGCAGCAGCCAGGGAATCGGCGAGGCAATCGCGGTTCGATTCGCCCAGGAAGGCGCCGACGTGATAGTCAACTATCACACGCACCCGGAGGAGGCCGACGCGGTGGTAAAGCAAATCCGCGAGTTCGGCCGCAAGGCCGTGGCGCTCGGAGCCGATCTGGCACAGTTGACGGAAGTTCAGACATTGGTCGAGCAAAGCGTGAGCGCTCTGGGGCGCCTGGACATCCTGGTTAATAACGCCGGTGTGGAGAAGAACGCGGATTTCTGGAATGTCACCGAAGCCGACTACGATCTGGTTCTGAATGTAAATCTAAAGGGTGTGTTTTTCGTCACGCAAGCGTTTGTCAAATATGTCAGGGCCGCCAAGCGTCCGGGCAAGGTGATTAACATGAGCTCGGTGCACGAGGAGCTTCCTTTCCCGCACTTTGCCCCGTATTGCGTGAGCAAAGGCGGAATGCGGATGCTCACGCGCGACCTGGCGATCGAATTGGCTCCGTTGGGAATCACGGTTAATTCAATTGCGCCAGGGGCGATTGAAACGCCGATCAATTCCAAGCTGCTGCACGATCCCGAAAAACTGAAAGCTTTGCTGGGCAACATCCCGTTGGGCCGTTTGGGCAAACCGCAAGACGTCGCCGGCGTCGCTGCCTTTCTGGCCTCGGCCGACGCCGATTACATCACCGGGACAACGGTTTTCGCGGATGGCGGATTGTTGTGGAATTATTCGGAGCAGTAGGGTTATCTAACCTCATCAAAGGCAGCAGTAATCCTGTTGCCTGGCTGGAGCGCCGGTTATGACCCTGACTGCGGAACAAGGCCGTCTGGACGCGGATGCCCGCCGGCAAGCCAATTGGAAGCGCTGGGGGCCTTACCTTTCCGAACGTCAATGGGCGACGGTGCGCGAGGATTACTCCCCCACCGGCGAGGTTTGGAATTATTTCCCGCACGACCAGGCGCGCAGCCGCGCGTATCGCTGGGGCGAGGACGGTTTGCTGGGAATCACCGATCGCGAATGCCGTCTCTGCTTTGCGGTGGCGCTTTGGAACGGCCGGGATCCCATCCTCAAGGAGCGGCTCTTCGGGGTCACTGGTCCGCAGGGAAACCACGGGGAAGACGTGAAGGAGTGCTACTTTTACCTCGATTCGACGCCGACGCATTCATACCTAAAGGGGTTATATAAGTACCCGCAGGCGGAATTCCCTTACCAAAAGTTGATCGAGGAGAACGGCCGGCGGACGCGCAAGGATCCGGAATTTGAGCTGGCGGACAGCGGTGTTTTCAACGACGCGCGCTATTTCGATGTGACGGTCGAATACGCCAAAAATACCCCGGACGATCTTCTCATCCGCATCAGCGTGGTCAACCGCGGTCCGGAAGAAGCCCGGCTGTATGTGCTGCCGACACTGTGGTATCGCAACACCTGGATCTGGGGATGCAAGCACGACGGTTGCTGGGTCCGGCCGCAGCTTAAATATTTGGGACCTGGGCTGGTTCAAGGCGACCACGTCAGCTTCGGCCGGCACTACTGGGCTGCCGGGCTGATGCCGGACGGAGCCCAGCCGGAAATTCTGTTCACGGAAAACGAGACGAACACGCGCAAGCTTTTCGGAGCGGACACCTGGACGCCATTCGTGAAAGATGCCTTTCACGAGTATCTGATCCAGGATCGGCGGGAGGCCGTGAACCCGAAACAGATCGGGACAAAATCAGCCGCGGTCTATCCATTAAGATTGGCCTCAGGGGCGAAGGCCGAAATCCGATTGCGCCTGTCCAACACTCAACTGGGCCAAGGCCAAAGTCTGGGCACAGAATTTGAGACCATATTCGGGGACCGTATTCGGGAGGCGGATGAATTTTATGCGAAGCACCTGCCGAGCGGACTCTCGGCGGATGAGCGGGCAATTGCGCGGCAAGCCTACGGCGGCTTAATGTGGAACAAGCAATTCTACCATTACATCATCCGGGACTGGCTCGAAGGCGATCCGCAGATGCCCAAACCTCCGCCGGAACGGCTGTCCGGCCGCAACGCCGAATGGCAGCACGTGTACAACCGCGACGTAATCTCCATGCCGGACAAGTGGGAATACCCGTGGTTTGCGGCGTGGGACCTGGCGTTCCACATGTTGCCCATGACACGCGTGGATCCTACTTACGCCAAGGAGCAGCTCGTGCTCTTTTTGCGGGAATGGTACATGCATCCCAACGGTCAAATCCCGGCCTACGAGTTTGCGCTGGGCGACGTGAATCCGCCGGTGCATGCGTGGGCCTGCTGGCGAGTGTATAAAATGGCCGGCGCGCGGGGACAACGCGATCGATTATTCCTTTCTCGCTGTTTCCAAAAACTGATCATCAACTTTACGTGGTGGGTTAACCGCAAAGACCTTGAGGGAAAAAATCTTTTCGCGGGCGGCTTTCTCGGGCTCGACAATATCGGCGTATTCGACCGCTCCAAGCCGCTGCCGACCGGGGGCCATCTCGGCCAGGCCGATGGCACCGCCTGGATGGCGTTCTATTGTGCGACGTTGCTCTCAATCGCCTTGGAATTGGCGCGGGACAATCCGGCCACCGAGGATATGGCCTCGAAGTTCTTCGAGCATTTTGTAGCGATCACCGACGCCATAAACGGCCGAGGAGGCATCGGACTTTGGGACGAGGAAGACGGGTTTTATTACGACCAACTCCAAGTAGACGGGCAGGTATTTCCGCTCAAAGTTCGCTCGATGGTAGGGTTGATCCCGTTGCTGGCCGTGGAAGTGCTCGAAGACGCGGTGATCCAAAAATTGCCGGGATTTAAAAAAAGAATGGATTGGTTTCTGCAGAATCGGCCTGACCTGAACATGCTCAGTTCGTATTACTGCGCGGCGGACACAAAGAACGGCGAGGGACAGGGGCGGCGGCTTTTGGCGATCCCCTCACGCGAACGTCTCCAACGCTTGTTGCGGTATGTCCTGGACGAGAACGAGTTTCTCTCGCCCTACGGCTTGCGGTCCGTCTCCCGGATTCATGCGGCGCAGCCTTATGTATTTCGACTCAATGGAAACGAGTATCGCGTTGAATACGAACCGGGCGAATCGCGCACGGGAATTTTTGGGGGAAACTCGAACTGGCGCGGCCCCATTTGGTTTCCCCTGAACTACCTGATCATCGAAGCGTTGGAACGGTACCACCATTTTTACCGCGACAGCTTCACCGTGGAGTGCCCCACCGGTTCCGGCCGCCGGATGACCCTCAAACAAGTGGCCGATGAACTTAGCGCCAGGCTCTGCCGGATTTTTGAAACCGGCCCCGACGGCAAGCGCCCGTGTCGTGGGCAGGAATTTCCTTATGCGCAGGATCCGGGTTGGAAAGATCTAATTCTGTTTCACGAGTACTTCCATGGCGAAACCGGCCAAGGGCTTGGCGCCAGCCATCAGACGGGTTGGACTTCGCTGGTGATTCGTCTGCTGGAAAACGTGGCCCGGGCCAGGGCCAGCCAAAGTATTGCTTCAGCCTGAGAATATCCCTTAAGCGGCTCGCTCAGGCCTTCCTGGGTTTGAAGGGCGAAGCCATCATGCTGGCGTCGAATGGGCCCGGCACTGTCCCTTCGGAGGCGTACAGATACAAAGCGCACAAGTAAACCCGGCTGGCGATGTTGGACAGATAACTGTAAGCAATCAGACAAAGCAGCCATGGGCCGAGGGCAACGAGCAGGATCCAGGCGTTCGAGGTGGCGAAGGCCAGGGCGCCGCAGCCGAGCCAATAAACAATCGAACCCCATAGCACCAGCAGGTTGGTGCCTTGCATGCCAAGATAGCCGGCAAGCATTTCGCCCCAGGTGGCCTTGATCGTGTGCGCCGATTTCGAGAGCACCTCAAACGGGTTTGAAAGGGAAGGTTCGCGCACCAGAATCGGAATGGCAAAAATTGAAGCGACGCTCCAAGCCAGGCCGATCATGCCGGCCACCAGCCGGCCCAGGATGGCAAAACGTTCTTCCAGTGCCCGGATCAGCAGCCCGACTGTTCCCGCCAAGAGACTCCAGAACAGTACCGGCTTCCAACGGCGCAGCGCGGCTTCGAGTCCATGTTGGATGGAAACCGGCCGGCCACTAAGAGCTTCGAGTATTTCGCTGTTGAAGGCGACACTGCTCAATGTAGCCAGGAACATGTTCAGCAGATACATGCCCGCGAGCATGGCGGTGCCAAGGGGCTGGACCTGGAAATTGAAATTGCCACCCTGACGAATGCGCAGGAAACCGAAGCGATCCGCGATGCCTTGGAACGGTCCACCATGGATCCAGTGTGGGGCCAGCAGAAGCAAGGCAACCGGGGCCAGAAAGAACAGGGCAATCAGTAATGTCAGGAGCCCGGTGACGATTGGAAAAACCAGCAACTTGGGATGAGTGCGGATCACAGTGACGGAAGTTCTGAACAACCGCCAACTACGAGTGAGTTTATCGGTTATTGAGTTCATGGGGTCAATTCGGTGCTTTGTCCACTTATCCTCCTACCGGCGGGGCAAGTCCATTACAAAGCGAGGCGTTGGTTGGAATCGGTACGGAGGGAATGGCGGCTGAGGACGCCGGCATGTCGCCCGCGGGTTCCTGTCAGAGACAAAACCGCCTGAAGGCGGAACTCCAAACCCAGGGTCCTAAAAACACGCACTTAGCTTTCGGAATAACGCAGTTCCATTTTGTCCAAAGGAACGGTCGTTACCTCAGCGGGGTCGTCAAAAGCAAAAGCCAGCTCGATGTCGTTGAGGTGCCAGCGATCGACGAATTCAATCGCGCGGTCGATCATCTTGAAATTGTGCGCTTCCGTCGGATTGGCAGTCCACCGGTCCGGCCCCTGAAAATAAAGCCCCGTCGAAATCCTACGCAAAAGCGTTTTCATTCTCTTCTCGTCCCGTTTCACCTAGTCCCAGAGAACTGTCCAAAAATGAGGATAGCACAGCCAATGCCAGCATTGGATTTGAGGAAAACCGAGCAAATTCTAAGTTCTTCGGGTCCCCAATTGCGTGGAATTCACGCATGTTGCGTGAATTCCACGCATCAGGACTGCCTCCTTGACGCAAGTGGCTTCAGAACAAAATACTTGTGCCCGACCAACTGGTTTGCCGGGGCGCGAAACTACTCGGCCGATATCTGGTCGCCGGAATGGATAAGCCACACAGAATCCTGATGATCCGCCTTAAGTCTATGGGGGACATCGTGTTCACGCTGCCGTCCGTCCACGCGGTGCGCGAGACGCTTCCCGAAGCGCGGATTTCTTTTCTTGTTTCCAAGGAGTACGCGCCGTTACTCGAAGGATTTCCGCAGGTCGCCACGGTGATCGAATTAAATCGCGAGCGATTTCGCGGGTTGCATCCGATTAAAATGGTGCTGGAAACGATCGCCGTTCTACGGCGGATCCAACAACAACGACCGGATCTTACGATTGACTTACAAGGCTATGGTGAGACGGCCTGGTTGACCTGGGCCAGTGGGGCCGCCGAACGTTGGGGAACAGTTTATCGGCCCGGCCGCAGTTGGGCCTATACCCAGGCCGTACCACGCAATGCCGGTGTTCATCCGGCAGAGGACTATCTCTTGTTATTGCGTGGGCATGGCATGGCGAGCACCACAGTCCATAATCAATTCAACCTACCCAAGCAGTTCCAGGATCTGGCACTGAAGTTTTTCTCCGAAAACGGCCTGAGTTTCGACCGACCGACGTTGTTCGTCCAGCCTTTCACCAGTGCCGCGGAAAAGAACTGGCCGCTGGATCGTTACCTCGAAGTGGCGAAGCGCTGGAAAAATAGAAAGTGGCAAGTCCTGTTTGGAGGTGGGCCGTCGGATCGCCCCGGCTTGGAGCCTGTTCGTCAGGTGGGTTTTCCCGTTGCGGCCGGGGTGCCGTTGCTGGTGAGCGCGGGTTTGGCCCAGGCCAGCGCGCTGGTTTTGGGCGCGGACACCGGGTTGGTACACTTGGCCGTGGCCATGGGCAAGCGGGTGGTGATGATCATGCGCTCTCCATTTTCGGGCAGCACCCACCCCTTTCAGCACCCGGGCTGGGCTATCTGTCCGCCGAATAAGGATCCTCTTGCCTCAATTACCTCTCAAGCGGTCGACCAATGCTGTGTGCAGGCGTGCGCTCAGTTGGGCATCTGCGCCTAGTGTGTCTCGGGACATTTTCCTCATTTCAGCAAGCGCCGAGAAAACCTCGACAGGCATTCGGTCCGTATCTTCGGCGGAAGAAACCCAAGCCGGCCAATTGAAAGAGCGCGGCATAGATTCGTGATCGGGTTCCCGCCTCAGCTTCAATTATTGCGAAAGAGCAATTGAATGTCTGGTGCGACGGTCCACTGGTAAATCTCACTGGTATTGACTGGTTGGATGGAGTAGGCAACTCCGGGCTCCAGTTTTGGCTCATCCTCAGGTGCGAACTGCGCGCCATAGGCCTGGAACGTTCCATCTCCCTGGCTCAAGCAGAGCCGGTTGAGATGCGCCTTGATGGTTGGGTGTCCCGGTGCGGTGAGCAGGAACTCGTGACCCACCCGGGTTTCGAATGCTCGCATCTGATGGTAGGATCCTGGCAGCCATTCCTTGCCGGCGATCAAAAAATCCGTCTTGGGTTTTTGCCAGGTGTCCGCCCTTACCCAGCTCGGCACCTGCGGCGAGCCTTTGGGGTAAAGTCCTATGATGGTGACCGTGCGCAATTCGGCCGGGGGCACAGGTGGATTGTCCACTCGCGCGTTGGCGCCAAAACAATCGGTCACCGAGATCAAACGATAAGGATTTTGGGAAGAAAGCTTCGGCTGGCCCGCGGGATACTGGAAGTAGCGCATTCCCCAGGTCTGCGCCAGTGGCACCTGGCTCAGGTCGGCACAGGTGTAGATATGCGTTAAGAGCCCAAAATAATGAGCGTCGAGGATCGGTTGGCCAAGAGTGCCGTAGTTCAGCCGCACCCAGCGATGGCCGACAAACACTTCGTTAAACAGGTGGTTTGCGAATCCACTCGTGCCGTCCAGCGCGGCCCGGACCGTCTCGCGCGCGCGGTGATGATGAACGTTGTCATAGAACATCCGTGCTTGGGCCTGGTCATTCGGGTCGAAAGGCGGGATGCAAAAGACAATGCGGGTTGGGATGCCCAAGGCGCGAAGAATAGTGGCCAGATAGACGGCTGAGGACGTGCAGGACCCGTGCACCTTATTATAGAACATGGCCCGGCCCAGCGCCTCTTGTTCGAACATTTGCTGGTCCGTCCAGCTCGGGCTGGGCTTCTGATGATCGAAGGCTTCCCGCAAGGGCGGGTAGACTGCGGGTTTACCCTCGGGAAAATAGACTCCCCAGATGGAGAAGGCATCGGTCGAATGCGCTCTTTTCATCGCCCATTGTGAAACCTGTTGGACAAGCTGTTTATCGGTCAGCTGATCCGGGTCGATGCCGGCCTGGCGCAGTTCCGCCAGGAGATCGCGCTGCATGCCTTCGTCCCAGTTTTCGCTCGGCGTGGGCTTCAGAAAGGCGGTCATATCCGCGTCGTCTTTTCGCCAATTCGGGTTCTCCTCCACAGCAGGTTGGTTGAGCGGGAAATAGGTTACCGCGACCGTATAGGAGTCCTTATCCTGCGCCAGCACACGCGCCGCCTGAAAATCATCGCTCATGTCGGCGGGGTCGGCCGGCTTCAGGACCTGCAACACGGAAGTGATGGTGTAGGTCTCGTCCGCGCGAGGATGATTTGCGCCTTCGGCAGACTTCCCTTTCTCGACGGGAATCCCAGGGGCTGCTCCTTCGCCGATATCGATTATTTTCCCATTTGCCGTTAGATGCAGTTCCCATTCATTGCTGCCGATCGGCGTATATTGAGCGAGGTGAAACTCCAATGGAAAGGTCCAGCCCAGAACGTTGGTTGCCAGGACCGCACGGTACTGCAGGACCGGCTGGTTCTTGCCTGTGTGGAGCACGATCTTTTCGGGCAGACCAAGCTCATCCTCGAACGTCGTCGTTTTCTCCGAGGTTTGCCACGAAGGTGACATCAGTTCCTTCCAAAGGTCGCTAGGCAAAGGAATGCGCCGCCCCTCACGCTTAAGAGCAGGCCCCGAACAGTAAGCTAGCCAGGCGATCTTCGCCGGCGCGAACATGAGGTCGGCAACACGGACCGGACGACCCGGGTTCCCATCGATTGATTCGATCGTGCGCCGATTTCGTTCGCCAACCCGTGGACTCCTCATAGCCAACCGGCTGAGCTCGGAAAGCTTTTTGGTCGTGGCTTCGGGCGTCTCCGAGGTGATCCGGCTCTCTTCGATCATATTGGTGCCGGTGAACCACCACGTGTCCTTCCCGTTGGCTAGAAAGTCGCCCTCGATCAGCCAGGTATTGGTGTCAACCAAACAGTGCACGGTCCAGATCCGGGTGCTGATGCTCGGCGGGTTTGGACCACGGGTATCCCAAAACTCCGTTTCGATTTTCGCGGTCAGCTCGACCGACTGAGACGCTGTGCAGGTAGTAGCAAACAAGGAAACGCCGGCTGCCCCGGCAATAGCAATGAAAGTGCGGTTCAATTTGCCCTTCATCCCAGGAGACTACTAAAACCCAGCCCGATCGGGCTGGCAACCAGATTTTGGATTTCGTATGCCGACGCTTCATCGCGTCGGCGGGATGCACCTCGTGTCGGTGAGCTTGCGACCGGCTTTTACACGACTTTCGACGGCACGCATGTCTACATCATCCCACGCAGATTCAACCGGCCAGGCGACTGCGGCGGGCTTGGGGCGAGATACCCCTAGTTGGGAAGCACGACAGCAGCTCAGCGGCACCCGCGCGAAATGGCGCCAAAGAGACTTTATCCGCCGTTTTCCTGCGCGTTGAACTCAGTCCGGCTCTTACGGTCCGGATAGCCGAGACGGAACTTGCCCGAGCTTTCCGGCATCAGGAGGTCGGCCCGTTGCAGCGGCACGGGCGACTCGAGCAAAGAGCTCAAACGCGCTTTCAGGTCTGCCAATTGTGTGGCATCGGGATCGGCCTCACCCGTCTGAGGCACGAACTTCAAAAGCCATCGGACCCCGGGTTTCTGAATCAACTGATAGGTGGCCAGGCCCTGGACTCCCACGAAACACTGGTCGACCTGTCGCGTGGTGACCCGCTTGGCCGGCGAAATCCAAAAGGCATCGGCCACGCGACCGTGAACAAGGTATCGCGGTCGGCACGGCGTGCCTGAACTTTCTACCAAATCCCCGATTCGATAGCGGATTAGCGGCATAAACGGGTTCGTCAAAGTGGTCACGACCAGTTCGCCAACCCCGTTCCTGTCGGTCTCGAGCGATTCCAGAAAGGCAGTGTCCAGGCTGGGGCGCATCTGACCGGCCTCAACCTCCATCAGCAAATGACCCGTTTCGGTCGAGCCATAAAGGTCCAGCACCGGCACGCCAAAGACCCGTGTTAGAACCGAGCGATGGACGACGCTGACAAACTCGTAGCTGCACACGATGAACTGCAAGTTTGGCAGGCGAATGCCTTGCCGTTCGCAGTATAAAGCGAACACCACTCCATAGACAGGATCGAGGTCCAGAAACTCTGGATCCCACTGTACGATCTCGTTGGCGATCCGTTCGAGGTCCCGGTCGCTCCATAAAAACGGAAAGCGTGACAGGCTCACGAAAAGGGAGTTGCCAACGGTTCGCTCGTCCATCGACGGAACGCCGGTGTAACGGATGTCGCCGCTGCAAACCGGGGAATTAATGGTAGCGCGTTTCGGATACGGATTCTGCTGGAGCAGTTCAGCTATAAATGAATTCAGGCGCAGGCCCCGGAGCTCCTGTTCCGCCCACCAGCCATTGGGCAGCAGCAAGGCCGTTCGCTCTTCGGATGTGCCCGAGGTATGCTCCAGTTCGACCACGCCCCGATCCAGGAGTTGGTCCATGTCAACCTCAGTGCCCAAAAAATTGCCCGGAAAGCCCTGACGGATATCTTGCTTGGTGATAAAAGGCCAGTGCGCCAGTTCACCCGGAGAATGATGCAGGTGAGTCTGGGTTTGGCGGTAGAGAGGTATCTCCCGGGCGCACCGCGCCAGCTCAGGACCCAAGCGGGTGGGTTGCTCGATTTGGGCACAGGGTTCTGAGGTGGCTAACATAAATCGGTTCTATTGAAACATGCTCGAACCGAGGATTATAGCATAAGTTTTTCGCGCGTCAGCCAACCTTTTTAGGACCCGTGGGCAGCAGCTGGTGCACAAAGGCTCGAGGCCGAACTGTCCGAACGGCTGAACTGAGCTCGTTTCTGAATAAACTGCGCCATAATGCTCACCGCGATCTCCATTACACTGGTCGAGTCGATATCGATGCCCACCGGACACACGACGCGGCGGAGTTCCGATTCGGTGGCGATCTTTTCTTGAATAAAATGCTCAAGAATCGTCCGCGCTTTGCGGCGGCTCCCGATCATTCCCAGGAACAAAAAAGGTTTGTGAATCCAATCTTTGAGGACCAAGGCATCATGGCGGTGGCCTCGGGTCACAATGAGACCGAACGCCGGCCCGTCGGGGGGCGTCGCTTTGAGCAGGTTCGCCCATACGTCTGTCACCAGCGATATCTTGGGAGGGAAGAACTGATAATTGGCCAAAGCCGGTCGGTCATCAAACACGGTGACCTGAAAATCGAGTTGCCCGGCCAGAGGGGCCACCGCTTGGGCAATATGACCGGCCCCGGCAATCCATAAGGTCCAAGGGGGCGTGACCGTTTCCTGATACCGCCAACCTGCTTCCGATGCATCCCCGCTCACCAGGCTGATGCTAAAATCATCCCGCACACCCCACTGGATCGCGCGTTTCCGTTCCAGGAGCTCGGACCAGAAGTTCTCACCCGGCTCCTGCGCGAGCGGGAGAATCAGCCCCTCGACCTTTCCGCCGCAAATGAGGCCGTCGTCCCATCCGAAATCATGATCCAGCAGCAGGTCGAAGGTCGCGGGCTCGCCAGAGCGCAGGCTTTGAATGGCCCGCCGCTGGATCTCCGCTTCCAAACAACCGCCCCCTAACGTGCCCTCGATGCGACCGTCGCTGAAGAACAAGGCCTTGGCGCCGAGCTTCTGAGGGCTTGAACCTTTAACGCCAGAGATGATCCCCAGGGCCACCGGCTCGTCCCGGCGGACTGCTTCAAGCAACGCTCTGAAAACCTCGCCTTTCACTGGTGCTCACCGCGCGCCCGGGTTGAGATTGAGTTATCAGTCGAAGCGCATCGATTATTGTTTGCTGATATAATAAAGCAGGATGGCCAAAGCGGCTGACGTGCACAAACCGGCGACGATGGACCATTGCAGGATCACCCGGCGTTTACGACGCAGGTTCCTGCCGCCCATGCCCGGTAGCAGGTAAAATCGCTCCTTCTCTTTGTCACGCGCAAACAACGCCATAAACTGCGGTTACCCGCTGTCGGTCAGGGTGTGAAACCATTGCCGGGAGTGTCAAGTTCAACACTCGGACGCTTCAGACGCTTGGAGTCCCGGCAGAACTGGAACCACGCCCGATTCAAACGCGAAGACCTGTTCGCGGATCGCACCGGCTGAAGCCTGGACTCCGAACCCTTTATCCGAGGACGCCGCGCTTGCGAAGGAGGGCTTCCATGGCCTTGTCCATCAGCAACTCGGCCATTGGCCGGGTGACTTCATCCAGCGCCGCGCAGGCCGACTGGAGATCTTTGAGCTGGTTCGGCGTATCAGACGCTTCCTCGGCGTCGGCGGCCCGTTCTACTTTGGCCAGGGCTGCTTCGATCTGTGATTGATAGTCCGGCTCCAACTGGCCGGCGCAGTCCTGCAGACCCTTGCGGGTCGCCGAACTCAGTTCGCGGGCTTTTAGCCTCGCCTCGATCCATCGGCGCGCCGCCAGATCATCGAACGCATGCTCAACGGATTCTTCGACCATTTGCTGGACCGCGGCATCGTCTACATCCACTGCGGATTTCATCTCCACAACCATTTCCTTGCCCGTGCGAGTATCACGAGCCAGGACATGCAGGATGCCATTGGCATCGATTTCGAACTGCACACCAACACGGGCGACACCTCGCGGCGCCGGTTCGAATTCGAGCGTGAATTTTCCCAGGCTCCAGTTGTCGCGGGCGCGCTCGCGCTCGCCCTGCAAAACATGGATCAGCATGCTCTTTTGGTTATCGACGGCCGTGGTGAACATTTCACCGGCCTTGACCGGGATAGTGGAATTGCGCGGGATAATCACGTTCATCAGCCCGCCGAAGGTTTCTAAACCCAGTGACAACGGAGTGACGTCCAGCAGCAGCATGTCCTTAAACCCGCCGGAAAGAATTTCGGCCTGAATGGCCGCGCCCAGCGCTACGGCTTCGTCCGGATTTTGTGAGGTGTTCAGCTGAGGACCGCCGGCACGGTGATATTCGGAGCCGAGGCGAAGGTCGCCGCGAGTCTCCTGGAACTCGGCACAACCAAACAGCTCATGAACGAATTGCCGCACCAGCGGCATCCGGGTTTGTCCACCAACCAGGATTACCTGGTCGAGGTCCTTGGCCTCGACTTTCGCGTCCGCCAGCGACCGCAGACAATGCGCCCGCGTGCGGGCGATGATATCCCGAGTGAGGTTCTCCAACTCCGTTCGACTCAAAGTGCAATTAAAACTGAAGCCTGGAGTTAAAAACGGGAGGGTGATTTCCACCTCGATTTCAGTCGAGAGGCGGATTTTGGCCTGCTCAGCCGCTTCACGGATTCGTGCGAGCATCGCCAGCACCTCTGGCGGTTTGTCTGCCGGGCTGGACCGAAGATCCATTTCGGGGCCGCCCGCCGCGGCGATCTTCTTCAGCAAGAATTCGACCACCCGCTTGTCGAGATCGTCTCCCCCCAAACGGGTATTGCCATTGGTGGCCAGGACCTGGAAAACACCCTCATTGAGTTCCAGGATGGATAAATCAAAAGTGCCGCCTCCCAGGTCATAGACGGCCACTTTGGAGTGCTCTTTGAGCCGGTTTAGACCGTAAGCCAACGCCGCCGCGGTCGGTTCGTTCACAATCCGTTCGACAGTAAACCCAGCCAGTTCGCCGGCTTTCTTGGTGGCGTTCCGCTGCGAATCGTTGAAATAGGCCGGCACCGTGATGACGGCGCGGTTGACCGGTTCTCCAAAAAAGATCTCGGCGTCCCGTTTTAGCTTTTTGAGGATTTCGGCTGAGATTTCTTCCGGCGTCCAGGTACGCTCGTGCAATTGAATGCCAACCGGCTCGCCTGGCGTGCCTTTGACATTGTAGGTCACCACCAATTCCTCCTCCGCGAGATCGGCGGAGCGCCTGCCCATGAATCTTTTGACCGAATAGACTGTGTCGAGGGGTTTCAGGACTCGAACGCGGTTAGCCGCGTGTCCCACCAGGGGCGGGGTTTCAGGGCCAGGAACGTGCACCACTGAAGGCGTCAGGCGCCGTCCTTCACTATCCGCAATGACCAGGGGAATTCCGGAGTCTACCGTGGCCACCAGCGAATTGGTGGTGCCCAAATCAATGCCGATAATTTTGCTCATCCAGTCAGGCCCAAAAGCTACCAGATCGCGTGGAAATAACAATTTGCTCCAACGCAGAGCTGAATTGCCGCCACCCACAGCTTTGGGTAGCCTGCGCTCGTGCACTGCGTTGTTACGGCGGGTCCCACTTATGAGCCGTTGGATCAGGTACGGCGACTCACGAATTTTTCCACCGGCAGGCTGGGCACGGAGTTAGCCAATTACCTGGTGAGGCGCGGCCATGAAGTGACGTTGCTGCTGGGTGAAGGCGCCACTTACGCCGGCCCGCGCCACGCCACACGCACCGAGGTGTTCAGCACGACCGCCGATTTGGAGCACCGGCTGCGGCTGACAGCCAGCCATTCGGCAGCGGCCGTGTTCCATGCCGCCGCCGTCAGCGATTTCAAATTTGGTAGAATCTGGACTGGACCGGAACGTGACGAACTGACGGAGCGAGATCCGGGAAAGCTTTCGACCCGGCACGGGACTTTGCTGGCCGAATTGGTGCCGACGCCAAAAATCATCCCGCAGCTGCGCGACTGGTTTTCATCTGCAACGCTGGTCGGCTGGAAATTCGAAGTCGAAGGGAATCGGGAGCAAGCTCTCGAATTGGGACGGGCCCAAATGGCGCAATGCCACACGGACGCCTGTGTGGTCAATGGACCTGCCTATGGCTCGGGCTTCGGCCTGATCACTTTGAAACGGGCCTCATCCCACCTGGCAGACCAGGAGCAACTGTTTGAGGCGCTGGCTGGATTATTGGAAAAGGCGTAAGGCTTAATCTCCAAGATAAGAGACCAAGGCAAGAGTTGTGGGCAACCACGAGGGCTTTGGCGCGGTGTAATTTCCAGCACGACACGTGGAAACCCTTTGAAACGGTTTCAATTACTCACTGCTTAGGCCTCCGCGGCCGCTTCCTCGGTTCGCCGCTCCCACCGGCGCGCCGCTCGCTCAGGCAAACTGGAGTCCACTTTGACGTAATACGTGTTCTCGCCGAACAGACCGTCCACCTCTTGCTGCAGTTGGCGCGAGGGTTTCACGCTGAATCGCTCGTGGGTCTCCAGAAAAACAACCTCCCCGGTCGTGCGGACCAGGCAGAGCATCAACGGACATTTGCCCGGGTGTGTCGCGACCAGGTTGCGCAATGAATCAAGGCGCTCGGCGGTGAGATGGGCGGTGTGCAACCGCAAATGCACTTGCTTGGTGAAGCGGCTGGGCGCTTCGTCCAAAGGCATAATCTCCTGCGGAAAAATCTTCGGTCGATCGTCTCCGGTGCTGACTTCGCCGACGACAAAGATCGGCTGTCCCTGGACCAGCAACTCCCGATTGCGGTCATAGTTCTCGTTCATGCAGAGCACCTGCACTGAGCCCTCTAGGTCTTCCAGCGTTACGAGCGAGTATGGCTTGCCGCTTTTCTTTGAGAAACCATTCTGCAACGCAGCGATCATGCCGCCTAACCGCGTCATGGCGTGATTCTGCATTTGCCCCAAAGTTTTCGTGGTAGCCAGCGAATACTTTTCCAGCACCGCCGCATAGGGCGTTAAGGGATGGCCCGTGACATAGAAGCCGAGCAGTTCCTTTTCACAGGCCAGCAGATCGTGTTCCGGCCATTCCGGGAGGTTGACCTGAGTTTCCGGCTCAGGCGCCGACGCGTGATCTTCCGATGCCCCAAACAACGAGCTTTGACCGCGCTGCCGATCGGAAATGATGCTGGCGGCCCGCCCCAGCGTGCGATCGATCTGCGCAAACAGCGAGGCTCGGGTCCGGCCAAAGCAATCGCAGGCTCCGCACTTGATCAGCCCTTCAAGCGCTTTCCGGTTCAAGGACCGGTCGTCCATCCGCTCGCACAGTTCGGAGAGCGAGCGGAATTTCCCGCCTTCATTACGCGCGTTGAGGATTGCTTGCACCGCCACTTCGCCGACACCCTTAATGGCGGCTAATCCAAAGCGAATCGACTGCGACTGCTCGGCAGGGACCGACTCTGAATCCAGGGCGCTCTTACCGTTGGATTTACCGTTGACATGACCGTTGGCGCGGCCATTGACGCGGGCGGCCGACTGACTTCTGGGAGCTGGGGCGAAATAGACCTGGCTCTCGTTCAGATCCGGCGGCAAAACTTCAATGCCCATCGAACGGGCTTCCGCGATGTACTGGCTCAATTTTTCGGTATCGGCCATGTCGTTGGTCATCATGGCGCAAAAGAACTCGACCGGGTAGTTGGCTTTGAGGTAGGCCGTTTGGTACGCCACAATCGCGTAGGCGGCCGCGTGTGATTTGTTGAAACCATACCCCGCGAATTTTTCCAGCAAATCGAAAACCTGATTGGCTTTCGCCGTGGGGATGCCGTTTACGCGAGCGGCGCCTTTGACAAAGATGTCCCGTTGCTTGGCCATCTCCTCGGCCTTCTTCTTTCCCATGGCGCGGCGGAGGAGGTCGGCGCCGCCGAGCGTGTAGCCGGCCAACGCCTGCGCCGCCTGCATGACCTGCTCCTGGTACACCATGATGCCGTAAGTCTCGCGACAAATGGGTTCCAGCAACGGATGGGCATACTCGATTTTGACTTCGCCGTGCCGGCGCCCGATGAATTCGGGAATCAGATCCATCGGCCCCGGCCGGTACAGCGCAATTAACGCGGTGATATGTTCCACTGAACTGATTTGGAACTTTCGGCACAAGTCGCGCATGCCGCCGGATTCCAATTGGAACACTCCCAAGGTATTGGCTTTGTTAAGCAGGTCGTAAGTCCTGGCATCATCCAGCGGCAGGTGCTCGATCGGCACCTCGATTCCCCGGGTTTGCTTCACCATTTCGCAGGCATTCCGAATGACCGTCAGGGTCTTCAGGCCCAAAAAATCCATTTTGAGCAACCCGAGGTCGCCCACCGGGCCCATCGCATATTGGGTCACCACACCGCCTTCTTCGTCGCGCTTGAGCGGCAGCAGGTTGACCAAAGGCTGATCGCCGATCACCACGCCGGCCGCGTGCACGCTCGAGTTACGGGCGATGTCCTCCAGCACCATCGCGGTGTCGATCAACTCCCGCGTCACCTCCTCAGTTTCATACGCCTGTTTAAGATCGGGCGACTGTTTGAGCGCCTTTTCCAGCGTCATCTTCAGGTCGAACGGGATCATTTTCGCCAGCCGGTCGCATTCCCCGTAGCTCAATCCCATGACTCGGCCGACATCCCGAACCACGGATTTGGCGCCCATCGTACCGAAAGTGACGATCTGCGCCACGGCATCCTGGCCGTACTTCTGGCGGACATAATCGATCACATCCGCCCGGCGGTCGTCGGCGAAATCAATGTCGATATCAGGCGGATTGACCCGCTCCGGATTCAGGAATCGCTCGAACAATAAGCCGTAGCGGATGGGATCGACATTCGAGATTCCCAACAGGTACGTCACAATCGAACCGGCGGCCGAGCCGCGCGCGACGCAGGCCACACCTTTTTCGTGCCCGTACCGGACGAAGTCGCCCACGATCAGGAAGTAGCTGGTGAACCCCGTCTTTTCGATGACGGCCAATTCGTGCCGGAGTCGATCCAGAACGGCGCGAACGGCGGTGTTCACCGCCTCCGGTTGGGCGGTCTCGGTCGCGGTCGCTTGATAAGTAGGCAAACGTCCGGGATCTTCAACTCTCTCGACAATGAATTCCTCGCCCTCAGCCTTGACGTGCAAGCCGTAACGATGGTGCAGACCTTGGGCCAGCAGCAAACGCAGGTACCCTTCCCGGGTAAAGTGCTCCGGTGGCGTAAACACCGGGTAATGCAGTTTGCCGAATTCAATTTCCAGATTGCACTTCTCCGCCACTTCCAGGGTATTACGCACCGCGTCCGGCACCTCGGCAAAACGCGCGTTCATCTCCTCGGCCGAGCGCAAGTAGAACTGCTCGGCCGTATAGCGCATGCGTTTGGAATCGCTCAGGAGCGCTTGCGTGCCGATGCAGATGAGACAATCGTGCGCGTGCGAATGCTGTTTCTCGACGTAATGAACGTCGTTGGTCGCCACCAATTTCAAACCGAACTCGGCCGCCCAGGGAATCAGGTGCCGGTTGACCTTGGCTTGCTCGGGAATGCCGTGGTTTTGGAGTTCAAGGTAGAAGTTCTCCGGGCCAAAAGTCTGTTTGAACCAATCGATGGCCCCGCGAGCCTTGGGCAACTGGTCTTTGAGGATCGCCTCAGGAATTTCGCTCGCCAGGCAGCCTGAGAGCGCGATCAAACCTTCGTGGTGCGCCGCCAGCAGCTCTTTATCGATACGCGGTTTGTAGTAATAACCTTCCAGATGCGCGGCCGTCGCCAGCTTGATCAGGTTCTGGTAACCCGTTTCATCCTTCGCCAGCAGGACCAGGTGATTGTAAACATCCCGGCCGCCGCTCCCGGCCTTTTTTTCCAGACGACTGCCGGGCGCAACATAAACCTCGCAACCGATAATGGGCTTGAGCCCTTTTTCGCGCGCCGCCTGGTAAAAATCGACCGCGGCATACAACACGCCATGATCGGTCACCGCAATAGCCGGGAAATTGAGCTGGTGAGCTTTTTCCATCAAGCGATCGAGCCGGCATGCCCCATCCAGCAGAGAATACTCCGTGTGCAAGTGCAGGTGAACGAACTCGGCATGCGCCATATTGATCAAGTTACCGTTGCCTTGCCGGGCCCAGCAAGCAAGAGATGTTCACCGACGTTAATGCGAGATTATCACCGGATACTGGGCATCGGAAGCGGACAGACCAGCAGCGCTGCTCAAATGCTGCTCAGCGAAGCTCCCGGGGAATGATCAGGGCCTGAAACCGGCTGAGGGTGTACCATGCTTTGAGCATGTCGACCAAATCGGAGTACTTGCTGGGCTTGATAATATAGCTGTTGGCGCCGAGTTCGGTGGCGCGGGAGATGTCCGCTTCCCGGCTTGAGGCCGAAAGAATGTGAACGGCCAGCAGGCTGAGCCGGGAGTGCTGGCGAACCCAGCTGAGAACTTCGAGGCCCCCTTGCTTGGGCATGTTCAGATCCAGAAAGAACATAATGGGCAACGGATACAAATCGCGCCGCTCATACTTTCCCTTGCCGGCGAGGTAATCGATAGCTTCCTCACCGTCCTGCACGATCTGCAGAGGATTGGGCACACCGGCCCGCAGGAGAGCGTTCCTCATAATCTCAGCGTCGTCTTCGCAATCTTCAGCCAAGAGAAGCGTTTGGCGATCGAAAACAGCGCGGTCGATAAAGCCGTGGCTATACATCGTCAGGCCTGGGGCAGTTCGACCCAGAAACACGAGCCCAACCCGACCGTTGATTCCAATCCAACGCGTCCCCCCATGCGCTCGACGCCGCGGCGCACGATAGCCAGGCCTACGCCGGTGCCGCCGAATTGTCTTCCGTGCAACTGTTGGAATACCCCGAAGATCCGCTCGTGGTATTTGGATTCAATCCCGATTCCGTTGTCTTCTACCGAGATGCGCACGGTGCCAGGGCGGGCTTCGGTGCAAATCCTCACCAATGGCGCCCGGTCTTCCGGATGAAAGCGCAGGCCGTTGCTCAGGAGATTGGCGAGCACCTGCGTCAGAATGGCCCGGTGAGCGCGGACGGGGAGCAAGGGCTCAACGGCTTCAACGACGCCCCGGTGCTGTGCAATTAATTCGGTGTTCTGTGCCACCGCAGCGGCCCAGCATCCCTGCACGTTGACGGAGTGCAGTTCGATTTCCTCCTGACCCAGTCGCCCGTAAGCCAGCAGATCGAGGATCATCCGGTCCAACGACTCGGCCGAACGCATGATGCGCCGAGCGTAATCGTTGCCGTTTTCCTTGAGGTCCGCGGCGCAATCTTCCAGGAGCATGGTGGCAAAAGACTGCATGGCGCGCAACGGCGCGCGGAGATCGTGAGCGATGGAATAGACCAACTCTTCCAATTGAGTGGTGGAAGCGGCCAGCTCTTTGGTCCGCACCTGGACCCGGGATTCGAGTTCCTCGTTTGCCTTGGCCAGCCGTTCCTTGGCTTCAGCCAGGAGGCGTTCGGCTTGTTTCTGGACGGTGATGTCACGGGCAATCTTGGAGGCGCCGACGATGCGGTCCTGGCCATCCTTAACGGGAGAAACGGTGATGGAGACCTCGATCAGTTTGCCGTCCTTTCGCTGACGAATCGTTTCGAAGTGGTCAATCTTCTCGCCGCGTCGCAGCCGGCTGAGGATCATCTGTTCTTCCGGGTATCGTTCCAACGGGATGAAGGTTGTGACCGGGCGGCCGATGATTTCCTCGGCCGTGTAACCGAATAGAGTCGCGGCGCCTTTGTTCCAGGAAGTGATAATGCCATTCAAATCCTTGCTGACGATGGCATCGTCGGAAGATTCGACGATGGCAGCAAGGTGTCGCGCGGTGGCTTCAGCGCGCCTGGCGTCGCGCATGTCTCGGCCAATGAGCGAAAAGCCGGTGATCTCACCGCTCGGCCCGCGAATTGTCGAAAAAGTGATCAGCACATCGATACGCTGCTGCGCTTTGTTCAGGCGAACGGTCTCGAGCGGTTCGATATGCTCGCCGTGCCGCAGGCGTTCGACGACCAGCTGAAACTCCTCATGTTTATCGGGCGGGACTGTTACGGCCACGGGCCGGCCGATCATCTCCTCGGCGGTCCAGCCGTAAATGCGTTCGGCGCCCTTATTCCAGGCGCGAACCAGGGTGTCCAGCCCGAGGCCCAGGACGGCGTCGGCCGAACCTTCGACAATGGCGGCCAATTCGGCGCGGTGTTCCTGCGCCCGGCGCATTTCGGTGATATCGGTGAAGGTCATGACGGTGCCCAGGACGGCCTGCTCGAGATTGCGATAAGGGATGCTGCGCACCATGAACCAGGCTTGATTGCGCTCGAACCAGATTTGCTCCTCCTTCGCATGCAAAGAGCGGATGGTTTCGCTGGCGAGGTTGACCAGGGCGGGAATGGCCAGGTCGGGAGCGACGGCGCTCAACGCCTGACCGATCTGCTTCTCATCTAAATTGGCCAGCTTTGCGATGGCGGGAGTGAACTTGCGAATCCGGAGCTGCGGATCCAAAAACAACGTGGGCATCTGGCAGCTTTCAACCAGGTTTTGCAGGTCGGTATGCGCCAGGTCCAACTCCTCCATTTTGCGCTGCAGTTCCTCGTTGAGCGACTGCAGTTCCTCTTTCGAGGTTTGCATTTCCTCGTTGGTGGACTGCAACTCCTCGTTCATGGAGAGCAGTTCTTCGTTGGCTGAGCGCAGTTCTTCGTTGGAGGTTTCCAGCTCTTCGATGGTGTTCTGCAGTTCGTCCTTGGTTGCCCGAAGCTCGTTTTCCAACTGCTGCAAGAGCGGCTTTTCCTGTTCATTAGCGGCGGAGGCGGCCTCGGGCCCCGGCGCGCTTGGGCTCTCCGGCAGAGCTTGAAAGGCCACCAACAACAAGGGTTCTTTCGAGACGTCACTCAAAGGCCGGACGATCAGATTGATGCGACGAACCTCTCGTCCCACCTGAACGCGCAGGTTTTCACGGACAACCAGGCGCCGACCGCTCAGGGCGGCTTGCAGGGCTGAGCGCAGATCCAGCCGCAGGCTTTTCCGGGTAAGGTTAATCGCCTTGTTGCTCGGAACACCGGCCGCCGGCTGCAGATAATCTCCCACCTGGCCGGAGAAATAAAGGACCTCGCCCTGCTCATTGATCACCATCGCGGGAGGGGCCAATTCCTCGAGCAAAACGCGCTCGATCGAACGGGCGACGGTCTGTTCGCGAATAACGCCCGGAACCTGCATCTGCGCGGGCGTTATCCGTGCGGGCGATTCCAACTGCAAAGCGGGGATGCCCGCGCCCGCGCCCGGCCGCAGCATCGCTGGTTTACGCTGAAAGATCCGGTGTTTTTTGTCCGCGATTCGAAATAAATCGCTGCGGCCCGCCACGCTCTCGGAGGGGCCGAGAAACAGGAACCCGGAGGGGTTCAACGCGTAGTGAAATAGCGGCAGAAGTTTTTTCTGCAGGCCCGGTTCGAGGTAGATGAGCAGGTTTCTGCACGAAATCAGATCCAGACGGCAGAAGGGCGGGTCTTTGATCACATTGTGCAGGGAAAAGATGCACATTTCCCGCACTTCCTTGACCAATTCCAGGCTCCCTTCGAGCTCGACGACATAACGCTGCCAATGTTCCGAGGCAATTTGCTCGAGGATGGACTTTGGGAATTGTGCTTTGCGAGCAAAAGCCAGCGCCTCCTCATCGAGATCGGTGGCGAAAATCTGGACCGGGTTTGCCAAGGCGCGACGTTCCCGGTAATCCGCGATGAGCATGGCCAGCGAAAAGGGCTCCTCACCGGTAGCGCACCCGGGAACCCAAATGCGCACCGGCGCGTCAGAGGCCTTGTCCCGGAAAATCTCGGGCAAGGCAATATTGGCCAGCGCCTCGAAGGCCTGGGTGTCGCGGAAGAACTGGGTGACTCCAATGAGCAAGTCCTTGAAGAGCTCCTCCAATTCCGTTTTGGAGCTACGCAAGAGTTTGAGGTACGCGCCGGGTGAGCTGGAGTGGGTGACCTGGACGCGGCGCTGCACGCGCCGGACCATGGTGCTCTGCTTATAGCGGCTGAAATCGTGGCCGGTTTTCTTTAAGAGAATGGGAAAAACTTGAGGCAAACATTCGAGGACTTCCAGTTGTTGCGCGTGGCCCCCGCTCGGATCGCGAAAGCGGAAAGCATGCCGGACATACTCCAGGATGACGCCAGGCATTTGGTGAATGGGCAGAACGTGATCGACAACTCCGTTGGTCACGGCGGATCGCGGCATCCCGTCATATTTGGCGCTGTCCGGGCTTTGGGCCATGGTCAAACCGCCCTCCTGCTTAATGGCGCCCAGGCCCAAGGTGCCATCGGTGCCGGTTCCCGAGCAGATGATGCCGATCACGTTTTCTCGCTGATCCCTGGCTGCGGAGCGGAAAAAATAATCGATAGCCACGGGGCGTGCTTCGGGTTGTGTTTTGGGAGTGAGCCGCAGCGTGCAGGCAATCAGATTCAGATGAGCCTTGGCTGGGCCGATGTATACTTCATTCGGTCGGATGCACTGTCCGTCTTCAACAACCTTGACGGGCATGCTGGTGTGCTTGGCCAGCAGCTCCGGCATCAGGCTTTCGTGACTCGGATCCAGATGTTGGATCAGCACGATGGCCATCCCGCTGTCGGCCGGCATTTGCTCCAGGAAAGCCTGAAAAGCCTCCAAGCCGCCGGCTGAGGCCCCCATGACTACAATGGGACAGCCACCACTCTTCGGAGTCGAGACGGGCTCCGCAGTTAAATTTGGCTCGGGTTCTCTCGCGTTCACCAATTGCCGCATTGTTTTTGGCCGACGTCCTCGCCCGATATACGATTAGAAAGGACGCCCGACCAAAGGACCGCACCTCTCGCGCCGGCGACCACTCAGCCGAGATCGACGCTGCGCCTGTCTGTCCTAGGTTGCTGCAATACTATAACCTGCTTCAATCTCATGCGGGACCCATTTCTGGGCACCCGAGGTATTCACCCACTTGGCCCGCCCCATCGCCTCGGAGCATTTCAAGTGGGCAAACTTATCCGAAAGGACCTCTCGTCCGCATTTGCGCTACCCGGCGCATGACGCTATAAATGCAAGTGCCTGAGAGCCTATCAGCGTCCATGCAGACTCGGCAAGCGATCAACGAACGCTTGCTGCTATTGGTTTTAGCCGCGATCCAGTTCACGGCCATTGTCGATTTTTTGATCATCCTTCCCCTCGGCCCGCAGTATATGCGGGTCTTTAAGATCGATCCCGGGCAGTTCGGCGTGATTGTATCGGCGTACGCGGTTAGTGCGGGCGTTTCCGGCGTGCTGACCGGCTTCGTGCTCGATCGGTTCGATCGCAAACGGGCGCTGCTGATGTTGTATTTCGGTTTTGCGGTCGGAACGCTCTTTTGCGCGCTGGCCCCAACCTATCGGTTGTTGGTCGCGGCGCGGGTGGTCGCCGGGGCGTTTGGTGGAGTGGCCGGCGCGTTGATTCTGGCGATAATTGGCGACGTTGTTCCCGAAGAGCGGCGCGGGGCTGCCATGGGCCTGGTGATGTCGTCGTTTTCGGTCGCGTCGATCTGCGGTGTGCCGATCGGTTTAGTCCTGGCCAATAGTCTCAACTGGCATATGCCTTTTTTCGTTTTGGCGGGGTTAAGCTTTATCATTCTGGCGGCTTCGGCCCGCGTGCTGCCGCCGTTGCGCGGACATTTGCTTCACGCCGCGGGCCGGCACCCGGTGGCGCGCATGCTCTCGGTGCTGTCTCACCCGGACCATCAAATGGCTTTTCTGTTCATGGCCCTGCTGTCGGTCACTGGGTTCGCAATTTTCCCCAACATCGCCAATTACATGGTGTGGAATGTCGGATTGACCGAGCGGCAACTGCCGCTCATCTACCTGGCGGGAGGGGTGGCCACGGTTTTCAGCTTGAACTGGATTGGCCGGTGGTCGGATCGATCCGGAAAATTGCGCGTGTTCACGCTAATGTCGCTGACCGCAACAGTGCCGATTTTCCTGGTAACAAATCTGCCGCGCGTCTCACTGGTACTGGCGGTGGCCACCTCGACCTTGCTGATGGTCTGCATGTCTGGCCGCATGGTGCCGGCCATGGCCTTGATGACGGCGAGCATCGAGGCCCAGTACCGCGGCGGGTTCATGAGCATCAACTCATCGGTGCAGCAGTTTTCCTGCGGCGTGGCCGCCTACGTCAGCGGCCAGGTCTTGACTCAGACCCCCAAGGGCGAACTGGCTCATTTCCCGTTACTAGGATACGGCTCGATACTCTGCGCGTTGATCTGCATCTACCTGGCGCGGTTTTTGAAAACGCCGGAAAACAGCGATGGAGCAGTGCAGGGCTTGCCGGTCGAGGGTTGAGCTGCCGGCAAGAATTTGCCCATTCCGGGCTGTTACTCAGCAAGAATTAGCCGCAAAAGAACCCAAGGAACGCGAGAAAGAAAGCCGGCCTTTTTACGATCTGTGCGTTCTATTGCGGCTGGCTTTCGTGGGTTGCTGCCTCCGCGACATTGAGTTCAATCCAATTTTTTCAGGCGGAAGGTTCCCTGGTCATATTTGCAGGAATAATGGCAGACAAAATCGGTGCCGGTGATCTCTCCGTCGCACCGATAAATTCCACCGGCGAGCGGGCCCAAATCCTGCTCGCCGTTCAAATGGGTTACACCCGGTCCGGATTCGGCTTTGAGATCCGTGACGTAGCCGACGCTGAACAGTTTGGAAAAAGAGGCGTAGAAATACGCTCGATAAACGCCCTCCGCAGCCCGAGCCAGGACGCACTTGAGCGCGCCGCGATGGCCGCTGTGTTCGCTGATCCATTCGCCGATCCAACGACCCGCCACAGCGTCACGGGCTGGAGCGGATTCATAATGGCGCCACTGTTCGTGAAAAGCGGCCCGGCTGTTGAACAGCGCCGCCAGCATGTGCGAGACCAGGCGGAAAACGCTCGGGCGCGATTTATTCATGAGGAACTGGGGCTAAAGCAACCTCGGCCACGCGAGCGAGGCGAGGATCCGGATCGCGCGATGCCAGTCGAAGAGCCGGGATGGCCACCGTTATGTTCTTGCCTCGCTTGTGCCAGCGCGCGAGCACCTCAGCACTGGCCCTTCGCCGGGCAGGGTTCCCACGCCGCAATTCCAGCGCGAGGCTGGGGATGATTTCGGGTCCAAGTTCCAGCAGGGCCATGACGGCGCGCGTGTCGTCGAACAGAGCAGGCGCGGGTTTCGGCAAAACGCAACGAATCGACGTGGGAACCTTACTCCACCATCGCCGGTACTCTCGGTAGCTGCCACATTCCGGATCTTCGCGGGCCAATTTGGCCAAAATATAAGGCAAAGCGGGGGCACCGATCTCGTGCATGGCCATGGAGGCGTCTTCCTGCCCTGCGTTCAACCATTGGCTAACGGGTCTGCCGCCATACCTGGGCTCTGGGCTGTGGGAGAGTGCCAGCCATGATGCCCAGACCAGAGCGAGCCCCACCAAGGCGGCGATTAACATAGGATAGATCTCCACACACCGGTCACTGCGCTCCGTTTTCTCACGGTTCATCACGGTCGTTTGCTTTGTGAAATTGGAAAACGTTTTGGTTGTTGTCGCGGCTGGCAAATCCGAATTTGCTTCTGTCATCCGTACCCGAGACATACCGACGGTGCATCCGTCGGTCAGGATTTGCAACCGTTGTGCTTTTAAAAAGGAAGGGGGCCTCCAGGCCCCCTCTCAGGCTTCGCGGGATAACCTTCGGCGCAAGGCCGAGGTGGAAGCCATGCGCGAAACGTATCCCAGCCGGCAGATGTGTCAAGCGGCAGCGAGGCGGGGGAGGCGGGCGCAGACTGACTGAACCGGGCGCAACGAGAATTTCAGTGTCGGTATATTCACGAACTCCTGCGGACAAGAATGTCGCACGCCGGTGCGTGCCCGGTGAAACCCCGGGCACACAATCAGACCGGCACCGGGTTGAAGGAATTCACTGCGCGTGAGAAGCTTGAGGCGATGAAGGACATGAAAATGTTATTCTCGGCCCGAGACCGGGCCCAGGTTGAGATGGCGCGAGACCAGCTGACCGCCGCCGGCGTCTCCTGCGAGGTGCGGGAGTATCCCACGCAAACCCAGGAACCCGGGACACCTTCCTATCGCGAGTTATGGGTTCAGGCCAATACCGATTACCACACCGCCTCGATTCTATACGCCTCTCCGGTCAGGGTTTTGCGTCAGAGATCCCAAACCTGCCAGGTTGGTTAGGCCTCATCTTCGAGGACTGCCGCTGAAACCAAGCCCGGAAAACGGTTTTACCAGGAGAGTCTGCCTCTCCTGGTTTGATAGCCGCTGACCGCTTAGCGCTAACCAACTTCTCTTACCTGGGTGGCGGCTGCGTTTCGTTATAGTTCGGATTCGGATGATTGACATCGCCAGTGGCATCCCGAATCGGTGCACGGCCCGTCGGAGTGGGCTTAAGGGTAATCTCATTGATTACCTGAGTGACACCCGGGACGTTGGCGGCGATTTCGGCGGCGCGCTTGCGCTGGCCCTCCGTATCCACAAAGCCGGTTAGTTGCGCCTGACCGTTGTAGACCTGGACATGGACGTCGGGATATTTCAATACCGCATCGCTGCTAAGCGCGTGGTCGACATTTAACTTGATCATTTTGTCGTTAATCGCTTGGCCGGTCGTCCGATCAGGGTTCGAATGACAGCCGGTGGCGCCGATAGCCAGCGCCAGCAGCGCGGCCGCTCCAAAACATTTCAGACTATTTACGGGTATTCTCATTAGCTTATCTCTCCTTAGGTTGCACACGATTTTGTGATCAACAATCCGGCCGTCCCCAAAGGGGTGCCATGGGGTCTTCACCGTGATCCAGGCCTTTAGAACGCGATTAAACCCTCGCTTAATCGCCCTATTGATGGCATTCTTCTATACCGAAATGCGCGAACACCTCCGAAGGGTGCTGGAACTGGCCCAACCCTACCGCGGCCGCCTAATCCTGGGCTTGCTGTGCGGGTTCTTGTCAGGCGCGCTGGCTCCGACGCTGGGGCTTTCGCTGAAGCTGGCCGTCGACGCGGTCTTTCCAATGGAACGGAGTTCCGCCCAGGCCAATGTAACGGCAACGCAAGGCCCGGCGACCCCGGCGCAAACGGCTCAAACCAAAGCCGATGCTCAACAGGCTTCCTCTGTCCCAGTCTCAAAAGGGATGATCTCACGGATGCCGACTTCGCTGCAGCGGGCTCTAGATCGAGCCAGCGCCTGGTTCCGCCCGGCTGTCGGTCCGCCCTCGCGCACGCGGCTGCTGCTGGTGATCGGCTTCATTCCGGCGGCGATGTTTCTGAGGAGCCTTCTGTCCTATCTGAACACCTATTTATTGTCGTGGGTGGCGATCCGAGCGGCCAACGATTTGCGCGTGCGCCTCTTTCGCCATCTGATGCATCTGCCGTTGCGTTTCTTCAATCGAGCCAGCACGGGCGATTTGATGACTCGGATCGAAGGGGCCATGGCCGTGCACAGCACCATCAAGGACGCTTTCGGGGTGATCATTCGGGAGCCGATTTCAATCCTGGTGCTGATCATCACATTGATCTGGATGCAACCGATGTTGAGCCTGTTCACGTTGCTCATCTTCCCGCTTTGCCTGATCCCCATTGCGCTTTTCAGCCGCAAATTCCGCCGTTCGGATTCCGGGATACACGCCAAATCCGCGCGGCTTAACAATGTGATGCAGGAGTCCTTCACGGGGATTCGGGTCATTAAGGGCTATAACCTGGAAAACGCGGTCGTTGAGGATTTCCAGAAAGCTGTCAATAGCATTACCAGCTTTTTCATGCGGGCCGTGCGCGCCGGCGAATTGCCCGGACCATTGATCGAATTCATTGGCAGCATCGGAGTCGCCCTAGTGTTTGCTTACTACGCCTTTGTTTCCGCCGACCACGCGCCGGCGGGCGACATGCTGGCTTTCTTTTTCCTCGTGTTCAGCCTGTACCAGCCGCTGAAAAACCTTAGCCGGCTGCAACATCAACTTGAGCTGGCGAAATTATCCCTGGATCCCACCTACGACTTGCTTTCCAAGCAGAGCAGCTTGCCCGAGCCGCTCAAACCAAAGCCTCTCCACGCCGTGGGCAGGCCCATCCGCTTCGAAAATGTCAGTTTCGGCTACGGGGAAAAGACAGTGCTCCATAATATCAACCTGACGATTCAGCCTGGTCAAATGGTGGCACTGGTCGGGCGCACTGGTTCGGGCAAAACTTCGCTCGCCAACCTGCTGCTTCGGTTTTATGACCCGACCGCCGGAGCCATTCTCATCGGGGAGACGGATATTCGCTCCGTGCGCTCGCACGATTTACGCTCGAACATCGCGGTCGTGACACAGGAAACCATTCTCTTCAATGACACCATTCGCCGCAACATCGCCTTGGGCCGAGCCGGGGCGACCGATGCCGAGATTGAAGATGCGGCGCGCCACGCGTACGCCGATGGCTTCATTCGAGACCAGCCTCGTGGTTACGAGACGGTGGTCGGCGAAAAGGGTGTTAATGTTTCCGGCGGGCAACGACAGCGAATCGCCATCGCTCGGGCCATTCTGCGCAACGCCCCGATTTTGATTTTGGATGAAGCCACCAATTCTCTCGACCCGGAAGCCGAGAAGATCGTCCAGGACGCCCTCGAAGAACTGACCAAAGGCCGCACGACCATCTGCATTGCGCATCGGTTATCCACGATTCAAAAGGCGGACTTGATCGTGGTGCTGGACGCGGGGCGGATCGTGGAAACCGGCACGCACGATCAGTTGATGCAAGGCCGCGGACTATACTGCAAGTTCTACGAATTGGCCTTCGAGCCGGCCACGGCTTAGGTCGTTCAAAAATGAGCGCTCATTTGGACGCGTAATCCTAACAACATCATTGCCGCCTATTTTGCGCTTAAAATCCGAAATCCGAAGGCCGAGCAGAAACTCGAAAGCCGAAAAAATTCCGGGGCGCACGGCAGCCCTTAGATTCGGGCTTCGGGTTTCTTTCGGCCTTCGGATTTCGAGTTTCGGATTTAGAGCGCGCGCGGCTTCCCTTAGAGCGTGTCTTGAAACTTCGGCTTGGGCGTGGACACCTGAGTTTGGAGTCCCGCCTTCAGGCGGTTTTGGCGCCGGGCCGCCTAAAGGCTAATGCCTTTCGGTAATTATTCATCAGCTGCCTCGAGGACTGATATGGTAAGGGGCTCGGTCGAACTTT
>DASRFK010000088.1:0-12328 GCA_035651635.1 Verrucomicrobiia bacterium | reverse complement strand
AGGAGCCAAGGGGACAAGTCCGCGCACGGTCCGCCGATGCCTTGGGCAATTACGGGGGACAGGCCAGGTCGGCGGTTCCGTCCCTACTCCAGTATCAAAACGACTCGGATTGGTTCGTCAGACAGTGCGTCTCCAACGCATTGCAAAAGCTCGCGCCCGGAGCATGAGCCGAGCGCCGCTGGAACGTGATTTACTCAACAACGGACTCCAGGCCCAACAACCCCATGCACACGAACTCCTCGACAACATTGGGATTTCATGCTGGAAGCCACTGGCGCGGAGCCGGTGATGGCGAACGTTCGACGTCGGCACCTCGTGATGGCAAGGAGGCACCATTGTCAAAATAGACATGATTACTGGCGAATCAGAGAAGTGGGATCCGACTTACGACTTGAAATTAGCGGCCAAGGTCTTTTTACATGACTTTAAGTGCGAATCGCCATCTACCTTCTAGCCTTCCTTGCTCTTGTGTTTGTTCCTGGATTGGGCAACAAACTGAGGACTGTCGGTGTGGACGAGGAGCTGCTTGAGAAGGTGCTTTATCCTTGCTTCGTCTCATTAGGTAAGTTCATCAAGTGCTTGAACGCGACCCAGAACCATCTCGTTGCAGCCAACCGGCGGGCTCGCTTAACGATTGTTGCCCAGTTTTCGTTCCGCCGTTGCTGTTGCGCTTGCCGCTCGTTCACGGCGCCGGTGACTGACCGAGAGCGTTGGGCCTTGCTATGAAGCGCCTTTCCTTAACGGAAATCAGTGCCCTTCTCTTGGGCCTGTGCTTCATCCTTGCCGGGATTGTATTCTTGGTTCGTCCAACATCGGTGATCTGGGGACATCCTACCACAAATCCGGCGTCCAGGATGCCCGAGACGAACCTTGAAGTCGTGAACGAGAACGGCTGTCGAATTTATGGCGGCTTGGGAGTGCTCGTTGGTGCTGGCCTCGCAATATTGGCCGTTCTCCCGCCACGTAAGTCAGCTTCTTCCACCAAGCTATTCCCATGAACAGGCCCAACCATTCCGTCGCAGCGAAACTCCGCGACTGTGCTGGTTTGGCAGTCCGGCGATGGGTGGCGTGGAGTCGCTGGCCGGAACCGTTGGACTGCCGCATCAAAATGAGCTGGCGACAAACATCCCGGCAAGCTGCGGTCTTGACCGCCGTCTTGACGGTAAGCCTCTGGGTGGCACTTTCGCTTGTTGGAAAAAGTGACGCTCGGATGGGTGCGCTGTTGCGGGCCAACCGCCTTATTCAGAAGTTACAACCCTACCAGTTTTCGACTACCTACCTGAAGATCACCGAGCTTACCAAAATAGACTTGATCCGACGGGAACACCAGAGAGCCGAACAGCTGGACTCATCGTTGCTCCGATCAGGAGGTCTCGTAAGCTTGTGGTTTCTGGTGCCAAACCTCGAGCCTCAAGAGACCCTGGTGCGCAGCAAGTTCGAAAAGATGATAAGAAACTCCGAAAATCAGGTTGCGTCTTGGTGGTTCATTGAGCAATGCGATATGGTTTGTGTGCATTGCCAGCCCACTTTTGTGCTGCCTGCTCAAGCTGCTTTCTGCTGTATAACCAACCGGATTCCCTGGGGGGCGTTGCGGACGCTTGGCGGTTCCAGGGACGATGTCGACTGCTATTTGCCAGGGGGTTCTCTAGTAGATCTGGATCAGTGCCAGCAGTGGTTAAATGAGAATGTCGCCGCAGGATGGGCAGTTGGCGCTATGGCGAAGAGCGAGCGTCCGGGACAATCTGTGATCGTCGCTAGTCGTGGCAAGAGGCAAGGAGAAGTCCAACCCACCAACTGCAGCGGGCCCGGCGAGCGTGCCTCGATGCAGCGGTGGGAATCCAAAACGCCGGGCCGCTGACCGGAATCGTTGAGCCGCGGGTGTGGACATGAAACCAGTGCTTGCCAACGTCGGAGTGCCGATGATTTTTGTGCAGATGCCGGGTATGCTCTTCGCGCTTGTGCCCATTATCATCGTCGAGGCATTGCTCATCCGGCGTTGGCTCTCGCTGCCCTATGGCGACGCGTTCAAGGGTGTCATTGTAGCGAATCTTGCTTCCACAATCGTCGGAGTTCCGCTAGCCCGGCTGGCCATGCTGGTCGTAGAGTTTGTTGTCATGCTTCCAGTTGCGCTAGCTGCCGACCATTGGCACTGGAAGTTGGGGTCCCCTGTGCTTGGTGTCCTCGGCTTCCTTCTGAGCATTGCGTGGCTTGGACCAGTGGAGCGGCAGCTCTACTGGATGATACCAGCGGCTTCCGCTCTCTTGCTCGTTCCATCGTTCGTTGTTTCCGTGTGGTTCGAGCGTCGCATTTGTCTTCGTTCGTGGGGCGGCATCGACCCGGCGTTGGTGAGCCGCGGCGTTTTCAATGCGAACCTCGCTTCCTACGGTTTGCTGTTTGTAATCGCCTGTGGTTGGCTTGGAACGGAGTATTTCAAGAAAAGATGAGTCAAACGAAGCGAAAGAGGCTTAACAATCGATTGGAGTCGAACCGCCGGTGCCTTTCTCCGCCCCTGCTTGTGCAAAAACTCAGGGCCGCGTTCGTCGCGCCACCCGCTCTGCCCCCGGCGGTCGCTCACTCGAAACGTTAAGCCGCCTCGCGCACGGTGAAATTTGCTCCACACATCCTCGCTGAAGTTCGGTTGCTTCCAACTGAAGCCGGTGGGCGGAAGGGACCAACGCCGGCAGATGTTTTTGTTTGCCGAATGGGCAGTGGCGGTGAGTATTTCGAGATGCTCATCGATTTGAGCGGTATCGCGAGCTTGTCCCCCGGCTCGACAGCACGAGTTCCAATTCGGTTTTCGCATCCAGAATATATTAACCCGTTGATTGCCGTGGGCACAGAGTTCTCGCTCAATGAGACCGGGAAGATTGGTGGTGGCAAGGTTCTTGAGGTTTATGATGAGAACTTGGCGGCTTAACCCTGCCTGGAGCGGACCCGACCAGCCGTTCCGGTTATGGTGAATTCGTGCGTGAATGGCGGCTGGTTCGAGCAGCTCACACTGGCCGTTGGGCGACGTCACCTCTCCATGCAGGAGTCATCTCGTAACTGGTGGTGCTGGACACGAGGAGTTCTAGCGGTTTTCCTTGCGACGCTGCTGGTCGCTATAGCGCTGCCAAGCGCGGGAAGGATCGTAGTGGACCATGGCTCTGGAGCTCCTGGGCGCCACGTTGTCTGGGGCCTTCGGGAGTGTTTTCCACGGGTGGGCCTTGCGTTGATTTCGCTTGCGTGCATTTTCCTTGGTATGTGGAAGCGGTGGGACTTCGAGATTGTTGGGTGGGCCATTTTGGTAGTATTTATTCTGGCGTCCGGCATGGCATGAATGTGACGAAACGATCGCCCAACTTGGCTGCTGCAGTGGACGCGCCGATTGCGTTTCTGTTCACAATCGTGCGCCACCGGCGGCGCGCCGCTGACCAGCGTTGTTAGCCGTCGAGCAACGTGCCCGTTACCAAAGCGTTCTTCCTTCCGTCTGAAACTTTATGCGATCAATGGGCAATGGTTTATTTCCTTGGTTCACCCTGATGGCCGTCGCTCCGGTTCTGGGATTGGGTTTGGGCTGGGAGGCCTTTTTTCCAGTTGCGATGCTATCCGCACTGGGAGGCTTGATTTGTTTCTTGCAGAGCATGTCTACCAGGGTCGTTATCGAGCAACTCACAGCGGAGTTAACAGAGAAAAGCCTGGAGCCCGAGCCACACAAACTGAGGATCCACCGTGAACGACAGTTTCGCCGGGTGGAGTTCATTGCTCTGCTTGTCTTCTCGGGGCTGCTTCTTTTTCTCATGATTCGAAACACACAACCAGGTGGTAATATGTGCCCAACGGTTTTCCAAGTTACGGTAGATACTAAGGGCAACTGTCGTTTACGTGGTCTTCCTTTATCAAACCCCATTCTGCGCCGGACCTTATTCCGGGTCATCGCGGTCTCTGGAGGCGAAGTGGATATGAATTTATTTCCGGGCTGGGCGCGGAACTCTACGATAATGAGTAACGTGATGGCGGTTGGCAAGGACATCGAGCGATTTGGCCTATCAGCTGGAGATAAGGTTGTCGCGCGGCGAAAGGAGATGGAACACCGACTATCGATGAGGCATCAACTAACAAATCGATGATGACGAACCGCCGCTGCCTGATTCCGCTCCTTAGCAGGCCGCAATCTGGACGCGAGAATTACGCTCGAACGCTGCTCCTGGAGGCGGTTGCATATCTCAAACGTTAGAGGCAAATCCATGGCGCGAACTTTTACCGGTATTTTGGCGACGGTCTGGCTCGCAGCGGGGCTTTTCATCCGCGAGCCACATTGGGTGTTTTTACCGCTTTGGGGGCTGTTCCCGGGCGATTGTTCGTTCCATGGTTCACTGGCCCATGTTGCCGCGCTCTGGGGGTGGATCTTCGCTTTCGGGACCGCTCTGATGGCTTTGGCTTTTCTAGCTCTTCACAGAAACAGCAAACTTGCAGCCGCTAGCTTTGCTGTCGTGCTGCTCTTTTCTGGATACATAGGAGCTTGGAGGGCAGTCTGAATGAGCGTGATTCAAGCCTCTAACTTTTCCGTGCAGCCGACAGGCGCAGCCCGTGGCGTTTCCAAGGTTTGGGCTAGGGTTGGTTGCCCTCGGGCTTCGTCGGGAGATCCCGCCCTGTGCCTGCGGCTCACGTCACCGTTGGGCAACGCGGATTTCTTGAGGCATTTGAACGCTTTAAGGCATAAAGCGGCATGGTATGTGGCGAGCGGCGTTTTTCTCGTTCTCATGGCCGCTTGCTGCTTGCGATGGCTGTTTCTTGGCTGTCCAGCTGAGCCAGTGTATCGAGGCGTGGGACTTGCACGCTGGCTGGACGGAAGCATGGTGATCCGCACGCCTGTCGGCATTTCCCCCGGCAGTGGACGCGCAATGGGCGATGTGCTCCGGTCTGTGGGGACGGAGGCCTTACCTTGGCTTGTGACTGAAGTTGAGCTGTCCGGTAGGCCAGGGCCCCGAGACTTGGCTTGTCGATTTTATGCGCGGCTTTGGCAAAGCAGTGCCTTGGTCCGGTCGTTGCTGCCCAGACCGTGGTCGGGCCCTCGTTCGGAAATCGCCGTGTTCAACGCGATGAATTTACTTGGAAGACTTGCGCCGGGGACTGCCTACGAGACCAACGCACTGCACGCGGTCACCGCAGCTCACCTGCAAAACAATCGTGAATTCTACAAAACCAGGCTTTATGTGCTGGGTTGCTTCACGAACTTTCCAAACCAGGTAGTTCCGATTCTCGTCCAGGAGTTGACCAATGCTGCATATGTGGAAACGGCTGCTAAAGGGCTCCAAAACTTCGGTCCATCTGCAACCCCCACCCTTTACCCGCTCGCATTGAAGGAAACCGGCCAAATCAGACCGGCAGAGTATGCACTTGAGAAAGCTGACGAGATTGCATACCGAAAGCTTCACGAGGAGAAGGATCGCCTCGGTTTAAGGTGAATCACCGGCCCAACAATTTGCCGGAGCGGAACCGCCGCTGCGGTTTCCCGCTCGGCGTCGAGGAGCAGTTCGGACGTGTGGTTCGCGCCCGAGTTTTAGTTTTCCGCGGCGGTCTCTCAGCAAAATGTTCGGCATGAAGGCGATTTACGATGAAGTGTGCAAGCGCTTTCCGGAAGTTCGGAGCGCAGCGTTCGAAGACAATGCTGACCAGCCATACACAGTGGTTACGATGATCGCCGAGTGGCTCTCACATATGCCGCCAGACGCCATAACACCAGAGCTGATCGAAAGGGTTAGAGCTTTCAGTAACTGGTGCGAAGAACAGCCGCGGACTGAAACGGCCACGGACGATATTCTTACGATTTGGACGGTTGGTTTTGTCGAGCCTCTGTTCAAGACCCAGCATACGCGGAGAATTCTCACGCGGATCGTTTCCAAAGAGACCTTAACAGAAGGTGCCACATATTTTAAAAGCTGGGTCGGCGATGAGAATTATGAGAAAGCACTTGGTGAGTATGCGTAAGGTGCCGAACCTGTCACGGCAGCTAACGCCTGGAGATCGTCAGTGGCTTTGCTGGACGCGAGCGGCCCGGCGTAGCTGCGCTCCGTTAGCCCTGAAACCACACTCATGACTTCGCAAAGCACAATTCGCAAATTGCTCGGCGGTGGACTAGCTGCACTTGGTATCTTCTTGGAGTGCAGTTCGTGCAATAGGGAAGTCCTGCGCGATGGAAACGAGCCGATTGCGGGCGGTCTGGGTCTCTTGGGACTGTTCTGTATAGGCGCTGGCTGGATCGCTTATCGAACTACGAGCGAATTGATGCCGGAACGTCGGCGCGTCCGTCAGTGCCTGCTGTTTGAGCACGTGGCATATTGTGCTGGCCTACTGATGGTGTGGTTGCTTGGTGAGCGCCAGCCGTTTTTCGTGGATACCCCATTTGGCAGAGACATCCTAGCGCTTCACACGACACTGGAGGTGATCTTGGGTGCCGTCATCTGGCTGAGCGTTGCTCTTAGGGTTACATTGCGAAAATCCGAAGATGGAGTTTCAAATCTGTTCCCTTTTCCTCGGTCTCTACGCGCACGTCAATCTTTTGCCATTGGTCTGCTCGTAATAGGGACTTTGAATGTTGTGCAGGGAACAGAAATCATACACCTGTCCAATGGAATGCATGTTTCCATCAGCTCACGGGGCTTTCCATTGCCTGCGTTTCAAAAGCTGCGTGTATACGTGGAAGGGAAGATCGCAGGACCCGGAGTTGATCAGGGGATCGTTCTGACCATGCCGAATGGCACCTTGGTTGGTTTTCGTGGTGACACGATTACGATCCTGAGATATTCGGGCCGGCCGAAACAGCTAAACAAGGGTGTCCATACTGCTGAGCTTTCCGACCGCACCCGAGTTGAGTTCCGCGAGAGCAAAATCCTGCTTTCTTTTCGTCGTGGAACTACCTTGGCTCTCGACTTGGGGTCCTATACTGCCCAGTTCGTCGGCGGCGTTTGGCAGAGGCTCGATCTCAGTAACATTCTGGTAGACGTCCTGATTGGACTTCTGTTGATATCGCATTTGCTTGCTGCACGGAGCGGACACAAAGAATCGGCGAGGATCCGAGAAGCTCAAATGGCTAACAAAACATCGCAGGCGACTTCGGTTTTCGCCTTTCTGCTGGCCCACGGTCCTGTGCCCGGAGCGCCTGAATTTTCCGTTGGCCGGAGTGACTACGCATGAGCTACGATCTTGGAGTTTGGTATCCGCACGAGCGCCTGAGCGACGAAGACGCCGGGAAGATGTATGTCGGGCTTTGTGAGGGCACTGTGGAGCACCCGCGAGCGCATCCGGCAGTGGATGCATTCTATCTGGAGTTGACAGCGAAGCACCCGGAGATTGACACCGTTCCAGACGACCGGATTGACGACCACGACTATTGCCCTTGGAGTTGCGCGCTCGACCATTCACCTGGCCACGTCATCATGCCGTGCGTTTGGTCCAAGGCGGAGTATGTAGATGCATTCGTTCGGGAGTTGGCCAGCAAGCACGGTCTTGCCGTCTTCGATCCTCAGGCTGGAAAGATTAACTACCCGGACGCAGTATCGATGCCGGATGCATGCATGACAGGAAGCGCCAAGCCATGGTGGAAATTCTGGTGATGAAGCCCTCGGCCAACCAGATGTGTCAGCCAACGCCGGAGAGCGTCTCGTTCGCAGTCGAGCGCCACAGGTCCGGCGTGGCTGCGTTCAGCGTTGGGCGACTACAGATGCATAAGCTCGCACAGCCTGCTTTGGGGATCTTAGTGCTAGCGGTTCTCGTCGCCACGGGGGTTTTGCTACTCAGTAGCCATGGTTCCGATCGTTCCGCTTCGATCGCGGACGCAACCCTGCAAGGAATTTACAGGCATGACTGGACCATTCGCATTGGCAACGACACCTACGGGGCCTGTCAGGGCAAGGGTGGGACGTGGTCACTATACCTCGGGTCCGACTGCATCGACACGGCTACAAACGTCAAATTTCAACAAGTTATCACCGTCCTCGCGCTATTGGCCGCCGCGCTGACGCTGAGCCTGTCCGCCGTTGCGCTGCTGCGTGTGCGAAGAACACTCGGCCCAACCACATGACTCCACTCGACGCCGCGATGAGCACTCTGTTCCATGTTCAACGTCAGCCGCGCGGCGCGAGTGAGTTTCTCCGTTGATGAAAATGTCACCCTTTGGAAACAACTTCACTCGTGTCCACGCCTTCGTCGCCGGTGGCTTATTGGCAGCATTTATGGCGCTTGTGCTGTTTGGCTGCCTGACGGGCTGGGAGCATATCCGCGACCTCCCCCTGGTCCTCAGAGCGATCCTAGCCGTTGTTACGGGCCCCTTCGACGGCCCAATCGCCAGACCAGGCGATTGGGCCGCATGGACGGCCGCTCGGTGGTGCTTACCAGTCTGTGCCTCCTTTCTCGTGTTGGGCGCGCTCTGCCAACTCATTCCCTTGCCATTCAGCCGGGGCGCTTTTGCCTTCCGAATTGGAACGTGGACCGTCGGATGGTTCGTTTGGCTTGCGGGCGCGATCCTTTCTCTGATGAACGCCCTTGACTGATGAAATCTTCTAACTTTGCGCTGCACTGGACCGGGAGCAGCCGGTTCAGTTTGTTCAATGGGATGGTCGCTGGCAGCTGCTCCCGGCCAGTGAGCAGCGACGTTGCCGCGAGTGTGTATGACGAGTCCTTCAACATTAGGCCGGTGCCCGGGCTGCGGTGCATGGGTATCTGATCTCGGTGGGATTGTTGGCGTGTGGAGCGGGACGGCGGCAAATCCCGGCGGCGCTGTATATCAGACGCAGTGCTTTCGCTGCCGCGCGACCATTCGAGCGTTTGATGATATTAGTGGTGACGAGCGACGGATTGACGACGAATTGACCCCGGCGGATTTGTCATGGGAGATAGTCGATGAAACTGAAAAACCGAACGGCTAACAAGCGGCCTGGAGCGGACGCGGGATGGCGCGTTCTGTTTGCATTTCAACGTCATCGGCCCCGCGCCGCTCAGGCCGAGTGTTATGGATATCCTCATTGATCTATCTGGCTTGAGTGACTCCGTTGCCGTAATGGAACGGTTCGGTGAAATCCTGCAGTTCGGCACACATGAAAATGGTGCGCCTGTGGGAGTTGGAAACTGGGATGCGTTCGAAGATTGCTTGAGATGCCCGGATGAGGGCGGTATTTACGGGACGGGAAAACGAATCGAGTTTCCTTGTCCGATAACCGTTCGCGGATATGAGGCCTTTCGGAACAGTGATCCCGTGGGCTTTGCAATTCTGAAGGAAATCCTGGACTCGAAATCTGACGAATACAAGCATGACGATCAGGACTTGCGAATGTCCTTTGCGCAGAATGCTTCCAGTGGGAAGAATCCATAACACCTATTTCGTGAAGGCGACTCCGGTTTTCGCCGTTCTGTTTTTCAAGAGCCAAGTGCCCGGAGCGTCTGATTTGTTCGTTGGGCTTCATGAACCCGTTCGGCATGTTCCAGCTGGTTTTTGTGGCCTTGGAAGGCGTCGCCTGTGCGCTGAACCCGAAGCTCAGAAGGGAGAAGAAGAAAAAGGCCGTTGGATTTGGGTTGTTTTATATCGGCTTCCTGCTCGCCGGCATTGCCCTCGTCGTCGTGGTTGTAAGGTCACTATATTTCCGTCAATGAGATCGCCGAAGCCCTGGCTCCTGCATGGAGCGGAGGCGCGGGCCAACCGCAGCAACGACACTCGCCAGTAGACGCCGGAGAGGGATTGTTGGCCTGTCCGCACCAGGAGCGAGCCGCAGCCGATGGGTCCCGTTTCGAACCGGTTTCGGGACGGTTTTATTAGACCGCCGCACCAGCCCCTGCTTGCACGGCGTTAGACACACTTAACGCCACGGGTCTTTCAGCCTGTCTGGACGAACGGCGGCGATTTGGCAGAACGGCCCGACCTCGCCCAAATTGAGAAGCGTGGAGCGGACTGACATACGTAGTCGGGGTTCTTTTTAGAGCCGAACGGCCCCCGAAGAAGCCCTGATTGCAATGAAAGTGGCGGGTCGATAAACCTTCGTGTGGCATGCCGAGCCATTGTGATAAGCAGTCTGCAGACCACGACGATCACACCGGGCCTTTTCAATTTGTGAAAAACACGTCAGATAAAACCTTTTCTGTCGAGAAGTGTGAGGCGTGCGGGTCCACGGTTCTCCTGTGGATCGGCAAAGTCAGCCTGGCACAGGCCAGACCGCTTTCAACAGGAGTTCCCAGAATGACTGAGGGAGGGTAATCCGCAACAGCGTATCGTTGCCCGCGCCGCGAGTGCGTTGCTCCCTTGAAGCGAGGCCAGCTGAGTCTACCAACCGGGGGATTTATTTCCAGGGATTGCGGACGCTGGCTTCCATCGTTCCCGGCTGACGCGAAGGGCGGAACTCAACCCGGTATCGCTCGGCGAGGCCAGCGCAGAATTCGCCGTGGAGCGCGAACTCGAAATGCACGAGGTCTGCCTCTCCGCCAACGCGGACACATGACTCCAGCTGTTGTTGCCAGCTAACCTCGGAGCAGTCGATTTCAAAGCGCGGCGGCATGCCGAGAGTATGCCTACACTGGGTGTCTGGTTGAACGGGGCGGCAACCCTACGCAGAACAGCGGACAGCCACCGGCGACGGGTTTAATCGGCGAAGCCCTAAGGCGGTTCAATGGAGAGGACGTAAGTCCGCGTTAGTGGACAGCACGAACTGACCGAGAGTGAGCACCGAGCCACCGATTGCGGTGGGAAGCCTGGGCGTCTCCAGTTCGATCACAGTTCGATCTTGCCGCACGTCAAATCGGGTTGTCCTCCGAAAAGAAAACTGTCTACGCTCCCGGATACTAGTGCTGCCGCGCATCGGTGGTCTTGTTCGTTAACTCTCTAGCTCTAAAGTATGCTTCAAGCCATTGCCGGTTTTCTGCTACTCTGTCTGGCGGTTGACACGACGCGCAAAATCTACTCCCACCGGGCTGTCTTTTTGGAGCAAAGGCAGAGCACAATCGCAGGGTGGCTCGTGTGGCTGTGTCCCCTCCCGCTATTCCTGCCCTTGGTGTCACGACAGTTCTGGGTGTTGTTTTTCCCATTGCCAATCGCGGCAGTATTTTTCCTGCCGGTCTTGATCATAGCGAACGCGAACAGAAAGTGCTTCGAAAAGTCCGGGGACGACCGCGTGAAGTCCGCGGCTGCAGCTGTGGACGGGCTGATAACCTTTGGCTACATGGGCATGGCTGGTATGCTGGTGTTTACGATTTTGCTATGGGTCAAGAAGCCTTAGGCTGCGCGCCGATTGTCGTCACGTTCGAGAACCATGCGCTTCCTCTTCAGCTCGGTGCCAAGCCCGTTGCTGGCGGGTTCCTGATCATCCTCGTATTCGCGTTCGCGGCGTCCATCGTAGGCAACGTGCTCGGTATCATGCATGGTTCCGACTATTCGGGATGGGAGAACGTCGCATTGACGCCGGGAATCCTGGATTTACCCAGTTTCGTTCGTGTCGCTTATATCCATAACGCGAGTTATCTTGGCGGTTTGGTTGGCTTGGTGGTGGCGATCATTTACCTCCGAAAACTCAGAAACACCGAACCCGCCGTGCCAACGCCCGGGATTCAACCGTCTCGCTTAGAGCCAAATCAAAACCCATCGGTGGCCGGCTCTCGTCGCTGACCTTGGCGTCCATCCAGTTACAATGCGCTGTCATCGAAACAATTGGATCACTGCTCCCATCGTGGCACTTTTTCTAGTCTGTGCCGACGACTACAAACCATTTGCACAGCCAACCAAGATCAAGCCAACGAAATCCGAGCTTTCTGCTCTCTTGCAGAAGGTTGAAGAAAACCCCGGAGATTTGTGCCGGGACACGGGCGGCGATGTTGTCTCGTTGGCTTTGCGCAACACCAACGCAAACGATCGCGCACTGTTTCTCGCCAGCACCCTCGGTTCCCTGCGAGAATTGGCTATCCAAGGACGAGGCAAACCAGAGACTGGGGAGTGGACACGGGAAGGTATCGCCTGCCTTCATAACCTGACCAATCTCGTCGGCCTGCGAATTCTTTGCGTCGCGCCACAACCGGCGCTACAAGAAGGAGTTTTTAAGGAAATCTGCAACCTTAGAGGTTTGCGCTCGCTGAGTTTAGTTGCGGCCAGCCCTGAACGTTCCGACTACGTGGCTCTTTCCAATCTGCAGAACCTGGCGGAATTGCGAGTGAGCTATGCCACCAATTTTGGGGAGGGTGGACGAGATAAAAGTGGGATTTATCGGGCGCGCGAAGCCCAGAAATCTTCGAAGCGGCCGGAAAGGATGCAGCAGCGCAGAGCGATGATCGCGTTGGCTCCGCGCACTGACCAACGCATTCCGGATTGTTTGAG
>DASRFK010000087.1:0-14145 GCA_035651635.1 Verrucomicrobiia bacterium | reverse complement strand
CTCAAACAATCCGGAATGCGTTGGTCAGTGCGCGGAGCCAACGCGATCATCGCTCTGCGCTGCTGCATCCTTTCCGGCCGCTTCGAAGATTTCTGGGCTTCGCGCGCCCGATAAATCCCACTTTTATCTCGTCCACCCTCCGTTATTCAATCGTCCACAGGCAATTTGCGTACGGCCTCGTCCGCTCCGCCTGGTTTTCAACTCCCGCCAGTGCTCGGCACAAGAACGCGCAGGCAGCGGGGCTTGACTGCGATTAGTGCTGGGGTATGGCCAACCAAGTCGCCGTCGGCTGCGATTTCGATTGGCTCGGTCGCTTCGATTCGCAGAGTTCGCGCGGTGAGATAACGCACGCTCGGATGCCGCGTATGCTGCCCGCGGCACAGGCGCCGGAGCTGCCGGAGAGCCTCCCAGCGGTTCATCGCGCCAATCAGGTTAAGATTGAGCATCCCATCGCTAATGCTGGCTCCGGGGGCAATCCGCATACCGCCGCCGGCAATTTCGGTGTTGCTGGCTCCAGCGAAGAGAAATTCCTGTTCGAGCACTTCCTGGTCGAAAGCTACGCGGATACGTGTGGGATGGTAAGTAAGTAACGCGCGCATCAAACCGGCTGGATAAGCCAGGCGATGCCCCAAGACTCGTTTGCAGGCAGCGGTGGTCTTCCTCAGCGATTCGGCAATGATGCCCACGCCTGCGAAGAGCGAAGCGTACTGCACAACGTTCTTTTGATTCTGGCGGCAGCTTATTTCAATGAGATCAATCGTCCTTGTTAACTCGCCGGTGAGACTGCCAAGGACATCCGCCTCGGAGCGGATTCCCAGGACCTGGGCCAAGTCATTGCCGGTCCCGAAAGGAACACTCATTAAGGCAGCCCGGCTTAGGGGAGTGTTCACGATTGCGCCGGCGACCTCGGACACCGTTCCATCACCACCTACCGCGGCCAACACGTCGTATTCTGTGGCGGCGCGACGGGCCAGGTCCGCGGCATCGCCCGGGCCTGTGGTAAAAGCTTCGTTAAGCTGAATTCCAGTTTCGCCCAGGCGTGATCTAAAGGCGGTCCAACGGCGCTGAGCGCGGTTCGCCGCCGCCGCCGGGTTTACGATGAACAATATCCGAGGATTCACGGCGGCAGGGAGTATTCACGGTCCCTGCTAAAAAGGAACCGCCCCGTTCCCATTATTTTCAATTTGATACAGAGATGGTGTTGGTTCAGCCTGCCCGAGATGCAAAAGCCATTCTGTTTGTGGCGTAATTTGGTCGGTGCCTGCGTGTTTGGTTGTCTGGGCGTGGCAATCTCGCAGCCATCCCCGGGCGCACTGTCGATCGACAAAAAGCCTTTCGGCACCACCCAACAAGGCGAGGCGGTCGAGTTGTACACTCTGAAGAACGCGAATGGTCTCACGGCCCAAGTGATTACCTATGGCGCCATCATCTATTCCCTCGAAGTACCCGACAAGGACGGACATTTCGTCAATGTTGACGCCAATTGCGCTACCCTGGCGGACTATGAAAACAAGAGCCCCTGCTTCGGCGCCGTCATCGGCCGCTATGCCAACCGAATCGCGCACGCGGAATTCTCGCTGAATGGACAAAAGATTTCGCTGCCCCGCAATGCCGGCCCGCACAGCATTCACGGCGGAATGCGGGGCTTTCATAAACGAGTGTGGAAGGCCGAACCGATCCGGGGAGCTGATTACGTCGGCCTTAAACTTACCTATTTCTCAAAGGACGGCGAAGAAGGTTACCCGGGCAATCTGACCTGCACGGTCGAATATGAGCTCAACAACCAAAACGAATGGAAAATGGATTACCGCGCCACCACCGACAAACCCACCGTCGTCAACCTGACCAACCATTCCTATTGGAACCTGGCCGGAGCGGAGTCCGGCTCCGCGATGGATGAGATTCTGACGGTGAACGCCGACACGTACCTGCTGGCGGACGATGCGCTCATTCCCACCGGTCAGATCGTGCCGGTGGAAGGTACGCCGGTTGATTTTCGCACGCCCCATCGCGTCGGCGACAGGCTCTCGCAGATCACTGACAAACAGTTCGGCGGCGGATACGACCACGGCTTGGTGGTGAACCACCAGAAACCCGGCGACCTGGCGTTTTGCGCGAAACTCAAAGATCCGAACTCCGGCCGGACAATGGAAGTGCTGACGACCCAGCCCGGCGTGCAACTCTTTACAGCCAATTTCCCCACCGGCGCCTTTTCGGGCCCCGGCGGTTATCCTTATCCAAAGCATCTTGGAGTTTGCCTCGAGACCCAACATTTTCCCGACTCGCCCAACAAGCCGCAGTTCCCCTCAACGGTTCTGAACCCGGGTCAGACGTACCACCAGACCACCGTCCATCGATTTGGCGTCGAGCGATAGCGTCGAACGGAAACGGCGCCACTGAAAACCACCGATGGACACCGATAGACAAAACTTCATTTCACGGCGGATTTTCCTGCCCATTGTGAAATCCGTGAAATCCGCGTTCAAACTGCAAAACACAGCCGCAAGGGAACGCAAAGGTCCTCTTGTGTTCTCTGTGTTCCCTCTCGGCTAATTCTCCGGGGACTGCCACTCACCACCCAACCTCTCTTTTTTCCAATCTGGTTTGGCGCGCCCGGGCGCGCCAAACCAGATTGGAAAAAAGAGAAGAATGATTTTGTGTCTCTTACCCAGGGCGGCGCTCGTCCCTCGCTTGCCCTGGGCTTTTTCTCATCGTCCTTACAGGACTACAGTAGGCTTCGCTCCCCTCGCGAGCCAGGCGAACGAAGAAGCTATGCAACCGCCGCCGGGTGTAAAAATAGAGCGTGGACGATATGCTAACAGGGCAGACTTGCGAGACGCTGCTTGCGGTGGATTGTTGAGCAGCAGCTTCAGGACTAACTTAACGCGTGCCGTAATAAATATAGTAAACTGCACCGAACGCTGCCACTGAACCGAGCAAGCAAAGCAGCACATCAAAGCCGCTCTCCATGCTCAATGCTTTCAGCACTCCGATAGTGCCGGCAACCAGCAAGCCGATGACGGCAAAACCGACCACGGTATCCGCGCTGGAACTGCGCTCCGTCGTCTTGCTCTGAGTTTCTGTTTGTGTTTGTGTGGTCATAAAAATGTCTGTGGATCTGCGACAGCTGTCGTTGAGAAAAGTGAATGTTCCTCCCGGGTGCTCTTCTCATAAGCTGTTACGCCTTACTCCCCATACGCCTGGAGCATACCTCCGCTGGTTCGTTTATTACAACCCGGAAACTGAGCTAATTTTGACGCCGTTCCCCTGACTTTGGACAGCGTTAAAGAAGATTTTGCCGCCACCACCTAGAACCAAGCGTTCGACGCCCTTTGGACGCCAACCGGAAGCGGATTGACTCCGCAGGGGCAATGGCTTTAGAACTGGAGTGGCGAAGTTATGACCCAGTTTATTTTAACAATGCTCCTGGTTAGCCTCGCGCTCTTCTTCGTCGAACGCTCGTTCCGTCCAAAACACGACGGTAAGAAGCAGTAGGCGATCTTTCGCGAGAAGCGCTCACTGTAAAACCGCCTGGCATTTCTGCCTCGCGCTTCGTGCAAATTGCATCCCGTCCGCGAAATCGGGCCAAGCACTTTGCACGATTTTTATTGACCGAGGCTGAACCAGATTGACGGTCCGAATCTCGAAGTCTTTGTCGCAATACGAGTTGCACTTTCAAAGTGTCCGGCGGCACTTTACGTGCTTTCGAGACATCGAACGGCAACGCCCTGCTTGGACGTTCTGGGTTTCTATGGTTGAAGGCAGGCCACCCTGTCGGCACAGGATCCCAGAGCCCTTGCTGTTAACGAGAGAAGGACAATTTGATGTTTGGAATGAAATGCCCGTCCTGTGGAGCAAATCTTGGCGATTACTTGTACGCTGACGCCTGTTCACAAGGCAACTGATCCTGCCATGAAAGTTAAAATTTTCGATGTGGTGCTGCATAATGTGCCGGCCGGAAAATCGCCCTCGACACATCTGGAGGATCAGATAAATAATTTTCTTAAGCATTACCCGAATCTTCAAGTCGCAGCGACCCACATGAATACGCTGGTCGTGCCGGGGGGGCCGTCAAGCCAGCCGGGAGCGGAGGCCAACCAACCTTCCGTCATCCTTTTTGCTACTCTTTTTTATCAGTGATACCGTCCGCCCACTGACGATATTGGAGAGAATCGTTTTCCAAGTGTTAAATGGTGATGCTTGGTGATACCAGGCGATAAAAGGTGCTACCGGGGGTCGGGTTGGTGTTAGTTCCCGCCTATTTAAAGGAGGGTAACTGACCTTGGAAACGGCGAAGCATTATTTCAGTAACGGAGCCGAATGGAGATGGACATGCACGGCTTTGCCCGCTCCTCAGGAGCTCGCCTTAAACCCGACGCCGCCTGATAGAGCCTTGGAGGTCGGACCGAACTAACTTTATGCGAATATGGACACTAATCTGGAGGACGATCGCTAACCTCGTTAAACAAGTCTGGCTGTTCCCAAAAACCATCGCCCTTGGCCTCGAGCAAAAGCGGGCGCGGCAGACAGGACGCGTGTCGGAAACGGAACGGCTCGATCGGTTAAGGAACCCGGCGAAGTATGCCGGGAGGTGAACGCCGGTCGCCCTATCATTGCAGCCGCCCAGAGTCCCCGCTCGCTCTGGCACGGCGGGATCAGGTCAACGTCCAGGTTTGTCGGTAATACGAGTCTCCTTAAACGTTTCCTTCATTCGCCGGAAGCTCTCTCTTTTCGACAATTCTGGCCCACAACCCTGTCAGCCCTACACTGGGAATGACCGTGGGGGAGTCCACCGAAGATTTGATAAGTCCAGCCCGGCGCGACGTGCTGCGGTTGGGAACAAGACGGACTTGGAGCGAAGCGAATCCTCCGCGTGAACGGGCTGGACGGCGCAACCAAGGCGTTCCCTAGCGGTAGCAGGGAACACTCTCGTGGCGGCGCGAGCGGGTAGGACTCGATATTACCTTATGCGCGCGCCCCGCAAACTCAGAGTTTATAGAAGCCCCGAACCAAGTGCCTGTTCTGGCCCTCCTCGATTTCACAGTGGATTTCGCCAACCACTCGGCCCTGACCAAAGCCAGCCCTGTCGAGCCAGGTTTTCTTTTGGTCAAGCTTCTCGAATTCCAAGGCTGACTTGGCACCTGGCGGCGGCCTTGATCTTCGCCTCGCTCAACATGCCGGTTCAAGGACTGCAAAGCGTGACTTTGGCCTGGAACACAACCGCGGACACCAACGTGGTCGGATACTTCCGTTACTATGGACCGGCCAGCGGCAATTATACCAACAAGGTGAATGTTGGCAAAGTGACAAGCGCCACGATCCCGGGGCTGACGGAAGGTGCCACCTATTTTTTCGCCATCACCGATTACGTCGGCACAGGACTGGAGAGTGTTCCATCCAATGAAATCGGTTATACGGTCCCATCATCGAACAATCTGCCGATTATCGCATTGACCTCACCGGTGAATGGCGCGGTCTACACGGCGCCGGCCACCATTAATCTTGCCGCCAGCGTTACCGCCAACGGCCACTCGATTACCAAGGTCCAATTCTACAACGGTGCGACATTATTGGGTGAGGATACTTCGGCGCCGTACACTTTGACCTGGAGTAACGTGGCCAGCGCCAGCTACGTGCTGTCGGCGCACGCACTCTATGACACGGGCAGCGTGGTCGTTTCCTCCGGCGTAAACGTGACGGTGACTAACCCCGCGCCCATCCTTGCGTTGACCTCACCGGTGAATGGCGCGGTCTACACGGCGCCGGCCACCATTAATCTCGCCGCCAGCGTTACCGCCAACGGCCACTCGATCACCAAGGTCCAATTCTACAACGGTGCGACATTACTGGGTGAGGATACTTCAGTACCCTACACTTTGACCTGGAGTAACGTGGCCAGTGCCAGCTACGTGCTGACGGCGCACGCCCTCTATGATAACGGCGGCACGGTGGTTTCATCGCCGGCCAACATCACCGTGACGGGTCTGCCCGCTCCGTGGCAAACAGCTGACATCGGCAGTGTGGGCGCGGTCGGCAGCGCCACGCTGTCCAATGGCCTTTATGTCGTGAAGGGCGCCGGCACGATTGGGGGAACGGCTGACAGCTTCCGCTTTGTTTACCAACCATTGAGTGGTGACGGAGAAATAAGAGCTCGGCTCAATTCGGTGCAGAACACCGGAACCACCGGCCGCGTCGGTGTGATAATTCGCGAGAGCCTGACCAGCGCCTCGGAATACGCCTTCATGGGCATTTCACCTAGTGGGCAAATCCGTTGGCAGCGTCGCGGCCAGACCGGCGGTTCGACCTCCTCGACCACTTCCTCCACAGGCACTCCACCCAATGTGTGGGCACGTCTGGTGCGTTCTGGCAACACGATCTCCGGTTACAAATCCACCGATGGTACGACCTGGACGCAAGTGAACTCCCGCAGCATCACGATGGCAACGAATATCTACTTCGGACTCGCGGTTGCTTCCGGCAGTTCCAACACGCTGAACACAGCCACTTTCAACAGCATCACCGCGATCCCGTGAGCTGTGCGGTTGGGGAGTTTGAAGTCATGAAAATAATAATCGCTCTCGGAGGGCTAGTGCTGTCCATCTTGTTGGTAGTGGCTCTGCGCTACGTCGTTCAAACCCGCTCTCCTGTGGTGGTGACCAAGCCGGCTTCTGTCGCGGTGAAGCCGATCTTCGAGGGCGCGTCCGACGGCCACTCAGCGTTCCACGCTCTGCGGGAAACACAGCAAACTCAATCCTCGGACACGATTCTTTTGGCGACAGTCGAAGCGGAAACCGACCCTGACCGCCGAAGTGACGCACTTGAACGTGTTGTCGAATCCATTCCCGATGGTGACTGGCGCACCACCTTGGATCTACTCCAACACGATGTGAGCCCCGCCGGCGCTGAGTTGCGCCCACTCCTCGTCCGCCGCTGGGCCGAAAGCGATGCCCCCGCCGCCGCTTCATGGACGTTGCAGCTGTCCGAAAGTCCTGTGCGCTGCGCCGCGCTCGAACAAGTCGCCATCGCGTGGGCCAACAGCGACCTGTCTGCCGCAACGAGTTGGGTGAATGGGTTGCCTGAAGGAGACAGCAGGCAAGCGGCCATCCTCAGCGTTGGCTACGAAGCTGCCCGGGCCGAGCCGGTGGCTGCACTTGATCTGGCGAGCACACTCCCGCCGACACGCGAACGCGATAATCTATTGGTTCACGCCGTCGGTCAATGGTCCGGGACCGATTCAAGCTCTGCCGCCGCTTGGGCCATGAACGTGGGCGATCCGGGTCTCCGAGAGCGCCTGGTTGCTGCCGTGGCAGTGGCCTCGGCCGAACAGGATGGGGCGCTCGGGGCTAACCTCGCTGCGAGCGCCCTTGGGGCCGGCGGCGAGCAAGACCGCGCAGCCGTTTCAATCGTGCAACGCTGGGCGCAGAATGCTCCCCAGGCTGCGGCGGACTGGGTCTCACAATTCCAAGACCTCCCTTGCAGCGATGCGGCGGCGCAAAGCTTGGTGTCTGTTTGGACGAATCAGGACCCCGACGCCGCAGGCGAGTGGGTGCGAGGATTGCCGTCCGGTTCGCTTCGTGCAGTTGGCATGACCGCGTATGCTCAAGCGTTGGCCGACCGCGACACGGTCCCGCGGTAGCGCCGTCAAAAGCTAAAAGGCCAAGCGGCCCAAGATTGAGCAACCTGTGCCGGCGCTCAGCTTTCCTGAGCGATTACCCCGTTCCGCAACGCAAAGCGCACTAATCCTGCGAGATCGAAAATGTCTAAACTTGCCATCAGCTTTGAGCGATGGTACTCGACGGTTTTGTCGCTGAGCTTCAGGACCACAGCAATGGTCTTGGTTGTCTGGCCCTCAGCCAACAGTTGGAGAATCTCCCGCTGGCGCGAGGTCAGCCGCTCAAGTGGGCTAACGCTGCGGCCGATTTGTTGCAGGGGGAATTTTTTGAGGAACCGGCTGGAGATCTCCTGGCTCAGGTAGATTCCCCCTCCCAGCACCGTGGCGAGGGCCGCTGGTAATTCGGCCGTCGCGGCGCGTTTAGGCAAGTAACCCGAAGCGCCGGATTTTAACGCCTGCAAGACGTATTCGTCGTTGTTGTGCATGGAGAGGATGATCACCCGCACCTCTGGGTAATCCTTGCTAATGCGCGCCAATGCCTGAAGGCCGCTAAGGCCGGGCATGGAAATATCCATCAGTACCACATCCGGCTGCTGCGCCTTGATTAGCTTAAGGACCTCTCGGCCATCACTGGCCTCACCCGTGACTTCTACTCCGGGAAGTTTTTCCAGCAGGGCCCGGATGCCGGCGCGCACGAGTGTGTGGTCGTCAGCCAACAGTACGCGGGTGGGTGAGGGCAAGCGATCCTTTTTGTTGGGCGTGTTCATAGTGTTGAAACCAAGACTGCGGGATGCGCCCACTTTAAGGGGAACCAGGCATGGACTTCGGTGCCTTGGCCCGGGGCGGCATGATACTGGAGGCCTCCGCCGGCTAGCGCCGCGCGCTCTTCCATGCTCAACAGGCCGAGGCGGGCTCCGAGCATTGCTTGTTCCCGAACGCGGGCCAAATCAAAACCGACCCCATCGTCGCGCACCGACAAGTGGAGTTGCTCGTCGTTCTGGCTCAACTCCACGGTTACAACGTGCGCTTTGGCGTGCTTAACCACATTGGTCAGAGCTTCCTGGGCAACGCGAAAACACTCGGTTTCGATCCTGGGATCCAGGCGTTGGTCCATTGGCTCGGCCCGCACATCCGCGTGCAGGCCAGCCAGGGAGGCCTGCCGGTTGGTCAACCAGCGCAAGGCCGGCTCAAGGCCCAGATCGTCAAGCATGGACGGGCGCAGGTTCAACGAGAGGTCATGCACTTGTTCCTGCACGTGCGCGACCACCTGGAGGGTTTCTCTCAGGCGCGGTGCCTGAGTGCCGAGGCAGGGCGACTCAAGGAGCGCTTGCAAGTTCAGTTCGGTGGCAGTCAGGGCCTGGCCGATTTCATCGTGTAGCTCCCTGGCCAGGTGTCGGCGTTCGGTTTCTTGCACCTCCACCAACCGGCGGGAAAGCGCTTGAAGTCTTTGGCGGGATTGCGTGAGTTTTCCCTCGGCTTCCTGACGTTCCGTCTCGCGCTGCTGCAAGGCTTCGGCCATGTGGTCAAAGGCCTGCATGAGTTGTCTCAATTCATTCTGCGCGCGGGGCAGGGCGGTGCCGGCGCGCGCGCTGTGATCGCCGGCTCCCAGCCGCGCGGTGAAACTGACTAGTGCCTGAATCGGGCGCAAAACCAGGTAGCGAGCGCCGATCCACCCGATCGCCAGGACCAGGCCAGCGACGATCCCAACGCTGGCGAGGTTGCGCGCCATCATGCGGTCCGGCTCAGCAAAGAGAACATTCCTGGGAACGCTCAGGATGCTGATCACATCGCCCGCCACGAGTGCGCTGCGCGTGGATGCGAAGTCATATAAGACGCGAACTCCTTTCGAATCAGTCATCTCCAGGACGCCGTTTTTGCGCGCCAAAAAAGCCTTTACCAGCGATTTTTCTTCCAGCGGTTCGCCAATCAGCGATTTTTCCGGCGCGGGATACCGCAGGAGGATGGTTCCGTTGCCGTCGATCTTGGTCCAGGTGCAACCCTCGGGCAATAGCTTCTCGAGCGCATAATCGGACTTATTGATCCAATCCAGATCCACCGCTGCGAAGACCACGGCCTGAACCAGGCCAAAAGGATCCTGAGCCGGATAACCGATATTGAAACTGGCTTTGCCGGTGATGCGACCGACCTGGTAGTCTCCAATGGACATCTCGCGAGTGGAGAGCGCGCTTTGGAAGAAAACACGGTCGCCCAGGTTGACTGGTGCTACCAGCGGGACGGCGCTAGCCAGTACGTCTCCATTGGTCTTGATGACACCCAGGTTGGCATACCGTGGATAGTCTGCGAATAGGCTGCGCAGCAACCTCGTGCAGTCGTCCCGCCGGCCCGAAAGTACTTGTGAGGACTCCGCCACCGCTCGCAGCAGTTGTCTGGTGCCGGCGATCAGCTCGTCTTCTTTTCGATCCGCGAGCTGGATCAGGTCCTGTGAGCGTTGCCTCAAAGCGGCGGTTTGATGTTGGCGATCTTGCCGCGCAATGTGAAGGGTCAGCACCACCGCTGGGATAGCAGCCAGCAACACCAGCAGCACCAGTCGCAACCGGAGGCCTGAAAAAAGCTGACGCATGGTGCGCATATTGCCTGTTTCGAATCGCTCAGTCCTTGACCGCGAGGTTGTTTTCGACCCTTCTCACGCCGGTGACTTTCCTCGTGATCGCGCTGGCACGGGTCCTCTGAGCGCTCGAGATGACAAAGCCGTTTAACTGGACGATGCCATTGCAGACGGTGACCTTTACTCCGTCATATCTGTAATCAGCGCCTGCCGCCAGCGCTTCCCGAGCACGCTCCGCCGTGCGACTGTCTTCGATACTTTGCTCCGTGACTTCGGGTCGGCTACGCTCTGCGGTGTGATCCTCCTGCCTCAGGAGGCTGGAACTTTCATTGCGATCACCGGCGCAACCCGTGAGACCGAGCGAAAACGGCAACCAGGCAAAGCCGGTGATTAAGACCCACAATTTGACAGACACTTTCGTCATACCGATTAAAGCGTAGGAATAGACTCAGCAGATAGAACGCCGTTCTTATTGACCCGGCCTCAAGCTGTTCCGTTTTAGTCACTTGACATTTGCCACACCGCGAGACGGCCTGCCAGTAGCCCCCATTCTGTCGTGCAAATCGCCCGTCGCATTTTCGCTCGTCGGGCAATTTGCGCAGGCGGCGTGGCTCAAACAGCACACCCCTGCAGCTCTGGGTCCATGATCCATCGAATGAAAACGTATCTGGCGAACGGAAACGAGCGGTACTCGCTCGTTCATTGCAGCCATAGATAAACGCGGCTGCCTTTGGAACTTTGGCCGCGTGCCGACTGGCTGATTCTTTCCGGTTGAATTTTTCCGGTTTGAATAAGATAGGCCTTCGCATTCTCAGCTCGCTCGCTCGCAAGTGCGGGAAGCTCCTCTGGCTCCAAAAGCTGCGGCCGGGAATCGGGATCTTCGGCGGCCCCCTGCGGCGCGAAAATCCGCATCAGAGCTGTTGCGCCTTTATCGTCGGCAAAAGGTTTTGCGGGATGCGAGTCGAGCCCGGTTTCACTGGATGCGGATTGAAGCCTGATAGAAGGCCAATGGGCCTGCGGACTCCTGAGGGCAGTGGCGCCTCTTTCAATCGAGGGCGCTTTCCGGAAACTCGTTCCGGCTGTGACGGTGCCATTAACCCGGTTGGTGAACCGGAGCGCACTGTGGTTTGGCACGGAAATGGGGTTCAATTTCTCGATGCGCAAGGCCGCCAGGTCGGCCACCGGGTCAGCGCTCCCCTCGATCTCCAATCTTAATTCCGGGCGTGCCTCGAGACCTTTGGTCAGTATATCCAGCTTTGCAATCGCGGCTGGCGTAAGATTCGTTGAGCCCGACGGAAACTCCAGGAAGCTCAATTCGTCGCCTTTGCCTCCAAACAGCGCGCCAAGCACAGCAAAGGGCGAGGCGGCAATTCTGACCAGCACAGTCTCCAGAGCGTGATAAACCATTCGTCCGACATTGAACTGTGGATCGTCCAGGCTGCCACTCATGGGCACCTCCAATACAATCCTGCCATCCCGGTCCTTGAGGAGAGCGATTGCCAACCTCACCGGCAGGCTCGTGGCGTCGGCACTCTCCACTTTTTCACCGAGAGTCAGTTGCTCGAGCGTGAGGCGGTTCTCCGATTTGAGTTTTCCTGCGCTGATCTGATAGGCGAGCCGAGCGCTCAAGTTGCCTTTGACCAAACGGTAGCCAAGGTACTTGCTGGAATACGGGTCTCCCGGCAGCAGGTCCATGCCCTGGAGTGAGAGTTTCAAATCCAAAGGTTGTTTTGAACTCCAGGGATTCATCTCTCCAGTAATCTCAGCTCGAGCGGTTCTATCGACCAGGCCTTCGAGTCGGACCTCGGCCGGTTGTAGCTCCTCGGAGGAGAGCCGGGAGATGGTGCCCTTAAGCTGCGTCAGGGTGATGCTCACATTGGGCCGGAGTGAACGATCGATGAAATGGATGTTGGCATTGGAGAGCACCAAAGAACCTAACGAAATCCTCGGCCGCAGCGACGGCGCGACATTGGTCGAGAACGGACTTGCCGCCACGTTAGCGCCATTCCGGGGCAAGGCGCTAAGGAGGTTGAGGGTGCGGTTCGTTTCAATGACGAGCCGGGCATACACATCGGTCAATCTCGCGTTCGTGACGCAAACCACCGGCGGATTGAGGTTGGCGTCAATGCCGGAGAGCCGCAACGATTCCCATTGAACCAAGCTTTCAGCCGCTGTGCCTTCGGCAAGGGAAAATCCGTCCAGCCACGCGTCACCCTGGAAGCTGACTTCCGGTAATGCCTCGCCAGTGCTGCGCAATCGCACCATGCCTTTCAGGCCGACCTTGCTGCCCAGGACGAAAGCCTCCAGGTACGGTTCGAGGTACGGGGCGAGGGGCAGGAGATTCAATTTATCAAGTGACAACGTTGCCTCCACGTTCGGAGGGGCCAGTCCCGCTTTGAGCCCCGCCCGGACAGAGCCATTGGTGTTCCAGCGCAATGAAACCTGGGCGGTCATGTTTGTGCCGGTCCGGTTGGAGATGTTCTTGGCCTGAACCGCGATGTCCTCGAGGTCGAGCCGAACCGGTTGTGGATTCACTAAGTCTTCCAGATGCACCGTGCAGTTGGTGAAGTTGAGCTCGCGGATGGCGCCGTTTGCCAGATTGGTCGTGTTTAGCAGCAGGGCCACCAGGTTGGTCATCGCACGCAATAGCAGAAGAATCCCGCCGGGCGCAGGTGGCGCCGAGTCGGCAGGTTTCAATAATTCCATGGCATTGACCGAAGCGTCCTTGTTCCGGCGCAGAAAAAGCCGCCCGCCGGTTACCGCCACCATGTCGGCCTCGGACTGGCGGGCTAAGGCGTCCGCACTGGCCCCGGTCACGGCAAAGTCGGATACTTCCATCACAGGCCGGCCGGTGTCCTTTTCCACCATTTCGAGCGACTTGAGCTCAAAGGACGTATTTGTGAGGCTCATCAGATTGGTCGCGGCGCTCCCTTCATAGCGATAGCTCGAATGAAGGCTCGCCACACCATCTTTGATTTGGAAGCGGAATAGATCCTCGTAAAGCGGGGCGTAGCCAGTGAGAGCAAACCCGCTCAGGGCGACCTGCCCCTCGGACCGCAACGGTGACAGATCAAACGAACCACTCCACGAGAATTGCTCTCCGGCATCGGAAATGCCGGAGAGCGCAAAGGCGTTTTTGTGGCCCGGGTCTGTTTGAAAATTCGTGGCGGTGAGCTCCAGGCGTCCGACGGTTCTTTTGAATGGCCGGCGTGTAGTCAGATCCGTGAAAGAAAGCTTTCCGTCGATGACGCGCAGCCGGGTGATGCGCCAGGAACTTGGTTTGGTCAAAGGGGACGATTCCAGGCGATCACCCACGGAAAGCTTCGCGAGGATGTCGGAAATATTCAGCGTGTAATCCTGGTTGACCTGCACCCGCAGAAAAAGCCCTGACAAGCTGATCTCGTTGAAGACCCAGGCATGGGTGAAGACAGAGGTAAGGCGAAAATTAAAGGATGCCTCCTCGCATGAAGCCAGCGGCAGAGCGTCCTTATCTTTTATCAATATCCCGCGGATCGAGGCGGAGAGCGTGCACGGATTCAGTTGGAACTTACGAATCGTGACTGGACGTGCGAGGAACTTCGACAACTCTCTAACGGCTACCGCCCGGGCGATCACCGGAAAAATGAAGAACCCGCAAATCGTGTAGCCCAGCAGGACGCCGCAGGTCCAGGCCAGGACTCGCTTGTTCCGGGGTGTCCACCATTTCGTTGAGTTGCTCCGAGGCATGTGATGGTTTAGGAATCAGCGGGGTTATTTCACGGAACTGTTCAGGGTGTCAGTGGGTTGCACTTCAAAGCGGAGTCCGGGCTGAGTTTCTTGGACCTTTGGGTTTCCTGACGGCATGAGCGTCGGTACGAGCTGGCGCATGGGTTGCTTCGACCAAATCGGGTTGCGTCCCTTCAAGAAGTAGGTCTTGAGCTCGCCTTTGTCTTTTACATAAAACTCGCCGCGCTCGTCAAAAAGGTAG
>DASRFK010000086.1:0-12055 GCA_035651635.1 Verrucomicrobiia bacterium | reverse complement strand
GTTGGCGGTCGGCAACCCTTTAGCACGGCCGGCGCTGTCATTGCTTTGCTCGAACCTCCCTTCGGATAGCCCGTTGTTGGCGGTGGCAAGTGTGTTCAACGTGTTCCACCTCTGGGCGGCGGGGGTCCTGGCCATCGGGTTGGCGCGCCTGGCCAAGGTTGCTGTGATGGAAGCCGGCTTTTGGGTTTTCGGGTTCTGGATCTTTGCCCGGATCGGACTGATTATCCTGTCGTAATGGCGTGCTGTCCTCAGATTGAGGCAAGCACCTTCTCCAAGAACTCGCGGTTGGCGCGGGCATTGGCGGTGGTCTCGTCAGCAGTCGCACCGACTTTCACTCCCTCGACCATAATCGGGCCGTTGAATCCGGCCGCTTTCAATCGCGTGAATACGGCTTTGAAATCCACTTTGCCCGTGCCGAATTGCGACATGACTTCTCCCTTGGGCTCGGGACAATCTTTGGCGCAAAAACCGGTGACATATTTGGCGATGGGCTCGAGTTCGGCCACCGGGTCTTTGCCAGTATAATAAATGATATTGCCGGCATCATACCAGATGTGGAAATTCGGGTGGGATACCTTTTGCAGGCAACGCAGGATTTCCTCCGAGGCGCCACTGCCGCCGCCATGCGGCTTGAGCACGATACGGAGATTGCGCTTTTCCGCCTGCGCGGCTGCGTCGGCCATGAGGCGGTAAAAATCGTCGTAATGACGCGGCTGATCCACGCCGAACGTGAGCATGAATTGAAGTTCCAGCCGGGCGGCGTTTTCAATTTGCTTGCGAAGGTCGACAATGTTGTCCGCCAATTCCGCCTCCGGCCGAAAACGAATCGCCGTCATGTTGACCGTCAGTCCGCGCTGAGTAATCCGCTTTTTCAAACCGTCGAGGTACTCCGGAGTTGCCGCCGAGGAAGTGAAGTGTTCGCCGCGATGGCCGGAGAGCAAACCAGTTACCTTGTAACCGGCGGCGGCGATGCCATCCAGAGCATCATCGTAACTCCAATTGGTCCAGGCGCGGTTGAAACAACCGATCGGCCACTCGGTTTTTTGGGCGGCCAGGAGTGTGGCGCGGGGCAGGGCAGCCAGAGCCGCGCCGGCGAGGATCGAAGATTGAAGGAAGGTTCGGCGAGTCATGGGTCGAGTATTTTCTTTAAGCCGGCAAAGGGCAAGCGCACGTCGAATTGAAAATTGCCGATTCTGCGATTGCAAATTGCAAATTGTCGGAATGGGGCGGGTGGGGGTAAGTGTAGGGCTACGAATCGTCACATCCGTCACAAGCCGGTTTTACCGAGGGATTTTTACTCTGAAAAGGTCACAAAAAGGTCACAAGGGGTCACAAATCCGAGCCATTCAGGCGTCGCCGGTTGGAACAATTCCAGCGTTTTCAACCATGAGGATTACAGTGCGCTCCGGCGCCCGCGTGCGATGCATTACACCTCGGGGAACGACAAAGCCCTGGCGGGGCGCCAACTCCACACTGCGGCCCTCCAGATCGATGATGAAACGGCCTTCGATGACGAAGAAAAACTCGTCATCGTGATCGTGTTTATGCCAGTGATACTCGCCTTGCATGACGCCCAGTCTCACGACCGAATCGTTTACCCGGCACAGGGTTTGGTTGTACCACTGGTCGGTACAAGCGGCGATCAGGGCTGGCGCATCGACGATTTCGAGGGCGGGATACAGGACGTTGAGGTGCGTGGCATAGGGGAAGGTTTTTGCGTTGCTCATATGCTCTAAGCCGGAACGATGCAATTGAGACCACGGATGGACACGGATAAACACTGATGGGGACGCACTGAAGCGTACGACCCGCACCATCGATCTCGGCCCCCCCGCCGGGTGAACAGTGCAGATGCCGAACCGGGTGATTTTGTTGCCTCGGCATCCGTGGTTTTCAACTGCATGCTTACGGCTAAGTTGCTGGATGTTTAGGACACAATAGCATGTTCAGTTCAAAAGCCTCAAGGGCGCACTCTTGCTTTTCTTGCTTTAGAGACTGTTTTAATAATGGTCTTCGCGGCGAAACCGCCGTGGTAGATGGCGGTTCACCCAGGGCGGCGGCCTCGGCGGCCTGGTCCTGCCTATTGTCTTGCCGCCCCTCGCGGGGCTCCGGAGCCTCTGAAATCCTGGCTTTCTTGCTATCGCCTCTAATCGTTTTTAAATATCCTTTTCCCGCGTGGACCGGCCTCCGCCAAGCATTCCGGATTACGAGTTGCTCCGGCCAATTGGGCGCGGCAGCTACGGCGAGGTTTGGCTGGCGCGCAGTGTCACCGGCGTTTATCGCGCGGTTAAGATCATCTACCGGCACCAGTTCGAGGACGAGCGCCCGTTCGAGCGGGAGTTTGTGGGGATCAAAAGCTTCGAGCCTGTTTCACGCGCAAACGACAGCCAGGTTGACATCCTGCACGTCGGGCGCAACGACAGCGCCGGTTATTTTTACTACATCATGGAGTTGGCCGATGATGCCAGCGCCGATGAGCTGCCCCTCGCTGCTTTAATTCCTGAAAGGTACCTTCCCAAGACGCTCAAACAGGTTCTGGCCGTTCGCCACCGGCTTGTGGTCAGCGACGCCTTGCCCATCGCAATCGCTCTGACCGATGGCCTGGCGCATCTGCACGCCCATGGGCTTGTTCATCGCGATATCAAGCCCTCGAACATCATTTTTGTAAATGGACGGCCTAAACTTGCGGACATTGGCCTCATTACGGCCAGCGATGCCACGCAATCGTTCGTCGGCACGGAAGGTTTCGTTCCGCGGGAAGGGCCCGGCACGGCCCAGGCGGATATCTTTGCCCTGGGCAAGGTGCTGTACGAGACCTGCACTGGGCGTGATCGGCTGGAGTTCCCGTCCTTGCCTGAAGACCTCGAAACCTTGCCGGACCGGGCGGAATTGGGCGAGTTCAACGAAATCCTGCTCAAAGCCTGCGACCCGGACGTCTCGATGCGGTACGGCTCGGCCGCTGAGTTGAAGAGCGATCTCGAACTGGTCCGCGCTCAAAAATCGGTTCGGCGCCTGCGAACGCTGGAGCGTACGGTGCGACGCGGGCGAAGGTTGGGAGCGGCGGCCATGCTGGTCGCGCTCATTGTTGGGATTGGCTGGTACCAGAGCCATCGGTTCAATCGAATGGCGGCCTCGCAACTGGCCCACGTTTACGTAAAAAACGGACAGGAGCGACTCGAACAGAATGATTGGCTGGGAGCCTTGCCCTGGTTTGCCAAGGCGCTGGATCTCGAGAAGGCTCTGGGCGATCGGGAAGCGGCGCATCGGTTGCGCCTCGCCAACACTTTGGAATGGTGTCCGCAGTTGACTGCTCTCTATACGCACTCGCAGCCAGCGCGCTATGCTTTTTTCGACGCGGATGCGCGCCGCGTTCTGTTGTGTGAGCAAGGCACCACGGCCCGCATCTGGGATCCGCAAACCGATCAACCCTTGACGCCAGAGATGGTGCATGGCGGCCAACCCTTCCTGGGTATCTTCAGTCCGGATTCAGCCCGAGTGGCGACCCTGAGCCGGGGCGAGGGTGCCGCGCGGCTCTGGGATGCGCGAACCGGCTCCCTTCTCGGCCGGCCAATTCTTCATGGCAAACAGGTAGGCGCAATTATCTTTAGTCCGGACGGCCGCTGGCTTGCTACCGCCGGGGAGGATGGCTTGGCCAGGCTCTGGAACGCGGCTGATGGAAGCGAAACCGGGGCGGTCTTCTCTCACGGGGCGCCAATCTCAATGCTGGCTTTCAGCCGCGATGGCCAGCGATTGCTGACCCTGGGAGCGGCAAAAAATGCGCCTGCTTATGTTTGCCTCTGGGACATCGCAACCGGAAAAATGGTTGGCGAACCTCTCAGGGAATCCGAGTCTATCAATGCGGCTCAGTTTACTCCCGCAGGCGAAGCAATCGTAACGGGAACTGCGTCGGGACGGATTTGCCTGTGGACAGTTGAACCAGGCCGGAAGGCTGGCTGGCGGCAATCGCTTGATCGGGCTGTCGTTCGCCTTAGCGTCAGTCGCGACGGCCGCCGTTTGCTCGTCACTTCCGATTGGTCCGCCCGTCTGCTGGACGCGCACACGGGCGAACCGGTCGGGCCAGTGATTCAATCCTCCGGCATGTTGCGCTCCGCCGGTTTTGATCCCGAGGGAGCTCGCTTTATTTTAGCAGGAGAATCGCGCACCGCGCTGGTTTATGACAGCGAGACGGGGCATCCGCAGATCCCGGTCATAAAACACAGCGGCGAAGTCTACAGCGCTTTTTTCCTCAAGCAAGGCGGCGGCTGGCTTACCGCCAGCGCCGACGGAACAGTGCGGCGCTGGACGGCTTCTCAAGGAAACCAAGACGGGGCGATCTTCGTGCATCCACACAACGTGATGCATTTGCTCGTGACTCCGGACAGCCAGCGCGTTTTCACGGTCGATCAGGAGGGCAAGTTGAGGAAGTGGCCGTTGAGGGCTGGCGCCTCGGCACCCGATTCTGTGCTGGCCATCGTTCCAGCCCCCAGCGCTGCCGCGCTAACCTCGGACGGTGGCGTTGTTCTGGCCGTTGCGAAGGATGGCTCACTCGATGTGTTGTCGGCGGACAATGGTAACCTGATTAGCAGGCTGGCCACTTCGATCCAGGCGGCTCACCAGATTGTGCCTGGCCCTTCTCAGCCAAAGGCCGTTCTGTGCCTCGATGACGGGTCAGCCTTGCTGTGGGATTGGAAGCGTGGTCTGACCCAGGTTTTGCCCTTACCCCAGGCGGGGATCCCTGCGCAAGTGGCTTTTAGCCCTGACGGCCGAACACTGGCAGCGGCGGGTGGACGTGAAGTACTGCTGTTTCGGCTGGACGACTCAAGCTGTAGCATCGTCGCCCGTGTCCAGCACAGTGACCGAATCTGGCACGTCGGTTTCGACAGTCAGGGCAGGAAATTTCTCGCCTCGAGTGAGGATCGCGTGATGCGCTGGTGGAATCCGTCCAACGGCGCGGCGCTTTCTCCGCCCCTTCACGGCGATGGTGGGATCAGCTTCGCTGAATTCAGCCCGGATCAACGGCGGGTTTTCACCAGTGGCGCCAATTATGATGCGATGGTCTGGGACACCATGGCGGGGCGCCCGATGACCCCGCCCTTCAGGCCCAGGCCGGGGTTGCGCAACGCCACCTTTTCCGGCGATAACCATTGGCTGATCACGACCAGCAGCGAAGGAACTTTGCAGGTGTGGGATAGCGCGACCGGCGAGGCCATGACGCCGCCGCTGGCCAGTCTTGGCCCGATCACTTTCTGCGGGTTTAGCCCGGATGCGCGCTGGATCATTACTGTCGAAGACGGCAAAACAGTGATTTGCCGCCCATTCCTGTCGGAGCCAATTTCGCGTGAGCGTGCCACCGCCCAAGCTGCTCTTTTGGCCGGATACCGTGTCGATGACCACGGGCTTCTGGTCCCCCTTGAAGCGAACGAAAGTGCACGACTGGCAAAACAAACCTTTGGACGGTAAGTTTGCGCCGGCCCGGAACGCCGTAACGATGCAGTTCAACCACGGATGGACACGGATGAACACTGATAAAATAAGCGGATTGGCATCAACTCGGCTGACTGAGCTCGCATCACCGTTCAGGTGAACGGAGCAGCCTTCCATGAGATATCTTCTGCCCCTGTCTGCTCCGTGCGCATCGGTATTTATCGGTGGTTTTCAGCTGCATTGTTGGGCTGAAGCCGGGACTTGGGAGCCCCAGCCCTGCAGCCCTGGGGTTTCTTCCGAGCGGCCTTGCCACCGGAAGCACTCCCTGCTTTATTGAGTCCATGATCTGCACCCGGCTTTGGCGCATAGTGCTTTTGGGCTTCATGGGAGTCGGCCATCTCGGGATGGCCGGGCCGCTGACCACCGATCAGCAGCATTGCATTTCCAAAGGCCATCGGTTCGAACGACATGGCTGGATTTATCTCCACATTGAAGGCGAAGCGAAGGAGCGTGGCTTTCAGCACGGCTACCTGCTGGCACCGGAAATTGCGGAGGGGCTGCGAGTTTCGAAGGTCTGCTGGGAGTATGGCACGGCGATGAGTTGGCCCTGGCTGGTCGAGCGCGCTTCAAAAATGTTTGTGCCTCACATGGACGCCGAAAACCTCGAAGAATTGCAGGGAATCGCCGACGGGATGACGGCGGCCGGGCATACGGTAACCCGGGACGATTTGATCGCATATAACGGGATCATCGAGTTGACGGGCTATTGGTGGCCCACCGAGTTGAAGAAAATCAAAGACGAGCCGGCCCCGGCAGTGCGAGAATCGTGCAGCTCGTTCATCGCGACGGGAAGCATGACGCGAGATGGCAACGTCGTGCTTGGGCACAATACGATGATGGACTACAACGATGTTCTGCCGAATATCATTGAAGATATTCAGCCGACCCATGGGCACCGGATACTCTGGCAGACCGAACCGGGCTGGATCCATAGCGGCCAGGATTTTTTCATTACCGACGCCGGGTTGGTCGGATCGGAAACGACGATTGGTGGTTTTGAGGGGTTTGACACAAATACCGTGCCGGAATTTGCGCGCATGCGACGCGCGACCCAGGATGCGGCCAACATTGATGATTGGTGCGCCGTCATGCGCAAGGGCAACAACGGCGGTTACGCCAACGCCTGGTTGCTCGGTGATATTAACACTCACGAAATTGCCCGGCTCGAACTTGGGCTCAAACAAGTTGCCTTTGAGAAAAAGCGGGACGGCTATTTCAGCGGATCCAACGTGGCGGAAGATCTCAAGCTCTTGCGCTTTGAAACGGATACGAAAGAGACGGATATTCGCTCTTCCAGCGTGGCTCGGCGCGTGCGTTGGAAGCAATTGATGAAGCAGTATGCGGGCAAGATCGATTCGGGTTTGGCCAAGGAATTTGAGGCCGACCACCTCGACACCTACACGCATAAGAAAGACCCGAGCGGGCGAACGTTGTGCGGCCATTACGAACTGCAGGATCAGCCGGCCGGCAGTTGGCCTGGGGTCCCTTATGGTTGCTCGGGTACGGTGGACGGCAAGGTGGTCGATGCCAGGATGGCTAAGGCGATGAGTTTCGCCGCGCGCTGGGGCTCGGCTTGCGGTCGGGCTTTTGATGCCCAGGAATATTTATCGGCCCATCCGCAGTTTGATTGGATGGCGAACATTCTCAAAAGCCGGCCCAGCCAACCCTGGACTGAATTCAAGGCCGGAGAATAACGCGTTCCATGTCGTCGCTGAAACAACTCAAACACGAGGAGAAGCATATCGCGCTGCAGCGTCAGGCGATAGCCGAGCTCAATGCGATCGCCAGGGATATTGAACGCAGTGAAAAGACGATCCTGGCACTCAATCACGAATTACAGGCGGTGAACGCGAAATACCAGGGGCCGCGTAACACCCGCGAGGATGTGGCCTATCTTACAGGTTTGCTCGAATGCGCCAAAAAGAAGCTCGCGTGGGAAAAACAGATTTCCAGTCTCCAGAAACGCACGCCTTCGCTCATGGAACGGATGGGTGCGCTGATGACGGATCCCCAAGCCCCGCCATCGCCCGAGTTGCGCGAGCAGATGTTGAAAGCGTTGCAGGCAATCCAGGCCGCCATGGAACGGTTGCAGGCGGCCAATGGAGGAACGGTAGCGCAGGCGTCCTCGCCTGCGGGTTAGGGCGGCGTCCCGCCGCCCGAAGATCTTGTTGGCACCGAGACGGTGCCAACACCCGCAGCTGAGGACGGCTGCGCTACGTGTGCGCTGCTCCACGGCCAATCCTGTGGTAGAGCGCACAGTCCCGCCGACACGGGGTTCCAGATAACGTACTGACACAATCGGTGGAGATCATCGTCATCCCGGGCCAAATGATCGTAAGACTCCTGCTGCCAAAACGGTGCAACGCGTTTGTTCAGCACATTTTGTATCTCATGACCAGTGTAGGATTTCCACGAATGTAGAATTTGGCTGAGCGTGTTGGGCGGATTCGGTCGCACGACAGCGTGAACGTGGTTTGGCATTATTACCCAAGCGCTGAGTTGATAACGCTGATGGTCGAAATGGCACAAGGCCCCGGCCACCAGATCGGCGCACGCCTTGTGGCCCAAGTAGCATTTCCCGCGGCCCTCATCGAGGTAGTTGTCTACCCTGCTGGAATACCAGCGAAAGAGTGCTTCCTGCTCGTGCCAAGTGAGCGGGCGGTTAGCAGCGATCGCCGACTGGAGGATCCTCTCACGCTCCTGCCTGAACTGGAGCAGTACCATACTGGGGAGAGTTCCGGCGAGGCGAAAGGTGATGAAGTAGGTTCCGCCCTCACGTTTCAAGTGCGGCAGCACTCCGCGAAAGTGGAAGCCTGAAGTGAGCGAGCCCGGTTTGTCAGGTGATTTCATTTGTGTCAGTAGCGCAGGCGTCCCGCCGCCCGAGGATCTCTTTGGCACCGAGACGGTGCCAACACCCGCAGCCGAGGACGGCTGCGCTACTATACTGACATTAGTCCGCGGGTGTGGCTGGACGCAACAGGAACAAATGATCCTGCTACGGCCCCGCGCCTAGGCCTGGTTTTGCACCCACGCGTCGCTCGATCACCAGGTAAAGCGTTGGCAGCACCATCAAAGTCAGGAAGGTGGCCGACACCAACCCGCCGATAATTACGATTGCCAAAGGCCGTTGTGTCTCCGAACCGATGCCGTGAGACAAAGCCATGGGCAATAATCCCAGCATGGCCAGCAACGCCGTCATTAGGACCGTGCGCAATCGGGTCGATGCTCCCTGTAATACCGCCTCATAGGGAGCCACGCCTTCGTCCTGGAGTTGGTTGAAATAACTGACCATGACGACTCCATTCAGGACAGCCTGGCCAAATAGAGCGATGAAGCCGATCGCGGCCGAAACGCTCAATGGGATCCCAGTTAGCAGCAGAGCTAGAATTCCACCAATCAGCCCTAAAGGGACGTTGATCAAGATGAGCAAGGCGCTCTTGACCGATTTAAACGCATCGAACAGCAGCACAAAAATCAGGAACGTGCTAATCGGCACGATGATCGCCAGGCGTCGCATGGCGCGCTGCTGGTTTTCAAATTCACCGCTCCATGTGAGCAAATAGCCCTGGGGCAGGCTAACTTGTCTGACCCGCTGCTGCATGTCTGCCACGACGCTGCCCATGTCCCGGCCTTTAATGAAGACGCTGATGGCGGAAAGGCGGGTGCCGTTTTCGCGGCTGATATTCATGCTGCCGCCGAACTCGCGAAAATCAGCCACTTGTTCCAGCGGGATGTGCAGGCCATCGGGCGTATCGACCAGCACTTTTTTCAGGTTGGCCAGGCTCCGTTCGGCTTCCGGCAGCCGCACCACTACGCTGAAATGTTTTTCGCCTTCCCACAATTCGGTCGCCCCTTTGCCGGCCAGCCCGATCTCGATGATATCCTCCACATCGCCAATATTGAGCCCGTACCGAGCCGCGCGTTCGCGGTCGATGTCGATGATGGCCTGCGGAACTTCCCCCGCGCGATCGATGGCAGCGGTCTGGACGCCTGGCACATCGGCGATGGCGTTGAGCAATTCCTGCGCCTTTGCCCGCAGTTTAGCCGAATCATCTCCAAAGACCTTCAAGACGACCTGGCCATCGATCTGGGAAATGCTCTCGAGGACATTGTCGCGAATAGGCTGAGAAAAGCTGGTTTCAATTCCGGGCAGCGCGTCGAGATTGCGATCCATTTCCTCAATCACCTGCTCCTTGGTAAGACCACGTTTCCATTCTGAGGGCGGCTTCAAATCGACGAAGATTTCGGCCATGTTAATCGGTTTTGGATCCGTGCCATCCTCAGGCCGGCCGGCCTTGGAAATGACCGAGCGCACCTCGGGTGTTTTGCGCAGGATCTCTCGCATGCGGCGGCAATAGACCCTGGCTTGCTCGACCGAAATGCCCGGCGGCATGTTGGCATTGACCCAAATCGTGCCTTCGTTGAGTTCCGGAAGGAATTCGGTGCCAAGTTTGGAGGCCAGGGCCAGGCTCACCGCGAATCCTGAGACGGCGGTGACGATTACAATGACGGGGTGCTGGAGCGCCCAGCGCAAGCTGGACACGTACGGCTTTTTAATGAGCCGCACCAGGGCGTTTTCACCGTGCGGGATGTTCTTGCGGAGCAAAAACAAACAGAGCAAGGGAACCAGGGTAAGTGAGAAGACCAGCGAACCGACCAGCGCGCTGGTGACGGTCCAGGCCATCGGGGCAAAAATGCGGCCTTCGTGCCGCTGCAGCGTAAAAATCGGGATATGCGCCGCGATGATAATCAGCATGGAAAAGAAGGTAGGCCGGCCCACTTCGACGGTCGCCTGCTCGATGACTGTCGCGAATCGTCGCTTATCGTGTGGGTCTTTCAGCTCGCCCAATCGCCGAAAGACGTTCTCGACGACAATGACCGCGCCATCGACGATGATGCCGAAATCCATCGCCCCGAGCGACAGCAGGTTCGCCGGAATGCCGCGCCAGGACAAGCCGATGAAGGTCGCCAGGAGAGACAACGGAATCATCAGTGCGACGATGGCAGCGGCGCGCAAATTGCCCAGGAATAGCAACAGAACGAACGTCACCAGGATGGCGCCCTCGGCAAGGTTCTTAAATACCGTGTGGAGGGTGGTCTTAATCAGCCAGGTCCGATCGTAATACGAAACCAGTTTGACACCTTTAGGCAGGATGGAGTTGTTGAGGAGCTCGATTCGGGCTTTGAGAGCTGTGAGCACTTCGGATGGGTTCTCGCCTTTACGCATGACGACAATTCCCGATACCACGTCGTCTTGATCGTCCTGGCCCATGATTCCTTCGACCGGCACGTGGCCCAGAGTCACCTCCGCCACGTCCTTCACGAAGATCGGAGCCCCGTCGTGCGCCCCAAGGACGATCTTTTTGATGTCCTCCGGGCCGCGGAGCAAGCCCACGCCGCGGATGAGGTATTGTTGCGAGCCTTGAGTGACTTTGCTGCCGCCGACATTGGCGTTGCCGCGACCGAGCGCGGTGTAGAGCGTTTGCAGCGATAATCCGTAATAGCGCATTCGCGCCAGGTTTGGATTAACCTCGTAGGTCTTGACCAGGCCCCCATACGGGACGACGTCGGCCACACCGGGAACGCCGCGCAAGCTGCGTTCGACCACCCAATCTTCCAGCGTTCGAAGCTCCCGCGTCGAGTAGCCCGCTCCCTGGACGGTGTAACGAAAGATCTCGCCGATGGCAGTCGATAAGGGGGCTAGCTGCGGCTGTATCCCCTGAGGCAGGTCGGCCGTGGCGAGACGTTCGAGAGCTTGCTGTCGGGCAATGTTGTCGGTCGTATGGTCGTCAAAGGTCAGCATGATGAACGACAGCCCAAACTGCGTGTGTGAAAACATTCGAACCATGTGCGGCAAGCCGTTCAGCACCGTCTCAATCGGCATGGTGACTTGCTTTTCGACTTCCTCTGGCGCGCGGCCCGGGTACAGGGTGATCACGTTGACCTGGATGTCGGAGACGTCGGGAAACGCTTCAATGGGCAGGCTATGGAAGGCGGCCCAGCCGCCGCCGATGAAAAGGATGACCATCAGCACCACGAAGAGTGGTTGATGGAGAGCGAAGCCAACGATGCGTTTGATCATTTCAGAATCTGTTGAAGCAAAACGCACCCGTCGGTGACCACGCGCTGGCCGGCGCTAATGCCCGAAGCAATGGCGATTTGGCCTTGTTGTTCAGGACCGAGTGTGACCTCGCGACGAGCAAACTGTCCCGGCTGCTCCTCCACAAACACGTAGTGCTTATCCCCTTTGAGAAACACCGCCTTTTCCGGCACGCTGGCCGCGAAGGCCTGGCGCGGGTCGGGCAAAGTGATGCTCACAAACATCTCCGCCTTGAGATGGTGAGCCGAATTGTCGACCGTGCCGCGCACTTTGATGGTTTTGGTTGCGGGATCGATGAACTCCGAAACGACCGCCACCTGGCCGGTGAACACCTGGTTCGGGAACGCCCGAGCATTGAATTCGAAGGTTTGGCCGGGCTGAAGATGCGGCAGGTCGTCCTCGGTGGCGTCGATCACGATCCACAGCCGGGAGGGATCCGTCACAACAAAAAGCGGGGCCGTGATCTGAGGC
>DASRFK010000085.1:0-128979 GCA_035651635.1 Verrucomicrobiia bacterium | reverse complement strand
CCAGGATTCATCGAGACCGACATGGTGAGTGGCATGCCCGAGGCGGCTTTGGCGCAGGTTAAAACGATGACCCCCATGGGCCGGCTCGGAAAACCCGAGGAAATCGCGGACGCGGTCGTGTTCCTGGCCAGCCAGCATGCCAGCTATATCACGGGGCAAGTCCTGGGCGTCAACGGCGGTATGTATATGTAAGCGCTACGGCTTACCCTGTCCAAAATGGGGGGCCGAACTTAGGGATGGCTTGGCGGCGCCGAGCAGCGGGCTTAGGTTCCGGCTCGGCTCGGCGGGCAGGCCCATTACCGCCAGCGAGCTTTGGCGGCAGTTGGCTAGGCGCTTCTTTCCGCCAGCCAATTGCATGCTTGCGGCCACACTTCGTTTTGAGCCTTGCCGCCGATAGCCAAACCGATGTGACCGGTCCCGTTGAGGAGGATCGCCCGGCGATCTTTCGAACCCACCAGGTCGTTGAAGCCCATTCCTTGCGAGCAAGGCACAAGGTCGTCCTTACCGGCCATGATGTTGAGGACCGGGCAGGTGATGTTTTGCAGATGAACAATGTGCCTGCCGACCGGCATCCGGCCTTGAGTCAGCAGGTTTTGTTGGTACAGGTACTTGACGAATTCGCGATACACCTCCCCGGGAACGGGGATGTTATCGTTCAGCCAGGTTTCGGTCGTCAGGAAATCTTCGAGGTAAGCTTCCCGGTGCATGTGTTCGAAGAAGTTGATCGGTTTTTCAAGCAGATTACCTACCGGCCGCAGGAGGAGGAAAGTAGCCTGCAAAAACTCCGCCGGACAATTGCCGAAAGCGTCGACGAACTTGTCCACATCGAAGTTCTCGGGCCGCGTCCAAACGTTGAGCAAACCGTCGTTGGCCGCAAAATCGATCGGCGCCGCCAGCAGGATGAGGTTTTTGACCCGCTCCGGATAAAGCGCAGTGAACATGGCACTCATGGTCCCGCCCATGCAATAGCCCAGGACGCTGAGTTGGTTGACGCCAGTGCGCTCGCGCAGGTGATCCATGACGTTAACCATGTAGCCGTTGATATAGTCATCCAGGGTGAGGTGCCGGTCCGCGTAGGTGGGCACACCCCAGTCCACCAGATACGTATCAAAGCCGCGATCGACAAAACTGGCTATCACACTGCGCCCCTTTTTCAAATCCAGGATATAGGGCCGGTTGACCAGCGCGTAGACGAACACCACCGGAGTCCGGTAACGCGGTTTGGAAGCGCTCACGTAGTGCAGAAGCTTGAGCCGGTCCTCCTCATAAACGACCTCGAACGGCGAGACTCCCTTCCTGACTCGCTGCGCTCTTTGCCAGAGTGTGGGCAGCAAAGACATTCGACCCGCTGCCGCCATGGTCTCATCGAGCGCGGCTTGCTGGTATTGGGTCCAAGGGTTGCTATGAGTGCGGCCGTTGTTCATGAGGCCTTAGGGCTAGCTGCCTGGGGCAGAGCGTTTCTTGGGGGCCTTGGAAGCGTGCCCCGGCTCTGCCTTCACTGTCGGTTTGGTTGGTGTTTCGCTTTGCCGCTCCGCGAGCTTCCTATTCAATTCACTCACCTGGCCGGCTAGTTGCTCGAGCCGGTCGAGCAGCCGCGTCTCCATGTGGCGCACACTCAGCATGATGCTGTCGATGTCTTCCCGTGATGGCGCCTGCATTTCGTTACGGACTTTCGCCATGAAGTCGTTGGTGGTCCTGCGAAAGGCCACCGCGCCCTCCATCCATTGTTTCATCCCCTCCAAAAACTGGGGCGAGCGCATAAACTCCTGCCACGACTCTGCCAAAGCCTGGAAGATGCCAGTGCGAATCTGGCGCAAAACCTCAGGCGGTGGAGAATCGGGTGTGAAGGTGAAAGCGGTCTGCATCAGCTTAGACATGGACTCCATCCAAATCTTCTGAAACGCAGCCGCCTGCTCCGCAGTTTGTTCAGTTGAATCACTCATGCAATCCTGCCGCCAAGTGACCTCGTTCGAAATGTGCTCGATTTCGGCCGAGGCACAAGCTCAGTCTCTGTTGTGTTAGCAAACTTCCACCGCCATGGCTACAGCCTCGCCTCCGCCAACGCACAATGCGTTCACGCCGATCCGTCCGCCACGTTGCTTGAGCGCGTCCAGCAGGGTCACGAGCGTCCTGGCCCCGCTGGCGCCGATCGGATGACCGAGGGCCACCGCCCCACCGTGGACATTGGTTCTTTGGTGTGGGATCGCCAACTCTTTCATTGTCGCCATCGCTACCACCGCGAACGCCTCATTAATCTCAAACAGGTCGACATCGCCAACCCGGAGCGAAAGCACGTGCAACAGCTTCGCAATCGCTCCAATGGGTGCCAGAGTAAACCATTCAGGCTCGCGTGAGTAGGTGACATAACCTAGAACCTTGGCCTGAGGCTTGAGCCCAAGCGCCTTGACCTTCTCCGCCGACACGACAAGCAATGCAGCGGCACCGTCGTTGATGCTTGAGGCGTTGCCAGCGGAGATCGTTCCCTGTTCGCCAAAGGCGGGACGAAGCTTGCGCAGTTTCTCTTCGTTGAACTTTTTGGGCGTCTCGTCCTCTGCTACGGTGATGACTTCGCGGCCGGCCTTAACCTGAACGGGCACGATCTCCCGAGCAAAAATGCCCTTGGCGGACGCATCAATGGCGCGCTTGAAGCTCTCCACAGCGAAGTCATCCTGTTGCTGACGCGTGAAACCGAACTTCTCGGCGCAGCGGTCCCCGCAGGTGCCCATGTGAACGTTATTATAAACGTCCCACAAGCCGTCCCTGATGACCGAGTCAATCAGTTCACCATTGCCCAAACGGTAGCCCGTGCGCGCCTTCTCCAGCAGGTAGGGCGCTCGTGACATGTTTTCGGTGCCGCCGGCGACGATCGCGGAGGCATCGCGGCATTGGATCGCTTGCGCGGCCAGCATGACTGCCTTGAGGCCCGACCCGCAAACCTTGCTCACCGTCGTGGCTCCGATGGTGGGGCTGAGCCCCGCGCCGATAGCGGCCTGGCGCGCGACGTTTTGACCTAAGCCCGCACTGATCACGTTGCCGAGGATCACTTCGTCAACCTGGTCAACGGGCACCTCGGAGCGCGCCAAAGCCGATCTGACCGCAGCGCTCCCCAACGCCGGGGCGGGCATGGACTCGAAAACGCCGCAGAACCCACCGATGGCGGTCCGCACGGCTCCGGTCAGATAGACTTCCTGCATCATAGTTCGTCCTTTCGGAAGACCTTCTTCCAGGCAGTTTGGGTTAGGCCTTGAAAACAGCCGGCTCAGCGAACTCCGCAGTGTTTTTTTTGACGAAAGCAACCCACGACTCCATCATCTTGGTGTTGATCTGAGTCACTGCCTGAGCGTTGCTTTGTAACGATTTGAGCGAAGCTTCCCAGAAATCAACCCACTTCGCCTGCGATTCTGACGGCGCGCTGCTTTGCGCAGCTTCGAGGGCCTTTTTCAGGAGCTCAACATTGGCTTGATTGCTTTGCTCGAGAAATCCCAGGTATTCCTGCATCCTCTTTTGCGACGGGGCGATCAGTTCGTCGGCCAGACCGGTGACTTTCTTCTGCCAGTCGTGCGTCGAAGTGGCCTGATTTACCAGATTCGTCCACCAACGGCCCGCTTCTTCCTGCAGTTGTAGTCCGGTCCGAAGCGTTTGTTCATAGTTTTTCAAAGCCTGATCGAAAATTTCCGATCCAGGCGCTTTTGTTTTATCTGCCATAACTCCTATCCTTTCCTTGCTTGGTTTGTTCAAGTTGACTGACACATCGCGTTTGCTCTCAACAAAGGGAAGCGATGCTAACGTATCCGAGCTCGCAGGAACGGTTTCTCCAGCCGGATTTCGGTGCGTCGGCGGCTCGCCGGTCTTAGTGTGCAGTTGCACAACCTGCGCAGTGGCAATGGCGCTTGGCGCTTTGGTAGTTGTTGCTCTCTTGGTCGCACTCATATAGTTCCTTCATTCAGACCCTGCCGATTCCAAGACTCAGTAGACCGCAAACCGCCGAAGAAGTCAACAAAAACTTGTGCATTTGCACAAGTTTTTTTGAAACGCAATTAAGAACCTCCCGCGCAAGCGGTTGCTGATGTACCCGGCGGCTGAGGCGGGGGTTGTCGGAAAGAAAAGCGTCGGAATGGACGGAGAGTTTTCCAACGGGGCCGAGGTGAAAGGACCCTTTAATCCGCCGGTCGCTAACCTTTCCGGCGTCTGGTCCGGGCCCGGCGCTTGGAGTGGGCGCGCTTCAACTCGGCGACCTGCTGTTGAAGATCTCGGATCTGTGCGTTCAGCTCCTGGCCCTGCTTTTGACCACCGGACGCCTCGGTTTCCTGTGAGCCCGGCGGGTTGTCAGAGTTTTGAGGCGTGAAGGCGGAAGCAAACGGTGCGAGCATAGCTCTGGTCCAGGCTGAAACAGAGGCAAAGGCAGGGGGTAAGCCGTGCGTTCGCCGGAGTTGCTCTTCGAGATGCTGCTGATAATCAAAAAATGATTTCAGGGCCTGGTTAAAATACTTCTCGATGAAATCTTTGATCAGTTGATCATTCATGCGGATGAGCCGCAGGAGGAGAGGCACGGGCAGGGAGTCGAGCTTGGGTGTGTCGAATTCAAGAATGATTTGCGTCAAAACCTGCGCGGTAATGTCGGCCGAGGTTTTCGCATCGATAACGCGGAGGTCGTAGCCCTGTTGGATCAGCGAACGGATTTCCTCCAGGGTGAAGTGGCGGCTGTGCGTGGCGTCGTAATATCTGCGGTTGGGATATTTCTTAACCTCCAGCCGCTTGACCCCGGACTCAGTATCGTCAGCCATTCTCAACCCTGGATTGTGCGTTGGCATAAATCAAGTAGAAAACTCACGAACAGTGCGCGCACGGCCCGACCGACGGAGCCTTTGGAGGGGTAAAAGGACAAGATCGGCTGAGTTAGAAAGAGCGAAGGTCCGCCAGCCCAGGTACGTTCAATACATGAGAGATGCGACAACGGCGTTATTGCGTTTGCACAATTTTTTCTGGACTGCAAGCAAAACCGAGGGTAAGCTTTGAAAATCATTGGCGTTGAGTTGTTCACGAACGAGATCTTCAAAACGCTAGAGCCATTAACTTTTCCACCAAGAGGACAACGAATGAACATTAAAGACGCAGTGGCGGTAATCACGGGCGCAGCAGGAGGCATCGGTCGGGCATTGGCGATGGAGTTGGCGAAACGGAAGGCCGGAGGCATGGCCCTGGTCGATCATAGCGAGTCGGTCCATGAGGTGGCCAAGGAGGTGAACGAACTAGCCGGGGACGCTGCCGCGTTCGGCTACAGCGGCGACGTAAGCGACAACGCCTTTCGCCGCAAAGTTTACAAGGAGATGGCCGAGAAGTGTGGAACGGTCAACATTTGCGTCCCGGCTGCGGGGATTACTCGGGATGGCCTGGCCGTGAAACTGGATAAGCAAACCAATCGCGTGACCGTGTATCCGATTGAAACGTTCCGGCAGGTTCTTGAAGTTAACCTGGTAGCCCCGGTCTATTGGGCGCTGGAAATGGTCGCGGGGATTGCAGAAAGCCGCGCGCAGGAGGGTCTCAAACGTTGGGAGCCCACAGAGCAACTGCAGGGGATGGTTGTGTTCATCGGATCAGTGTCATCGCTCGGAAACAAGGGCCAGATTGCCTATGCCGCAACCAAAGCTGGACTGGAAGGGGCGGCGGCGACTTTAATGATGGAAGCAGTCTTCCATGGGGTCCGTTGCGCCGTCATCCACCCGGGATATACCGATACCCCAATGGTACGCGCGCTGGGAAATGAATTCATTGAACAACATATCATTCCCAGAACACAACTCCGCCGGTTGATTCAGCCCGAAGAGATCGCCGATGCGATCTGCTTTATGATCGGCAACGCGGCCGTTAGCGGGTCGCTCTGGGCGGATGCGGGTTGGCATCCGGCGGCTTAACCCCGGCCTGGTCGCCCCATTTCCAACCCAGTCGCCAAACACACTAACGGATCATGAAAAACGACGGTCAAACCTTTCTCGCTCAGCTCGCCAGCCTGCCTCGGGACTCATTTGAGAGCCGTTTCGCAGAGGTTTCCACCAGATTGGGTCTTGACGCCGTCCTGAATCGAAATGAACTAACGCTCCTCTACGAGGCTGCCTTGCGTGCGACCTTGTGCAATGTCGCCCTCAACAGCCTAACGAGACGTAACCTGATCCTCGACGTTAAGGACGAGCCCACCCGAATCGAATCCGAAACTGAGTTTATGGTTGCGCGCGAAATCTTTTACGCTTCAGCCGGATGGCAAAACCTGCCGGCCTCTGGGCAGGCCGCAATTCAGAAGGCTTTCCTGGACGTTTCCGTAGCGGACGACCAGCTGGGTTGCTAAGCCCGCCGATGATCTCAATGGCTTTCCACCATGGCCCGCTTCTCCGACCAGGCGGTGTGCGCCGCGGCGGGCCCTGTTGGTTCGGGGTGTTGCTCTCGCGAAAAGGCGAAGGTGCTCGCTCGGAATTAACCTGCGGCGCGGAGCAGTTCGAACACGGACTCCTCAGCGGGCTGGGTTTCGAGCCGGCTTTGCGTCGCCAAGATTTCAATATCCCTGCTCACTGTTTCGAGTCTTTTCTCAAGCTGAGTTAACCAAGGGAGGAGGAATTGCTCCATGGTTACGTCGATGGCAAACTGTGGTGCGATCCCACGCGCCGCCTTATTGGTGGTAGATCGCTCGCAGGTCGAACTTGCCATCGCGTTGCAGTCCGCCATGTCTTTTTTAAGCCGCTCCAAACACCTTTTCTGCGAATTGATCTCTTCCAATAAATGCTCCCGGTGGACGAGGAGTGAACTCAATCCGGTCTGTGGCCCAAACGGATAGGCCCGGCGGGAGCCAGGCGCCAAGGAATCCGATTCGCACGTCTCCAAGTTCTGTCGGTCCTGGTTTTGGGCGGGGTTCACAGCTCGATCCCGTGCATTTCGAGTTAATCGGCCGCTTCTTTCTCGCGTATTCGTATTCATATCATCAGCCCCATTTCCTTTTTGGTGATGGTCCTAACTGCCACTGGAGTGCTTTTAGCGGGAGACGAAGTAACAGCAGAACCACTCCTGTGTCGTTGTGCTGAGCTGAGAAAAACCCTAAGGCCATTTCCCCCTTGTTTTCCACGGCCTGAGCAAGAAGTATTCCGCGTTTCAGCGTCTCTGGTCAAACGCCTCATGCTTAAGTATAAGGCCCACGAATCATCAGTGAATGCAAGAACAAAATGTGAATGTTATTCACAAACTTATTCACACATTTTGGCGGCCGCGGTGGAAAGCTTTGACGGTGTAAAGGCACTTGGAGAACTCGATCCGACGCTGAGGAAGATTTCAGCAGCACATGGGCAATTCTCCTTATAGCGCGGATACGGGGCTGAATGAGCTTGACCGAGAACAAACCAAATGAAAACCCTGATTGCTCTCTTCGCTCTCATGAGCTTAGCCGCTGGGCGTGCTTCTCAGGCGAATGCCACGAGCGCCGACAAATCCACGTCTGGTGAATCTTCCCCATCTAAAGGTTCAACAATCCGCTCGAAATCGCGTGGTCGGCAAAGCACGTAAGGTCCGTTTCGATCTGCACCGGCTTCCCTCAAGGCACTGCTTCAACCCATAAAGATCGCGAGCTTTGCGCACGGCGCTATCGGTCGCAAAAATGTCAGTGGCCCGGACCGCGGGTCTATTTGCGCGTCACGGTTAAGCATCCCGTTTGGTTCCGCTTTCTGATCATTCTTTCACCTTCCTGTAGAGTGCTAGGCGATCCTGTTGGGAAGGGGTATTCTACGGGATGAAAAGAGTAACGTTTAGGTTTGGAGAAGGGTTCCGCGTGGCGATTGGAAACAAACGCTCGCAAGCTGCTGAAATGGTTTTGGAGCCTGGGCAAAGCGAAGGCGGAAGCGACAACCACCATCGGGGGGCAGACCAATGGCTTTACGTGGTGTCCGGGAAAGGCGTGGCCATCGTGAACGGAAGAAGGTCGTCGCTGCTTCCCGGAACATTGCTTCTGATCGAGCGAGGAGAAAATCACTAGATCCGAAATGCGGGCTCGACTCGGCTTTGCACGGTGAACATTTACGTTCCGAAAGCCTACAAAAGCAACGGCGATACGCTTCCGGCTGGTCGAAGGTAATTTACCGCTCCAGGGGATTATCTGAGAAATGATGAGTGCACCCACGTGGGATTTGCTCCGCGTGAACGACGGCCTGGCGAATAAGTCCAATAACCATCGTCGGCCGTACCTACGCCCAAGAATAGAATTTGCCTAAATTACCTGCCACGGAACAGACGCAAGCGAACAAGGGCTTACGTGACGATCGGGGCGGCTTAATGGCGAGACCTCATCGCAGGCGACGGATGGTGTAGAAGCAGGACGGGGCGAGCGTCGATGAATCCATGATAGTTGCCCTAGTTCCATCGCTAGGGACTGGTACGCTGAGTTTCCACGCATCAGCAGGCAGATGGTCCGAAGATTCCAGGCGATAAGCACTGCCGCGTTCGCCGTCAAATGATGTCGAGAAGCCGCTCTGGTTGCACACCGGAGCTAAGGCCTTGGCAAAAGTGATCGGCTGCCCGTCGCCCAAAAGAGCGTAGGCATTGTTGTTGGCAGCATAAATGGCCTGCAAACCAGTCAGTCCACCGGGAACGTTGGTTACCACCCCCGGAGAACCCCAAAGAACCAGGGATCCATCACCGCAGAGAGCCATGCTGTAGGTGTCGGACGCCGAGAGAGCTACGACATTGCTTAACCCAGACGGGACCTCCGTCTGATGCAAGGAGTTCTGGCCAAAGGCAACGACCGAACCATCGGATTTGAGACAAAGCGTATGATCGCCGCCGGCAGCAATCATAACCACACCGCTCAAACCGGAAGGAACATTCGTCTCACCGAAAATATTGACCCCCCAAGAAACGACGGTGCCGTCGCTTCGAAGTGCTACGCTATGAGCGAAACCAGCCGCAATAGCTACAACGTTGCGAAGGCCAGCGGGAGGGTGGGCCTGGCCAAACCAGTTGTCGCCCCAGCCAACAACGGTGCCATCGCCCTTGAGAGCCAAGCAGTGTTGCGAGCCAGCCGAGATGGCAACGACCCCCGACAGACTCGGTGGAACATTCGCCTGACCCGCCTGGCTATACCCCCAAACGGTTACTTTCCCGCTGAATCCCAAAGCCATGACAAATGCATCTCCCGCACTAACGGCAACCGTGTTGCTTGCGCCTGGGGGAACTCTCGTGACCGCAGAGCTACCCCAGGTAATCAATTGACCATCGGCCAAGAGGCCAATCCCGGTCGGTGCGGTGTTCCAATCGCGAACAGCGATCGTCACAGCGTTGGTTAAGGCAAGGGGTAAGCTTCGTGGGCCTGTAACGGGAGCGCCCCACCAACCGATGGGCAGTAACGCCACGGCAATCGGAGGGCCCCTCTGGAAACCGAATTCGTTGGTAACCACCACTAAATAATTCCCGGCGCCGTCGGCAGGAACCGGATCGATGCTCAAGCTGGCGTTCGTAGCGAAAGGAATCGCCACTCCGTCCTTTTGCCACTGGAACGACATTGGCAATGACCCCGTGTAGTTCCCGTTCAGATCCAATCGGCCGCCACGAAATATCGCGACGGCTGGAGATGCAACCGAGACGGCCGGTTTTGTATCAACCACACTGACGACTGCGTTAGTGCTGGTCGTCGTGCCGATATCGTTACTCACAATCACCCGATAAATACCCGCATCCGTATGCTGGGATGCGGGTGTGACGAACGTGGAATCGGTAGCGGCAGGGATGTCACTTCCGTCATGTTGCCATTGAAAGCGAAGCGGCGGCGTGCCAGATGCGGAAACGTGCAGCTGTAGCGAATTGCCGCTTGAGACCGATTGAGAAATCGGTTGCGCGGTGACCGCAGGCAGTAACGCTCCCAAAACTATGGTCGAAACTTGCCCGGCAGCGATCAAAGTAACATTCGTGACGCCCCCGGGCCGGGTAAACCACTGTGTGTCCCCCCATTCCTGAACCGTGCCATCAGACAATAGAACAATGCTGCGGTAGCCGCCTGCGGCAATACTGATGACCTTGCCAAGGTTCGGCGGAACCTGAACCTGACCATGATTGTCATTTCCCCAAGCAATCACAGACCCATCGGAACGGAGTACCAAATTATGAAGGGAACCAACTGCAATCATCGTAACATTGGTTGCCTCAGGCGGAACACCGCCGCCCCAGCTTAAAACTTGGCCATCGCCCCGCTGAGCAAGGATTTGGAAGTCACCGGCGGCAATCTTGACCAGATTCGTGAATTCAGCGGGCAAAGGTGGGTTGACACCGGTAAATCCCCACACCGCAGGGGTACCATCTGTACGGATGGCCGCACTAAAAGTGGCGCCCCCCGAAATAGCGACCGCTCGCAAACCATCCGGGACGGCGCACTGGCCGTAGGTGTTGTCACCCCAAGCCCGCACCGAACCGTCGGCCAAAAGTGCCAAATTATGATTGGCACCAGCTGAAACAGCCAGCACTTTGCCGAGATCACTGGGAATGTTGGTCTGGCCCACAAAACCGCCACCCCATGCCATGACCTTTCCATCAGTGGTCAACAGCAACCCGTGCTGCTCGCCAATACAAAGCTGCGCCACATTTGAGACTGGCGGCACATTGGCGAGGCCGTAGTTAGTAGAGCCCCAGCTAATCAATTGGCTGGCCGCCTCGATTGCAGACGCCGAAACCAATGAAAACACCAAGGCCACCAAAACAACGCGGCAGGCAGGTGTATTTAAACTTCTCCGCCAATGTAAGCATTGCTTCACAATCTTCTAAATACTATAATTAATGCTTCAGGCGTCAAGTCAAAAAGGAGGCCACCGGCCGCTGACAAAACCGGCAGCAAATGCACATTCACGAGTTTGGCCTCTAGAAGTTCCCCTCGGACGCAGCGGCTCTTGACTTTCTTTACTTCCCGAAAGAGGGAAAAGTATATCACCCGCGTATCACTTTTTAATCGCTTTATACCTTCTTAAGGCGCCATCCCTTGGTCAAAAAGGAAGGGTTCAAACGATAAAAAAAGGCCATTTTCCACAGGGAAAATGGCCCAAAACTCATAACAAACTCATAACATCCTTCGGCTAAGTCAACGTGGTCAATTTGGTTTAGACGGGAGTGCTGGTTGGCCCCTCCATCGGCCGTCGAAAGGGTTTTCTCGATCTGGGCCGATTCGCCATCCATTGCCAAATGGTCGACATCTGTTCGGGGCGGGTATCCGAATCCACTTAACAAACCTTGTCGGCAGGCGCGGCGTTTTGGAGCAGATAATCTCTTTTTGACGTTGTGAAACACCATTGAATGCCCTTCTCCGGTGCGCTGTTTGCCGCTCGCGCCGGGATTCTCCGCCGTTACAATCGTGCGATGGCGCGCTATTCACGTAATGACCAAGCCGGGGTCGAACTCCCGAAGGCCAAGCTGGATCGGGAATCACTCCGCCAGGCGCTGGAGTTCTTCCAGTATCTGCGTCCTTACCGGATTCGGTTCAGCGCGGCCCTGGTGTCAATGTTCACCAGCAGCCTGCTCAGCTTGGCGTTTCCCTACCTTGCGGGGACCATCATCGATACGGCCATGCATCGGACCCAAGGTGGCGGCAGCATGGCCGGATCTGACCGCACAGCCCTCCTGTTGATGGGCATCCTGGCGCTGCAGGCCGGGCTTTCCTACTTTCATTCTCTATCCTTCGCCACGGTGGGCCAATGCAGCCTCGTCGATTTGCGTCGCGCTACCTACTCGAGATTAATCTCGCTCCCCATGACGTTTTTCGCTCAACGCCGCGTTGGCGAGCTGGCCAGCCGCCTTTCCGCCGACCTGATTCAAATTGAAGACACGCTCATCACCGTCTTGCCACAGTTTCTGCGCCAGACCACCTTGCTGGTCGGTGGGATCGCTCTGATTGCGGTCACCTCGCTGCAATTGACAGGCATCATGCTCGCGAGCCTGCCGATTGTGGTCGTGGTGGCTGTGGTGTTCGGGCGCAAGACGCGCAAGATTTACCGGGAAGCGCAGGATCGGCTCGCCGACACGGCCACGATCGTCGAGGAAACCTTACAAGGCATCGTGAATGTGAAGGCCTTTTCCAATGAAGGTTATGAACTTAATCGCTATCACGAGGGCTTGGGCAGATTCCTGACCGCCACGTTACGTGGTGCCCGGCTGCGCGCGGCATTCATTGCCTTCATCATTTTCGCCTTGTTCGGGTTCATCGTCCTGGTGCTCTGGTCGGGCGCGCATCTTTTACAGCAGGGAAAGATCACTTTTGGTGACCTCACGCGCTTCGGTCTTTATACGACCTTTGTCGCCGGCGCGATGGGCCAGTTTGCGGAACTATACAGCCAGTTGCAAAAGGCGATCGGTGCCACGCAGCGGGTTCGGGAACTGCTCCGGGAAAGTGGCGAGGTGGAGGCGCACCTGGGCCCCACGCCGCCGTCCACTCTGCCTCGGCTTAGAGGTGATGTGGTATTCGAGGATGTCCACTTCACCTATCCTTCGCGTCCTGGAGTCAAAGTGCTTCAGGAAATCAATTTGGCAGTGGCTTCAGGACAAAGAATCGCTCTCGTCGGCCCGAGCGGCGCCGGCAAGTCCACCCTTATCTCTCTGCTGCTGCGCCTGTACGAGCCGTCGGCCGGGCGGCTGTTGATCGACGGCCGAGACGCACGCGACTATCGGCTCAGCGAGCTGAGGGGTCAAATGTCCATAGTACCGCAGGAAGTCCAGCTGTTTGGTGGGAGCATTGCGGAGAACATCGCCTACGGAAGACCGGGCGCGAGCACGGCAGAAATAGAAGCGGCTGCTCGACAGGCCAACGCGCACGAATTCGTCCAGGCTTTTCCGGAGGGTTATTCCACTCTGGTAGGCGACCGCGGCATCAAACTATCGGGCGGCCAGCGTCAACGCGTAGCCATCGCCCGAGCTATTTTGAAAAATTCAGCCATTCTCATCCTGGATGAGGCGACCAGCTCCCTGGATTCCGAGAGCGAACGCCTGATTCAGGATGCGCTGGAGGCTCTGATGCGAGGCCGCACTTCGTTTATCATCGCTCACCGACTCGCCACCGTGCGGCACGCGGATCGAATCGTTGTCATCGCTGGCGGCTGTGTCGTGGAATCCGGCACACACGGGGAACTCCAAGCCATGGGAGATGGTGTTTACCGACGCCTTGCCGCCCTGCAATTCCGCGAGCGAAGTTGAAACGGCGTTCTAGGCCACTCGGGCGTGCGTTCTGCTTACAGAATGCGAGGACTCAACACTACTCTGATGCTGTTTGAAACAGCCGTCGCACCCCGTCAAGATGCGCTCAGAACCGGTTTCTGGCGCAGGGAATTACGAATTCGCCAAGGGTAGGTTCCTGCCTGTGCCCATTTGGTGGAGTCTTGGCCAACTACACCTAGTCCACCTACCGCGTCCTGCAATCCTGGTAGTCACGGAGCGTCCCGGCCCTTGAATGTTCAAGGAAAGACCGTCCCTGTACGATAAATAGGCACAGGATTCAGAGCCGAGATTGTCCAGCTGGCGAAGGGAGCTGTTGCAAGGCCGGCCAGGCAATCGGCACCGTTTAAGCTGCCAGATTTGAAACGTAAGCGTTTTCGTGTCCCGAATGAGACGAGTAGTGATTTGCGTCGAAACGCTAAATCGTACGAACGCGCAATGGCCGCAAGGCAAACTACCAGCTGGGCAGAGCCCGCAACAAAGCTATCACCCCACCAGGTTTGCTTTGCTAAATAGAAAAACGCTCTAATTAAGCGGAGCTTGTAACTGATTGCACCGCGGCGGCGTCAGTATTGGTATTGGTTATGGTGCGAATGTTTACTTCTGCCGCAAGCGCTAACTCAACGGCGATGCCAGTGATCAGGCCGCACATCCGGAATCGTGTCTTTAAGCCCTCCTCGCAGCTGACGCTTCTGATTTGGCTGTTCGCGGCCAACGCACCGGGGTCCACCCCTTATGAATCATCTATTGCTCCGGCGCCGCAAAGCCAGATTGACGAGTTGGTCTCCACGCGGCTTCGCGCACTGAGCATCCCTGCAGCACACCTGTGTTCTGACGCGGTGTTTGTGCGACGCGTTCATCTGGATGTGAATGGCACCCTGCCCACGGCCACCGAGGCACAACGGTTTATTCTCGATGGCAATCCCGAAAAACGGCGCCAGTTGATCGACCGTTTGCTGTCGCGCGATGAGTTTGCTGATTACCTGTCGCTCAAGTGGGGAGACCTGTTACGGATCAAAGCAGAGTTTCCCATCAACCTTTGGCCTAACGCAGCCCAAGCGTACCACCATTGGTTGTACGAGGCAGTCCGCAACAACAAACCCTATAACCAATTGGCGCGGGATCTATTGACGGCCAGTGGCAGTAACTTTGAATTCCCGCCGGTGAATTTCTACCGGGCGATGCAAAACCGCACGCCATCTGGCATCGCGCAGACGGTTGCACTGACCTTTCTCGGGGAGCGAACTGAGCACTGGTCCTCCAATCAACTCGCGAATCTGGCCGTCTTTTTTGCGAATGTTGGCTACAAATCCACTGCTGAGTGGAAAGAGGAGATTATCTTTTTTAACCGATCCTCCACGAACGTGGGCGCGTTGAACGGCGCACCGCGCTCAGCCATTCTACCCGATGGCTCGAGCACGGAGCTTTCGCCAGACCAGGATCCGCGTGTGGTGTTTGCCGACTGGCTGGTAAAGGATCCGCAGTTTGCGCGGAACATCGTCAACCGAGCGTGGTCGTGGTTGCTGGGCCGCGGCATCGTCCAGGAACCGGACGACTTTCGGACGGACAACGCCGCAAACAATCCGGAGCTGCTCGCGTATCTACAGACGGAGTTTGTAACGTCCGGCTACGATTTCAAGAAGTTGTACCGGCTGATCTTGAATTCCAAAACGTATCAGCTCGCTTCGATTCCACAGGCGACCAGCCCGGAGGCGACGGCGGAATTTGCTGCTTATCCCCTGCGGCGGCTGGACGCCGAGGTATTGATTGACGCGCTCGACCAGATCACTGGTGCCAACGAAAAGTATTCGAGCGCAATCCCTGAACCTTACACGTTCATCCCCGACAATCTGCGTTCCATCGCACTGCCGGACGGCAGCATCACGAGCCCGTTTCTTGAAATGTTCGGACGACCGCCGCGGGACACTGGATTGGAATCGGAGCGCAGCAACCGGGTTACTGCCGCCCAAAAGCTGTGGCTGCTTAACTCCACGCTGATGCAGCGCAAGATCGAGCAGAGCCGGATGATTCAGTTTCAGACTTCGTCCAATCGCACGCCGAGGGAAATCATCACGGGGATGTATCTTGGGATACTCTCGCGTTTTCCGACTGCGGCGGAGCTCAAGACAGCGGACGAATATTTGCAATCCGGGATCGGAAAACGCCAGGCCACCGTGGACTTGGCCTGGGCGTTGATGAACAGCACGGAATTCCTTTATCGGCACTGAAGCAGCCCCCGGGTTTATGAGCGCAAACTATTTTGATTTTGAGAAGCAACACCCGCGGATCACCCGGCGCGAGGCGATTCGTCGCGCGCTCTTTGCGGCGAGCGGGCTAGTGCTGGCAAACCATTTATCTTTCAGGGTGTTTGGCGCGCCACGCAACGCGCCCGCCAAAGCGGTCATCCAAATCTGGATGTGGGGCGGACCGTCGCACACAGATATCTTCGATCCCAAGCCGGACGCCGGCTACGATTATTGTGGGCCGATGAAGGCGCCGATTGAGACGAATGTCTCCGGCATCCGGATCGGCGAACTACTGCCGCTGCTGGCAAAACAGGCCGACAAGTATTCGATCATCCGCAGCATGACACATGGCAACAATGGTCATGAGACGGCGTCTTACCTCGTCCAAACCGGACGGCAACCGGGCGGTCGGCTGGTGTTTCCTAGCGTTGGCGCGGTGGTGTCCCTGGCCAAAGGCTACGATGCTGGTTACAAAGGATTAATTCCACCCTACGTGGTGGTGACGGAACCGCAGGGGAGATTTGATGAGGCGGGCTTTTTGGGTTCGCGCTTCAAACCGTTCGCAACCGGCGGCAATCCGGCGCAAACACCCTTCGCAGTCGAAGGCGTGGTGGCGCCCGGCATCACCGAACAGCGCCAGAAGAGCCGTCGCGAACTCCTGCACCAACTCGACACCCTGGCTAGGACCCTACCACAGGATCCTCAAATCGTGGCAGTGGAGCAGGCGGAAAGCCTGGCTTACGACATGATTCTGGGTGATGGAGCCAAGGTGTTTGATTTGTCGCAAGAAAAACCGGAGCTTCGCGACCGGTACGGCCGCAGCAAGTTTGGCCAATCGTGCCTGGTAGCGCGGCGGCTTGTCGAAATCGGCATTCCCTACATTACGATCAATTACGGCGGCTGGGACACGCACAAGGAGAATTTTCAGACAATGCGGCGACAGTTGCCGGACATGGACAAAGGCATGGCGACACTCCTCCAGGATTTGTCCGACCGCGGCCTGCTCGACAGCACGATCGTTTGGTGGGGCGGTGAATTTGGCCGCACGCCCAAGGTACAGTGGGAAGCGCCGTGGAATGGCGGGCGCAATCACTGGGGCAAAGTCTTTTCGGCGGTGCTGGCCGGCGGCGGTTTCAAAGGCGGCCGGGTCGTTGGCGCGTCGGATGCGCGAGGAGAAGAGGTTAAAGAACGCCCGGTTTATCCGGTAGATCTCATCGGAAGCATTTACGCGCAGATGGGCATAGAACCGATGATGAAACTGCCGAATCCCGAAGGATTGCCGACGTTTGTCATGCCCAGCTCGACGGACGGCATCCAATCCGCAGGGCTGCTCAAGGAAATTATGTCGGTATGAAGATCTTCCCGGTCGTCGGGCTTTTTCTTTTGCTGGCCGGAACGGGCTTTGCGCAGGGAGCTCCGCATCTGGCCTATAGCTATCCGGCCGGCGGGAAGATAGGCTCGACCTTTCAGATCACCGTGGGCGGACAGTTTCTAATGATGGTCTCCAACGCATATGTCACCGGACCTGGTGTCAGCGCGACGGTGCTCCATTGCAGCCGGCCGATGGGCCAGAAAGAATTCAAGGAGTTGCGCGATCGATTGAAAGAGCTGCAGCTGAAATTTCAAGCACGCAACGGCGAATCCGGAACGAATGTCTGGACGGCCGAGGATGCGACAGAACGCGACAGAATTCGCGCCAAATTGCTCAATAATCCGCCAAACCGCACCGCCAACCCGGCGCTGACCGATACGGTGACCATCAACATCGCTATCGCCACCAACGCGACTCCCGGCGACCAGGAAATTCGCCTCGCAACACCCAATGCCCTTTCCAACCCGCTCCGGTTCTGTTTGGACACGCTGCCAGAAGTGTCTAAAAGCAAAGCCGTTCCGGCCAATCCCGACGTCGACAAATTCCTGGAGCGTATCGGCGGCCGGCCCGCGTCGGTCGGCACGCCAAAATATGAATCAAGAATTTCGCTGCCCGCGATCGTTAACGGGCAAATCATGCCGGGAGGCGTGGACCGTTACCGCTTTTTCGCCAGGCACGGCCAACAGCTGATCATCGCAGCCAAGGCCAGGGACCTGATCCCCTACATCGCCGACGCCGTGCCGGGCTGGTTCGAGTTGTCGTTGACGCTTCGTGATTCCAAAGGGAAAGAGCTGGCCAGCGCGCAACGTTACCGTTTCAAGCCCGACCCGGTCATTCATTTCGAAGTGCCGCGTGACGAGGAATACACGGTCGAGATCCACGACTCCATTTTCCGCGGCCGTGAAGATTTCGTCTATCGCGTGGCGATTGGTGAATTGCCGTTTGTCACCGGAGTTTTTCCGTTGGGCGGTCGACTGGGTGAAAAGACCTCCGTAAGGCTTACCGGATGGAACCTGCCGACGGAATCTCTGTCGCACGACAACGTGGAAACTGGGATTACCTTGCTGGGCGGGAATTTTCTCAACACGCCGTCGTTCGACGTGGAGAATCTGCCGGAATGTATTGAGAGCCAGTCGATCAGGTCAATTGCGACCGCGCAAGCGGTAGAGCTACCCGTGATCATTAACGGTCGAATCAGCTACCCCGGAGACAACAAGGTATTCGAGTTTGAAGGCCGCTCCGGTGAGAAGATTGTGGCAGAAGTGTTTGCGCGCCGACTCGATTCGCCCTTGGATTCCTGCATCAGGCTAACCAGTTCGGAGGGAAAGCAGCTCGCCTTCAACGATGATTTTGAAGATCGAGGAAGCGGTCTGAACACGCATCATGCGGATTCGTACCTCTCGGTCACATTGCCAGCCGACGGAATCTATTTCCTTCAGCTGACCGACACGCAAGGAAAAGGTGGGCCGGAGTTCGGTTACCGGCTTCGCCTCAGCGAACTCCAGCCGGATTTCGCACTACGCATTATTCCTTCCAGCATCAGCTTGCGCACGGGGATGAGTGCTCGGGTAACTGTGTACGCACTGAGGCGTGATGGATTCACCAATGCCATCAATTTGGAGCTGAAAGACGCACCACAAGGCTTTTCGATGAGTGGCGCATGCATCTCGGAGGGACAAGACAAAGCTCAGTTCACTTTGAAAGCACCTACTGAGGCAACCGGGGCTCCGACGCCTCTCACAATCGAAGGCCACGCGCTAATTGCTGGGCGACTGGTTACTCACCAAGCCGTACCGGCTGAGGATATGATGCAGGCATTCATTTACCGCCATCTAGTGCCAGCCGTTCAATTCGCCGTCATGGTGGCAGGCCAGGATCGGCCTTTGATGCGTGATGCGTTTAGAATCCTGGATGTAGTCCCACTGAAAATCTCGCCAGGCGGCAGCGCACACGTGCGCGTTAGAACGCCGGGGAACTTCTGCGAGCGCTTCAACCTCGAGTTGCATAACGCCCCCGATGGCATTTCGTTGGACAGCGTCTCGCCGATTCCGGGCGGTGTGGAGATGGTGGTCACATGGGACGCTACGAAGGTCAAGGCCGGAACCAGCGGAAACCTAATTTGCAATGTAGTGCCTAAGCATCCTTCCGGAGGGACGACCGAGAAAAAAAACGGCCTTCGCCCACAGCGCGGATTTGAGGCGACGCTCCCGGCCATCCCATTCAACGTGGTCGCGGAGTGACCGACCGCGGGGCAGCGCCAGGCCGAGGACGCCAGACGTCCGGTATGCTTCCATAATGCGAGGAGTCAACACTGAACTGGCGAACTGGGACTGTTTGAAAAACCAGCTTAAGGGGGAAAAGTCGCCAAAGAAATAGCGTTTGACAGGCAGGAGGGGCGTCATCGTGGAAAAACTCTATCCTGCGAAGACGTTGATTTTTCAATAGCCTAAGCCAGAGTTGTCCCGCCATGCTCGATTTGATTTGGCCCCCCCATCTCCTGCGCCCTGCCGACGCGTGGGTCTGCATTAGCAAGCGGCCCGTCAACCGCTCGTATCATAGCCAGTTTCAGGCAAACCTGCGACGCGGTGGCTCGCAAATATGATTCCGGTAAACTCCAGCGTGGTTTCCCCGCCTCCTGCGGCACCCGGCAAATCCGTGAAACGATTGCTGCCTTGGCTCGTCGCCGTGGCCTTCTTCATGGAATCGCTCGACACGACCGTTCTGAACACGGCGGTTCCTGCCATCGCCAAGGCGCTTGCCGTCGCACCGTTGAGCATGAAGGCTGTGCTTTCGAGTTACACGTTGAGCCTGGCGGTGTTTATTCCGATTAGCGGTTGGATGGCCGATCGTTTCGGCACACGCCGGGTATTCTCGTCCGCGATTGGCCTCTTCACTTTGGGGTCGTTTCTCTGTGGCATTTCGAGCAACATCCACGTCCTGGTCGCGTGTCGCATTCTGCAGGGTTGCGGTGGAGCGATGATGGTGCCCGTGGGCCGACTTACGATGGTGCGCGCCTTCGCCAAATCAGAACTCATCCGCGCCATGAGCTTTGTTGCTCTACCTGGTCTGATTGGCCCTATGCTTGGGCCCATCGCCGGGGGTCTTATCGTTGGGTACTTTCATTGGCGAGTCATCTTTTTCGTCAACCTGCCGATTGGGCTGCTCGGTTTGTATCTGGTCTGGAGGCATCTCCCGGATTATCGCGCAGAGCACTCCCATCCTCTCGATACGATCGGACTCATTCTCTTCGGCTGCGGCATCGCGCTTCTGTCGTATGTGCTGGAAGTGTTTGGTGAGCACACGCTGAGCGGAGGCCCCATTCTGGGGCTATTGGTGATTTCTGCTGTTTCTCTGGGAGTTTATGGGGTGCGGACGACCCGCACGGAGTTCCCTTTGCTCCGTCTGACCCTGTTTCGCATTCGGACCTTCCGCGCGTCGGTCAGCGGCAGCTTTCTCACTCGTCTGGGAATCGGCGGAATTCCCTTCCTTTTTCCGCTCCTCTACCAGGTGGGGCTGGGGTTTACGCCGATTCAATCCGGTCTCCTCATGATGCCCCAGGCGGTCGCGGCTATGAGCCTCAAGATGACGATGCCAGGCATCCTCAGGCGCCTTGGGTACCGCAACGTATTGATTTCCAACACTGTGATCCTCGGTCTGCTCATTGTCTTGTTCGCGACCATTGGAGCAGGCACACCGACGTGGCTCATCGTTGCCCAAGTGTTTGTCTTCGGATTCTTCACCTCACTGCAATATACCAGCATGAACACGCTTGCTTATGCCGACGTCACTGACGAGCAGGCTAGCAGCGCCAGCACCATTGCGAGCACTATGCAGCAGATGTCGATCAGTTTCGGCGTCGCGACGGCGTCGCTGGCCACAGCGTTCTTCATTCCCGACCGCTTTCACACCAGTGCACCGGAAATGATTCACGGCATCCATCAAGCGTTCCTCGTGTTGGGCGGATTGACCGTCCTCTCTACCCTTGTTTTCTACGAGTTGAAGAGCGATGACGGCGACGCTGTCAGCCTGCACGGTTCCGTTCAGCATGTTGGGTAACCCTTGGTAACCGGTTAACGCCGGCGGGATGAAGGCGAACCGGCTCAGATGCGCCCAATTGCTGGGCCCGGTGTCTTCAGTATCCGAGGCTCAGTATGTAGCGCAGGATATGGTGGCAGTGGACCTCGCCGACAGTGGCCTTGCTTTGCCAGCCCTGGCAGAGCACTTCACCGCTTGCAGTTTTGCCACGTTCGGCAACGACCTTTGCAAGTTCCTCGCTCAAATCAAAATCGCCGCCGATGCACGTCGTATTCGGACACAAGAAGTGAAACACCGACTTGGCGTTAATGAGGTTGACCGTGTATTTGAATTCACTCTTTTTGGTGACGCCTCTAGGGTCAAAGCAAGCCAGCACCACGCTCAAAGACTTCAATCCGGGGAACCTCTCCGCGAGGCTCACTGAGTTACTAATGCGCTGGGCCTCCTGTTGGCGGTATTCCGTCCGGTCGTCGACTTTGTGGTGGTGCATCATAAAATTGGTTCATAATCCGAGTCAGGCCAGCAGATTAGCCCAGGCGCGGTCCTCTGTCTGTATGAATCGGAGTGCTCCCACATCAGCACATCGGCGGACGGTGTGCCAAGTTGCCGCCGTGCCGATGGTCACGGGTGGTCGGACCGGCACCGCACGCTTGCAAACCAAAGCATGGAGGATACGCTGCTACACGTTATGGACTCTGACCTTCTACATTACACGAGCGGCGAAGAGGTTCATGCGGGCGACCGGGTCCAGCACAACGGCATCTATGCCACCGTCGTTTTCGTCAGCGACGGCGAGAATGAGGAGTTTTCGCCCGGCTACGGAGACTATGCAGGGGTGGAGCGAGGGATTGTCCTCCTCGATGATGACGGAAATCCTAGGCCCATCGGTGACCCGGACGAACTACTTCAATTTATTGACCGGGGCTGAAGGTGGGCAACCTACCGAGGCTGGTCCATCGTCGTGTGCCAGCAATCGCTCGCGATAATCAGGCCCGGACCTCAAGCACCGAATTGAGCGTGCCGTGGTGGTTCCAAACATTCTCGCGGGCCAGCGGGTCGGGTATCCATTCTCCGCCGACCACGAACTTGTTTTCATACCGGGCCGGCGCTAAAAGGGACGGTCGTCTCCCAATGACCGCCTTCATCTCGTTTCAGGGGGCTTGCAGTGCGCGAACAGCTGTTGAAATCGCCGGCAAACGACGCTTGCTTTGCTCCGAGGTCAACGAGCACGAACTTCACGTCGACGGTCTTAGTTGCTGTCGGCTTGGGGCTTGCGCGACCACCGCCACCTTCTCCCGCGATGATGTCAGCGGTGCCGACTGGACTGGAGTCTTCATTGAGGGCGCTTCGACATTGCCGTCACAACCGACCCAGGTCCAATGGCAATTGACCTCATCGCTGCTTTCTACCGCCGTGTTCTTCCGCGCCTCGAGTCCGTGGCCGCGACTCTCATTCCATCGACTGTGCCTCTGTGACATCCAGGACGCTTCTAAGCGCCGCGATCAGGTCCTTGGACTGAAATGGCTTTTGGACAAACCCATTCAACGCTTTGTCTTTGAATCGTGATAATACCTGTTGCGGACCGTAGCCGCTCATGATGAATATCACCGCTTGCGGGCGGATCTGCCGAATCTCAAGAAACGCTTCTTCCCCATCAGCCTCCGGCATCGCAAAGTCTAGCAGAACCGCCCGATAGCGATCCGGGCTTATGCGGAACTTGTCGATCGCAGTCCGCCCGTTTTCAGCTACTTCAACACTGAATCCCGAAGACCGCAGCAGATCGGCGGTTGTGACGCGCACACCCGGCTCGTCTTCGGCCAGTAGAATGGTCCCGTGACCGCGCCAGGAAGGATTTGGCTCGACGGGGCTGGGATCTTCTTGACCCTCCGGAGCCCCATCGACCGAGGGGAGGAATAACTTAAAAGAACTGCCTCGGCCGGGCTCGCTCCGAACGACGATAGCTCCGCGGTGACTGCGAACAATTCCCAGCACCGCTGCCAACCCGAGCCCGCGTCCCGTGAATTTTGTGCTGAAGAACGGGTCGAAAATCTTGGATTGAATTTCTGGGGTCATTCCGCAGCCATCATCGGTGACTTCAACAAAGACATACTCACCCGGGGAAATATCAGTGCCCCGTGAAAAAGCGCGTGCCATTTTGGCGTCGAGCTGAGTCACCCCGGAACGAACAGAAATAGTGCCGTCTTTGTCCCCGATTGCCTCGGACGCGTTGGTGACCAAGTTCATGAGAATCTGTTGCAGTTGCGTGGAATCTGCCAGGACGCACGGCACTGACGGAGCCAGCTCGAGTTTGAGGGTCGCCCTTTTGCTGACAGATAGTTGCAGCAGTTCCCTCAGTTCCTCCACCAGTTTGTTGACGCTAAGCCGGCGAATGAGAAAAAGCCCCTTGCCCGAATAAGCGAGCATTTGCTTGCACAAATCGGCAGCCCGCAAGGAGGTGACTTCGATCCGGCCCAAGCACTCGCGCATATTGGAGTCGGCGGGCAGTTCGAGACGGGCTATGTTTGCGTTTCCGAGGATGATCGTCAGCAGGTTGTTGAAATCGTGCGCGATTCCTCCGGCGATAATTCCCAGGCTCTCCAGCTTCTGTGTTTCCTGAAGCCGACGTTCCAGTTCTCGTTGTTCTGCTTCGGTGCGCCGGATCTGGGTGATATCCCGGCTGATGACCAGCAGCCCGTCAATCTCGCCGCGCGCATCTCGCATGGGCAGTTTCGAGATTTGCAGGTTCATCGATTGGTCGTCCTGCAGTTCCACCACCGATTCCTGGCCAATCACGGCTTTACCCGAGACGAACAACTCTTCCGAGCCCGCGGTCAGGGTTTGAGCGAGTGCGGGCGGACCCAATTGCCGCACGGGCTTGCCCGGCAGCAGCGCCGCTTCCGCGGCCTGCACCAAACGGGCATGAGCGTCATTTGCCAGGACGTAATTTCCCTGGCGATCGACCACATGAACCGGGTCCGGCAGGCGGTTTAACAGCGAGTTCAGCAGGTTATGCTCCTGGGCCAACTGGTTTTGCGCCACGATGCGTTCGCCCACCTCGGCCTTGAGTTTCACATTCGCCTCGGCCAACTCAGCGGTTCTGATTCCGACCATTTTCCCGACCTCGTTCGCCCTTTCACCCGAGGCATAAACCGCCTGCATGACAAAGCCCGTTAAGAGCAAACCGATCACCAAAGCTCCGGGCGGCACCCAGCGGCTCATGCCGCGGTCCCAATTTTCGGCCCTGCGAAAATGGAACATCAACTTGCGTCCGCCGAGGTTTACCAGCTTTGGAAAATGCGGTTGTTCCCGAAAACGCTCGATGTCGGCCGCGATGAGGTGCGAGGAGGCTTGCCCATTGATCATGATACCGAGGGCCGAACCCTCGCTGGGAGGGGTATTATCAAGGAACATGGCATCCAACTGCAGGTCGGGCGCCCGTTCCGCAATGGCGTTCATGAGCTCATCAATGATAAACACGGCGATGACATAGCCTTGGTTTTGGCGTTTTCTTTCGGCCAGGGTCGACGGCACAAACTCGGGGAAATACACCGGCATCGCCGCCATCACCGCGATTTTCATGCTCTTATAGTACTGAAGGGTCAGAGGACCTGACACCGCAGCGCCACCCTCTTTCTGAGCCTGCTCCAGTAAATCGTGGATGGAGGGCTGAAAGGCCAGGTCATAGCCCAGAGCAGTTTCGTTTCCGTTGGTCGGTTCGATAAACGACAACGGGTAATACTCGGCACGGTCCGTGGCTCGACTAAGTCCTTTGGCGCCAGGCAAGGTGAGATCGCCCTCGACGATTTGGAAACCCGCCTGGCCTTCGTTGCGCGCGGCTTGTTCCATCACCGATCGGTCCGCGGCCATCACGCGCGGAGCCCATCCGATGGCGTGCATGCCGCGCATGCGGATAGAGAGGTCTTCAACGGCCTTTCCGAAGAATTGTCGGCTGAGTTTTGGATCCTGAAAAAACAGGGCGCGCAGGGTGAGCAAGAGGTCTTCCGAACCGTTTCGATGTTCCTGGAAAACCCCCATATAGGTCGCGATTTGACGCTGGAATTCGGTCTCATCACGCTGATGTTCCTCTCGAGCCAGGAGGAAGTACATCGCCATCGAGATTATTGCCCCCAACAGGCCCGGCAACCAAACGCGTCGCAAGAGCCTGCCCTGGCGGCTGTTCCCTTGACCCTGCGTTGCCAAACTTTCAACCCTATTTGCCACGGCGAACTATAACGTCGTTTCGCAATTTCTAAAATGAAATGTCACCCGCTTGAGTTCTCTCACCGCTTTGTTCTGTCTAAAGTGATGTCCATAACAGGAGGAAGGAGAATCCTTCATCACCACAAAGCTGGCGCTTCGATGGGCAACCTTAAGAAACACCAAACCGGTACAGCGAGGCAACCGGCTGGGCATCGTGCGTCGATTTGCTGAGTATGTCAGTGCACACGATGCGCGCACAGAGCTTCCCGAATGGCTCGCTTATTCCCGGTGCAGGTTCGGCGGCCCCCACTTCAAGCAGTCGGAACGAAACCTGGCAAAAAACAGGACCCTGCCTTTCCTGTCAATCACCTGGCGTTCCGTCGGCGTGAAAGAGATTTGGATGTTCATGATATTGCGGAGTTGACGGCTTGACAGGCTCTTCCTGATTGTCAGCCTGCTCACCTGCGTGAAACCAGCAGCGACAGAACAAAGGACCCGTCGAACACGATGGTTGAAATGGTCGCTTTATCTACTCGCCGCTCTGGTTTTTGGGATTGTTCTGTTAATAACTGGTGCCTATTTCGAGCTCCATCGCTCGAGCGGCGAAGTGCTGAGTGGCGGGCAGAAGCGAGCCTACCTGCTGCACGTGCCCAAAAAGATTCCGAGCGACCGCCCAATGCCTTTGGTGATCTGCCTCCATGGGTTTGCGGAGTGGCCTGCCCATGTGATGAGACTCAGTCATTGGAACCAGTTGGCGGACGAATTCGGTTTTCTGGTCGTGTATCCACGTGGCAGTGGTTTCCCCTTTCGTTGGCGATCCGGTGACAGGTTTGGCAGCCAGGATGTGAAGTTTGTTTCCGACCTGATCGATCAGTTGAAAAAGGAATACAAGATTGACGACGACCGAATTTACGCCAATGGACTGTCCAACGGCGGAGGGATGGCTTTTGTGCTGGCCGGCCAGCTTTCCGAGCGGATTGCGGCGATTGGCGGGGTGGCTGGGGCCTACGTGCTGCCTTGGAGGGAATACAAGCCCAAGCGGCCAGTCCCGGCGATTATCTTCCACGGGACGGATGATCCGATTGTGCCATTTCATGGAAATTCATCAGGACCGTTTAGTTTTCCGCCTGATATCCCCCAATGGGTGCAATCACTGGCAGAACATAACGGTTGTCAGACTAACCCTGTACCTTTGCTGGCCAGCGGTTCAGTCATTGGAGTGCGGTATCCCGGAGCCACCAACAACGCTGAGGTTATCTTCTATAGCGTGGCTGGGGGCGGACACACTTGGCCTGGGGGCAAGGAAATGCCCGCGGTCATCGTCGGCAAGACTACGCCGGACATTGACGCCACTCGCTTAATGTGGAGTTTCTTCACGGAGCATCCCCTGCTCCGATAAGGTTTTGTTCACTCCACTTCTGCCTTTGAAACTTCGCTTCTACGACCAATCATCCAGATGATCCTCAAAGCCGCTTCCCGCCATTGCGTGACGACTCCCGAACCGATTTGTCAAAAGGAGCATGATTGCACCTCGCATTCTTGGATTTGTTGCCGTAGCCGCGCTCCTGGCGGCCTCGGCAATTGGGCGGCGGGCTTTGCGAAGAGAGGTAGCTTTACGAAAGGCGATTGGCGCACTGCTTTTCTGCTCAGTTGCGGGACTCGTAACCTCATTTATCCGGGCACCGCTGGTTGTGTGGCCTCTTGCAGCGTCGATGCTTGGCGCTATGGTCTTCCTGATTTGGACTATGCACATTGAGAGCAAGCGCAAGCGTTCGTAAACCTGGGAGTCGCAAAACCTGTTGGCGCATTCATCAGCGTTCGTGCCATCGACCGTGTAAAGCCAGGCGCTCAATAACCAATGACCGCGGCTGAAGTTATCGGGACAATACGCGAACACCTGGAAGGACAGTTCCCCAAGGTTTGTTCTGTCTGCAAGCGGTCTTATGTCAATTTCGTTGTGATGACGCATGTTTCGGATTTTGAATTTCGGATTTCAAAACCGAAATGTCTGTGTCTTAAATGGGCCGTCGATGTTGTTTACGCCCCCGCCTGCAAATGGCCCGGCGGAACCTTCACTCTCAAGTCGGTTCGTGCAAAAGCGGGTTCCCGCATCAATCTGTTGGGGACAAATGAGCCGCTCCCGTGGAGCCAGGACAGTAGCACCGGTTAAATCATCAGTCTTCCCGCCGCATTGCAGCAACAGGCGCGACGCCTAGGCAGCACGGCCTATGCCTTCAAGATTGAAGAGGAAGCTGAAGCGAAGAGACTTCGTTAATCACCTCGAGTTTCTGGCAAGGTTCTGGCAAGGTTCTTGGGCGCTCATCGCTATCCAGCCAACATCCCATGGTTTCGTTACAGCATCATGAAGATCAGCAATTTTTTCCCGTTCTTGGTCGCTCTTTCCGCTCCATCGCTCGTGGCGCAAATGCCCGCGACGGAGGAGATGTTTCCCTTCGTTATCCCCGAGCTGGCGGCGCCTCCGGCCGGCTCAGCCGTGGACGTCGCGTGGCTCAACGACCGACCTGCTGGGGGCCATGGGTTCGTGCGTGCGCGGGGCGGACATTTCGTCGATGGCACCGGAAAGCGTGTCCGATTCCTCGCCAGCAATTTCACTTTCGGAAGTTGTTTCCCCGACCACGATACCGCCGACCATCTGGCTACGCGCCTGGCGAGCCTTGGGATTAATTGCATCCGCTTTCATCATATCGACAACCAGGAAGCTCCGCGCGGGATCTGGAAGGCCGGCACGCCGAAGAAGAACGAATTAGACCCTGACCAACTTGACCGGCTGGATTATTTCATCTCGGCGCTCAAGCGCCACGGCATTTACGCGGATATCAACCTCCACATTTCGCGCAATTATTGGGAAGGGGAAGATTTCCCAGACGGGTTGGCGAGCAACCGGGAACGGCAGGAAAAGCTGCCCAATTATGGCAAGGCCATCGACAAGCTCAACGACCAGATGATCCGCATGCAGCGCGACTACGCCCGCGCATTGCTGATGCACGTGAATGCTTACACGCATGCCAGCTATGCCAAGGAGCCTTGCGTGGCGATCGTCGAGATTAACAACGAGAACTCGCTCCTGCAGCTTAAGCTGGCCTCCCTGCCGGAATATTATCGCGCCGACGTGCTGAAGAAGTGGAACCACTGGCTCAAAGCACACTACGGTTCCACCGAGAAGCTGGCCGTTGCCTGGGGTGGGGTCGAAGAACTTGGAACTAATGTTCTGCCGGCCCTGCCGACCACACAGGGCAGTGAGTATTTCGCCATCACCAATGGCATTGTCGGCGAGACACAAATCCACTCGCTCAAAACCCCTGAAGTGAGCTGGCACGCCCAGCTTCAGTGGCGGGGTCTGTCCCTCGAAGAAGGACGGACCTACACGCTGGAATTCAGCGCACGTTCCGATTTGCCCCGCCAGCTGGCCCTCAGCACGCGCCTCGATAAGCCGGACTGGCACAATTGCGGGCTCACTGAAGAAGCCCAGCTTGGGCCGGAGTGGAAGAGCTTCACCTATCCCTTCCGAGCGAAGAACGTGGAAGCGGGCGCGGTGCGTTTCGACATCGTCGTGGGCGGCGGGCCCATGGGCGACTTTTCGATTAAGAACCCCACGCTGCGCCGTGGCGGCTCGCTAGGACTCAAGCCGGCGGAATCGTTGGAAGCCGGCACGGTCGAGGCCCCGGCGCGCACGCAAGGCACGCCGCGGGGCTTGGCCTGGACGCGGTTCCTGGCCGAGATCGAAAGGGCCTACACCGACGGCATGCGCATGTTCCTCAAGAAAGACCTGGGCGTCGAGGCCTCCATCATTGATACCCAGGCCAGCTATGGTGGCATTGCCGGTGCATACCGGGAATCCTTCAATGACTTTGTGGATATGCATGCCTATTGGCAGCACCCGAGCTTCCCCGGCCGTCCGTGGGATGCAGCCAATTGGAACATCCGCAACACACCCATGGTCGCCGACCAGAGCGGCGGCAACCTGGCCCGACTGGCCATTTATCGCGTGGCGGGCAAACCTTTCACGGTTAGCGAATACGACCATCCCGCACCCAGCCATTACGCGGCGGAGATGTTTCCCATGCTTGCCAGTTTTGCCGCCGTGCAGGATTGGGATGGGCTCTTTCAGTTCGACTGGGGTGGCCCCGATGCCGACACTCACCAGATCACCGGCTACTTCTCCCTGCAACAGCATCCCGCCAAGCTGGCCTTTCTTCCCGCTGCGGCGCTGATGTTCCGGCGGGGTGACGTGGACGTCGTGCGCAATACAGCCCGGCTGATGATTCCTGTCGCGCAGGTCGAGGAACTTACCGCGGAAAATATTTCGATGGCGGATGCTTGGAAGAAAGCGGGTGTGTCCACTAGCGACCTCCTTGAACACCGCCTTGAACTGGGATTCATGTCGGGCGGCAAACTGGAGGCCGGCCTTGGCACGGAAGCCAAATCGCCGGTGTCGTGGGATACGAAAGCCGGGTCTTACACCGTGGATGCGCCAGCCGCCAAAGCGGTGGTGGGACACTGCGCGGGCAAAACCACGGTGCTGGAAGGAGCGAAATTCGAAGTGAAGGCGAATTCGAGAAACTTCGCCTGCCTGACACTAAACGCCCTGGATGGTCAACCGGTAGCTCGTTCGAGTCGGTTGCTCCTGGTGGCGGCCGGGGATGTCGAAAACACCGGCATGGGCTGGAATGCGGACCACACCAGCGTCGGCACGCAGTGGGGACGCGCGCCAACCATTTGCGAGGGCATCGCGGCGATAGTCACTCTGACGACCACTGCCAAAGCCGCCCGGGTTCATGCATTGGATGGGAACGGAGCGCGTGCCGGTGAAGTGCCAGCTAAATTGGCGGCAGGCAAGCTCTCCTTTACAATTGGGCCGCAGTTCAAAACGTTGTGGTATGAGATCGTTGTGGAATAGCCCAAAGCCGGGCTCTCAAGCAGCAACTGGAGGGCACGTCAGTATTAGCCAACGCTAGTGGGCACGTGCCAATCACCGGAGCAAAGCTCCACTTCAGGCTGGCGCAGTAACCGGCCCGATTGTCTAAAGTTCCTTGGCCCGATAGAAGCGGGCTGCGCGAATCTCGTGTCCACATCGAACAGCCAGCGGCCGAATGAAATCCAGCTGCGGGAGCCTGACTGAATCAACAGACGATTGCCCCCAATATTCTTTCGGAATTGTCATCAATTGGACACACAAACCTCCTTGCCCCCGCTACAGGCGCCGTTAAGATGGGGCTATGAACCGAGCCTGCATGATCTTGCTCGCGAACCTCACGGCACTTTCCAGTCTTTGCGGAGCCGGTTTTCAACCTGAAACCTTGCCGCTCGGTTCACCGGCCCCGGATTTCAGCCTGATGGGTATCGATGGCCGCACCTACACGCTAAGGGACTTCGCTGGGGCCAAATTCCTGGTCGTCGTTTTCACCTGCAACCACTGCCCAACCGCCCAATATTACGAGGAGCGTCTCAAGCAGCTTGTTACCGATTACGGGGAAAAAGGCGTTGCCCTGGTGGCAATTATGCCCAATGACCCAAAGTCCGTGCGTTTGGACGAACTAGGCTGGACCGATTTGAGCGACTCGCTTGCGGAAATGAAGATTCGCGCCGGTGAGCGCCATTTCAATTTTCCCTATCTCTACGATGGCGACACTGAATCGGTGGCGCGCGCTTATGGCCCAGTGGCCACGCCTCATGCTTTTGTTTTCGACGCCGACCGCAAGCTGCGATACGTGGGAGCCATTGACGACTCGGAGCGCGTGCAGCACGTGACGAAGCATTACTTGCGCGACGCCCTCACGGCGTTGCTCACGGGCCAAGAGCCGCCGGTGACTAAGACCAAAGTCGTAGGGTGTTCGGTCAAATGGGCCGGCAAAGCCGATTCGGTGAAAGTTTACCTGGAAAAGCTCGCCGCCGAGCCGGTGTTGCTGGCGCCGGCTGATGCCGACGTGCTGAAGGCATTACGGAAGAATCAATCCGACAAGTTTCGCCTGGTGAACTTCTGGGCAACCTGGTGTGCCCCCTGCATCGCCGAATTCGACGAGCTGGTCACGATTAACCGCATCTATCGACACCGAGATTTCGAGGTGATAACAGTTTCGGTGGACCGGCCCGATGAGCAGAAAAGTGTGTTGGCGTTCCTCAAGCGGAGCCAGGCGTCCTGCAAAAACCTCATTTTCGCCTCAGCCGACCGCGAGAAATTAATCAACGCATTTGACCCTGACTGGCAGGGTCCGGTACCCTACACCGTGCTCATTGCGCCGGATGGGAAGTTCCTATACCGGGAGATGGGCAGTTTCGACCCCCTGACGGTCAGACGGGCTATCGTAAAGGCTTTGAACGAGAAGAAGCCGTGGTAAGGCTTGAGGTTGCGGGGATCAGCTGGCGCATGGATACCAACGGTTTTTGCGTTGACGTGTTTCATCGACGACCACGGTCCGCCAGAGCCTCGGCGGCCCTTAGCTGAGCGTAGAGCGTGACCAGCTAGTTCAGTCCAAAATGTTCGCCACGGCGGTACGCCAATGGCTCTTTATCCAGCTGTTGCGTTTCCCTGAAATGGTTTGTTAAGAGACGTCCACCGGACATAGTTTCGTAAAAGCACCACAAAAGCCATCGACGCACATGAAAGCAAAGTTTGCCTCCGAGTGCCTCAACCGGCGAAATTTCCTGAGGCGTACGTTCGCAGCGGGGGGTGCGGTGGCTTTGCCATGGATGGTCCCTTCCCGCGTCTTGGGCAAAGACGGTGCGGTGGCCCCAAGCGAAAAAATCGTTCTGGGCGGCATCGGTTTAGGACCACGCGGACAGTATGACTTAAGCGTGATGCTGCCGGAAAAAGACGTGCAGTTCGTGGCGATCTGCGATGTGCAACGCAGCCGACGCGAGCGGGTGAAACAGATGGCGGATGCCCATTATGGGAATACCGATTGTGTCATTTATTCGGACCTGTTCGATTTGTTGGGCCGAGCGGACATCGACGCCGTATTGATCGCGACCGGCGATCGTTGGCACGCGTTAGCCTCTTTGCTGGCCGCCAAGGCCGGGAAGGACGTTTACAGTGAAAAACCCTGCGGCATGACCATCGGCGAGATCCAAGCCCTGGCAGAGGGAATGCACCGCTATGGACGTGTGTTTCAAGCGGGCACACAGCGACGAAGCGTCAACAATTTTCAGTATGCGGCCCATCTGGCGCACAGCGGCAAACTGGGCCGCCTGCACACCTTGCACGCTTCGGTGTATGTGCCGCAAAAGAGTTACGCGTGGCTGCCGCCGGAGCCGGAACCTGCGAAAATCGAATGCGATTGGGACCGCTGGCTCGGCCCCGCGCCCTGGCGGCCGTACAACAGCAGATACGTCGCTGGAGGTTGGCGCGGGCACCATGATTTCGAGGCGGGCGGAAATTTCCTGGATTGGGGCGCACACACGGTGGACCTGTGTCAGTGGGCCAACCAGGCGGATCACACAATGCCGATCGAGTATGAAGCGACCCCGACTTCGATCGTAGCGCGATATGCCAACGGGGTGAAACTGATTTGCGATTTCCTGCCAACCGCCTTTGGGAACCGAGACCCGCAGTACCACACCTTCACCGGCACCTGCCCGATTCGATATGAAGGCGACGAAGGCTGGGTGGAAACGGGAGATGATGCCAAGCTTGTGCTTTCCGACAACCTGGTCAAATCCCTCAAAAGGCCTTTCTCGGGAACCGGGCTCAGCTCGGCAGGCCATGGGCGAAATTTCTTCGATTGCGTCAAATCGCGTGCCTTACCGGTGTGCAACCAGGACATCATGCGCAGTTCGCACATCGCGTGCTTCGCGGCACAGCTCTCCTGGCAACTGGGCCGGAAACTAACCCTCGATCCGCTCAAGGAAGAGTTTGTGGGTGATGAGGAGGCCAATCGCATGAGGAGCCGTGCGACACGGGAACCCTGGAGCGTCAATATCTGAGCGGCGATGAGGCGCATTTTTCACAAGATGAGCGGAAAACCCGGAACACGATTTGGCCTGGCGGCGCTAACCGCGGCGTGCTTATTAAGCTTCTCTGGAGTTGCCATCGCCGGCGATTCCCAACGGACGCAGCCGCTTATCGCCGTCCTTCAGTCGAACGCGGGTCTGTTCGAAAAAGCTCGCGCCTGCCAGCAATTAGGGGAGTTTGGCACTGACGCAGCCGTTCCTGGCCTGGCGGCGCTGTTGAGCGACGCGCATCTGAGCGCCTATGCACGAAGCGGATTGGAAGGGATCGGTGGTGCGCAAGCAGCCGCGGCTCTGCGAGCGTCAACCAGCCGTCTCACCGGCAATCTGCTGGCCGGCGTGGTCAATTCGATTGGCGTTCTACGCGATGAACAATCGGTCGAAATCCTCAATCGCCTGGCACATGACCCTCGATCCGGAGTTGCCGCTGAGGCCTTTTCGGCGCTGGGCAAGATCTCGAACCAAGCCAGTATTGCGATCCTTGAGAAATCCCTATCCGCCGGACCGGACGGATCAAGACCAGGAGCAGCCGCCGGGTGTCTGCTGGCGGCGGAACAACAATTGCGCGAGGGAAACACAGCCCGGGCGCGCGCATTGTATGAGGGGGTTCTCAAGTGGAAACTGCCGGCGGCTTATCGAATGGGCGCAGTACGAGGAGCGATTCTGGCGCGCAAATCCGATCGAGTGGCGTTCCTTATCCGGCAACTCCGATCCTCTGACCTGGCCATTCGCAACGGGGCGCTCATCACCATTCGCGAGGTCCCCAGTGACGAGTTGGCGCGGGCCCTGAATGGAATATTGCGTCAACCGAAACCTGAAATTCAGCTCCAGGTGCTGGCCGCCTTGGCGGATTGCCACAACGGGGATTCTCTCCATCTCCTCGAGCGGAAGATGGCGAGCGATGAGCCGGAGGTTCGAAAAACTGCGCTGAGAGTCCTGGCCAAAATCGGCGACCCGGGCGAAGCGGGGTTCCTCCTTCAAACAGTGGCGACGAACCGCAGCTCAGAGGAAATATCGATTGCAATGCAAGCGATCGAACGGTTCGAGGATCCCAAAATTGACGCCCTGGTTCTCAAGGCGCTGGCCGAGTCCAAGGATCCCGAGGCACGGATCCGGTTCATCCGACTTGTCGATGCTCGTGGCATGACCAACGCCAATCCTGAATTGTTAAGGCAGGCCCGCGATGCCGACGCGCAGGCTCGCGTTGCAGCATTCGAGGCACTGAAATCGCGCGCCGGAGCTAATGAGCTTCCGGCGCTAATGGTCCTGACCAAAGCCTGTCAGAACGATTCGGTCCGGCACGCCGCGGAGATCGCGGTTTACGGCGCATGCGTGACCATGGGGGATCCAGGTGCGGCTGCGGTTCTGACCGAACTCAAACAGAGCGCCAAATCGGCGGAGAAAAACTCCTGGGTAAAGGTGTTAACGTTATTGGGCTACGCCCCGGCCTTGCCCACCATAGAAGCGATGTTGGATGATGCCGATCCTAACGTAGTCAACAACGCGTTGGACGAGTTGGGCCAATGGCCCGACCCGACACCGGTTGAGGCGCTATTTAAAGTCGCCGAAACCAGCGCCAACCCACAATTCCGCCAAAGGGGATTGGCGGCTGCGATCCAATTGTGCCGGGCGGCTGCGGAGGAACAGCAACGCTCGGATGCGGTCGTTGTGAGTTGGTTGGAACGTGCCGCCAGAGACTCCGGTTCGATCGCCGACCGTCGCTTAATTATCTCTGGTCTGGGACATGTTAACCATCCGGACAGTTTGCGGCTGCTATTGCCGTACCTGGACGACCCGGCTTTGCAGACTGAGGCCGGCGTGGCGGTCCTGCAAATCGCTCCGGCACTGGTCAAATTGGGCAGCACCACTCCGCTCGATCAAGCGATTGATAAAATCTCTGCCAACTCGCCTAATCCTGACACTCGGGAGCAGGCCAGAAAAATCGCCCAAAGCATCTCGAATCGAAAAGGAGTGCCCCTGTTTGATGGCCGCTCACTGGCCGGCTGGGAGGGCGACACGAATGTCTGGCGTGTGCGCGACGGCGTGATCCTGGGTGGATCGATGACGGGGAATCCGCGTAATGAATTCCTCGCCACCACCCGCAGCTATACCAATTTTATTCTGCGCTTGGAATACAAGCTGGTGGGCACGGAGGGCTTCATTAACAGCGGCGTGCAGTTTCATAGCGTGCGGGTGGTTCAGCCGCCCAATGAGATGAGCGGCTACCAGGCGGATATTGGCGCCGGCTATTCCGGGTGTCTCTACGATGAATCGCGGCGGAATACATTTTTGGCCCGGCCACCTGAGGAGCAAATCAAACGTTTAGAACGGCCGGGCGATTGGAACCGTTACGAGGTGCGGTGCGATGGCTCGCACATTCAGATCGTGCTCAACGGGGAACGGACCGTGGATTACAGCGAGAGCGACGGCAGGATCGGGCATAACGGTTTGATCGGACTTCAGATTCACGGCGGATCGAAGGCGGAGGTCTCGTTCCGCAACCTCATAATCGAGGAACGGCCGTAGAGGCAGCTTGATCCTGTTTCGTTTTCACTCCAGGGACTGACCGCCACCGAGGCGCAGATCACTTCATTATGAGCTAATACTTGGCGCTTGACGTACGCTAAACGGGAAATTGGTGAACGTTGGCGGCGATGCCGGGCTAGTGGCCTATCTCCGCCTCCATGACCTTCATTCCTTCTGGTCGCAGACTTTCGAGATTATGGCCAGACCTCTCCCAAGTTTATGAACGCTTGCGCTTGGCCTCAACGTACATGGTCCATATCTGGGGACCCCTGACCGAACCTGCAGGGCCACCCACAGCTACGAAAATCAGCAAATAGAAGTGTAAGTGTTGCGCGCCCGTCACCATGCATGCCATAAATCAATATGCGCTACCTGATGAAGCAGAAGCTGTTTTGCTGGGGAGATGATTTCACCATCAAGAACGAGGCCGGAGAAGATGCTTTCTTCGTGGATGGAAACGCGTTCAGCATCGGCAATTAGCTGTCGTTCCAGGAGGCGCAAATTATTCATAAGTGGATTCACATCGTGCCACCTTTGCGTCAAATATTCAGCAGCAAACACCCGCAATGAGTGGCCTGGAACTGGCACCTGGAATGAGGTGCCCCCGTCGGCGCCACCAAATCCGCCGCGTCCGCCCTGACCACCGCGGTCCTCGGACCCGGCGAGCGTCGGGTCGGACACTACTACAGATTGGACCTGAGGTCGCGGAAAGAGCTCCAACGGCGGGAAAAGTCCCGCGGTCCCGACAAACGAGTGCGATGGCTCGGCGCCGATCCAAAAAGGCGTTTAAGCCGGGCGATGCAAAGAAGATGAAATTGGCAGCGCTGGACGACCCCGACCTAGTGCCATTGTGGAGGGAAATCGGAACGATATGAAGTGTTTAGGCCGCGTTTGCCATTACTTGGTGCGCCGTGCGGTGCCCAGGCTCCAAGAATTGACGGTTGTGGTCTCAATGGTAGCGATCCTGGTGAGCGGTTCAATTGTCCGGGCCGCGGCCAATCGGTTCCCTGACTATGGGGTGCTCGCAAATGGGCCATGGCGGCCTGTCCTGTTGCCGGGGCAACGAGATTCTGTTTTTACCATGTATGGAGCGCCCAGCGACCTCAACTCTCTGCGGCGCGTAGTAACGATCATGCAGGAAAAGGACCTGGGGAATGGCTTTGATCCTGGTCCTGCTGCCAGGGCAGTCAATAAACCGGTTTTCGACTACCTGGCCAGCGTCGGCTGGCCCGTCATCGCCTACTCGGGATGCGCGGACATGCAGGTGAAAGGAGGGTGCGCCTTGCGAGCCGAGGATGAAGGGGCTTTAGTCGCCCTCGACCAAGGCGGAATATTCAATGCAGTTCAGCTGGGTGAATGGGGGTATTATTTCCATAATCTCTCGTGGAATGAGCCGTGGTGGAGAGACGTTTATGGCAAGGAGTTCGAAGCGCACAAGCACCTAATGAAACCGCCTGGTCTGGCAGGCTACGATCATCGGCTGACCAGCCGCCGTGAATGCTATGAGATCCTCAAGGATTATTTCACTAGCCGAAGCAAGGATTTGTTGAACAGGGTCATCAGCGTCACCGGGCATTCGCATTACGAGGCTTATGCGGCCGAGTGGGGCGCCCGGTGCATCGGATTGGAGGTCGGTGAGAATATCGCCTTCACACAGTCCAAACTCGCCTTTGCCCGAGGTGCATCCCGGCAGTGGCAGCGCCCCTGGTCCGTGCAGGTGAGCCCCTGGTTCTCTGGAGCCTGCACCACGAGCGGCTCGCTCCGACAGGAAGGCGGTGGTGCTCGTGGCTTGGATGCCGGCCACTCATTGAGCTTTTATGAGCGCATGTGGTTGCATGCTTGGTTTGCCGGCGCGGCGATGGTGACGCCGGAGAACAGCATGGCGATTTTCTTTGAGTCAGCCGCTCAGCCAGATTTGCTAACCGCTCATGGCCGCAAAGCCGGCGAGGTCTTTCGCTTCATGTGCGAGCACGACCGCGGCATCCCTTGGACGCCTGTGGCCATCGTGCTGGACCATTTAGCCGGGTATAACGCTTACATGGACAAACCGTGGGGCATTCTTGAACCAACATCCGGCGACCGGGAAGTCCGTGACTTGTTCGATCACCAGCTTTTTCCCGGCAGCGACCACATTCACGCGCCACCGGACAAGACCAATCCCGAGGCTAGCTACCTGCGACCAACGCCGTATGGCGAGAGCTTCGACGTGCTTCTGACCTCGGCCTCACCGGAAGTGCTCTCCGCTTACCCGGTCATAATACTGGCCGGCGACATCGAATTTGACCGCGCTTTCCTCGATGCCCTGAGTCAGGCGCTTCGGCACGGATCCCGGGTATTGATGACCGTTGGCCAGCAGAAAACGCTCGGAGCCAAGTTCGAAGCCCTAAGCCGGCAGGGTAAAATCGAAGTGCTTGAGCCCTGGGGTAACCCTGAGACAGGCCGCGGCACCACGATATCGGATCAAACATTGCGACGGATCACGAAGCAGTTCCTGCCCATCGAGGTTTCAGGAGACCCGATTCAATATCAGATCAATCGGACTGAAAGTGGCTGGGTGGTCGAGTTGGTCAATAACAAGGGCGTGGTCAAAAAGCCGGCTGAGCCGGCCGTCATCGACCCGCAGGCCGTGGCACTCGTCAGCCTAAAGCCTGCAACCAGGTGTGCCTCTGCGATAGAGTGGCGATCGCGCCGAACGCATGAACGACCGAGGCAAATTGAATTAACCTTGGAACCGGGCGCCAGCGAGTTCGTGGAATTTATTGAGCGTTGACCGGTATCGCTAAAAGAAGCCAGTTCGAAACCCAGCAGTCCAACGAGAGCCAAAATTGAAGCTGCCTATTTCAAATGCCAGCGGATGGTGTAGCGCCAATTGTCCTCCGGCTTAAACTTCTGCTCGCCCTTCTCGCTGACTGTAAATTCGCCCGTGCTACGGTTATCCACATCCTCCGTGCAAACGTCGTCGTCCACGTCATCGAGTTGGAGTTTGAAACTGCATTTCTGACCAGCCCGGATCTTTGGCAGTTCCAGTGCCACGGGGACCGTGACCTGGTTCTTGTCGTAACCCTTGCCCTCGACGTGGTATTTCTGCGTGGCACCACCGACGGTAGCCTCGAAACACAGGAACCAGGTTGCACTTTGCGGCGTATCCGCCATGGCGATCTCATCAATGACCAGGGTTTCCGGTTCCTCAACCATCGGGACGCGCCGATAGGCGTCTAAGCTTGGCTTTTGCCGTTGGCGCTCTTTGTCAAAATTGGCTGCGACCGTCCAGGTATCGTCCTCAAGGCGATAGATGGAGACGTGATCATCATTCACGTCTTGAAGGTCGGAGGCGGACCTTCCAGCGCGGATATTTACGAAGTGGGCAACGTTGAATGGACCCAGTTTGTCCAGTTTTACATCGCCTTCGGCATACAAGACCATTCGATCTTCCGCTCCCAGAATCTGGAAGAGGAATTTGTCCTTTTTGATGGTGATGGTTTGAGTGTAATCCTGGCCCTGCTGGCTGGTCTTTTTGACAGACCATTTGCCGGCGAGCGTTTCCAAGTCGTCGGCCAGCAGGGCGGGTTGGATCAAAAGGATGCCCGCTACGGCGAGCATCAAGAGTGGACTGTTGTTGTTCATGTCACGGTGCTGATTTGGTTCGATAATCCTCCTTTGCCACACCTGTGTCAAATGGGCCAAAGCCAACAAAACCTGGGAACTCGTCAAAGCCAGGATGCGCCCCAACCGAATGCGCGTTTGAAGATCGAAAACCCCGGTGCTAACCGTGAGGATCCAATAACTCAACATCCTGCTGAAAAGTTTTCAGGATCTACATGCTTCCAGTTCTCCCGCAAGCGAAGGATTTGACGCACAGATTGATGAGTCATTTTTAGTTTATTGCCAGTTGGATTGCTGCGTCTTCACGAAGTTCTTATGATTCACCTTGACGTTCGCATACTCACGCGGCCATCAGAATAACGTGCATTCTTGCCAGAATATATTCGGTTTTGATCCAGGCCAGCAGCACATCGCAGCAACCGCATTTAGCCAACCCAGTAAATAAGTTGATTTCGCTTCGAGTTGGTCTTGTACGTGGCGAATGGCTGCTCGCACGACGAGCGGCAGCTCGAATAGCCCGTTGCAGCGCGACTGCCAAGCGGAGTTGTTCAGGCTACCATCCAAACAACGGTTTGAGAACGAAACTGTCCCGCGAGTGCCCTTCCGTAGCGCCTTGCTTGCCCCTGGTCTGTTTTGCAATCATAACGCACGCCCGGGCTCAGTCGTGCTGGAACTCGCTCCATTGAGCCTTCATGTTAGGCGAACAACTCATAAGTGGTTCCTGCGGATTCTCCTGAAGCCGAGCATCGGCGTTTACTTGTGACCCGTGGTGTCAACCAGGAATAAGACGGCATCTCCGCTGAATGGTGGGCTGAACGACTGGGAGGATGACCCGGCAGCAATCGAGTTTTCAGTTATGGTTGCTCCGTCAGCAGGGTTAAACCATTCGACTGCCAGCCGTCGCGAGCTGGGCATAGCGGAAAGGTCCATGGTAAATGCGCCTCCGTCAGGAGCATAAGCCAGGTACTCCGCGCCGACGGGCGGGGTCTGTGCCAGACAATATTTTGTCGAACAAAGAGAGCTCCTGGGGGTGACATTGGCCAGGTTGAGCTTGCGTGAGTATTGCAGCAGATAACCCAGATTGTTTCGGAAACTGTCCCAACGGGGGTCCGGCTGAGTGCCGATGCCGTTGACCGGCGAGGGGCAAAGGTTCCTATTTTCCCGCGGGTAATCGACCAGGTACGGGTCCATGAACAGCACTTGATTTCCCGTCGTGAAGTTCTCCCAGGCGTAGTTCCGATTTTTTTGCGGCGGATCATTCCACATTCCGAAATAGCTGTGGTCACTGTCATTGATGTTCACTTTACAGCGGGGATTGCCGCTCCCGCACGAATTGGCGGGAGAAGTCCAGGCACCCGGGGCGACCCAGTCGGCATCCGAGTCGTAGAGGATGGAATCGGAGGGGCTTTCAAGCGTCGCGTATCCGACAGGGTGTTGGCTGGGCTTGCCGCGCTCATACGCTCGGACCAGCGAAATCCAATGGTTATTCCACCACGTTGATTTCGTGGGAGCTTCCTCGGAAACGATCCAAAGCACGTTCGGCAAGTCGTTCAGCGTATCGATGGTCTTCCTGACGTAGGCGTCCTGCAAATCCGTGATTAAGTTGGTTCCAGTCATGGTGACCGAGGCGAGCCCGCTCTCGGCCGGTCCGCCACGGTACCCGTCATCCACCCCGTTGACATTGTTGGGGGCCGAGAACGGGTAACCGTCGGTCGGGCAGCGGAAACGCAACACCCATTCTCCCGTAAACAGGTAGACACCAGCATAGATACCCGCGCGGTTGAGGGCCTCCGCCCGCCTGCGCAACCGCTCGAAATAGGCGGGGTCGAATTTCGTCAGATCGAATCTCAATCCGCCATCGGTTGCCAGGCCGGGGCCCACTCTCATCCAAGGATGCGGACTTACCGTGAAATCCGGGGGATGAGTGGGCGTGACGGGGAGGTTGCCGAATTTCGGCAGCTCCGTACGCCAGAGTAAAGTGAAGTTGTGTCCATGCGCCTTAAGGAAGCTGATGAACGCGTCGAAGTCCAAGGGTTGGACGGATCCAGCGCTGCCCCAATCCTGCAGTGTGTTCCACGTTTGCGACCCGCACAGGATCAGCGGACGGCCGCTCCCGTCCTCGAAGTAATTGGGATTCCTGGAGGCTCGGAGCGGCCCTGTAAGGGGCGTTTGCCCAGCGTCGTTGGTTTGCGCCCCAGAGATCCCGCCGAAACTTCTAGCTGTAAAACTGGAGAATCCGAAATCCGAGTTGGAGCCGATGCCCTTGCCGTTATTGCAGGCAAGGAACTCCCCAATCCCGGGATTGCCAGTTTTGAAGGTGTCATCTTTCACTCGCGCCTTCTCGATTCCGTTGATGTACACCGTGATGACGTTTCCGACGACGGATGCCTTGAGCGTATCACCGTTTTTCAGGCCATAATTCGTGCCGCGCTTGTCAGCCAGGTAGGTAAATTTCCCGAGCGGGCCGTCCCACCTGACAATCTGCAGATAGGAAGAATCGCTGTTCAGACATCTGGCAAAGCACTCGTATCCGGTAGTGCGATGGGACGAGCTGTTCCAGCGCAGAAGGATTTCAAGTTCCTGATTAAAGGACGAGTCAGGCCTTTTGATACACACTTCGCCCCAGGCTTCCTGGTCCGCAAGGAACCCGGAAAGATGAGCGAAAGAATCGTCGAATTTGTATTTCCCGGTATTCGTCCCGGTCTGAGTGCCGCATGCGATGCGGCCTTTCTTCGTGATTTGAGTCCAGTCGATACCGTGATTTGTCCAGCTTCCACCCTCGGAGAGCGGGTTTTCGGTCCCCTCAAAACTGGTGGTGTAGCTTTGGGAAAATCCAACGGTCGATAAAGCGGCTGCAGCCAGCAGTATTAACGTGAGCAAACGGTTCACATCGCTTCCGTTCGGTTCTTAGAGCCTGTGTACTCGAGTCGCGCCAGGAATTGTGCTCTCACTAGTCACCAGATTTTACGGAGCGATCCGGGTGGACTCGTGAGCCACCAGCTTCCACCCATTCGGTTGTTCCACGTAGACGTGCAGATACCTGGCGTTCGTATCGATTTTGTTGCCCCGGGCCAAAACGTGAACCTCCCAATGACAGGTCACGACCGCGGTGTGCCCGTAAACAGAGACCTTGATGTCCTCGCGCTTCATCGATTGATACTGGGTCGCCCCGGACTTGATGGCGCTGAGGTAACTTTCCTTGGTATCCACCTTACCATTGGAGTGCGTGTAAACGATGGTGTCGTCATAGAGCTTCTCGAGTGCTGAAACGTCAGATTTCGTCAGCGCATCCTCCCATTGTTGTTCCAGGCTCAGCACGGTGTCTGTGAGGGGGGCCAAGGTTTTCTTTTCCTGGGCGAAAGTGAGCAGAGCGGCTGAAACCAACAAAGCCAGGGAGAGGAGTAGTTTTTTCATCGAAGGCATCCTGCAAGAAAACATCTGGCAGAGGCAACTCCGATTCATCAAGCTGCGCGTTCCCCTCCGCGCCGACGTTTAGAGCGGCGTGTTCCTGACGAATTCGCAATTCCTCAGGCTCGGACGCCGTTTCTGACGACTCCTTAACAGGACTATTTAGCGGATGTGGACAACATTTCACCGTTGAGCACGGAACTACGAATGACACAAGTGGCTTTAATGGAAGCTCGCAACAGGGGTAAGGTGATGCGAAGGGGGAACGAGCACTTGGTTTAGTGCGTTAGGAGAACAGATTTCCCAGTGTTGACCCCAACCACTGCAAGCAAAGTGCAAGTCCGGCGTCCACGCGAATGGAGGATCAGCCGCCTTAGCCTTTGGCCGAGAACGCGCAACCGAAAATGCCATCGCGGGAATTGTCCGACAGGCGAGGATTTGCAAGACGGAGAATGGTCCTTACACTCCCAGGCGAGAATGAATACAAGATCTGCGTCGCTGTTCCTGGTGTGTGCGATGCTGGCAAGTCTTACCCGAGGCCAGACGCCTGTCGTCGTGAAAACTGACCGCGAAGTTTTGCTAGGGCCGCAATCGGAGGACGAAGCGCCCGCGTGGCTGGCAGCCATGCGACACTGGAGGGAGGACCGTCTGGGCCAAATGCACTATTCCGGAGGCGAATACGATCGCCCGGAACTCAAGTGGACCCAGCGTAGTTTCATCCAACCGCAGATGCTGGTCGAGGACCGATATCTCTATGATCCGGTTGCCGGCAAATACACGGTGGACCGTTACGTCGATGATGTGGAAAAGCGTTACGGCGGAATCGACAGCGTGTTGGTGTGGGCGGTGTATTGCAATATCGGCATCGACTGGCGCAACCAACACGACATGGTGCGCGCATTGCCAGGCGGGTTGCCCGGCGTCCGGCAAATGGTGTCGGATTTTCATCGCCGCGGCGTAAAGGTGCTCTTCCCGGTCATGCCGTGGGATGTCGGGACGCGGGATGAAGGCGCGCCATTATCCGAGACCATTGCCCGGACGCTCAGAGAAGTGAATGCAGACGGCGTCAATGGCGACACCATCCAGGGCATGCCGAAGGAATATCGGGCCGCGTCGGACCAGAGCGGGCACATCCTGGCGTTCGAGCCGGAAAACGGGCTGAATGGTGAGGCAGAGCTGCCCTGGAACAACATGACGTGGGGTTACTGGGCGTATCACCCCGTCCCCACGGTCAGCCATTACAAGTGGCTTGAACCGCGGCACATGGTGAACGTGTGCAACCGTTGGGCCCGCGACCACACCGATGACCTCCAGCACGCGTTCTTCAACGGCACGGGTTTTGAGAGTTGGGAGAACGTCTGGGGAATATGGAACGGGCTGACCCCCCATGACGCCGAAGCCGTGCGGCGTATCGCCAGCATCGAGCGTGCTTGCGCGGAACTCCTGTGCAGCCCCGCCTGGGAGCCGCATTATCGGACGTTGCAGAAGGGTATCTTCGCGAGCATGTTCCCAGGAGTGCGCAGGGCGATCTGGACGTTAGTCAACCGCACGGAATACAACGTCTCTGGACCGCAATTGCGCCTGCCGCACGAAACCGGGCGGCGTTATTTCGATCTGTGGCACGGCGCGGAGTTGGTGCCTGTCTTTGCGACCAACCAGGGGATCCTCACTGGTAATCTCAGCTTCGATATCGAAGAGCACGGCTATGCGGCTGTCCTTGTGTTGGATAATGAATCGCCAAACGCGGACCTCAAATCTCTCCTGGCCCGCATGAATCACTTCTCCCAAAAGCCGCTCCGCAGCTTCTCCGCCGAATGGAAGTGCCTACCCCAAACGCAAGTGCTGATTAAGCCGGCCAAGGCAAAAACCCCGCCGCAGGACATGATGCGTATTCCCGGAGGAGCGTTTGACTTCGTCGTTTCTGGCATAATGGTCGAAGGTGGCGATGGAATTGGGGTGGACGTGCAGTATCCATGGGAAGACTCCCCGCGTCGACATCATCGACACCGGCTGGATCTAAAGCCGTTCTGGATGGATCGCTATCCCGTGACCAACGCGCGCTTCAAGGCATTCCTCGACGCCACCAGATATCGACCGCGCGACGATGGCAACTTTCTAAAAGATTGGAAGGACGGCACTTTCCCTGCCGGTTGGGCAAACAAGCCCGTCACCTGGGTTTCCCTGGAGGATGCCCGCGCTTATGCTCGCTGGGCGGGCAAGCGGCTGCCGCACGAATGGGAGTGGCAATACGCGGCCCAAGGGCCTGACCTTCGACTGTTCCCCTGGGGCAACGAAGTAAACCCCGCCGCCGTGCCGCCGCCCGATAAGAGCCGCAACCCACGTCCGCCCACGGACGTGGATTCGTTCCCCGCTGGCACCAGCCCGCTTGGCGTGATGGACATGGTCGGTAACGTATGGCAATGGACCGATGAATATCTGGACGAGCACACCCGCAGTGCCGTGGTTCGCGGTGGCAGCTACTATTTCCCGCAGGGCTCCGGCTGGTACTTCCCGAACTCCAGGCGCCTTACCGAGCACGGCAAGCTTTTGTTGATGGCCCCCGCCAAAGACCGCGCTGCAACCCTCGGCTTCCGCTGTGTGATGGACGCCGAATGATCAGCCAGAACGAAGCTGTGGCAACCTAGCGTGTCTAGCGCCCGTCCTGGGCGGATTCGTAATTCCGCTCGCTCAAAGCTTTTCTGACGGCTGTTTGATGGGCTAATTTTCAGACATTGGCAAGGACCCCCGAACGGCCAAAAATAATAAGTCCAGGCAGCTTTGAAGCTTGAAACCTATGATTGTTTCACGCCACGTCAGTGTTGACTCCTCGCATTATGTAAGTAGAGCGGACGTCGCGGTACTATGGCGCGCTGCGTGCGTTTTGCTTACATAATGGTTGGAGTCAACACCGCGATAGCTCGCAGCTCAAACTGCTGAACCTGAAGGGAAGCTTTCATGCCCTTAGGCTTGCGTTGAAACAGCTGAGGTGTAGGTTTCAGGCATGAGTTCAGCAGATTTGGCACGCGTTGCGCTTGAGTTGCCGCCAGAGGAGCGACTCGATCTTGCTCGTCGGTTGGTCGAGAGCGTGGTAGCACCAGCATCCTTGAACGAGGCAATCTCTGAGGGAATTCGCAGAATCGAGGACCTCGCAACAGGCAGGGTAAAAGGCCTTACCGAAGAAGAATACCGCGCCGCTCTGAAATGAGGGTGCTATTTCACCCCCAATTTCCCAAGGATGTCCGCGTTTTGAGCTCGAGTACGCCGCAATTTCAAACGGTCTCGCCGCACGCTTTCAAAGCGAGGTTTCGCAGGCAGTGGACGCTGTAAAGTCCTCACCGACCAGTGCAGGCCACTTTTTAAACATCAGATCGAAAATCGTTCCCGAATTACGTCGTCGGAATTTGCTGTCGTTCCCATTCTTCGTTCTGTACGGGCTCGACGGCGAGCGGCTGTTTTTCGGTTCACTCATCGCAAGTCGATCAGACCCTTTGACATGGCTCGCTCGATTCCCGGAGCACGAAATTTAGTCGAACTGAGTTTTTGCGGGGCGACGATCAGACTTTTCAGCTGCTCCGAGGTGTTGTCCGTTCTGCTTACATAATGGTTGGAGTCGACACTTTTCTGCGCTCCATGGTCGCACTTGTCTCGGTTTTGGTGCCGGATCGAAAGAGAAGTTGCGGTTTTGAACGGTTGGCTTATTGGCCGCTGGCATGGCCAGTTTCTATTTTGTCCGCTTCGTGGTGACCGGGTTTGGACAGTTTCCGAGGGCTTGGGCGTTCCCGGCGGTGGCAGGATCCGGGGCCCTTTTCCTGCTCAGCTGGTTCTGCCACGGCGCAGCACCAATTCGCTCACCCAAGTTGGCTGCGAGCTAGACTCTTGCCAAGTCAGGTTAAAGACGCTAATAACATTCCTACTGAGCCTAATGATTCTTGCTCAGGCAGATCCGCTAGAGGGTTTTCGGCAGCCCGACACCAAACCTGCTTGGAAGCGTTATAATGCACGAAGAGCCGCAAAAGAGTAATCAAGTTGCTGAGGCGATCGACCAACGTGACGTCCGTGCGGCCGAAGAATTGTTGCCGCTGGTTTATGCCGAACTGCGGCGGCTTGCTGCTGCCCAGATGACGCGCCAGTCACCAGGGCAAACCCTTCAACCGACGGCACTCGTGCATGAAGCCTGGCTTAAACTGGTTGGCGGTGCTCCTCAGCAATGGAATGATCGCAAACACTTCTTTTCCGTCGCGGCCGAAGCCATGCGCCAGATTCTCATCGACCGGGCGCGCAGAAAACAGGCGCAGCGCCATGGCGGTGGTGCTGAGCGTGTGGATCTGGATGGGGTCGAGGTTGCAAGTCCGGCACCGGATGACAAGCTGCTGGAGTTGAACGAGGCGTTGAATGAATTTAGCGCGCTTCAGCCCGCAAAGGCCGAGGTGGTCAAACTGCGATTTTTTGCCGGCCTCACCGAGAAGGAGATCGCCGACCTACTCGGTATCACCGAGCGTACCGTGCAGCGTTACTGGTCTTATGCGCAGGTTTGGCTTTTCGAGTACATGAGTGGGAACCGGGCATAACCCAAAGGCTTTTGCTCAGGCCGCCAATCCGCAGTGCACGTGTTCTCCTAATGTAACAAAGTAGCTTTTCCTCATTTCAACTGTCGGGTTTCAGTCGCCAATCTCGTTATCCGGTTTGAACGCACATGCTGGACGTGCGTTTCGCCACTTCTGGAGGGCGGCGCAAGTAACCGAACCGTAAAAAACCAGGTGCCAGCACCTGATATCGACAAAATAATCCAATGAATACACAACGAATAATCATTCCCGAAGCCTGGAGCCTTTGCGTCCTAGCCGGTCTGGCGGGCGTCACCCTGGTGCAACAGGCGACGGCACAAGAGGCATATGTTATGACTGACCTTGGTACCCTGCCCGGCTTAGCCAACAGTTTCATCTACGCTGGGGAAACACTCAATAACCGCGGGCACGTAGCAGTCACCGCCAATAACATCGGCCCATTTTACGTCGATGGCGACGCGGCATATCTTTGGACTGGACCTGGAAGCATTCAGATCCTTCCCGGGCTGCCGGGCGCGGATCGCACCGATGCATATGGCCTGAACAATCACGATCAAATTGTGGGTGAATCGGGTGGCAGCAATCTTCAGGCCTGGTATCCCGTGGTCTGGGATCACGGGGTAATCTATAATCTTGGTATTCCGCCTGGAGACGCCGGAACAAGTGCCAGTGCGATCAACGACAGCGGGGTGATTGTCGGCACCACAACAACGACAGACTTCGGCCTGATTAGGGCCGTGGCCTGGTATGATCGGCAACTCACGATTTTGCCTTCGTTGCCCGGTGCCGCCTTTACCCAGGCAAACGCCATTAATGACCGGGGCCAAATCGTGGGCGGCTCCGGACCTGATTATTGGGCTCATTACCACGCCGTTATATGGGACCGAGGGACCATTACCGACCTGGGCACACTCGGTGGCCTTGCTTCCCTTGCCTGGGGTATCGGCGACAAGGGACAAGTGGTCGGCCAAGCCCAAACCGCGGCTGGAGAATGGCATTCCACCCTGTGGCAAAACGGCAATACGATCGATCTGGGCGAGTTCGGTTCGGATTCCTGGGGAGTTGTGAGCGCTATTAACAGCCATGGTCAGATGGTCGGGATCTCCATGTCAGCCGACGGAAGCATCTCCAGAGGACTCCTGTGGGAAAATGGATCAGCGATAGATCTTCAAACGCTGATTCCCCCGAACTCGGGCTGGGTGATTCAACAAGCGCTTGGCATTAATGATCAGGGTCAAATTGACGGCCAGGGTCTAATTAATGGCCAAACCCACGCCTTTTTGCTTAGTCCTGTTTCTGGTGCCAAGTAGGAATCCACAGCTTTCGTAGGATCGTGAGTCACGGTATTCACCCAAAAGTGGAGTAACCAGTTTGTTGGTTGCCAACGCGGCGCAATGGCGAGATTTCATGGGGTCGTCTTTGCGCCGCAACTTACTGCACACAACGAATATTATGCCAGTCCACCGACCGAAAAACAGGAAATCGTCTGACAGGCTTGACGCTTGCTGACGTGACGTTAGCTTCTGCTTGTTTCCCCATTCAATGTGAACTCGCTTCGACCAGAACCAAGCGTCGGGAGGCACACTAATGCCTGAACTCGATGAAGAGGCGGTCTTCAGCGCCGCGTGTGAGTTAACCGATCCGGTGGCTGTCGCCGCTTTCCTGGAGAAAGTTTGTGCGGGAAACGTGGAGCTTCGACAAAGGGTCCAGCGTCTCCTAAATCTCCAGAGATCTGCCCGGGGGTTTTTTGAAAACACTTCTGAAGCTGTTGCCGCCGCAGTCCGGAATCCTGATTTAACTGACCCAGTAAGCCTCCGGTTTGGTGATTACGAGTTGCTTGAGGAGATTGCCCGCGGTGGGATGGGTGTCGTCTATAAGGCGCGCCATGTCAGCCTTGACCGTTTGGTCGCGGTAAAAATGCTGCTGTTCAGTTCGTTAGCGAGTAAAGAATTCATTCAACGATTCCGGGTGGAAGCCTCAGCGGCCGCGAGCTTGCGACATCCGAATATTGTGGCCGTGCACGAAGTTGGAGTGCAGCAGGATAAGCACTACCTGGTGATGGACTATATCGCAGGTCCAACCCTGGCGAAGCTCACCGCAAGCCAGCCGATTCCAGCCAAGCGAGCCGCAGCTTACGTCAAAACCCTTGCCCAGGCGATCCATTTCGCCCATGAGCACGGAGTTCTTCACCGGGATTTGAAACCCTCGAACGTGCTGGTTGACTTTGAAGATCAACCGCACGTTACCGATTTTGGCATGGCCAAGCGCCAGAACATTGACAGCAGCCTGACTTTGACCGGGCAGTTGCTGGGAACGCCCAGCTACATGGCTCCCGAGTTGGCTAGTGGGCGACGAGGCGCGGCGGGGAGGCCGACGGATGTCTACTCGCTCGGCGCTATCCTCTTTTACCTTTTGACCGGAAGGCCTCCCTTTATTGCGGAAACGATCACCGATACGATCCAAATGGTGCTCGAGAAGGAACCGATCACTCCCGGCGCTCTTGTCTTGGGAATTCCAAAGGACCTGGAGACGATTTGTTTGAAATGCCTGCGCAAGGAACCCGAAAGACGCTATGGCACCGCTCAAGAGCTGGCAGATGAACTGGGACGGTTTCTCAGTGGCGAACCGATCCGGGCGCGTCGGGCAGGCTACATCGAAAAGGTATGGCGCTGGTGCCGGCGACGTCCGGCGGTCGCCAGCTTCGCAGTAACATCGGCAGCACTGGCCGTGGCCATCCTGATAGGCTCGCCAATAGCGATGTATAAAATTGAAAAGGCGCGCCAGTCCGAAGTGTCTGCCCGTATTCAAGCCGACAACAGCCTTTACATCGCCAAAATGAACCTGGCGCAGCGCGAGTGGGATCGAAACAACCTGCTGCGTGTGGAACAATTGTTGAAAGAGACGGAAAACAATCCCCGGCGCGGATTTGAGTGGTACTACTGGCAGCGGCGAACGCACGGTGATGTCAAAACGCTACGCGGGCACACCGAGCCGATCTGGTCGGTGGCCTATTCTCCCGATGGGCAACGGGTGGTCACGGGAAGTGCGGACCGCACGGCGAAGGTTTGGGACACCGCCACTGGTAAGGAAGTCGTGAGCCTGACCGGACACCAGGACGCAATTACATCGGTGGCCTACTCGACGGATGGACACAGGATAATTACGGGAAGCGCGGATGAAACTGCGAGGGTCTGGGATTCCGTGAGTGGCAAGGAATTGTTGGTTCTCAGAGGTATGGGGCATCGCAGGGATTTTCTTTATGTCGCCTTTTCGCCCGATGGACGCCGAATACTGACAGCCTGCCAGTACGCTACGCTTTGGGATGCGGCGACCGGTCAACCATTGATCACCTTCAAAGGCCACAAACGTTCCGTGCGAGGCGTAGCCTTTTCACCGGACGGCCGCCTCATCGTGACTGGTAGTTATGATAAGACCTACAAGATTTGGGACATATCGAGTGGAAAGGAGCTTTTCACTCTCGCCGGCCATGCCGACGAGCTCGCTTCGGCAGCATTCTCTCCGCACGGGGAACGTGTCGTGACCGGCGGCAGTGACGGCATAGCGAGAGTTTGGGGGGTGGCAACGGGCGAGCAACTATTCACCCTGGGTGGACATGGCAACGATTTCGTTCCAGTGGCGTTTTCCCCTGATGGCAAGCGGATCGCCACAAGTAGCGGGAACGGTTCGACCACGTTTTGGGATGCAGCTACAGGCAAGGAGCTTTTCACTCTTAAAGGACACACAACAGGGGTGATATCCCTGGCGTATTCACCGGATGGCAAAAGTATTGTCACGGCTTGCGGTAAAGGACCTCTTAAGGAGAATACGGCAAAGATCTGCCAGGCGGCGCCCGACAGCGAAGCACTCATCCTGGATACCCATAAGGACAAGGTCAATTCAGTTGCGTTTTCGACTGATGGGAAACGAATTGTCACCGGCAGCGACGATGGGACCGCTAAAGTTTGGGACGGCACTACCGGCGCAGAGTTGTTCACGCTCGCCGGCCACACCAACAGGGTGATGGGTGTCGCCATTTCCCACGACGGCAAACGCATTGCAACGGCGAGCTACGATTACACGGCCAGAATTTGGGACCCGGCTACCGGTCAACCTCTTAAAATCGTACCTTGCGGTCAGAGCTGGGTTAACGCCTTGGCATTTTCCCCTGATGATCGGCGGATTGTTACCGCGTGTGCGGATGGCTCAACTACGCTCTGGGAAAGCTCAACGGGCGGGAAGTTGTTGAGCTTCTCAGGCCAGTCGAACGGCCTTTACACCGTGGCTTTTTCCCCAAACGGCCGATGGATTCTTACCGGCGACCAACGTGGCATAGCAACGATTTGGGACGCTTCCAGTGGGGAACAATTGCATAGCGTCAAGGCCCAAGACCTTTGGATCGTCTCAGCAGTTTTTTCTCCGGATAGCAAACGGTTTATTGTCGGCGGTGAAGATCGGATGGCAAAGGTGTGGGATGTCGCTACCGGCAATCTAGTTCTCACATTACGGGGACAGAGCGACCAAGTGTGGGCTGTCGATTATTCCCGCGACGGCCATCGTATTGCCACCGGCGGCAGAGATGGGATCGTCAAGGTCTGGGACGCCGATAATGGCGAGGAATTGCTTGCACTAACCGGGCACACAAAGGAAGTCAGGTCAATCGCGTTTTCTCCCGACGGGACCCAACTTGTCAGCGGGAGTTGGGATTCTTCGGCCAGGATCTGGAGAGGGGCCACAGCTCAGGAAATGGCTGCCTGGGATTTTGAGGAGAAGGCGGCTGAGGAGCACTTGGAACTCGAACGCAGACGGCAAGCCGAAGCCGTTGAGCGTGAACGGATCATTCGCATGCAAGACACGGGAGCGATAAGACGATGGCTGGCGCTGGCGCCTATCCATTTTGAAACCAACGGCGGCCCTGACTGCGTTTCTCGCGAAGAAATTCCAAACGAAGCCGACTTGCGTCCGCACGAAGGTGAGGAAACAAGAGTCGGCACAAACGTTTTGGTTTGGAGCGCCGTGCGATTGCCGGATTACCTGCTCGACCTCAAGAAAGCCAAAGGCAAGCAGCAGGAGTTCAGCCTGGGCTATGCGGTTTCTTATATCGAAAGCCAATCCGACCAGACCAATCTTTGCTTGTTCATCGGAAACGATGATGAATGCAGGCTCTATCTTAACGGCAGCAAGGTTTTTCAACAGAATGACCCAGGAACCTATTTTCCCGATTCGGAGGTTGTCACGAACCTGGCGTTAAAGCGCGGCCTGAATGTGCTTGTCGCTAAGCTAGTGGACGACGTCAATGGCTTCAATGAATGGAGGATTTCAGTTCGGTTTGCGGACGCCGAGGGCCGTCAGGTTAGTGGAATTAAACTAACGTTGGATCCTGAGGGTAAAGACGTACGTCCGTAACGAATTTACCACTCCCCGCCGCATCCCCTGTGGGTAGAGAATTCGTAATTCGCAAGTCCAAGGGCGCCCACCTTTCTGAAATTGCCCAGCGATTTCGTGACTCGCAAGCCTCGTGTCAGTTGTGCCGTTGGCAGTTTTTGGCAGTTTGGCCGAAAACGGTCGAATTAAACTGACGTCCGTTCTGCTTACATAACGGACGTCACTTTAACGGCTCCGGTCGTTTGTAGGGCTTCGCCTAAAGGTCGAGCAGCCCGGCACGTTTACCGAGATTGCCCGGCGCCTGCAGAGGGCAGGTCGGCTCGAATGAACGCGTCTTCAGCCGAAAAAAAAGTATGCCTAACTTGAAATGCATGAACGAACAGACCATTCCTCATTCAGAAAAGAACTGGAAAACGAAACGCGAGATTGCCGCACATTTCAAATTCAGCATCAGGACCATCACAAGCCTGATGCGCCGGCGCATACTCCCGTTTATTAGGCAAGGGCGCTTTGTGCGGTTCGACACTAACGATTGCGACCGGGCGATGGAAAAACTTCGAAGTTCCAGCATCTTTGATCGCGCGCGATCTGGCGTTCGATGACGGCCGTTCGGTCCCTTTTGAGGAGTCTCAATGGCGCGCGACGGAGCCGTGAGGAACGCCTGTAACGATCGGCACGCTCGGCGGCGATTTTAAAGCGCGGCGAGGAAAACCTGCAAATTCAGTAGCAAGGTTGTAGCAAGATTTTGCGAGTTCTATGGGTTTTGATGGGGTTCCATGGTTTTTGGGTCAAGTGGGGCTAAAACCAGAAAGCCCCTTGCAACTTTGGGAGTTGCAAGGGGCAAATTGGTTGCGGGGGCTGGATTTGAACCAGCGACCTTCAGGTTATGAGCCTGACGAGCTACCGGGCTGCTCCACCCCGCGGTCGCGCCCGAGACTATAGTGGCAATGCGGCGTTCTGCAAGTTGTGAATCTAGTTATTCGCAGGCTTGTCGCCACTTTGTCGCCTCTGACCCGATTTTTGCGCGAATCCGCACCTCCGGTTGCGCAAATGGCGTCTTAAACGTGAGAGCAAACGAAAGGGATATACTCGGACGTGAGGAAATCATAGCCGTCAAAGAAGCGACCTTCGCCGCCCTGCCTTAGAGCGTGTTTTAAAACCTCGGCTTGGGCCTGGGCACCTGGGTTTGGGGTCCCGCCTTCAGACGGTTTTGGCGCCGGGCCGCCTAAAGGCGGGACTCCAAACCAAATTTTAAAACGCGCTCCTTAGTGTCGGTTTTGGAGTACTGGCCCATTATGGGCCCATTATACAGCGTCCGGCGCAGGGCTCATGCGCCGTGGGGCGCGCCGGCAAGTACGGTTCGCCAATGGCGCATGCGGAAGGAAAGCACGAGCAGCAAGCACCCTAATGCTATTGCAAAAGCTCCTGTCCACCAAACCAACGCTAAAGCACCGGCACTGGGCCGAGCCAGAAGCAGGACGCCGAAGACGACGGAAAGCACGCCCGCCAGGACTAACAACCATTCGTGGTCGATTACTTTGCGTAACCGCACAGCGGCGACGATTTCCAATACGCCTGTCACAATTGCCCAGACGGCGATGAGCAGGACCAAAGCCATCGCGGTGATTCCGGGCATAAAGAAGGCGATCAGTCCAGCGGCGATACTTATTATTCCCTGAAAGATTAAACTGCCAAAGCGCGGGTATCCTTTCGGCGCGTTAATGGCCAATACGAAGGCCAGAACACCGTTCACCAGCGCATACGCGCCATATAGATATATCAGGGTCAGGAGGGTCATGCCCGGCCAGACAAAGGCCAAGAGCCCGAAGAGCACCGCTGCCAAACCGCGCAACGCGGTCAGCCACCAGTAACGCGTAAGATGGTTTGCCAAAGTTCCAGCACTTGTGTCGAGTTCGTTCGTCATATTGCCCTCCAGTTGAGGTTTTTACAGTTTGTGTCGATTGCGAGCAATCCCGAGCTTCTGCATTTTCCAGATCAAAGTGGTGCGCCTGAGGCCGAGTCGCGCAGCGGCGCCGTGAGTGCCGCCCACGAGCCACCGTGTTTCCTGCAGTGCCCGCAAAATATGATCGCGCTCGCATTCTTCGAGTGTGGCAGGCCGGGATACTTCAGGCTTGGAACTGCAGCCGGACCGTTCCAGTTCAGCGGATAGAGAAGTTAGGCTTCGAGTGTTCGACATGATCACCGAGCGCTCGAGGAAGTTTTCCAGCTCGCGAACATTGCCCGGCCAATGATGACGCTTCAGCGAGTCCATGATGCCTTGGGGAATAGTATCAATCCGCTTGTTCATCTGCCGGGCGAAATGGTTTACGAAATAGCACGCCAGCAGCGGAATGTCCTCCGGCCGCTCACGCAAGGCTGGTATGCGGATCGGAAAGACGCTGAGCCGATAGCAGAGATCGCTTCGAAATTGGCGTTCGGCGACCATTTGGGACAAGTCCCGGCTTGTGGCAGCCACGACCCGCACGTTGACCTGATAGGTCTGGTTCCCACCCAACCGCTCAAACTCCTTTTCCTGAAGGGCGCGGAGCAGCTTCGGCTGAAGTTCGGGCGGGAAATCGCCCACTTCGTCCAGGAACAACGTGCCTTGATGCGCCATTTCGAAGCGCCCAATCCGCCGGCCGGCCGCCCCGGTAAACGCCCCTCGCTCATAGCCGAATAATTCGCTTTCCAGCAGGCCCGCAGGAATGGCTGCGCAGTTAAGTTTGGTGAGCGTAGAATCCCGGCGTGAACTGAGCCGATGAATCGCCCGCGCGATGAGTTCCTTTCCGGTGCCGGTCTCGCCGAGAATCAAAACAGCCGCGTTTGTCGGAGCCACAATCGCCACATGCCGGAGGGCGACCTTGAGCGCCGGGCTTCGACCGATAATCCCTTCGCCGGCCTGTCGCGAAAGCTCGTCGAGTCTGGACGGCTGGTCGGAGTCCTGGTTTTCCTTAGATCGGGAAGGGCCTTGCTGACCCGATCGAGGAGGCAGCGCAACGGGCGGATAATCCATCGCGCCAGGCGTGCCGGGGTCCGGCTCGTACGCACCAGGCCAGGAGGTGGGTGTCTCTGCGGCTTTGTCATTCATCGAGATCATTGTTGTCATTATCCTGGTTCTTTCTTTTGATATCGCCCACCTGCGGGTAAGCGTAGCACTTGGGACAAAAGCACTCAGTCTTCGCCAGCGGATTACCGCTTAGTGCCGTGTCGCGCCGTCAATCGAAACGAGCGCCCGGCATCCCATCCCCAATCACGCATCCTCATTTTTCAAAGAAATAGCTCGAATGGGATGACGAATCTACTGGACCTTGGGCCAGCAGACGCCGCTACGCGCCTTTGCCGCGTCTTATGGAACCGGCGGGGTCGGACGCCGTGCCGATCTCTCCAGGAATCCGGCCATGTGGACCAATTCAGCCAAAGACCCAGCCTCCATCTTCCGCATAACATGCGCGCGATGGAATTTGATTGTTTTTTCGACCGTTCCCAGTCGTCCGGCGATTTGTTTATTCAGGAAACCGGCAACCAGAAGCGCCAGAACTTCGCGCTCTCGCGGAGTGAGGGTTTCATAGTTTCGGCGTAACTCTCCGACTCGCGCGCGGTTTTCACGTGCTGCGCGGTCACGGCTAAGGGCTTGCTGGATGGCCTCGAGGAGGTCCGGTTCCCGGAACGGTTTGGTGAGAAACTCGACCGCGCCACCCTTCATCGCCTGAACCGACATTGGAATGTCACCCTTCCCAGTGATGAAGATGATCGGGACTTCCTCGCCAGTGCGGGACAGGTGCTTCTGCAAATCGAGGCCGCTCATCCCGGGCAAGCGCACGTCGAGCAGCACGCAAACCGGGGCATCCGGACGCTTGGCATCCAGAAAGTCCTTTGCGCTTTCAAACATTCGAGTCTTAAAGCCCGCCGCACGCACCAACCGCTCGGTGGATCGAAGGAACGATACATCGTCGTCAATGATGATCACAATTGGATCCGATTCAGGATCAGATTCGAGCATGGCTCAGGCCTTGGAGGGTGCTGTGACCAACTTAACACCCATTAACGAAAATCAAAGTCAATCGCCGCTGTACAGGTCGCGGCCAATGGTTCCGTTTTCGCGACGGAGCACGGACTTTTTGTCGAAAGGCCGACCCGGAATGCACCGGTGATTCGTATATCGCCGCTGGCCTCTGTTGGCTCTTACCTCCCTAAACTTCGAATGGAGAAACGCATGCAAAAGCAATCCTGAACCCAACTGTATTTGGAATAGGAAATGCCCCTGCAACTTTCATGAGACTTAAATTTGATTTCAGGAGTGGACTGCTGGGTTTGTGCGGCGGTTTGCTGGCCACCTTGGTCATAGCAGGGACCAACTCGCCCGCTCCGGTAGGGAAGTATCAGGTCAGTGGTTCCGCCAGTTTCTTTGTGATCGTTGACACCACAACTGGACAGGCATGGCTGGGCAATTTTCACGATGCTGCCAATACCAAAGCCACGGACCCGGATTTCTTCCAGGCCAAACCGTAGGCCGCATCACTTCGGATGACTCTTTTGCGACAAAGGCAGCTATCGCTCATCAGAACGGTGCGATCGGCTGACGGATTACTGACTCTTTGTCAAAATGCTGACGTCATTTCTTGACGAGCCTGGGCCTCAAGCATCACCGCGCCAATCATTCACTGGATTAACCGCTTTGAACTTAGCTACATGGACGAATTCCTCCCCGATACATGAGCCTCTGGCAAGGGAGATGCACAGCGTTGCTTGGGTGAGATATGACTAACTCGGCCGTGATCGATCCAATGCAGATCTTTTGGGTGTTTTTCATGCTCTCGGCGCTTCAGCCGGTCATGAAACAACGAATGCTCGAGGCCTCGCGACGAAGACTCATCGCCCAAATTGAGAGAGAACGGAAATCGCGTGTCGTGCTTCTGGTTCATCGTCAGGAAACAATGAGTGTGCTGGGCTTCCCTTTGTTTCGGTACATTGATGTGGACGACAGCGAGGAAGTTCTCCGCGCCATCCATTTGACCGATCCTGAGATTCCGCTGGATCTTGTGCTGCATACGCCGGGCGGGTTGGTCCTGGCTGCAACCCAAATCGCGCGAGCGGTGGTCAAACACAAAGGCAAGGTTACGGTTTTCGTGCCGCACTACGCGATGTCCGGTGGCACGTTGATAGCCCTGGCCGCCAGCGAAGTCGTCATGTCCGAACATGCGGTGCTAGGCCCCGTCGATCCGCAACTGGGCGAACATCCCGCCGCTTCGATTCTCCGAGCCGTCCGCGAGAAGCCGATCGCCGAGGTGGACGATAAGACCTTGATTCTGGCCGACCAGGCGGAAAAGGCCGTGGCCCAAATGGATGGCGAAGTGCGCCTGTTATTGGCCGACCGGTATCCCAGCGAAAAAGGCGCAGAATTAGCCAAACTGTTGACCAGCGGCACTTGGACTCACGATTATCCGATAACCTACGATCGAGCTCACGAGCTGGGGTTGCGAGTGCGCAGCGACATTCCAGAAGACATGTTGAATTTGATGCAGCTCTACCCGCAACCGACGCGGCGACAGCCTTCCGTGGAGTACCTCCCGGTTCCACGCCGGACCGGCCGAAGCGAGCCCCGGGCGGCAACTCTACTTTAACGGAACATCTACTTTAACAAAACAGGAGACAAAAATTATGAACCAAGAAACCAAGTACAAACAGATGTACCCGAAAGGGTCCAAGAACGCGGCCTTGCCGCCGGGAACAGACGCTCCGGATTTCACACTGCGAAGCACCCCCGACCAATTCGTCAGCCTTAGGGACTTTCGCGGATGCCCTGTGATCCTCGCCTTCTATCCGGCCGATTGGAGTCCCGTTTGTGGTGACCAGATGACGCTGTATAACGAGATCCTGCCCGAGTTTCAACAGTTCGGGGCGGAATTGCTCGGTCTTTCAGTAGACGGCGCATGGTGTCACGCGGCGTTCAGCAGGGATCGAAAACTGCACTTCCCTCTGCTGGCGGATTTTGAGCCTAAAGGCGCGGTGGCGCAAAGCTACGGGGTGTATCGCAACGGCGATGGTGTGAGCGAACGGGCGTTGTTCGTCCTCGATCCGGACGGAAAAGTGCACTGGAGCTATGTTTCGCCTGTCGGGGTAAATCCCGGGGCAGCGGGAATTCTTTCGGCGTTGGAAACTCTGCAGCCCAAAGAGGTGGCCAAATGAGCACGTCCTCTCCCAGAACGATTCCAGTATCGAAACTCACCCTGCCGGTCGCCGGACGCGACCATATCCAGGGACCGATTGAGGCGTCCATTGCGCTGGTCGAGTACGGCGACTACGAGTGCCCCTTTTGCGGGGAGGTTTATCCCGTCGTTAAGGCGATCCAGCAGCGTCTGGGCGATAACCTGTGTTTCGCATTTCGCAATTTCCCTCTGGTGAACATGCACCCGCACGCCGAGGATGCCGCCGAGGCGGCCGAGGCCGCCGGCGCCCAAGGTAGTTTTTGGGAAATGCACGACGCGCTCTTCGAAAACCAGGATGCCCTCGACATCGAGGATCTCGCCCGTTATGCCACAGCTCTGAGCCTCGATGCTCGGCGCCTGGTCGGCGAAGTCCGGGCCGGCGCCCATGCGGCGCGCATTCGCGAAGATTTTAAGAGTGGGATTCGGGGAGGTGTCAACGGCACGCCGAGCTTTTTCATCAATGGCGAGCGATACGATGGCGCGCGCGGTCTCGATCCGCTCCTCGCGGCGCTTACGCAGTCACCTTCAGTTCGGTGAACCTCCTGAAACAACCTCAACCATTAACACACGTATTTTATGCCAAAAGTCATCGGTATCGATCTCGGCACCACTAATTCATGCATGGCCGTCATGGAAGGCGGCGAACCCTCTGTGCTGGAAAACTCGGAAGGCAAACGGACCACCCCTTCCGTGGTTGCGTTCACCAAATCCGGCGAGCGAATTGTCGGCGATGCGGCCAAACGGCAGGCCATCACAAACTCACGGAATACCATCTATTCCATTAAACGCTTCATGGGCCGCAAATACGATGAGGTGCAGGAAGAAATCAAGCGCGTTCCCTACAAAGTCGTCCGCGCCCAAAACGGCGACGCGGCAGTAGAGGTCGAAGTCGGCGGCCGACCGAAACAGTTCAGCCCGCCGGAGATTTCCGCGATGATTCTCTCGAAACTGAAAGCCGATGCCGAAGTGCGGCTGGGAGACAAAATCACCCAGGCTGTCATTACGGTTCCTGCGTACTTTAACGATTCGCAGCGCCAGGCCACCAAAGACGCCGGCCGCATCGCCGGCCTGGAGGTATTACGCATCGTCAACGAGCCCACGGCCGCTTCCCTGGCTTACGGGTTGGACAAGAAGAAAAATGAACAGGTAGCCGTGTTCGACCTCGGCGGCGGCACGTTCGACATTTCAGTGCTCGACATCGGCGAAGGGGTTTTTGAAGTCAAGGCGACCAATGGCGATACCCATCTTGGCGGGGACGACTGGGATGCGCGGATCATGGATTGGATTTTGGACGAGTTCAAGAAATCCAACGGCATGGATTTGCGCAAGCAACCGGACGCGTTACAGCGCATCAAGGAAGAAGCCGAAAAAGCCAAGATCGCACTCTCGAATGTGACAGAATATGAAATCAATCTCCCCTTCATCACGGCGGACGCCAGCGGCCCGAAACATATCCAGCTCAAGTTGACACGGGCGAAGATGGAACAATTATGTGAAGACCTTTCCGAGCGGACAATCCCACCGGTGAAGGCTTGTTTAAAGGATGCCGGTGTAACGACCGACGACATTGACGAACTGGTGATGGTCGGGGGCATGACCCGGATGCCGCGAATCGTGGAGATCGCCCGCTCGCTGATCAACAAACCGCCGCACCAGGGGGTAAACCCGGATGAGGTAGTCGCCGTCGGCGCGGCCATTCAGGCCGGTGTCCTTAAGGGCGATGTGAAGGACGTTGTCCTGCTCGATGTCACTCCGCTTTCGCTTGGTATCGAGACCTTGGGGGGTGTTACGACGAAACTGATTGACCGCAACACTACTATTCCAACCCGAAAGTCGGAGGTGTTCAGCACGGCTTCGGACAACCAACCCGGTGTTGAGGTCCATGTGTTACAGGGCGAACGCCCGTTGGCCAAAGACAACAAAACCATCGGCCGATTCCAATTGACCGACATCCCGCCCGCCCCTCGGGGCGTGCCTCAAATCGAAGTGGCTTTCGATATCGATGCCAACGGCATCCTGCATGTAAGCGCTAAGGACCTGGGTACGGGCAAAGAACAGAAGATTACGATCACCGCCAGCAGCGGGCTCTCGAAACAGGATATCGATAAAATGCAGCGAGACGCGGAAATACACGCGGAGGAGGACAAACAGAAACGCGAGGAAATCGAGGCGCGCAACGAAGCCGACAGCGCCGTGTATCGGTCAGAGAAAATGCTGCGCGACAACGCGGGCAAGATCTCGGAAGCCGACCGCCGCAAAATCGAGGAGGCCATCACCGAGGCCAAGGAGGCGATCAAACGTGAGGATGCCGCGGCGATGAAATCCGCCAGTGCCCGGCTCAATGAAGTCTGGCAATCCGTCTCGGCCGCGTTGTACAAAGCCGCCTCTCAACAAAAGCCGCCGCCCGGCACAAGGGATAGCGGCCAGGCCCGCCCGGAGCGCCAGGAGGATGACGTAGTGGATGCCGAGGTCGTGGAAGACAGCAGCCGCCGCTGACCTTCGCACTTGAGGGAAACTACAATCGGCTCGCGTCGCGCCGCAGCTCGAGGTGGCGCGACGCGAGAATAATACGCCTATGGACCTAAGCAAGTTCACGGAGAAATCCCAGAGTGCGCTTGCCGAGGCCCAGAACGTTGCCACGCGCAATCAACATCAGGCCGTCGATGTTGAGCACTTGATGCTCGCCTTGCTCGAACAGGAGGGTGGGCTCATCCCAACTTTGTTCGAGAAGGCCAAGGTCTCGCCGGATTTGCTCAAGCACAAACTGGAAGAGGAAATTAACCGCATTCCACGCGTTTCGGCTGACAGCACCACCGGACAGGGTCTCTACGTCACGCAACGACTGAACAAGCTGCTCGTCAAGGCGCAGGACGAAGCGAAGAAGCTCAAGGACGAATATGTGTCAGTGGAACACCTGGTCCTGGCGATGTTTGACGAGCCCGCCACGACAGGCATTGGCCGGATCTTCAAAGAACTCGATGTTCGCCGGGACGACTTCCTTCAGGGACTGATCGAAGTACGCGGCAATCAGCGCGTGACCAGCGCGAATCCTGAAGCCACCTACGAGGCCCTGCAGAAGTACGGGCGCGACCTCACCAAGCTTGCGCAGCAGAACAAACTCGATCCCGTTATCGGTCGCGATGCGGAAATCCGGCGCTGCATCCAGGTCTTGTCCCGCCGTACTAAGAACAATCCGGTGCTGATCGGCGAACCGGGCGTAGGCAAAACTGCGATCGTCGAAGGCTTGGCTCGCCGGATTGTCATCGGAGACGTGCCCGAAAGTCTTAAAGACAAACGGCTCATCGCGCTCGACCTGAGCGCGCTCATTGCTGGCGCAAAGTATCGCGGCGAATTCGAGGAGCGCCTCAAAGCCGTCCTCCAGGAAATCTCCAAAGCTCAGGGACAGATCACTATCTTCATTGACGAAATTCACACGATGGTCGGGGCCGGCAAGGCGGAAGGAGCCATGGACGCGGGCAACATGCTCAAGCCGATGCTTGCGCGGGGCGAGCTGCATTGCATCGGCGCAACCACCCTCGACGAGTATCGCAAGTACATTGAGAAGGATGCCGCGCTGGAACGGCGCTTCCAGCCGATCCTGGTCAACGAACCGAGCGTCGAGGACACGATCTCCATCCTGCGGGGCTTGCGGGAGCGTTACGAATTACACCACGGCGTGCGCATTCAGGACGCGGCGCTGGTCGCCGCCGCGCAACTCTCCCATCGTTACATTACCGATCGCTTCCTGCCGGACAAGGCCATCGACCTCATTGACGAAGCGGCGGCCAAGCTGCGCACCGAAATGGAGTCCATGCCGGAAGAATTGGAGCAGCTCGAACGGCGCTTGCTCCAGCTGGAAATCGAGCGTGAGGCTCTGCGCAAGGAAAAAGACCGAGCCAGCAAGGAGCGCCTGGCCGCGCTGGAAAAGGAATTTGCCAATCTCAAGAGCCAGCGTGACGCCCTCAAAGCCCAATGGGAGTCGGAAAAACGCGGCCTCGAGGACGTGCAAAAACTTCGCGAAGCCCTCGAACTTGCCCGCACGGAGATGGAGAAGGCGCAGCGGCAGAGCGACCTGCGGCGCGTGGCCGAATTTCAGTACGGCAAAATCCCGCAACTCGAAGCCCAGCTCAAGGAACTCGAAGCCAAGATGGCGGGAAAGGCAGGCAGCCGTCTCTTACGGGAAGAAGTCACACCCGACGAAGTCGCAGAGGTGGTAGCGCGCTGGACCGGGATTCCTGTCTCGCGCCTGCTCGAAGGCGAGAAAGAAAAACTGTTGCGGCTCGACCAGATTCTTCATGAGCGCGTGATCGGCCAGGACGAAGCGGTGCAGACGGTGGCCGATGCCGTGATTCGCGCCCGCTCCGGCCTCAAAGATCCAAAGCGGCCCATCGGCTCGTTTATTTTCCTCGGCCCGACCGGGGTGGGAAAAACCGAGCTGGCCCGCGCCCTGGCCGAATCGTTGTTCGACAGCGAAGATAACATGATTCGCATCGATATGAGCGAATACATGGAGAAACACGCCGTAGCCCGGTTGATTGGCGCACCACCCGGATACGTCGGCTACGAGGAAGGCGGGCAACTCACCGAAGCGGTCCGCCGCCGGCCTTACACCGTGGTATTGTTTGATGAAATCGAGAAAGCACATCATGACGTGTTCAACGTGCTTCTGCAAATCCTCGACGATGGCCGGCTCACCGACAACCAGGGCCGCACCGTGGATTTTAAGAACACGATCCTCATCATGACGTCCAACATCGGCAGCCCGTTGCTGATCGAGAATGCAAACGAACAGGGCCAAATCGCCGAAGACGTGCGCAAGAAAGTGCTGGAGGAACTGCGCGCCCATTTCCGACCGGAATTTCTGAACCGCGTGGACGATATCGTCCTTTTCAAGCCTTTGACTCTGGCGGAAATCAAAAAGATTGTGGACCTGCAGCTCAAGTTGCTTCGTCAACGTTTGGCCGATCGGCAGATCGAGTTGGAACTAAGCGAGGCGGCGAAGGAGTATGTAGCGCGGGAGGGCTACGACCCCGTTTATGGAGCGCGCCCGCTGAAACGCTTCCTTCAGCGTCAAATCGAGACGGCACTGGCGCGAAAGATCCTCAGCGGCGAAATCAGCGAAGCCAGCCACGTGACGGTTGACTTCAAAAAGGGCGCACTTGTCTTTGAGGCCGCGCCGCTCAAACGAAAGAAAGAGTCCTGATCAGTGGCGGGAACCCGAGGCTGCCCATGAACACCCCTACCGCAAACAAACCCGGCCAAACGTCAGCACGGCGGCGCGAACCTGACGACAGGGTTTGTCCTCAGGTTCCGGGGTGGAACACCCATCGGCGAGCAGAGTTTTGGGACGAGCGCCCGGCTCGCACTGCCGATCCATGCGTGATGATAATCTTCGGAGCAACGGGTGACCTGACCAGGCGCAAACTGATCCCGGCACTGTGCAACCTGGCGTCCGCGAAATTGTTGACAGACCATTTCGCGATCATCGGATTCGCGCGCAAGGAGTTCACCACCGAGCAATTTCGGAACGAATTGACCGAGGGGGTCAAAGAGCTTGCCGCCAGCACGGTGTCTTCGGACGTGTGGAAATGGATTCGCGGGCGCCTGTATTGCGTGCGCGGCGATTCTGAGGATCCCTCCGCTTATGAACGCCTCAAGGAGCAGATTGCCCAGTCGGAAAAACGGTATGACACACAAGGCAACGCTTTATTCTACCTGGCCGTCCCGCCGCAATTTTTCGGGAAGATCATCGAACAGCTGGGAGCGGCGGGCTTGATGAAGGAATCACGGGAGTCGTGGCGCCGGGTCGTCATCGAAAAGCCCTTTGGACGCGACCTGCAATCGGCGCGGGCGCTCAACGCGCAGATTAGGCAAGTCATTGACGAGCGGCAGATTCATCGAATCGATCATTACCTGGGCAAGGAGACCGTGCAGAACATCATCATTTTCCGTTTTGCCAATGGCCTATTCGAGCCGATTTGGAACCGTCGCTACATCGACCAGGTGCAGATCACCGCGGCCGGGCGTGACGGCGTCGGTTCGCGCGGTGGTTATTACGACACGGCAGGAGCGTTGCGCGACATGGTGCCGAACCATCTTTTTCAACTCATCTCTTTGATGGGCATGGAGCCGCCTGTTTCCTTCGACCCCAACGCGGTGCGCGACGAACAAGCCAAGCTGCTCCACTCGCTGCAACGGCCAAAGCCGGAAGAAGTCCTAACTCTGGCTGTCCGCGGCCAATACGCCAAAGGACAGCTTGACGGGAAGCCCGTGCCCGGTTATCGCGACGAACCCAACGTCGGGTCCGATTCAAACACCGAAACCTTTGTCGCCCTCAAGCTGGTGATTGACAACTGGCGTTGGGCGGACGTGCCATTTTATTTGCGCACCGGCAAGCGCCTCGCCAAGCGCGTTACGGAGATCGCCATCCACTTCAAACGGGCTCCGTTTCAATTGTTTCGAGGGACGCCCGTCGCCTGCCTGCAAAGCAACCAACTCATCGTTCACATTCATCCGGACGAAGGGATGTCGCTTTGCTTTGGGGCAAAAGTTCCGGGGCCGATCATGCGGCTGGGCGCGGTCGAGATGGATTTCCAGTACGCCGATTATTTCGGGACCATCCCCAGCACCGGCTATGAGCGGCTCATCTACGATTGTATGATCGGCGATGCGACGCTGTTCCAGCGCGCGGACATGGTGGAGGCCGGATGGGCCGTCGTCACCCCGGTACTGGATGTGTGGCAGGCTCTGCCCCCGCGCGATTTTCCCAATTATTCGCCCGGGTCCTGGGGACCCAGGCAGGCGGACGAGTTGCTCGCGCGCAACGGACATCAGTGGAGGACCATCGAATGAGCTTCGCTTCATCACCGTGACAGCCATTGGTTTTGCGAACACATAACTATCTTAAACAGGAGACGCTCATGACTTTTAGCTGGAATCTGGTTACCAAGAACGTTGAAAAAGACGAATCGCTCGAGAAAAAGCTCCGCCAGAAAATTTCCAAACTCGAGAGGCATCTCAAGCATTTTCCCCCCGACGCCGTTCACCTCCAGATTGTGCTCGAGCGCGGGTCGGGAACGCCCCCGCACAATGTCAAGCTGACCTTGCGAGTGCCTTCGGCCATTTTGCACACCGCTCAGTCTGGAGAAGGGCTCATCACGGCTTTCGACGAAGCCGTTAAGAGCCTGCTGCGGGAACTTGAGAAGTTTAAATCCACGGCGCGGGGCGAGCGCCTTTGGAAGCGCAAGGCCCGCCGGGAAGAGTTGCGGCGCCAGCTCAAAAGCGCAGGTTTTGCGCAGCAGCCTCAGCCCGCGGGCACCGGGCCCCAAAACCGCGAGGACGTCATCCGTGAGCTGTTACAGTATCATTACCGGGAGTTGTTACGGCACGCGCGCCGCCACATCCGCCATGACGAACTGGCCGGCGATATTCCCGCAGGTGCGCTGGACGCGCGCGCCATTGTGGATGAGGTGGCACGGCGCGCGATCGCCACCTATGCCACACGCCCGAACGATATGGGCTGGCTGGTTTGGTTTTATCACCTTATTCATGAAGAACTCAAACGCCGCCGTGAGCTCGTCAAGGAGAAGGAGGTGACCGAAGTTCCCACTGAAAAACCTGTGAAGTTGCCGGAACTCGGCGAACAAAACCTGCAACCCCTTGAGGAGTTTGTGGAAAAGAAAATGGAGCCGCAAGTCATCCGCACTGAGGACATTGTGCCCAATTCCGAAGCCCTGCCGCCGGATGAAATCCTGGCGGAAAAGGAGGCGCTCGAACAACTCCAACAGGATATCAAGCACTGGCCACGCGCGGAACGCGAAGTCTTTGAGCTATACTACGTCGAGGGGCTTGAGCCGGAGGAAATCGCTCACGCCACCGGCCAACCGCTCGCCCGGGTCAAGGAAACAATCTCCGCGCTGCGACAGCGCGTCCGTCACGCTTTGCTTGAAGATTCAACCGCAATGGGTGCCCGGGTATGAATGCACCACGAGACGATACACCCGCCGATGGCGACGGCTCTGCCAACGGCCGCGCGACAGCACAGGAGGATCTGCCTGCGGAGGCAAAGGAACTGGCTGAACTCCAAGACCGTCACCTGCGCCTGGCAGCAGATTTCGATAATTTCCGTAAACGCACTGCCCAGGAGGTTGACCGACGGGCGGCCGCCCAAAAGGAAGGATTCATTCGCGACCTGCTGCCCGTCATCGATAACCTGGAGCGAGCCCTCGCCACCGCCGGCCTGCCTGAGCACCTTCGTCAGGGCGTTCAAATGACCCTCCAGCAATTGCGGCAACTGCTGCGCCGTCACGGCATCGAGCCTGTGGAGGACCTTGGTCAGCCTTTTGACCCGCATCGCCACGAAGCGTTGCGGGCCGCGCACGATCCGTCTCGACCCGACCATAGCGTGCTGGAAGTTTTCGAGCGCGGCTATCGTCGTGGTCGGGAGGTTTTTCGCCCGGCTAAAGTCGTTGTCAACGATCTGAGCCATGCCGGTTGAATTCAAAGATTACTACGCCACCCTGGGCTTGCCGCGGAACGCGAGCGATGAAGACATTAAGAAGGCCTTCCGCAGGCTGGCCCGGCAGTACCATCCTGATGTGGCCAAGGACAAAAAAGCTGCCGAGGAGAAATTCAAGGAAATCAACGAGGCTTACGAAGTTTTAAGCGATCCGGAGAAGCGCAAGAAATACGATCAATACGGCGCGAACTGGAAGCAAGGCGAGGGGTTTAGACCCCCGCCCGACTGGCAGGGCCAAACCCGACACGCCGGCAACGGCGAGCAAGCCTACGAATTTCGGTTCGGCGGCACAGGATTCAGCGAGTTCTTCGAGCAACTGTTCGGACGGCGCGGGCGTGGCGGTTTCGATTTCGGCGGCAACGGCTTCGACCGGGACGAATTTACCCAGGCTCGCGGCGCGGCGCGCGGGCAGGATATCGAAGGGGACATCCTGGTCACTCTGGATGAAGTGATGCATGGTTCGGTGCGCAGCATTTCGCTTCAACGCACGAATCCCCAAACCGGAAAAACCGAGACTTACACTTTCAAAGTACGCATCCCCGTCGGGGTGCGCGACGGCCAAACCATCCGCGTGCCCGGGAAAGGTGGTGAAGGTGCGGGTGGAGCAGGAGCCGGCGACCTCTTTCTTCATGTGCGTTACGCGGCGCATCCGGATTTTCGCGTGCACGGCGAGGACCTTTACTATGACCTGGAGGTGGCGCCCTGGGAAGCCGTCCTCGGCACAACGGTGACCGTGCCGGCACTCGACGGGCGGGTTAATCTGCGAATCCCGCCGGGAACGAGCAGCGGACAACAGTTTCGCGTCCGTCGACGAGGTCTGCCCAGAGGCCCGAGTCGCGAACGTGGAGACCTTTATGTGGTCGTCAAAATCCAAGTACCCAAGCAAATCACCGACGAAGAACGAGAGGAGTGGGAGAGGTTGAGCAAGATCTCGCGCTTTAACCCGCGACAGGCCACGTGAGGCGCTGTCTCATAAGCCGCAATATTGCGCGACGGTTGTGCGCGGCCGTTTACGCCGTATCTTAGAATGGAGGATAATATGAATGCGACTATCGAAACCAGTATCGAACTGGACGATCGGGGACTCGTCCTGGAATGCCCTAAATGCGGCAAACGCAACCGGATGAGCTACGAAAAGCTAGGGGCAACATTCCGCTGCAGTAATTGCCAAACCGAGCTCAGTCCGCCACATCAACCGATTGACGTAAAAAGCGCCGCCCACTTTGAAGCCCTGACGAGTCGTTCGGCGCTGCCGGTGCTCGTCGACTTCTGGGCCGAATGGTGCGGGCCCTGCAAGATGGTAGCGCCGGAACTGGAAAAGGTCGCCGGCCTCGGCCGATGGATCGTCGCCAAAGTTAATACGGAAGTGTTGCCCGATCTCGCGCGGCGCTTCCGCATCTCTGGCATTCCAACCATGGTCTTGTTCCGAGGCGGAGTCGAGGTCGCGCGCCGGTCGGGAGCGATGCCCGCTCAAGCCATGCGCCAATTCATCGAGGAAACCAACAGATAATCTAAAGCGAGGAGAAGACCATGACTCGAACACAAGAGAATCCTGACGGAGCGATCCAGGTTTTCGAACCGGACCCGGATGCGGTTTACACGATTGAAGCGGCAGAGCGTCTGGCTCACGTTCCGCGTCGCCGGATTGCCGTGTTTTGCAAATACCGTTTGGTGTCCCCGGTCGTCGATCCGGCCAACCACGGTTTTTATTTTAACGAAGAGGGTATCCGAACGCTGCGCCGCATCGAGTACCTCCACCATACCTGCGACATTAACCTGCAGGGCGTGAGAATGATCCTGAGCCTGATGAACGAGGTGGAGCGTCTGCAGGCCGAGGCGCGCTGGCTTCGTCAGTAACCGGCAAAACAAAAATATGAACGACCCTTTCCGTCACCTCGAACGCCTGGAACGTGAGTTAGGCGAGATCGCCTTCCAGTTGACGCGGGTCCATTTCAGTAGTTTCGGCGCTCCAGACCATTGGCGGCCGGCGATCAATGCCTACCGCTGCCTGGATTGCTTTGTTATCTGCGTGGACCTGGCAGGCGTGGAAAGGCACACCCTCGCTGTGCGGACCGAGCCCTATCGATTGCTCATTTCGGGCACGCGTCCGCCACCCGAGCCTCCCTGCGACGACCCGTACCAGGCCATAAAGGTAATGGCGATGGAAATCAACTATGGAGCCTTCGGGCGTGTGGTTGATTTGCCCGAAGAAGTGGATCCCAAGCGAGTCAGGGCCGAGCAGCGCGACGGTTTGCTTTGGATTCATTTGCCCTTACAGGAGCACTCATGACCAACCCATTTTTTATGAAACTTGACCCGCGTTCTCAGTCCGCCATTAGCCCTTTCTTCAAGCTATGAGTGCCGGTTCGACTATTTCTGCCAGGCCCAACAGCGCCGAGCCGGCGCGGACTCAACCGGAGAAAATCGCTACCCCCGAAGGTCACTCGCTCGGCGACAGCGTACCCGCCATTCCCGACACGCTGCCCATTTTGCCGATAAGGGATACCGTTCTTTTTCCCGGCACCGTCTTGCCTTTGACCATTGGCCGGGCGGCTTCTCGCAAATTGATTGAAGAATCTCTGCCGCAAAACAAAATCATCGGGGCCTTCACGCAAAAGAACCCCGCGCTCGACAATCCCGACCCCCACGACCTGCACCGGGTGGGCGTGGCAGCTTCCGTGCTCAAGCTCATTCGTCATTCCCAAGACGAGATCATCATCGTCATCAACGTCCTGGAGCGCATCGCCATCCGCAATGTCCTGAACACCCATCCGTTTATTCGCGCTGAAGTCGAGGTGCTCCATTCCATCCCGCCGCCAAACAATGACAAGCAATTCGAAGCCACCGTGCAGCAACTGCGCGAATCTGCTCTAAAACTCATCGATTTGACGCCGGAGGCTTCGGAACAGGCCCGCGCCCTCCTGCTCAACCTCGAAGATACCGGCCGGCTTTCCGATTTCCTCGCCAGCAGCCTGACCCTCGACACACAACAGAAGCTGGACCTGCTCGGAGAGCTCGACGTTGTCAAGCGAGTCCGGGAAATCCTGGTGCGCGTTTCCGCCCAGCTCGAAATTGCACAACTCCAGCAGAAAATCCAAAAGGATGTGGCGGCCAAGTTCACCGACGCCGAGCGTCGCGCCTTTCTGCGCGAGCAACTCAAAGCCATCCAGAGGGAACTCGGGGAGGGCGAAGACGGCGCTCAACAGCAGGTCGCCGAACTCCGCGAACGGCTCAAGGCAGCTCTGCCACCCAAACAAGTCATGGAGCAAGCCGAGCGCGAGTTGCGCCGCCTGGCTCATCTGCATCCGGCCAGCCCCGAATTCTCCGTTATCATCAGTTACGTTGAGACGATCGCTGAATTGCCTTGGAGCAAACTCACCGAGGACAATCTCGACCTCGAGCGCGCCCGGCAAATCCTCGACCGCGACCATTTTGACCTGGAGAAAGTCAAACGGCGGCTCATCGAATATCTAGCGGTGCGCAAACTCAATCCGACCGGCCACGGCCCCATCCTTTGCTTCCTCGGCCCTCCGGGTGTAGGCAAAACCAGCCTCGGCCAGTCGATTGCCGACGCGCTTGGACGAAAATTTGTCCGTTTAAGCCTGGGTGGGGTCCGTGACGAAGGAGAAATACGGGGCCACCGCCGCACGTACATTGGCTCGATGCCGGGGCGGATCATTCAGGAACTCCGTCGGGCCGGCACGCGCAATCCCGTGATGATGCTCGACGAAATCGACAAGCTGGGGGCCGACTTCCGCGGTGACCCGGCCAGCGCCCTTCTTGAAGTGCTCGACCCGCGCCAGAATCACGGCTTTGTCGACCATTACCTGGATGTTCCGTTTGATCTGTCTCAAATCATTTTTATCGCGACCGCGAATTCGATGGACCCCGTGCCCCCGGCTTTGCTGGACCGCCTGGAAGTGATTGAGATCAGCGGCTACACGTATCGGGAAAAACTCGAAATCGCCCGGCGGTATCTCGTCGTGCGCCAACTCCAGGAGCACGGGCTTACTCCGGAGCAATGTCAATTCGAACCGGACGCCTTGGCCAAAATCATCAGCGATTACACCCACGAAGCGGGCGTGCGCGAACTCGAACGCCGGATCGGCGCAGTTTGCCGGGCCATCGCCGCGCGTTTTGCCAAAGGCGAGACCACCCACATCCACATCAGCCCGGACCTCGTGCAGAACATTCTCGGTCCGCCGAAGTACATCCGTGAAACCAAGCTTCAAACGAGCAGACCGGGAGTCGTTACCGGGTTGGCCTGGACGCCGGCCGGCGGAGAAATCCTTCATATCGAAGCCCTGCGCTACCCTGGCAAAGGCGGGATACTTCTGACGGGTCAAATCGGCGACGTGATGAAAGAGAGCGCGCAGGCCGCCCTCAGCCTTGTCAAAAGCCGCGCGCGTGAGTTGAACATCGACCCGGCTGTCTTCAAAGACACCGATCTTCACATTCATGTTCCGGCCGGCGCGGTGCCTAAAGACGGACCTTCCGCTGGTGTCGCGATGTTCACCGCCATAGCTTCGCTCTTCAGCAACACACCGGTGCGCTCCGAGGTCGCCATGACCGGCGAGGTCACTCTGCGCGGCCTGGTGTTGCCCATCGGCGGCCTTAAGGAGAAAACCCTCGCGGCGGAGCGGGCTGGAGTAAAAACTGTGATCATCCCCAAGCTGAACGAGAAGGATCTTCCGGATGTGCCGGCCGAGGTGAAAGAGAAGCTGGCGTTTGTGCTCAGCGAAACGGTCGACCAGGTGTTGGCGGCGGCGCTTGAGGCAAAGAGCGCTGGTAGCGTGGCGGATGAGAAGAGCGGCGGATGAAAAGAGGGCGTGCTAGATCGAGCATTTCAAAGGCTTCCTGAGCTGTAACGAAATGTTAAAGCTTATGATTCGCTTTCTTTGACAATCAAAACCGGACAAGGAGCGTGACGGAGCACGCGTTCGGCCGTGCTTCCCAGCAGAAAGCGGCCCGGACCGGCTTGTTGTCCGTGGGCGGCCAGCAGGATTACATCGGCCCTTCGGTCTTCCGCAATTTGGATGATCTCGCGCGGCGCCGAGCTGAACGTCAGAATGTTCTCCCGCGGCAGTTGCGCACTCTGTTCTTTCAAAAAGCCCTCCAGGGTACGCTCGGTCGTCTCGAACAGGCTTTTCCTGAGCATCTGGATCTGGGCGGCGAGTGTCGTGTCCGGATCTGTATAAGTCATAACCTCAAGCACATGCAGGCAAATGAGCTTCGCTCCAAGCTGCCGCGCAAAAGCAATCGCGTAACCCAAGGCACGTCGAGAGCCCTCAGAAAAATCAATCGGGACCAAAATGGTCTTTAGGCTAAAAGTGGCCCGTTTTTCCGTGGTTTTCGCGGTCTCGACAAACTCGCGTTCCTGAGGGCGCAAAACCAGGACGGGGCAAGGGGCTCTTCGGACCACACCTTCGGCAGTGCTGCCGAAGAGAACATGCCGAATACCACTATGCCCGTGACTTGAGATGATAATTAGATCGGTGCGCAGCTCTTTGGCGACGGAGACGATGTCGTCAACGGGCGATCCTTCGCGCACAATCGTGCGGCCAACCGATCCCGGAGAAAACTCCTTTGCCAACTCCGCGAGCTTGCGCTCGAAGGTCCCCAATTCCTTCGGATACTCGAGCGGCATCGGAGCCACTTCGATGCCAGCCACGACGGGCATTGGTTCGACGATGTGCACGAGGTGGACCGCGCTTGCGAATCGCTCGACAAATGCCCGCGCGTAGTTGAGGGCTTTGTGCGACTCGGCGGAAAAGTCAGTAGGGACCAGGAGGTTCTTTGGCAGGAAATTGACTACTTCCTGAGCTGGAGTCGGTGCCGACATAACCCTGGAGTCTTTAGCAAAGGCCGTTGACTCTGCCGCTCTTTGAATTCGCATTGCGGCCCGCCGATTGGCAGGGCATTACAGAAATCAGCGCCATAGCGCAGAAACACTTCTGGTCCCCGATTTCTACTTAGGCGGCAGGTTGTTGCGTGGCCTTGAAGGTTTGAACCTCGGTGCTAGCCGTGCCCTCGAGCACGCTGCGGGCGCTTTCGATCTCCTCTGGTGTTCCTACAACGCTGACCAGGAACTCGCCTGCCTGAAGGCGTTCTTGATATTTCAAGGCCTGCTCCTTGGACATACCCAAAGCAACCAGCGCGTGCACCAGGGCGCCAATTCCGGCGCCGCTAATCGCTCCGGCGACCAGCCCGGCCAATGGGCCGAGGACCACCAGCGTCCCAGCCACGGGAAACACAAACAAACCGAATCCCATCAGCATTCCGAATAACCCGCCTACCCAAGCCCCAAATCCCGCGCCTTCCTTGGCCGCATCGGATGGACGATAGTAACCTTGAACATCCTCGCGAAGCTGGAAATCTCGGCCAATGATCGAGACCTTTCGGATGGGGATGCCCGCCCGCTCAAGTTTCCGAACGGCATCTTCAGCCTCGCGATGGGTTTTGTAAACCGCCACCACGGACTCATTGACCGCACGAACCGTTTGGCTTTGTGTTTTTCCTGATGGAACTGTAGTCGTTGTGCTCATTGATTATTCCTGTGTTTATACCATTTCGAGATTACTGGTTGCACATCGCGTTCCAACTTCGCTGGGGCGAACAAGTCGTTTCGGGAGAGCTTTGTCGGTTAAGGTATTGTGACGCTAAACTGTTTCTCGTTCCCCGGCTGGACCGGCGGTAGATGGGGCGTCGCTGTCAGTCCACCGCCAAATTGTCAAACCTTCGTCACCACCATTCAGGAAGGCAGAGATGGCGCTCACAGCGCGCACTCTCTACCTAACTAAAACTGCATTATCTCGTGGCGAGCGGGACCTTCCGAGAGGGAGGCGGAAAGGCACGATCCAACTCCTTGAGGTCGTGTTTAGTTAGGCAGAGATCCAAAGCGGCACGGTTCTGACGGACGTGTTCGGCGTTGCTGGCCTTGGGGACGGCAACCGTGCCCTGGTGCAGCAACCAGGCGAGTGCAACCTGTGCCGGTGTTGCCTTGTGCTCGGCGGCGATTTGCCGCAGGGAGGGGTTGGTGAAGATGGCCTTTTGCTCCCGGGACGCGTGACCTACGGGCGAGTAAGCCATGATGGGAATGCCACGGTCGTGGCACCAGGGCAGCAGATCCCACTCAATGCCGCGCTGGGCAAGGTTGTACAGGACCTGATTCGTTACGATTCCCTCGCCGCCAGGCAAATCCCAGGCCTCTTCAAGGTCGTCGAGGTCGAAGTTACTGACGCCGTAATCGCGAATCGCTCCGGCTGCCTTGAGGGCCTGGAATGCCGCGAGGCTCTCCGCGACCGGCACCGCCCCACGCCAGTGCAGGAGATACAAATCGAGATAGTCCGTCCCAAGCCGTTGCAGGCTGCGGCGGCATGCGGCCGGGGCGCCGCTTAGCGTCGCGTGGTGGGGATAAACTTTGCTGACGAGGAACACCTCGTCCCGGCGGCCTGCGATGGCCTCGCCCACCAATCGTTCCGCCTCGCCTTCGCCGTACATCTCCGCCGTATCAATCAGGGCCAGGCCAAGATCCAGACCCTCACGAAGGGCCGCGAGCTCCTCTCCTCGCTTGGCGCGGTCCTCTCCCATGCGCCACGTGCCTTGACCGAGCATGGGAATGTCTCGACCCGAGGGCAATCGCAAGGTCTTAATCTTCGTGCCGGCGATCATGGCCTTCCTCTTGCCGATTTGCTGCGTTCCATAGGTCTTTTTTCACTTCGATGCTTCACGCAACTCTTTGGCCTTACGGATTCTCAGCGCTATGCGGCCGATCACGTGGCCCCTTTCGATTCGCTCGTGCGCTTTGTCTGCTTCCTGCAAGGGGCGAACACCCTCGAGCGGAACGCGGACCTTGGCCCGGTCTACCGCATGGTTCAACCGGTCGAACTCGCGCGGGCTCGCCTGCGCGTCATAAGGAATAAGCTCGATGTTTCGCGGTGTTTCAGGCTCCGGCTCGACCCCATTGGGATACGCCACCCGCCCGCCCGGTCGGACCAAAGTCAAGAGCCGCTGCAACGATTCTCCTCCGGCCAGGGCAAGAACAGCGTCGATCCCATTCGAGGCGAACCTCCTGACCTGTTCGGCGGCGTCATCTCGCTTCGGATCGAATACGAAGTCTGCGCCGAGTTGCTCGACCAACGCTCTGGCTTCCGGGTCGCGACCGGTCCCAATTACGCGAGCATCGTGACTTTTCGCGAATTGAACCGCGAGCGATCCCACAGCCCCGGAGGCTCCGAAAATCAAAACGGTATCGATCGCCCGCACACGCAAGTGAGATTCAATCCCTTGCACCGCCGTCAGCCCGGTCACGGCCGCAGCCCCGGCCTGCAAGAGATCGAGCCGCTTCGGCACCAACGCCACATGCTCGGCGTTCACCGCAACGTACTCCGCGTAAAACCCGCCTTTCGGGTTAAGGAACTCATAGGCCCAAACGCGATCACCCGGGTGGAAGTTGTGCACATCCGCGCCCGTCTTTGCGACCAAGCCCGCCCCGTCGGTTCCCAGCACCAGCGGGAAGCTGGGCGGTTCCGCATCCTCGGGCCACCAGCCCCCGCGTATATCGGCATCCCAGACCCCCACGCCTGCGGCGTAGAGCTGAATTAGAACTTCGTTCCGGGCCGGCTCGGGTACGGGAAGTTTATGGAGCGTGAGGACCGATGGAGGGCCAAAGCCATCAATCGCCGCCGCTCTCATTGTGGTTTTGGTTTCGAGCTCATCTCTTTCAAGATCGGCGAGGACGCGGCGGTGTTTCGATTTCGGCGCCGGTTGAGGCTCCAATGTGATGTTTTCTTTGCGCATATTAAGCAATCACGCGTGTACATTTTGGTGCTGGCGCGTGAGTTCCTCGTAGTTCTGTGGACCGGTGCCTTCGGCCATAGGTTGATCAGAAAACCGAGCTTGTTGTTGACCCGCCGCAGATTTCTGAGACTTGAGCTGGCTGACAAGCCCTTTAAGAGCTTCATCAAAGGCCTGCTTCACGTATTTAGCCGATTGCTCGCTGCGCAAAATGTTATCGGCCAGACGCAAGGACAAAGCTGCGGTGTAGGTATCCGTCTTTAAGTCGCGACGCAGCTCGATGAGCAAATGCGCCGTATCTTGTGCAAAACCACCCAGGTACGGTTCGAGCTCTGTGATCTTCTGACGCAAATGCGTCAGCAGGGATTCATTCGCGTGAAAGTTCAAATTCACCACGTTCCAGGCTATTGTTATCATACTTGGTTTCTCCTTTTGTGCTCGGGCCACAAAACGCCGAGCGATCGGTTTCGGATTTTCGAGGTCAATGGTTTCCTTTACTCTTCACCGCTCTCTTTGCGGGATGTGTCTTCTCGCCCATTATTCTACCCTCCGCGAGCGCCAAGACGCTACTGGACCTTGGTCGTGTAAGGAGAGCCGGCAGAGTGTGGATGTGTCGGCCCACCGGCACCACGAGCCATTGCCAAATAGCTGGTCAATTCTTGCGCAATAAATGGCAACTTCTGGTGAGCGAAGACCCCAAGGGCTGGTTTATTGCTACTGACAAGCAAATGGCCGTTGCGAATGGCCGATTGGGGCGGACGCGCTCTGGACTTTGATACACGCCATGAAAGATAGCGACATTATACGCCTCGACCAGGACGCCAGCAAATTTGCGGGTTCGCCGGGGAGCCCGACCGGAGATACCACCCTTTGCTGTGATGGACAGAGTTGCGTTCGCGGGGCCTCGCGACCGGAGTCGGAGAGCGAGGGACGGGGAAGTGTGAGCGAGGCATTGCGGACGGAGATTGCGGAGCGGCAGCGGGCAGAGGCTGCACTGCGTGAGAGCGAGAGACTCTTTCGCGACATGATGAGCCGGATCAAGCTGATATCTTTGATGCTGGATGTCCGAGGGCACATCACTTACTGCAACGATTACTTATTAACGCTCACTGGCTGGTCTCGCGAGGAGGTTATTGGACAGAGCTGGCTTGATTTGTTTATTCCCAGCGACATCGCCGATCTTAAAGACGTGTTTGAAAACCTCCTGAAAGACCTGCCCGACGCGTGGCACCATGAAAACGAGATACTCACAAAGGCAGGCGGACGGCGTTTGATTCGGTGGAACAACTCGGTGCTGCGCTCGGTGTCCAGCGAGGTCATTGGCACCGCAAGCATCGGCGAGGACATCACCGAGCGCGAGCGGGCGGAGGAGCGACTCGGGGAAAGCGAGGAACGTTTCCGGCAGATGGCGGACCGCATTGATAAGGTGTTCTGGATGTGCAACAAGGACATGACGCAGGTTCTTTATGTCAGCCCGGCTTACGAGCAGATATGGGGTCGGCCTTGTTCGACACTTTACGAACGACCGGCTTCGTTCGCCGAGGCGGCGCATCCTGAAGATCGCGATCAGTTAATGGCGGCAATCGCGGCCAAGAAGCAAGGCCGTGAAACCGAAGTGCAATATCGGATTTCGCGCCCTGACGGCTCGGTTCGCTGGATTCTGGCCCGATCCTTTCCCGTTCGAAATGACGCTGGCGAGTTTTATCGTGTCGCCGGAGTTGCCGAGGATATTACGGAGCGAAAGGAATCCGAGGCGGCGTTGCGGGCAAGTGAAGAGCGCCTTCGACTTATCACGGAGACCATCGACGAGGCGTTCTGGATGTCAGATGTAGCGGTCGAAACGATGGTTTACGTCAGCCCGGCGTACGAACGAATTTGGGGATGCTCAACCGAGAGTCTGCGCCGGAACCCAAGGTCCTTCGTCAAAGCTATACATGAGGACGACCGCCAACGGGTGCTGGCCGTGCTGGATTCACGGAGAGACGGAAAGCGCTTTGAACATGAGTACCGGATCGTTCGACCAGACGGAGCGCTTCGGTGGATCCTGGACCGTGGATTTCCTCTGCGAAACGCCGAAGGCAAAGTCACGCATTACGTCGGCACGGCTCAGGATGTCACGGAACGCAAGTGCCTGGAGGAGCAGTTCCGACAGGCGCAGAAAATGGAGGCAATCGGACAGTTGGCTGGTGGAGTCGCTCATGATTTCAACAATATTCTGACCGCGATGATAATGCAGTCTGAGCTTTCATTGCTTTCGACGGACCTGCCTGAGGATGTGCGTGAGGGTCTACAGCAAATCCGGAGCTACTCCCAGCGAGCGGCCAACCTGACTCGACAGTTGCTTCTGTTCAGCCGCCGTCAGGTGATGCAGCCCCGGTTGCTGGACGCAAATGAAGTGGTCACGAGCCTGGCCAAGATGCTGCAACGGATCATCGGCGAGGACGTGCGATTGCAACTCCACCTGCATCCGACGCCTCTTATGACGCAGGCGGATGCGGGCATGCTCGATCAAGTAGTGATGAATCTCTCGGTAAATGCTCGCGATGCCATGCCAGGCGGCGGCCGATTGCTGATCGAGACGTCCGAGAGGGAATTGGACGAGGAATTCGTGCGCCTGCATCCTGACACTCGGCCTGGACGCTACGCCTGCTTGAGTGTGAGTGACAGCGGGACAGGGATTCCCCCGCAGGTGCTGCCGCATATCTTCGAGCCGTTTTTCACGACTAAGGAGTCGGGCAAGGGGACGGGGTTGGGTTTGGCGACGGTCTTTGGAATTGTGAAACAGCACCAAGGTTTCATCGAGGTTGCTAACAACCCCACTGGCGGTGCGAGATTCGACATCCTCCTCCCCCTCAGCGAGGCGACCTCGGCTCAACCCGGAGGCGCCGCTAAAAGCCCCAAATCCATCGGAGGTACTGAAACCATCCTCCTGGTGGAAGATGAACCCACCGTGCGCGTCCTGACCAAGAGAACGCTCGAACGGCATGGTTACCGCACTTTAGAAGCCTGCAATGGCGAGGAGGCCATCGCAATCTGGCAGGAACACCAAGGAGAAGTTGCCCTCTTGCTGACGGATTTGGTAATGCCGGGGGGAATGACGGGCCAGCAACTTGCGCGGCGATTGCAGGGGGACAACCCCGGGCGCCTGAAGGTCATATTTACCAGTGGTTATAGCGCAGAAATCGTAAAACGCGGACTTGCGCTGCAACCGGGGGAGCATTTCATCCAAAAGCCTTGCCCTCCGCAGGAACTGTTAGAGATTTTGAGGCGCTGTCTTGATAGTGAGAGGTGAGCGGTGCAACCACGCTGAACGAACCGGGTGGGGTTTACTCGCACTGGATCCGAAGTGCGGACCAGTGGACCGCCTCGTGATAGCGTGGGTAGTCTCTCCGGAGTCAAAGTCGCAGCCTTTTAGCGAGTTTATTGAGTTCCTCAAGCCAGAGGCCGGCCGCTTTATCCAGCACGTGGCACATGCTTTGGAATGCGGCATTGCGCGTGCGGCCAGCCGACACATCCGTCTGATATTCAGCAAAGGCCTCTTGGAGGAGGTCGAGTCCGGCATCCAACTCCGCAAGTTCGTTGGCCACCGAGTTCAATTGATCCGGGGTGAGCGTCGCTTTGAACGCGGCGTACGCCTCCCGTGTCTTCTGAAATTGGTGCAGGATTAGATCATAATTTCCTGTGGTGAAATTGGAAGCGGTCCGGCAGGCGTTGCGCAACCAATTGACCTCCGACCGGACAACGCTTAAGGCGTGACGTTGAGCGGTTGGCGTGGTCGGCGGCGAAACCTCAGGCACCACTGGGTACGCAAAGGGAGATTGCGCGCGGAGGATCGCCGCTGCCGTCAGGCTGGCTAAGAGACGCGGCACGATGACCAGGACACATCTTGGCGTGAGCGATCTCATGCTATTGTTGGACCCGACCTTTCGCCGGTGTCGGGCTTGCACCCCCGGCGGCTAATTCGCGGTCAATGCTTTCAAGAACCCTTTGCGCCCGCCAGCCTTTCTCCTCGGCCTGTCTTATTAATTCCTTTGTCGAGTCGGGGACGCTTGCGCCGGGGGCGTTTTCCAAGACACGGCGTAATATTCGAACGTCCGAAAAGAACGCTGTCAACGCTTCACCCGCTTGTTGGGACTGCCGTTGAATGGCATCAAAGCTTTGCTGCAACAATCGTTGACGATCCGGGGCCAAGTTTGCTGCCGCTGGATCCATGGCCATGGCTGAGTGCCGTTGCCACTCATCGAAGTACGCGCCCCCTCGCGACCGCATTGCCTGGGCGTGCGCACGGAATCTGAGCGAGTCCACCTGCATTCGATCGACATCGCTTGCGAGTTGAGTGAAACCCTCCCGTAGGCACGACCCGGTTGGCTTGCCCAGCGCCTCCAGCGTAAGGGTTGTGGGTTGAATAGAGTTCAGTGAGCCGGCGACGAGTGTGCGCAGATCGGCTGCGTCATCTGTCATGGCTGGCTGGAGGCCCGCCCTGTTATGACTAACGCAGCCTGTAAGGGCCAGAATGACGATAGCGAGGGAAGGAACGGCAGCCTGCCGATGCCTGAAAATGAGATTCATGTTTTTCTCTCCAAAGGGCCCTCCCGCTGCTGATCCTCCAATGGTACCAACTGTCCATTTTACCCTCCTGGGCCGCGAATTCGACTAGCCTTTGGTCCAGTGCGATTAGGGCCTGTCGTGGAGCTTTTTCTTGCTTGCGTCACTTGATTTCGACCAAGTGTGCATTACGGTCAGAACAGAAGCTGTGGAAGGAGAGTTCAAAGGTAACGGAGAGAATTTCAAAATGGGGGATCGACCAAGACACTCGGAAATGATCTACCGGACTCTCGGCAGCACCGGGCAGAGGGTATCCGCTATTGGAGTGGGAGGGTGGCATCTGGGACTAAAGCACGTGGACGAGCAATTGAGTTTGCGACTCCTTCGCAGCGCCATCGACCGCGGCATCAACTTCATGGACAACGCCTGGGATTACAATGACGGCCTCAGTGAAGTGCGGATGGGCAAAGCGTTGCGCGAGGGTTACCGGGGCAAGGTCTTCCTGATGACCAAAATTGACGGACGTTCCAAAAAAGCAGCTTCCCGGCAGTTGGAAGAATCCCTCCGGCGACTGCAGACAGACTGCATTGATTTGGTTCAGCACCATGAGATTATCCGTTTCGAAGATCCGCATCGCATCTTCGAGCAGGAAGGCGCCAACGCAGCACTGGTCGAAGCGCAGCAGGCTGGCAAAATCCGTTACATAGGCTTCACCGGGCACAAAGATCCACAGATCCACCTGCACATGCTCGAGGTGGCGCAGGAGCATGGCTTTCGTTTTGCAACAGTTCAAATGCCGCTCAACGTCATGGACGCTCACTACCGAAGTTTTCAGCGGCTCGTCTTGCCTGATTTGATCCGAGAGCAGATCGGCGTGCTGGGAATGAAACCGATGGCCAACGGCATCATCCTGAGATCCAATGCTGTCACGCCCATCGAATGTCTTCATTACGCACTGAACTTGCCAACTTCGGTAGTCATCACGGGCATCGACCGAATGGATATTTTAGACCAGGCCATCGAGGCCGCGCGCACCTATGAACCGATGACCTATGCCCAGGTCAACGCCCTGCTGGCCAAGACGGCGCGAGCAGCGGCCCGGGGCGAATTTGAACCTTTCAAGACCTCCTCGATCTTCGATAGCACAGCGCAGAATCCAGCGTGGCTGGGAGAAGAACCACAACGTCTTCAAGATCTGATGCCAGAACCAACGGCCCAGAACGCGCCTGACGAATCTCAGCGAAAGAAAGCGGCATAGGCTCCATCAGAGACGGTTCGCATCGCGGAGTTGGCACATGAAAAACATCACACCAGCCCATCCGGGGAGCACAAACTAGACCCATGGCGCAACCCATCAGGATAACTTCCAAAATCCAGTTGCGAGACTTCGATCCCGATTACCACGAGGGTTTGGACAAAGAGAAAACGCGACAGAAAACCGACAAGCTTTGCCTGCGCATCAGCCAGTTGCAGCAACGCCTTTTTGCGAACAGTACCAACGCCGTGCTGCTGGTTTTGCAGGGAATGGACACCAGCGGCAAGGATGGGGCCACCCGAGCGGTGTTGCAGCATTTGAACCCGGCCGGCGTTCAAGTAACCTATTTCAAAGTCCCGACCGCCGAGGAACGAGCCCATGATTTTCTGTGGCGGATTCACAAAGCCGAACCGCGCCGGGGAATGATTGGCGTTTTTAACCGTTCTCATTACGAAGATGTCCTGGTCGTGCGCGTGCTGGAACTTGAGCCACGCGAAGTCTGGACTGCGCGCTATGACCAGATTAACGCGTTCGAAAAGTCGCTTACGGAGAACAATATCATCTTGCTAAAATTCTTCCTTCACATCGGCAAGGAGGAGCAGAAGAAGCGCCTGGAAGCCCGAATTCGTGATCCGTCCAAGAACTGGAAGTTGGATCTGAACGATCTCAAAATGCGCGCACACTGGGACGAATTCCAGGAAGCTTACGAAGACGCCATCAACCGGTGCGGCCCTGTTTGGGCGCCATGGAACGTGGTGCCCGCCAATCATAAATGGTTTCGGAACTACGTCATCGCGCGGAGCGTCGTCCGCGCCCTGGAGAAGCTCAAATTACAGTGGCCCAAGCCAAAGCTGGCTCTTTCCAGGGTCAAGATCAAATGACCTAAGCCCTAAGGCCCACCTCGTTTGCCCACAACATCACACCCCTCGGATGACGGCTTTTGCTTCGCTGGATTCAAGACTGCCGACGATCCGGTCGCTCTCTGACACCACCTTCTGGATTGTCGTCAGAGCGTCCTTGGCCTTCTCCTTGACGGCAGCGCCGGCTTGATGAAGCGCCGCCTCCATGTCGTCCATTTGATCGTCGTAGGCGTGATCGTCATATAAAGTGGCGCGCGCCCGGCGAAGGAGTTCGGTGGCCTCGGCGAGCCGTTGCTCGGCGCGTGGAAAATCATATTTGGAGGCCGCGCGTACGGCCAGAGTCGCCTTGGCCTTCGCGTGCAGAAGCAGGGCTCGCGCTTCGATCCGGCGCGCCCGCAAGCCAATACTCTCCTCGGCCTGGCGAGCGGCGGTGGCGGTTTTATCAGGAGCCGAACGAGCCGCTTCCTCCAGCCGCGCAGCCAGCGCGTCGAGTTGGTTTTGTGCTTTCTTGAGCTGTTGCTGTAGACCTTGCACGGCGTCGTCAGTGGCCTGGTGCAAGACGTCTCGGGCGTGTTGCAGCCGTGCCCGGCTTCCTTCGTACTCGGTGGAAGTGTTGTGTCGTAGGTCTTCGGTCGCCTTTGGCTGGTCGTGGCTCAGGTTTCCCGGTTCTGACCCGGATGCCAGAGCCGAGCGTGCTGGATCCTGCTCTGGAGCCCCGTTTGCGCAAGGCAGCGCCAAGATTACACCGATGAAGATCACGATTAGTAGAGTCCATCTTTTCATAGCCCCATCCTTATTCACGGGATTATACCCAGGGCCCGCGGGCCAACCATTTCTTGGGTCTTAAAGTCAGATCCCCAGGCTCGCAAGCGTGTGGGCGATGGCACCAACGATTTGGACGAGCCGGGGGTGAGAGGCCTCGAATTGCTCGATTGAAGTTTCCAAACCATCGAGGGCGAGCTTAAGCAGGCGAGGGTCTTGATCTTTTCGACAAGCCTCGTGGGCTGCCAGGTCGGCAAACCCAGCGATGCTTTGGGCCTCCTCCTCATGGGTCTTGGACAGTTCGGCAAGCTCGCGCTTCAGCCCGCCGAGTAGCTGCTGCAGTTGGCGCCGGCGCTCGCCCTGAGTCGCTTCGGCGCCCTGCCCAGCCTCGGGCTCCCTGGTGGTCTCAGAGCGCACTGGTTAAGGGTTCGAGCTGCCCGAGTTTGGCTGGCCGGACTTGCTTGTGCCGGAGCCTTCTTGGGTCCCTCCCGGGGTCGTGCCAGGACCGCCGGCAGGCTGGACCTCGTAGAACTTATAGATCACAAGGACAGCGTCTGGATTGTTAAGTTCTGAGTAATCCGAGCTGACCGTGGGCCCCGATTGCATCTTCTGTTTATCAATGTTGAGGGTCACCTGTTTTTCAGAATCAATGGTTGCTTCCTGCCAGGGAACGACGTGAGGCTTTTCGCCCAAGCCAAGCAGCCGGCCTTTGCCGATGATCGCGAAGGCTATCTGGCCGGTGCGACGATCCAATACCAGGTCCTCCAGCTTTCCTAGATCTTCGCCGCTCTTCGACTTAACATCCGCTCCTTTCAACTTGCTGACGCGGATATCACCAGGGGCCCCCGTCGTTTGCGAGGCGCTGTCCCTCGTTTGACCGGGCTGTTGGCTCTGCGTCTGGTCAGTTTGATCAGCCGCTATTAACACCTGCGCGCAAAGCGCTGCTGCAACATATACCGCCATTTGTTCGAGTCTTTTTGATTTCATTGCGTTTCCTTGGTTCAGTTTTGATCTCCATTGGAGCAGCAGCCATCGGCTAGCTCCTCCTTCTAGCGGTTTAGACTAGCACACGAGGGACACGAATTCGGCTGGACCTTAGTCCAGTTCGAGCCGGGATCCTTTAGCTCGGCAAACCCAATGAACCGGAGTTCTATCCTCAAATCCAAGAGGAAGCCTCACGGTCTTCAGGCAAGCATTTGCCCGGGGAACACCGGATTATGGTGCCGGCGCGGTCTTTGTGGATGATGGATTCGAAAGCGTGAAGTAAAACGTGGCGCCGTTGCCAGGCTGACCTTCGGCCCAAACCTTGCCGCCGTGCCGTTCGAGGATCCGTCGCACCGTGGCCAGACCCATCCCAACTCCTTCGAATTCGGCCGAAGTGTGAAGCCGGCGAAAGGCGGTGAAGAGCTGAGCGGCGCCAGCCATGTCAAAGCCAGCGCCGTTATCGCGCACGAAAAAGACGCGCTCGCCGTCGCGCTCCGCCGCACCAAACACTATGTGAGCTCGCGGCTGATGGCGCGTAAATTTCCAGGCGTTGCCCAACAGGTTCTGCAGCACTGACCGCAGAAGCCGCTCGTCGCCGGAGGTTTCCAACCCTGGCTGGATGATTAGGTCGGCCTGGCGCTGCGGCGAACTCTGCTGGAGTGAGGCCGCGATGTCCTCGGCCATTGCGCTTAAATTCACCGGGGCTTTGACCAGTGGTTTGCCAGCCAGCCGTGACATTTCCAGCATCGCATCGATCATTTCATTCATGCGGCGTGTTTCGCCACGAATACTTTGTAAATGTTTTTGACCTTCGCCGGAAAGCCGGCTGGATTCCCGTTCCAGTAACTCGCTGAAAGCGCTGACCAGACGCACAGGAGCCCGCAAGTCGTGAGAGACCGAGTCGGCGAAGGACTCCAGCGCCTGGTTTGCAGCGGCTAATTCAGCAGTGCGGCGCGCCACGCGATCTTCAAGCTTGGCCTTCTCATTCTGCAGTTCGGCCTCGGCTTGCTGAAGCCTTTCCATCATTCGGTTAAACTCTTCAGAGAGTTGCAAGAGCTCGCGCGCGCTGCCCCGCGAAGGCACGCGGGCATCCAATCGGCCTTTAAGGACCTCGCTCACCGCCCGCCCAAGGTCCTGCACGGGCCGCCTCAGCCGGCTGCTGCACCAGAGGCAGACTCCTAAAACTATGGCGAAAACTGCTGTCGCCAGCCCACTCTGCGTCCAGAGTGTCTCGTGAGAAACCATGGGCGCCAGCGCGGAAACACTCATGCTCAGAGCCAACGCGCAGGCGGCGAGCGCCAGGAAATGGCTGCCTATCGACCAACCACGGCTTGCTGAAGCTCTCTTCACGTGCAGGGCACCGCTTTGGCTTCGGCTAATAGTCATAGGCAATCAGGCAGTTCAGCTTTGACTGCAAATTCGCCAGTTTGATTTTAGATTGATTCCCCATGAGCGACGGCGATGGATGCTGGCCTAACCCTGGACTTGTTCGAGATGACCGCCAAACTTCTGGCGCATCGCTGAGAGCATTTTTTCAGCGAACGTGTGAGGTTGACGCGAACGAAAGCGAGTGTAGAGCGCGGCAGAAAGGAGCTCCACTGGCACCGTTTCTTCCAGTGCCGCCTGGATTGTCCCGCGAGCTTCGCCCGATTCGGTTACGACTCCGGTGAAATTCGCCAACGACTCGACTTTCTCCGAGCTGCGGTCATAGACGACAGTTTCGTGGCCGTGCCTCATCAGGCGTCGCACCATATTAGCGCCCATCCGGCCGAGTCCAACCGTGCCGATCTGCATAATATTGCGTCCCGGTGGGGTGTTATTTCAAAGCGCCGCTAACCTGCTCGGAGAGCGTAACCAGACCACGCCGCACATCGCCGCCGACATGCACCCGAAGCGTCCGCCGATGTCGTTCCGCCAGCAGGTTAAAGTCGCCTTGGGCCTGGGCGGCTGCGAGAACACGGGAAGATGCCATCGCTGATGTTCGGACAAAGCCTCGGCTCGAGACAGGAAGGCAGTGGTGGTTGGGTTCATGAGAACTTTTCCGTGGTTCAGTTCACCGACGCCAGGCCCACTCGAGTCCGTATTCGTCCGGTTGAAGCCGCCGCCGGCCGCGTTGAACAAACAAGGCGCACAAAAGCATCCCTGACAAGAACCCGCCAATGTGCGCCCAAAACGCGATGCCGCCTGCCTCCTCGGGGGAGGCCAACGCCAATGTGCCGCTGAACAATTGAGTGAGAAACCACACCCCCAGGTACAACACGGCCGGAACCTCGAAGAAAAATGGAAAGAAAAATATCGGCAGGAGCACCACCATCCGCGCCGTGGGATAGAGCAGGAAATAGGCCCCCAGCACACCCGCGATGGCGCCCGAAGCGCCAATGGAAGGCACCCTGGAGTCCGGTTGGGTCATTACTTGGGTCAGCGCCGCCAATATGCCGCAGGTCAGGTAAAACAAAGCGAACCGCCGACCTCCCATGGCATCCTCGACGTTGTCACCGAAGATCCAGAGCGCCCACATATTGCTGATGATATGCAGCCAGCCGCCATGCAGAAATTGGTGCGTCAGGAGTGTCCAGTAAGCACCACCGGGGAAACCCACTGTGGCTGCCCAGTCGGGATGGATCAAACGCGCCGGCACAATGCCGAACAAAGAAAGGAACCGGTCCAGCGTCTCGGGCGGGAGCGCCAACTCGAGGCAAAACACCAGGACGTTAATCAGGATTATCGCACGCGTCACCACCGGCACCGATCGCGTTGGAATGGAATCCCGGATGGGGAACATATCTCAGGAGACGGTCATAAAGGCATTTATCTGCAACTCATGACCAGAATTATGCCGCGCGCGGTCTGGCCTCCCCGGGCCGAGGCGATCGCATCATCATGATCTCCTCGAGGCGTTCGTCGGTAATCAATCCCGCCAGACGTCCCGAGTCATCAACCACCGGCAAGGCCGGGTAACCGGCCGCCTGCATGCGCGAGAGGGCGTCATCCAAACGATCCGCCGCTCGGACGGCGGGCACATCACGGTGCATCACCTGATTGACGCGAGTCGCACCGCCTCGCTGGTGAAAAGCCGAAATGATTTCGCCTCGCGTCAGGATCCCTGCCACGCGATCGTCCTCATCCAGCACGACGAAGGTATGCTGGCTTGTACGCAACACCGCTTCCGCCGCTTCTTCAAGAGTCGCCGTGGCCGGCAAGGTCTTGGGATCGACGAGCATTGCCTCGGAGACCGTCATGCCGCTGCTGATGTCCTTTAAATGGGCCATCGCAGCTTCCTGCGTGGCTCCCAGGTATACGAAGAGCGCGATGAACAGGAGCATCGGATTGTACAACAGACCGATCAGTCCGAACACGAATGCCAGTCCTTGGCCCACCGTAGCCGCGACATGCGTGGCCCGCGCATAGTTCATTCGCATCGCCAGCAAAGCCCGCAACACTCGCCCCCCATCCATCGGGAAAGCCGGAATAAGATTGAACAGCACCAGGAACACATTGACCGAAGCCAGTTTGGCCAGCAGCGCCACTCGCGGGGTGTTCAAGTCCCCCAAATCGGACCAGGCAGCCTCCGCTTTCAACGCAAAAATTAAGACTGCGGCGATGGCCACGTTGACGAGCGGGCCGGCGATCGCGATGAGAAGCTCCTGTTTGGGCTGATCGGGAATGCGTTCCAGCCTGGCCACCCCGCCGATTGGCAGCAAGGTAATGTCCGGTGTGCGTATTCCAAATGACCGGGCAGTGAGCGCGTGCCCCAATTCATGCAAGAGAACGCAGAGAAACAGCAGCGCTACAAACAGAGTTCCCTGGACGGCCACTTGGCTCCCGCCCTGTTGGTAATAAGTGAAAGCGATCCACGCCAAAAAAATCAGAAAGGTAGCGTGAATCTTTATATCAATCCCGCCGATGCGAACAAGTCTTACCGACCACTTCATAAATAGATGCTCTCGGTAAACAAATCCCTACGGGCAAAGACTAACATTCGAGGAACAGGAATTCGCCTGGACCTTGGGCCAGTCCCACCAGGGCCAAGGGTCTCTCGCAATGGATACGTATGAATTTTGACTGGCCCTTGGCCCAGTTGAGCTTCTGAGAGGACTAAGAGCGTGTTTTAAACCTCGGCTTGGTCGTGGGCACCTGGGTTTGGAGTCCCGCCTTTAGGCGGCCCGACGCCAAACCGCCTAAAGGCGGGACTCCAAACCGCATTCTTTTCCGGGCGCGATTTGGATCTCCGGCGCTTGGGTCTGGCACCCCGGGCATCGTGGATGGGAATGCCGTCACGACATTGGCGCTAGCGTGGTGATGGCGCCCGCCAAGGCCCAACCGGATCTTTAATTCACCGATGGCCGTGGCCGTGCCCTCCGCCAAACGCGAGATAGTTTGGCCCTACACTCTCCCCTGGTAATCCCTGACCTCGCGATTCCGGCTTTCCCCGGGTGTGACTCCCGGAGAAACCCGATAGCCTCTGCTGTCGTTCCAATTACAATTCTTGGTGTATGGTTTTGAAACGCAAAAGCGTTGAGGCGTTGGTCATTTCCGTAGTTGACGATGACGTCTCTTTCAGGACATCCGTTCGCAGACTCCTTCAGTCTTTCGGTTTTAAGGTCCTGACCTTTGAATCGGCCCGACAATTCCTCACGTCGAAGACCAGATATTCTAGTAAGTGCCTCCTCCTCGATGTTGACTTGCCGGATCTAAACGGGTTCCAAGTTGCGGAGCAGTTGCTATCCGGCAATCACAAGCTCCCCCTTGTTCTCCTGAGCGGTAAGACCACCGAGGGAGACTTCCAGCGAGCTAAGAGGTTAGGCGTGCTTTTTCTGCAAAAGCCGGTGAATGCTGAAATACTGCGAAAAACGGTGAAGCGGCTTTGCCGTCCTCCTCCCGAACATTGACCCACTGTATCGCCCACCCTCGCCTTTGGAGATACAAACCCATAACGCCGTCGCCATTGCCAGGGTGCGGCCGTGTGCGCAGCCACACCTCCGGCGAATGGAGAGTTATCAGGCTACTTTGACTTCGATGTGTTTCGGCTTGGCTTTTTCGCTTTTTGGCAAGCGAAGCTTCAACACACCTTGCTTCATTTCGGCGCTAATCCTGGAAGTATCCACATCCGGGCCCAGCTCAAAGACCCGCCGGTAGTCCGCCTGCGGTGATTCGCAATAACAGGGTTCGCTTTCAGGCAGGTCGGAATGGCGTCGTCCGATGATGGTCAACTCGTTCCCCTCCACGGTGAGTTCAAGCCCTTCCTTGTCCACGCCAGGCATGTCAACCTCGACCAGGTATTCATTCTCAGTGGCCGAAATGTTGGCCGGAGGCGTTACAAACCCACGCGGACGTCCGTTCCCTGCGCGGTTCTCACGATTTTCTCGGTTCTGAGTGGCATTAGGTGTTTGTGTTTCCGGTGTAGCATTCATATTCAGTTTTCTGGATTAACCAGGCAGACAATGACTGCCAAGTTGGTTTTGGTACAAGAATTTAGCTCCAATTATGTCTTCACTTGAATTTGCTTTGGCTTTGCCTCTTCGGATTTTGGAAGGGTAACCGTCAGGACACCGTCCTTGTACGAGGCTTCAATTTTGTTGGCTTGCACTTCGGTTGGCAGCGTGATGCTCCGCTGGAATCGGCCGAAGTACCGTTCGGAGCGATAGCTTTCTTCTTCCCGCTTCTCTTGCTCCTGCTTGCGTTCTCCCGAGATCGTCAGCGTATTGCCATCCAAAGAAACGTCGATGTCCTCCCGCCTCATTCCTGGTAGTTCGGCCTTCACGATGTATTTGTCCTTATCCTCAAAGATATCCACCGCTGGTGTCCAGTTTTGGAAGAAGCTCGTGTTGGGTGTCAGCAGACTGAACGGATCTTCGAACAGCCGGTCGATTTCCCGACGGAGCCGATTCAACTCCATGCCCGGGGCGAAACCGCTTGGTTCTTGAGCGAGCGCTCCTCGATCCTGTTTATCTCGGCGTATTAGTTTCATAATTCCTTTCGTTGTATGCGTTTTTTCCAAGAGCGTGTTTTCAAATTGCAACCGGATGCCGCGTGAGGGCACGCGGCCTACAAGATTGGGCTCCAGAGGCAATTCTTTGCAGCCTACTGAAGAAAATTAATCTCTGAGGCGCGCAAATTCGACTGGACCTTGGTCTAGGATTTCTTGTTAAGCCGATTGTAGGAAGCCTCACCACGCGTATCGTCGCTGGCTCGCTCGCATAAACGCCAGATTGGTCTCCACTTGCGCTTTCCAAAGCGTGCGATGCCCGCCTCAAGGCAAATAGGGTCAACACCTCCTCGCAGGCCGGGGCCGAAGGCGGTAATAATGAAGCCGCTTTTGCTGAGTTTTTCCAGGATCGATCAACGGTGTGTTGCGCCCCCGTTCACTGCGTCGAGCGATCCTGCGGGCAGAAAGGCCGCGCTTCAAGCAGTGGAAATTAACTTATGAACAGCCAGGCAGAGACTCGCCGGGAATTTGAACAAGCCCGTTCGGCGCCAATCGAGCAAAGATACGTTCTGCAGTTATTCATCAGTGGGGCCTCGCCCATCTCTTTCCAGGCGATCACCAATCTCAAGAAAATATGCCAGGAGCACCTGGCTGGAAGACATGAGCTGCAGATCATCGATATCTATCAGCAACCCCAACTCGCTTTCGACGAACAGGTGGCGGCCGCGCCGATGTTGATCAAGAGGCTTCCCTTTCCTTTGCGCAGATTGATCGGCAATTTCTCGAACACCAACCAGACCCTTAGCAGCCTCGGGCTGAACCCATAAGGCTCGATTCATGGAGAACCAGGACGAGGCGGAACGCAGTGTGCCTCGGCAAATCGCCAATCGCACGGCATTGTTGGAAGACGCCGAAGCGACCTTGCGCGCCATTCGCTCCGGGGAGGTTGATGCGTTAGTCGTCTCCGGGCCGAACGGCGATCAGGTCTATTCCCTGGAAAGCGCGGAGCATTCGTACCGGGTGATGGTGGAAGCCATGAGCGAAGGCGCTGTGACTCTAACCGTCGACGGGACAATCGTGTATTGCAACCGCAGCTTCGCGGCCATGCTCAAAATACCTCTCGAAGAGGCGATCGGCTCGTCCATGGATCTCCTGGTGCAGCCAGCGGATTTGGCAAAATATAAATTGCTCATCACTCAAGGCCCGACCGGCCACGGTAAAGGCGAAATCCGGCTTCAGACCAAAGCTGGCTCGACGGTACCCGTCTATTTTTCGGTTAGTGCCTCGCAGGCAAGCGCCTCACCCATCCTGTGCGCAGTCGTCACGGACCTCACCGAACACAAGCGCAATCAGGATTTAACGGTTTCCACCGAACTGGAACGCGGCAAACGGGCTGAGGCCGAAGCCGCCCGGCAGCGCATCGCCAACATTCTGGAAAGCATCACCGATTCTTTCTTTGCCTTGGACCGAGAGTGGCGAATCATCGACGTCAATCAGAAGGCCGCCGCCACTTATCATAAGACTCGCGATGAGCTACTCGGCCGGATTTTTTGGGAGGTGTTCCCCGAGAACAGGATGACTGTGTTCGATTATGAATATCACAAGGCGATGACGCAACGAGTTCCCGTTCACTTCGAGGCTCGTTCCAGGATCGTCCAGGACCATTGGTTCGAGTTACATCTCTATCCCATTGACGAAGGCCTTGCAGTGTACTTCCGAGACATTACCCCGCGCAAGCAGACCGAGGAGAAATTGCGGCGGAGCGAAATGTTTCTGGCTGAGGGACAACGGCTCAGTCACACGGCAAGTTGGGCGTGGAATGCTTCCACCGGCGAGCTCCATTGGTCGAAAGAACACTTCCTAATCTTCGGGCTCGATCCCGAACATGCGAGGCCCTCGTCCGAGATGTTTTTCCAAATGGTTCATCCGGAGGACGAACCGCACCTGCGACGGAGCTTTGAACATGCGATCCTTGAAAAAAGTGATTTTGTCAGCGAATACAGGATCATTTGCGCGAACGGAGCGCTTCGCTTTGTTCAGACCCGGGCACACCCGGTTCTTAACGAGGCTGGCAACCTCACCGAGTACATCGGGACTGCCGTCGATATTACCGAGCGCAAAAACGTCGAGCGGGCCTTGCGGGCTAGCGAGGCCCGCTTTCGCAGTTACTTCGAGTTGGGTTTAATCGGAATCGCCATGACTTCACCCACGATGGGAATTTTGGAAGTCAACGATCACTTGTGCCGGATTCTGGGATATTCGCGGGCGGAATTGCTCGAAAAGACCTGGGCGGAAATGACGCACCCCGACGACTTGCCACGTGACGTCGCCCAATTTGAAAGGGTATTGGCAGGGGAAATAGATGGGTATGAGCTGGACAAGCGCTGGATTTGCAAAAATGGCCGGGTGATTGACTCGATAATGGCGGCCAAATGCCTGCGCCGGCCTGACGGGGCCGTGGACTATTTAGTAGGGCTGGTGATGGATACGACCGAAAGGAAGCTCGCCGAGGCAAAACTGCAGAAAGCTCAGGCGGAACTGTCGCACGCGGCGCGCATGACGACATTGGGCGAGTTGACGGCATCCTTAGCGCACGAGATTAATCAACCCCTCGGAGCCATCGTCAACAATGGCAATGCCTGCTTGCGGCTGCTTAAAAAGGAAGCCTGGCGCGGCCTGCGCGAAGCCCTCGCAGACATGCTCAAAGACGCCAACCGTGCCAGCTCGATCATTGCCCGCATCCGGGCCATCATCAATCGCTCTGCTCCGGAACTGGTGCCGTTGCAACTCCAGAATGTCGTGGCGGACGTGCTGGCGCTGGCACAGCGTGAATTAGCTGAACGCCGGATCATGGTGCGCGCCGAGTTAGACCCCAGGCTGCCCGCTGTGTCGGGTGACCGTGTGCAACTCCAACAGGCGCTGTTGAACTTGATAAAAAACGCCAGCGATGCCATGAGCGACGTGCCCATCGAGCGGCGGGTTCTGTCCATCGGGTGCCAGCAGTCTGAATTGGATGGAAAGCCCGCCATTTTGATCACAGTAGCAGACCGCGGTTGCGGTTTCAGCCAGCAAGAGGCTGAACATATTTTCGATGCCTTTTACACCACCAAAGCGCAAGGCATGGGCATGGGACTGCGCATTTGCCTCTCCATTGCCGAAGTGCACGGCGGGAAATTGACCGCGAGTTTGAATTCCGACTGCCCGGGTGCCACATTCTTTCTTCTGCTGCCGGCGGTCGGTTCGCGCGAAAACAGGAGTTGATTATGAACGAAACTGAGCCAGTCGTACTGGTTGTGGATGATGATGCGTCTTTCCGGCGATCCGCCGAACGACTCATTAGCTCGACCGGGCTGCAGGTTCAGAGTTTCGCCTCCGCCACGGGCCTCCTCAGGACCAAACGCCCGGATGCGCCAGCATGTGTTGTCCTGGACGTGCGGATGCCCGACCTGAGCGGGCTCGACCTGCAAAATGAAATGGCTCGGGCAGGCATCCAAATTCCCGTCATCTTCGTAACCGGCCACGGAGATATTCCGATGTCGGTGAAGGCGATGAAGGGCGGTGCGGTCGAGTTTCTGACCAAACCGTTCCGGGAACAGGAACTACTTGATGCCATCGACCTGGCCCTGCGCCAGGATCGCGCGACGCGAGCCGAGCAGGCGAAATTGGCGCTCCTGCGGCAACGCTATGAGCTGCTCACCCCACGCGAACGTGAAGTAATGAAATGCGTTGTCGCCGGTCTCCTCAACAAACAGATCGCGGCGGAACTTGGAACGGCGGAGAAAACCATCAAGTTCCATCGCGGTCACGTAATGAGGAAAATGGGCACCAGCTCTTTGGCAGCCCTGGTTCAAGCGGGGGAGCAACTTCACCTTGAGCGCCGCTCGGAGTCCCGTTAGGGCGGGAGCCGGCCTCCTCCCCGCCTGCAATCGAACAAGAGCTAACACACAGAACAGAGTCGGCACCCGAGACGGGGAGCCCGATGCGCAGAGGAAATGATTTCGAGCCTGTGAATCTGACTGTGTTTTCTCTCTCTGTGAGCTTTTGTTCAAATGCATGGCTAGCGTGGCTGAAGGCGGAACTCCAAACTTAATTTCCAGGCCGCTGCCCTAAGGTCCAGTAGATTGTTCCTCCCCTTGCCTGTAACTCTTTCTACCTGATGAGAAGTCAAAGGTTTCATCCATTTAAGAGGGACAAAAAGATATGAACCATGCCTGCATACTTCACGTTGAAGACGATTCGAACGATGTCCTCCTGCTGGAATACGCTTTTAAGACCGCTGGGGTTGACAACCCCGTCCAGGTCGCCAGCAACGGGCAGCAAGCCATCGATTATTTGCTCGCAGCCACTCGGGCCGAGGAGCCCTGGGTCCATCCGATGCCCTGCCTGGTGCTCTTGGATCTGAAACTCCCGGTTAAATCAGGACTGGACGTGCTACGATGGGCCCGCCAGCAACCTGGGTTGAGCGGACTTCCGGTAATCGTGCTCACCTCGTCCCGGGACCCCATCGATATCTTGCAGTCCTACCGACTGGGGGCCAATTCCTTCGTCGTCAAGCCCTTCGCTCAGGAACAACGAGTCCGACTGGCCCGGGCGATAAAGTTCTGGTGGATCGAGCACAATTTGTGCTCCGAAACCTGGGGAGATTCAGTTGAGAAGCCGACGCAAAGGGCCATTTGCGGTTGACTCCCTTTCGCCCGCTGGTAGGCGCGGGCCGTTAGCATTTTCCCGGGCAAGATTGGACTCCGATTAGGCCAACCTATCCGGGCCACCAAGCCCTGTTGGGCAGCTGCGTCCGGGTGGGGCAAAGGCCGATCGTTGGAAGCGGCCCCACATGGCGAGCTTCCTACGTCGGAAGGCCGCCCGAGCCTTCGGGCTCGTGGAGCATCTCGGCAAGGGTGTTTAGCAACGTTTCCGCATTATACGGCTTAGGCAGGAAACGCTTCGCTCCTACACTGATGACTCGGGTCTCCTGCTCCCCATTCGAAAGACCGCTGGCGGCAATGACGCGAACGAACGGATTCAGCCTCTTTAGAGCGAGCGTAAGCGCGGCGCCATCCATCACGGGCATCATGACGTCTGTCAGGACGGCTGCGATGCCGTCCTTGTGCCGCGAATAAATCGCCAGAGCTTCGGCGCCGTTAGTCGCCGTTAGAACAATGTAGCCGTACGCTTCGAGAGTTTGCCTGGTCATGGAACGCAACGCCGCCTCATCATCGACGACGAGAATCAGTTCACCTCGTCCTCTCGGAAGCCGGGCTTCCTCTACCGGCGCTGATGAGGGTTGCGCACTTGTGTTCGCCGGCAACCAGACTTCGAAAATAGAGCCTTTCCCCGGTTGAGATTTCAGATTAATGAAACCGCCATGGCTCTTAACGATTCCAAGCGAAGTCGAAAGACCAAGGCCGCTGCCTTTGCCTATTTCTTTGGTGGTAAAAAACGGATCAAAAATCTTTTCTCGAATCTCGGCAGGAATGCCACACCCGGTGTCGGTCACTTTGATGACGACATACGGTCCTGATTTGGACGCCGCGTCCAAAGCCGGCGACCCGTTTTCCAGTGACTTATTGTCAGCGGCAATCGTTAGTACCCCGCCGTCAGGCATAGCATCGCGGGCGTTGACACAGAGATTAAGCAGGACCTGGTGAAGCTGAGTCGGATCGCCCGAAATTGCCCAGAGGTTCCGTGACAGGTGCGACTCGACGCAGATAGATTTGGGGAATGTTTTGCTGGCGATGTTAACCAGCTCGCGGACGAGGTGTTTGGGCTGCACCGAGATGCGTCGCCCCTCCAGCCCGCGCGCAAAAGACAGAATTTGTTTAACCAGTTCGGCGCCGCGTTCGGCGCCGCCTTTAATCATTCCCAGCAGATTGCGCGTCTCTTCGTCGCAGTATTTTATTTGCAGCAACTCGCAGGACATCAGGATTGGCGACAGAACATTGTTCAGGTCGTGGGCGACGCCTCCGGCCAGAATGCCGATACTTTCCATGCGCTGGGCACGCAGGAATTGTGCTTCCAGTTTCTTTTTTTCGCTAATGTCCTCCAGCAGAGCAATGGAATAGAGCGCCTTGCCACTCGGCTCGCGAACCATCGACGCGGTCAGGCGCCCATGAACGATCTCACCGGTCTTACGCACGTAGCGCTTTTCAATCTGGTAATGCTCGCGCTTCCCCACGATCAATTCGCCATACAATGTCAGGTCGGCCCCCACATCTTCCGGATGAGTGAACTCGCTGAATGCCTTTTCTCGCAGTTCAACTTCGGAAAGGGCGAGCAACTGTTGTAGCGCCCGATTAGACTTCAGGCAATGCCCGTCGATGTCGACCAGGGCGACGCCGATGGCTGCGTTCTCAAATGCGGCTCGGAAATCGGCTTCACTTTTCCGCAGATCTTCCTCCAGAGCTTTCCGCTCGGTAATATCACGCGCTACTCCGAGAACGCGTTCCACCTGGCCGACTTCATTGCGCACCGGGAAAGCCCGGTCCCGGATCCAACGAATGGATTTGTCAGGACGAATAATGCGATATTCCTCGTCGTAGGTGCCGTTTTGCTGGCGAGTCATGGCCGCGTGCAAGACGCGCTCGCGGTCCTCGGGGTGAATGGCGTCCATCCATGTTTCGGGCGAGCGGTAAAGACTTTCGCACGTGTTGCCCCAGACTTTTTCGTAGCCGGGGCTGACGTAGAGCATTTGGTTCTTGGCGGCGTTGGTAATCCAGAAGACCTCGTCAATGTGCCCCGCCAGTTCCCGGAATTTTGCCTCGCTTTCGCGCAACGCCGCTTCGGCGCGTTTGCCTTCGGTCACATCCAGCCCCAGGCTCGCAGTGCCGATGAAATTACCAGCCACGTCCCGCAGCATAGTGTTATTCCAGGTGATATCCCGAAGCTCGCCATTTTTAGTCTTGATTGGATTCTCGTAGTGAGGCGGGATTTGGCCGACGGCAACGGTGCTGAGGAACAATTTCTTTAGGGCGGTGTTGCTCTCGGGAATGAATTTGGCAAACCAATCCGCGCCCAGCACTTCCTCCCGTTTCCACTGAGTCAATTGCAGGAGGTAATCGTTGCAAAAGGTCACCCGGCCATCTTTATCGAGCGTCATCGCGATTAGTTCGACCGTTTCCAACATTTCGCGAAAGCGCCGCTCGGATTCCCTGACCACTTGCTCGGCTCGTTTGCGATCATGGATATCGGTCCAGACGCCCACGAGCTCGTTCGGCTTGCCAGCGGCGTCGTGCACCACGCGGTTGCTGTCCTCGATCCATCGATACGAGCCGTTTTTGTGCCGGATGCGGTATTCGACCGAATATCCACCTTGGGCAATGCCCTTGGCCAGCGCGCCGAGGGTGCGCTCCCGGTCGTCCGGATGCAAACCCGCGACCCACCACTCATAGCGCATAAATTCCGCCGGTGTGAATCCCAATAATCGCTCCAGGTTTTCGCTCACTAGCACTGGAACAACCTCCTGGCCGTGGATTCTCAGGGTGTAATTCACGGCCGGACTGTGCGCCAGCATTTGGCGCAACGCCTCGTGGGCCCGCCGCAATTCTGCCTCGCCCTGCTGTCGCTGGCGCTGAAGTTGTTTCTGGTCCAGGGCGCGCTGAATGGCGACTCCCAACCGGGCAGTCCGGTCTTTGAGGAGGTAATCGCTTGCGCCCTGTTTCATTGCCTCCACGGCAATGTCTTCTCCCACCGTTCCAGAAATCAAAATGAACGGAAGGTCCAGCCCGCTCTCACGTAAAAGAGTTACTGCCCGCAATCCGTCGAACTGCGGCATGGTATAGTCACAAAGAATGACATCGGGGAGGTTCATTATTTCCCTCAGGAAGTCGGCTTCCGACTGCACCCTCTTCCAGCAAGGGTCATAACCGGCGTGGCGCAATTCATCGATGATCAACTCGGCGTCATCCATCGAATCCTCGACAATCAAAACGTTGAGCGGGGTTGGCATAGAGCGAGTCAGGGTTTGGGAGTGTGATTGAGCTGCAGCCAGTACTGGGCAATCATCCGAACGGATTGGCTGAATTGGTCAAAATCCATGGGTTTTACCACGAAGCTGTTCACCCCGAGGGCATAGCTTTCGACCAGGTCACGCTCCTCCTGCGAAGAACTGAGGATTACGACCGGGATCATTCGCGTTCGTGAGTCTTCTTTCAAACGACGCAAGACTTCCACCCCATCCACCTTGGGCAATTTCAAATCCAGGATAATGAGCTTGGGCCGATTAGCGGAGCCGCGTTGCGCGTAAGGTCCGGTGCAAAAAATAAAATCCAACGCTTCGGCGCCATCCCGCACGACTCGCAAATGCGCCGCCAACCCGGCCTGGGTAAAGGCATGCATAAAGAACGCGACGTCGTCGAGGCCGTCCTCAACCAATAGAACCTCCTGGGCCTCTTCACCCATGGTGGGTCTCCCCCTCCAAGGTGAAATAAAAGGTAGCGCCCTTTTCCAGTTCGGATTTCGCCCAGATGCGGCCGCCGTGGCGTTGGATGATGCGCTGCACGATGGCCAGACCCACGCCGGTGCCTTCGAATTGATCCTCCCGATGCAATCGCTGGAAAACCCGGAAGAGTTTGTGCGCGTATTGCATCGCGAAGCCCGCGCCGTTGTCCTGAATAAAATAGACGCTATGCCCATCCTCCTGGGTCGCTCCGACGCGGATCAGTGATGGGTCGCGCCCGTGAGTGTATTTGAAAGCATTGGACAGAAGATTCGTGAAGACCTGTTGCAGGAGCGTCGGGTCGGCCTGACAGGACGGGAGCGGGTCAACCGAGATCTTCAGCCGCCGGCCCGCGTGCTCGGTCTGAAGTTCCTCCAGCACACGACTAACAATAGTCGTTGGTGAAACCTTGCATTTGTTGAGCGGTTGACGGCTCAACCGCGAAAACGCCAGCAGTCCATCGATCAGTTGCCCCATTTTCAGGGCGTTGGCATCAATCCGAGCCAGTTTTTGAAGCGCTTCCGGCGGCAGCAACGCGCCATACCCCTGCTGGACCATGCGGGCGAATCCGCCAATGGCCCGGGCTGGCGCGCGCAGGTCGTGCGAGATGGAATAGGAAAACGCTTCCAGTTCGGCCGTGCGCTCGCTCACCCGCTTTTCCAGCTCGACATTCATTTCACGAACCTTCTCCTCGGCTGCTTTGCGTTCGGTAATATCGGCGCGAATGGCCACGTATTGCCGCGGCTTATTTTCTTCGTTCAAAAATGGAACGATGGTCGTGTCCACCCAATAAAACGAGCCGTCCTTCGCCTGATTTTTGATCTCGCCGTGCCAGACTTGTCCCCTTCCAATGGTTTTCCACAGGTCGCGAATGAACTCTTTTGGGTGGTGGCCGGAATTAATCAGGCGATGATCCTGTCCCAGCAGTTCGTCGCGGGAATATTTTGAAATCGCGCAGAACTTATCGTTGACGTAGGTAATCTTTCCCTGCGGGTCCGTTACGGCCACGATCGCGTGTTCGTCCAGGGCGGCCTTGAGATCGCCAATTTCTTTGAAAGAAGCCTTCAACTGCTCCTCGGTTCGCTTGCGTTCGGTAATATCCGCGCGAATGGCCACATATTGACGCGGCTTCCCTTGTTCATTCAGAAATGGAACGATGGTCGTGTCCACCCAGTAAAACGAGCCGTCCTTGGCCCGGTTCTTTATTTCGCCCTTCCAGACCTTGCCTTGGCCAATGGTGGCCCATAAATCGCGAATGAATTCTTTTGGGTGATGACCGGAATTGATCAGCCGATGATCCTGGCCAAGCAACTCCAAGCGGGAGTATTTTGAAATCGCGCAGAACTTGTCATTAACATATGTGATTGCCCCCTGAGGATTGGTGATGGCGACGATCGCGTGCTCGTCCAACGCCGCCTTGAAGTCACCGATTTCCTTAAGCGAGGCCTTTAGTTGCTGTTCCGTTCGCGTATTCATGGTGAGAGGATCGTCGAACAACAAGGCCGCCGGGGCTTTCAAAAAACAGGCTTCATGCAGAAGAGGGCCGACGAGGGCTGTGCGTTCTTACCTCCCGCGGCTTGAGCAACGCCCAATTAAGGTTCAGTTGAGGGGTTGCCTGGATCAAGCCATGAACATCTACCGGCTTGAGAATAAAAGTTTCGGCGCCCAAACGGCGGCACTCGGCCAGCTCGTAACAATCTCGAGAGGCGGTCAACACCACGACCGGAACCGAGCGCGTTCGTTCGCCGGCTTTGATTCGCCGGAGCACCTCGATTCCATCGAGCGTGGGCAGTTTCAAATCCAAAAGCACCAGTTGAGGCCGCTCCTCCATCGGGCGCTGGGCGTACTGGCCGGTGCAAAAGAGGAAATCCAAGGCTTCAACGCCATCGGGAACGATTTTGATTGGATTAGTGATCCGGGCCTGTTTGAACGCTTTGAGAGTCAGCTCGACATCATCGCGATTGTCTTCGACCATCAGGATATCCACGCACTGGCTTGTGGATAGGTCACTGCTGGTTGGCTCGTCCGGATTGCGCGGGCCACTGGCTTGGACCAACAGAGTGGCGCAGGATACCTGCAACGCGCGTGCCAGTTTATTGATGCTCTTCAACGTGACATTTCGCATCCCGCCTTCAATTCCGGCGATATAGGTCCGGTGCAGATCCGCGCGTTCAGCCAAGGTTTCCTGGGAAATACCCAGGCAGTGTCGCAGGTGTCTCACGGAGGCCCCAAAGCGTGATGTGATTTCCGACTCGGTCATTAAACTCCTGGTTAGAATCTCCCAAAGCCCCTGGCCTCAACAATAGACTAGGAGTAACAATCGCTGATTGATTAGAGCTTGTTTTAAAAATACCGACTTGGGCGCGGGCGTATGGGTTCGGAGCCCCGCCTTTAGGCGGCCCGGCGCTAAACCGCCTGAAGGCGGGACTCCAAACCGAATTCTAAAACACGCTCTTAGAGCCTCAGAGGCAGGGTCCAACCGCGTGAAGAGTGGCCACCCACCTGAAATGTCTTCCATCAGGAGAAACTGAGCTAATGCCACGCGCTTAGCCAGAGAGTGAAAGTCTTAAACTTGCGTCGGGATAAGTGGAAACGTCATGTCAGAGAAACTGCTGACAGAACGAACGAAAACGTTCGGAATCGGGCGCCTACGCGAAGACCACACTTGCAGTGTGTTTGTAATGTGTCGTGGAAAGGCGCACAACCGCAGTGGATAAGCAGTAAACCCACCCGGCAACTCAATCGACGAGGTTATATTTCAGAGCATAGCGCGCCAGTCGGACATTGGAGGAGAGCCCCAGCTTTTTCGCCAGCCGCACGCGATAAGTGCTCACTGTCTTTTCGCTCAAGCCGAGCTCAGCGGCTATTTGCTTAATCGTCCTGGCGCTGGCGATCAGCCGTAAAACCTGGAGTTCCCGGCTGGAGAGGCTCTCATGGGGAGCGGACTGAACGTCGGGGCCCAGCGTGGACGCCAGCCTTTCCGCCAGCGAAATGGTGACGTATCGCCCGCCGCTCAGGACCTTTCTGGCGGCCGCCAGGATCTCATCCGAAGCGAGGCTCTTGTTCAAATAGCCCGAGGCGCCAGCCTTGAGCGAGCGGATGGCAAATTCTTCTTCCGGGTAAGCGCTCAGAACCAGCACCGGTGTCTTGGGGCGCAATCGCTTCGCCTGCTCCAGCACCTCCAGCCCGCTGCGCCCCGGCAGGTTGATATCGAGCAGCACCAGGTCCCACTCCTGGGTCATCAAGAATTCCAACGCCGTTTTCGAATCCTCCGCTTCAACCACCTGCATAGAGGGAAACGCGTCCGTAAAAATCTCTTTGACCCCGCGCCGCACGACTTGATGGTCGTCCACGATTAGCACCCGCATGCTACGGCTCCTCCATTTGGGGCGGCGCCGCGGATCTCGGAATTCGCACGGTTACGGCAGTTCCTCGCCCATTCGCCTTCCTTTGAAAGGAAATATCGCCACCCAGAAGCTCAACGCGTTCTTTCATGCCCAACAAGCCGAGCGAATCTGGACGATCGACGTCGGCCTGGCTGATGCCGTGGCCATCGTCCTGCACATTCAAGATAACGAAATGGGACTCTAGCTTTAACTCCACGTTCACTTTCGTTGCTTGAGCGTGGCGGGCCACGTTGGTTAGTGATTCCTGGAAGATGCGGAATAGCGCCGTGGATTGTTCCATTGAGAGGAGTGGTTCGGTTGCGGGCAAATGAACCTCACACCGAATCCCAATGCGCTCTTGAAAACGGCGGGCCTCGCATTGCAACGCCGTGCCCAGCCCCAGCTTGTCCAGCACGCCGGGGCGCAGTTCGGTCGCAATTCTCTGCACCGTGATGATGAGCGAATCGACCGATTCAGTCGCAGCGACCACCCGGTCCAGAACTGCGTTCAGCGCCGGCGAGCTGCCTAACGTGTCCAGCTTCCGTTCCACCCAGAGCAAATCCATCTTCAGCCCGGTGAGCGTTTGCCCCAGTTCGTCGTGGATCTCGCGCGAGATTTGAATCCGGTCTTGCTCCCGCAGCGATTCCATCCGAGCCGTAAGCGCGCGAAGCCGTTCATGGGAACACTGCAGCTTGCTTTCAGCACGCCGGCGTTCGAGAATTTCCGTTTTGAGCTCCTGATTGGCGGCTGCGAGTTGCGTAGTCCGAGTCTTGACGCGTTGTTCGAGCTCCTCGTTAAGTCTCTGGATCTCCGCTTTGGCTTGCCTGAGCTCGGGGGTTTCGAGCACTTCCCATCTTCCGCGGCGTCTGGCGATGGTAAACTGGTGCGTGCGGGCCACATCGAAGATTCCCTCCGCCCGACTCATCGCCAGTGGGTAGGTACACAGAATGATCATACGTTGATCAGCAATCAGGTCGTCGAGCTTCCGCTCGTACTCCAAAAATCGTTTCCAGTCGCCCCCGGTGAACCACGTGCCGTTGCCGCTCGCGCGCATGCCGGCGTAACCCTTCGCCAGTGCTTTAGTTAGCTTTTTCTTCCAGCCGGCGAGAACTTGATCGAGAGCCAAAGCGCCTTGCGTAAAGTACCATTCTGTGTGCGGCACAATCTCGATATCGCCTTCGGCCAAACATTGGTCCAGATTTGGAACGGCCTCCCGCAGCGCTTCCTTGGCTTTTTCGCCGCTCCGGGAATCAAAAACTATCCAGACGCAAAATTCGTTGTTTTCCAATCCTGCCTTAAAATAGGGGATCACGATTTGCAGCAAATCGTCTTCGGTTTCATAGAAATGACAGAAGTGGGTCCCCCACGGCATGTCTCCCACAACGCTTATTCCAGTCTTCCTCAACTGGCAGTTCTTCGCGTCTGCGTTCATAACGGGTGAGTGGCTTAGTCACCGTGCACCAGTTTTTCTGCGAAGTCTATAGGCAGGTAGGTGCCGCGGAGCGCAGCCTTCAACTGCAGGAACGTGAGAATCACCCGTTTGTCATCAGGTCCCGCGACAGGAACTTCCCTAAATCTGCCCTCCATTTGCGTTTGACTCCCTTTCACCGCTCGTAGGCGCGGGCCGTTAGCATTTTCCCGGGCAAGTCCACCCAAAAGCAACTCCCCTTGCCAGAGACCGATTGGACTCCGATTTCGCCACCTATCCGGGCCAACCATTGCTTGGCGAAGACCAGGCCAATACCCGTGCCGGAGTAAAATTCCCCGCGCCGTCGTCGGTCAAAAATTCGAAAGATTCGTTTCTGGCTTTCTGACCCGATCCCGATGCCATTGTCTTGAATCGTGACCCGGGTTCTGTCCTCGCGGGCCACGCCTCGGATGTGAATTCTTGGAACTATGCCGGCCGGAACATATTTCAAGGCATTCACTATCAACTCGCACAATACGAGCCGCACGATTCTTCGGTCACCCCAAGCCTTCGGCATCGGCTTTTGGAGTATTATCCGCGCGAGCCCTCGTTCTCGATTTAGAGCCGGCGAATCGAACACTTCATCTAGCAATTCCTCCAGATCGAGAAGAGTGCACGATGCTTCCTGTAATGCCACCAAGCCAAAGTCCAGGACACGATTGATGAGCGCATCCATCGTTTCCGAAGCATCTAAAATTCGGTGCAAACATTGTGTGCCGGTGGCATCGAGGTTGGCAGTATGCTGGTCCAACAGCATCCGGCTCAATCCGTGCGTCGCCCGCAAGGGAGCGCGAAACGTGTGTTCCATATAGTAAAACAGGCCTTCCGCTATTTTTAGCGTCTCCTCGAGGTGCTGGGTGCGCTGGGTCGTCCGTTCATCGCACTGTTCTGAGGCAACCTGCGCTGCTCGTTGCGCCTGTATCCTCGAGGTGACATTCTGGTGTGCAATTACCAGATAGCAGCCGGTGTCCTGTTGGAAACACTCCCCCCGGACTTGAAACCAACGCTGCTGGGCTGGACCGTGGCAGGGATACTCCAGTGAGAACGCCCCTTTTCTGTGACCCAACAGCTTCCGAATACTCGCCTCGACCTGGCGTGCCTCCTCAGTTCCTTCCCCTCGAGCAGCGGCACAGACTGAAAGATAGTTAACCCCTAAGCCATGTTGAGGTTGTTGTAGACCATTGGCGTCCCCAAAATTTCGCCAGGCGGTGTTCAGTGCGATAATGCGCCCGCTCTCATCCAACATCGCTATATGCTCTGGCAGTGCCCCTAGCACCTTCTGAGTTAAATCCAGGGACGATCGCGTCATCCTTCAAGCAGTAGACCGCCGATACACTTCCGTACCAGAAACGGCTTCAAACGACTCAAGACGAGCTGTCTCTGGTACTGCCCAATTAAGACGAAAGTGTTCAGCCCACCGAAGCCGAGGCAGGCCATGGGTTCGATTTTCACGGATGATGGCATCGACGGCCCCGCAAGGAGCACCTCAATGCAGTTCCCCTAGAGTCCATTGGTGAAATGCGTAACTTGAAATTAACCTCCCGACATCCGAATACGACTGGACCTTGGTCCAGGCAGGACGAGGGTTTCGGGTGACCGCAGCAATGACCAGTTTAGGCCGTGCTTTACGATGAAGTATCTTTGCTCAGGTGTAGTGAGAGAGTGCGTAGTTGAGGAGCACTGACGGAGCACCCCAATTGGTGTCCGTTTGGGTGTTCGCTGCGGTTCCTCACAAACCTAAAGGCTTGCTGCCCGAGCTAAAGAAATTGGTTGCGGGGGCTGGATTTGAACCAGCGACCTTCAGGTTATGAGCCTGACGAGCTACCGGGCTGCTCCACCCCGCGATCCGACCCACATATTGCCTCACCGGACCCCGAACGCAAGGGGATTCGGCGGATTCGGCTGTAACTGGATTCATGAAACTCGTGGATTGAGAGGACGCGGACTGAATATGGCGCTGAAACGGGCCCGTGCGCCGGAGCGCGGGCTTGCAGCCCGCAGAGATCCAGCAACTGAATGCGGCGCTGAAACGTGTCTAGCTTCAGCTGGCTATCGCAACGTCTCTGCGGGCAGGATGCCCGCGCGCAAAGCCTCAGTCAGCAGGAGCGATGAGAGCCGCCAATGCCACCAGCAGGATTCCAGCGACCTCCAATGCAAAACGCCAGTCGTAGTATCGACTCGCCTCAAGCCACGGAAGGACCGGCTTCCACTCTTGTGTTTGTCTCAGGGCTAGATAAAGCAGCAACAGCACCCAACCTGCCAGTGCAAATCGATTTTCCCTGACAAACTTTCTGCCTTTGGTGGCCAGGAACACCGCGGTGATTACGGCCAGGACCGCTGGGAGCACGATTGCCACAGCGAATTGCACGGGCTGTCGGCGGTCGTACCAACCCGCCGCTTTTGCCAACGCCCGAATCCCACCCTCAAAGCATCGCCTCAGATTAAGTAGCTTGTTGACCGCCAAAAGGAAGAGCAGCGCCGCTCCAAGGAGCCACCACCTCGAAAAGGAATCGTCCTGTGCGAATCGCGTTCGCCGGCTTGCGCGCAACCAGCACACCGCAGCGGCCACATAGGCCAAGACGAGGAACGTTCTTGCGGCTGCCGAGTGTTCCGGGTCCAGCGATAATTGCGCAAAAAGTGAACTCATGAGCTGTTAGATTGACAAACGTACGGTTGGCAGGAAAGACACGCCACGTTTGACTCTGGCGCCTGGCAGCAGCCTGGTCCTTGTCCGCGGCGGCCTTTTTGACGATTGATCAACGCCAAGGGAAAATTGCTGGGCCGATGGACATGTTCCGCTGACCCGGGAAGAATTGGCCAATTCAAGTTTGAATTCCAAGAGAAAATCCTGGACATCGCGATCTGGGGAGTCGGGGAGCGTTGCTTCGGGTTTGCAGCCCCAATCCACAACAGGCAACACAGCCGGCAAGAAAAAGCCTCGCAGCACCACCCACGGGCATCCAAGCCCTCTAACCGCGATACGGAATCCATTTTCCGCTGCGCCAAATTGCCCACCTTGGCAAAGCTCGACCACTTGACTGGAGCGATTGCCTCGAGACAAAGCGCTTGCTCGAGTGATGGTTTGTTCCGCCGGCGACGAAGCTAAAAAGGCGAAACGCCTCTGGATTGGCGCACCCAGGCCGCGGCAAGAGCCGGCGCAACGCTCATCAATCCGGTTTGTCACACTCATCCGTTTTGGTAATTGGCAAACGCATTGCTTACTCCGCTTTCAATTCGCTCGTTCACTCCGCCATCCCGTAAGGGATTGGCTGGAACCGTTCAATGCATCTGGCGCCCCCGATGCGAGGGAGTGACGAGCGGGTTGGCCGACACAAATGAACCTATGAAACGAAGGACCAGACGGAACCACTACACCAGGACTATGGGCCTGTGTCTCGGGGCGATGGTAGGAGGAACAGCGCTGTTGCCAACGCACTCCGCCTGCGCACAGGACGCGGGGACCAACAAACTTGAGAAATTGGAAAAGGAAAACCAGGATCTCAAAAAACGCCTCGACGTACTCGAGGCAATGGCGCAAAAGGAGGGCCTGCTCCCCAGCGGAACCAAAGCAGCCGACCCGCCGGTGTCGGCGTTAAGCGACGTGACCCTGGGCGGGTTTGTCACCAGCTCCTTTTTTCACGACTCGAGCATGCCCCCCGCCTCCATGGGGCATATCATCCCAGGATACCTCTGGAACCGGGTCAACGACTCGTTCTCGCTGAACAAGGTCAAAATCACCCTGGCAAGTCCGCAAGTGCAGAACAGCGGAGACAAATGGGATGCGGGTTATCGCGTTTCGCTGATTGCCGGGCAGGACGCCCCCATCGTGAACACCAAGAGCGGGACTACGGGATTCGATTACTTGCGCGAGGCTTATGTGGAACTCAATGTTCCCATCGGCACCGGCTTGGATGTGCGGGTGGGTGAACTTATCTCCCTGCTCAATTACGAATCCGGTGACGGCGGCGCCGTTAACGCCAACTTTTCGCAGGGGTTTCAATGGTTTTTCACCGGCAACCCTCCCGGCGCCGGCGTGCAATTGGGGTACAAGGCGACCGATTGGCTCAACCTGACATTTCGGGTTCAAAACGGAATGTACATGGGACCCATCGACAACAATTCCGCCAAAACGTTTATGGGCGCCATCGGTATCAAGCCGATGGATAAACTGTGGTTCAGCCTCATTGGCTTTGGCGGACGCGAGGACGCCGGTTTTGCTCAATCGCTCTGGGGCGCTTCTTTGCTGGGCGGATTTCAAGCCACCGAACAGTTGGGTTTCGGAACCGAGTTGGATTGGTTCGAGTTCCACAACCCTACGGGCGTCACCCCCTCAGGTGACTCACCAGTCTGGTCAACCGGAGTCTGGGTGACCTACGACTTCAACAAAAAGGTCGGGCTGGGACTGCGCGGAGAGTTTCTCAGCGATACCGATGGCGTGGATGCCTCCGGCGGCGCCTTGGGTTTTCTTAACCCGCCCGGTACCGGCCAGGACCTCTCAAGCGTGGCATTGACGCTTAACTACAAGCCCGTGCCCACCATCAAAATTCAGCCGGAAATCCGTTTCGATCACACCTCCTGGGCAGGTGGTTTTGTTCCCGGCCACCAAAACCGTTTGGTTTATGGCGCAGGCGTCTCCTATTTGTTCTAAACCAACGTATCAAACTCTCAAACCGATCGTTTTGTAACTTTTTAGTTTAATAACCATGAAAAGAATATTTATTGCGTTAGTGGCCGGCGCGCTGGCGCTGGCAAATGGATCTCAGTGCAAGGCAGAAACCATCAAAGTCGGCATCCTCCACTCGCTCAGCGGCACGATGGCCATCAGTGAGACGTCCTTACGTGACTCCCTGCTGTTTGCCTTTGATGAAATCAACAAGGCCGGAGGAATTAAGGTGGGCGACAAGAACTACACGATCGAACCGGTGATCGTCGACGGGGCCTCCAACTGGCCGCTGTTTGCCGAAAAGGCCAAACAGTTGCTGGAAGAGGATAAAGTGGCAGTGGTTTTTGGCTGCTGGACATCCGTCAGCCGAAAATCGGTCCTGCCGGTGTTTGAAAAGGACAATGGGCTGCTCTTCTACCCGGTTCAGTACGAAGGAGAGGAGCTGTCTAAAAACATCTTCTACACTGCTGAGGCGGTTAACCAGCAGGCCACGCCGGCCGTGGATTTCCTCTTGGGCCAGGGCAAGAAGAAGTTCTACCTGATCGGCACCGACTACGTCTATCCGCAGACCACGAACCTGATCCTCTACAAGTATCTCCTGCTGCATGGCATCGCGCTGGAAAATATCGGTGGCGGGTTGCGCAAGGACGACAGCGGAAAGGTGATCTCGGCGGGCAAGTACACGCCCTTCGGCCATACCGACTACCAGCAGATCGTTTCGGAGATCAAGCAGTTCGCGGCCAGCGGCGATGCTTGTGTCATCAACACCATCAACGGCGATTCCAACGTGCCCTTCTTCAAGGAAGTGGCTGCCGCCGGTCTAACCCCGGCCGATTGCCCGGTGGTCTCCTTCAGCCTCGCCGAAGATGAGCTTCGCGCCCTGCCCACCAAGGACCTGGTCGGTGAGCTCGGGTGCTGGACTTACTTCATGTCACTCAACACTCCCGAGAACAAAGACTTCCTGAAACGGTGGAATTCCTGGCTCAAAACCGAGGAGCATCCCGGAGTGGTTAAAGAGAAGCGCGCGGTGGACAGCCCGATGGTGCTTTCCTACGACGGTGTTTACCTGTGGAAAGCCGCGGTCGAAAAGGCCGGCAGCTTCGATGTCGACAAAGTGCGCGACACCCTCGAAGCCGGGGACATCAGTTACGACGGTCCTGGTGGAAAGATCACTATCAACAAAAACCACCACGCGACCAAGAACGTATATATCGGCGAAACCCGGGCCAATGGGCAGTTCAAAATCCTGAAATCCTACGACCAGGTGTTCGGCGAACCGTTCCTGTTGAAAGGACTGGACGAGAAACTTACGGCGCTCAACAAGTGAGCCGTGAACCAGGCCGCGTAAGTGGCGCGTATTAGAGTGTCTGCCAGGGGCGGAGCCCGTGCTCCGCCCCTCCGTTTCATGAAGTATCTACTTTGGCTAACCCTGTTGCTGGCGTCCAGTGGGCTTCAAGCCCTGGCCGCGACCGGACCCGCGCCGGACACCGCAACTACACGCCAGAAGCTGGTCCAAGCCATCCTGAGTGAAGGTCCCGAGCAGCAAAAGCTCCTGAACGACCTCGGGGACTCCGGTTCAAAGGTGGCTTCCGACGTGTTGGCCGCCTGGTCCCATGACGGCGTCTTTCTTTACACGAACGACAACAACACGACGATACCGCTGCTGCTGGAGGACGCGGAGGACGGCTCAGGCAAGCACCGTGCGCTGCGCGTGGACGACGGTAAACCTCTCACCGATGCAAAAGGAACCGAGCTGCGGTTCGAGGCAAGCGAATTAGGCAGCGCCGATACCGACCTGCGCCTGCGCAGCGCGATCCAACAGACGATCGATACCCTGGCACTATCCGCTCCGCAGGCCGACGCACGCCGCTCCGCCGCGCTCAAATTAGGAAACTCGCAAAAAGCCCGGTACATTCCCGTGCTGCAAAATCGGCTCACAAAAGAATCGAATGCGGAAGTTCGCAAGACTCTTGAAGAAGCAATAGCGCTGCTCGAGTTGTCCAGCACGGAAGTTAAAACGCAAGTCGCAGCCATCGAAAAGCTCGGGAGGTTGAAGGCACTCGGGTGCCTGGAGAACCTTAAAAGTGTGATTAGTAAAACCAATTGCCCGCCCGAGGTTGCCAGCGCCGGCAAGAGCGCCATTCGGTCCATCGAGGAGCACATTTGGTGGGTCAACTTCTTCGGGACCATCTTCCACGGAATGAGCCTTGGCTCGATTCTCCTGGTGGTGGCGCTGGGCCTGGCGATCACCTTTGGGCTGATGGGCATCATCAATATGGCGCATGGGGAGATGATCGCGGTGGGAGCCTATGCCTGTTATGTGGTTCAGAACCTCTTTGCCACCGGCTTTGGGTTTTCCATCACCCTGCCCTTCAGCTTCTTTGGGAAACCGTTGAGTTTTGGCCTGCATTTGCCGGGCCTCAATGCGTCCGGCTGGTTCTATGAAACGTACTTCCTTTTCGCGCTGCCGCTCAGCTTTCTGGCCGCGGCGCTCGCGGGGTTGTTCATCGAACGAACGGTGATTCGGTTTCTTTATCGCCGCCCGCTGGAGTCGCTCCTGGCCACCTGGGGGATCTCGCTGGTGATGCAGCAATGTTTTCGGATGGTTTTCGGCGCCAACAACGTTCAGGTGAACTCACCCTCGTGGCTACTTGGGCATTTCACCATCCATGATGTGAGTTTTGGGTTTAACCGCGTGTTCGTGATTGTTTTTGCCGTGCTGATCGTCGTGGTCACCTGGCTTCTGCTGAGCAAGACCTCCTTGGGTTTGCTTGTTCGAGCCGTCATGCAAAACCGCGGCATGGCCGCCTGCCTGGGCGTCCGGACGGCGCGCGTTAACATGCTCACCTTTGCCTTCGGTTCGGGCCTGGCTGGGCTGGCGGGGGCTTTCCTGTCACAAATCGGCAACGTCGGGCCGAGCCTCGGACAAACCTACATTGTGGACAGCTTTATGACGGTGGTCCTGGGGGGAGTCGGCAGCATCGTGGGGACCGTGTATTCGGCCTTGGGAATCGGCACCGCCGACCAGGTATTGCAACAAACCACCGGCTCACCGGTCACCGGAAAAATCATTGTGCTCGTCGCCATCATTGTGTTCCTGCAGTGGAAGCCTGGAGGCTTGTTCAGCGTTCGCAGCCGGAGCCTGGACTGAACCATGCCGGCACCCCACAGCAGATCAAAACGAGGCTTTGTCCTGGCCGTCGGGCTGCTCTTGTTTTTGTTGCCCGCTCTGAACGCCTTCACCCCGCCCGGCACCTTTCTGCACGTGAGCGATTTCAGCATCAACCTTTATGGCAAATACCTTTGCTACGCGATTCTGGCCATCAGCGTTGATGTGCTTTGGGGATACACCGGTTTGCTGAGTCTTGGACAAACCCTCTTTTTCACCCTGGGAGGTTACATGATGGGCATGCACTTGATGCGCATGATCGGCACCCTGGGCCAATATCATGAACCTATTCCCGATTTTCTCGTGTTTCTCGGATGGCATAATCTGCCAGCTTTCTGGCGGCCTTTTGCCAGCTTCCCGTTTGCCTTGCTCATGGTTTTTGTGCTCCCCGGCCTGGTGGCGCTGGTTTTCGGGCACCTGGCCTTTCGCTCGCGGATTCGAGGCGTTTATTTTTCGATTCTCACACAGGCCCTGACCTACGCCGCGTGCCTGCTGTTCTTTCGCAATAGCCTGCTCATGGGCGGCAACAATGGGTTTACCGATTTCAAATTCCTGCTCAGTCACGATCTGCGGGCGCCAGCCACCCAGCGCGGTCTTTACCTGGCGAGCGCGCTGATGCTCGTGCTGGTTTATCTGGCCTGTCGCTGGCTCAGCCAGACCAAGTTCGGATTGGTGCAGCAAGCGATTCGGGACCGGGAAGATCGTGTGCTCTTCAGCGGCTACGCGGCGGGACATTATAAGCTCTTTGTGTTCCTGCTCTGCGCGGTCATCGCGTCGGTCGGAGGCATGCTTTACGTCCCACAGGTGGGGATCATTAATCCCAGCGAAATGGCTCCGGACAAATCGCTCGAAGCGGTCGTCTGGGTGGCTGTCGGGGGGCGGGGGACCTTGATTGGCCCGGTGCTCGGGGCCATCGGGGTCAACGCCCTCAAAAGCTGGACCACGCGGGCTTTCCCGGACATGTGGTTGCTCATTCTGGGAACCCTGTTCGTGCTGGTCACTTTATTCATGCCCAAGGGGTTGGTCGGGCTACCCGCGCAGCTCCAGGCGCTGCGCAGGCGATTCGGGCCAAAGCTGAAAGACGACCCTGAAACACCTGAGCCGCGCCAGGAACTGGTTAAAAGCAGTGAGCGCCTCTCATAAAGAATTTATCCTGATGCTCGAAGGGGTGAACAAAACCTTCGACGGCTTCAAGGCCATCTCCGAGCTGACCTTTTACATGGATTCCGGTGAACTCCGAGTCATCATCGGGCCCAATGGCGCGGGTAAGAGCACGATGCTGGACTTGATCACCGGCCGCACGCGTCCCGATTCAGGCAAGATCGAGTACGGCCGGGACACGGATCTGACCCGCCTCAATGAATACCAGATCAATCGGTTGGGAATCGGCCGCAAGTTCCAGACTCCCTCGGTCTACATCGAGCACACAGTTTTTGAGAATATCCTCCTGTCGCTGCCAGGCACACGAAGCGTTTGGGAGGCGCTCTTCACACAGGTGACGGCGCGCCATCGGGAACGGATCGGGGAGGTGCTGGAAACGGTTGGGCTGGCAGAAAAGGCACAAGTGCGTGCCGGGTCGTTGGCGCATGGCCAAAAGCAGTGGCTGGAGATCGGCATGTTGCTGGCGCAGGATCCCAAGCTGTTGTTGGTGGACGAACCAGCCGCCGGAATGACTGATGAAGAAACCGTCAAAACGGGCGAACTGTTGCTCTCGCTGGCGGGCAAACACAGCATCATCGTCATCGAGCACGACATGACGTTCGTCCGCCAAATCGCCCGAAAGGTCACCGTTTTGCACCAGGGCAGTGTGCTCTTTGAAGGCAGCGTCGATGAGGTGCAGAACAACGAGAAAGTCATCGAGGTGTACCTGGGCCGCAAGAAGAAGGACCACCATTGAAGCTGGCCCTCTCCAATCTCTCGGTTTCCTACGAAGGCTCTCGAATCCTCCGTGGGGTCACCCTCAATGTGCCGGACCGCGGCGTGATCTGCCTGATGGGGCGCAACGGTGTCGGCAAGACCACTACTCTCAAGGCCATCATGGGCGTGGTCAAACCGGACACCGGCTCCGCCTCGTTATCGGGCCGAAACCTTAACGACCTGCGGCCGGAAGAACGCGCCCGGTGCGGAATCGGGTTTGTCCCGCAAGGACGCGACATTTTTCCTCACCTGACGGTCTGGGAAAACCTAAAGATCGGCCTGGTGGTGCACGGCATCAAAGACCAGTCCCAGCTCGAACGGGTGTTGGAAATATTTCCGATCCTGAAAGAATTCCTGCGGCGTAAAGGCGGCGCGCTCAGCGGCGGACAACAACAGCAACTGGCCATCGCTCGCGCCCTGGTCACTGAGCCTAAGATCCTGCTGCTGGACGAGCCCACCGAGGGAATTCAACCCAACATCATTGACCTAATCGGGGAGACGCTCATCAAGATAAAGCAGGAAGGAAAAATCAGCATTCTGCTGGTGGAACAATACGTTGACTTCTGCCTGTCGGTAGGCGACGCCTTTTACATCATGGACCGGGGCAGCATCGTGGCTGAAGGCCCGATCAAGGCACTCGAGCAAGAGACGGTCCGCCGACATCTGACTGTCTGATTGATTTGGCGCGCATGCGATTACATTTTCAAGATCGGGGCCGCGCGGCGTTGGAAGTGGAACAGGTTTTCAACCAGAGCACTGTCACCACTTCGTTCGCTACGAACCCGATGAAGCTGCTGACCCCTCGTTCGCGCGGGCAATGTGTGTGCACTTATGCGAGCAACTTTGGCGGCGGGCTTGTGGCCGGGGATCAGACGCGCCTGGATTTGCGCGTCGGAGCGCAGGCGCGCTGCTTTTTAGGCACCCAGGCATCCACGAAAGTTTACCGTAACCCGCATCGATTGCCCTGCGGACACGCCACCAGTGCGAGTATCGAGGCGGGGGGATTGCTGGTCTTCGCGCCGGCCCCAGTCCAGCCCTTCGCCCAATCGAGTTACGAGCAACGGCAGCAATTCGAGTTGGGGCCGGAGGCGGGCCTGGTCTTGCTGGATTGGTTTACTGCAGGACGCGCGGCATGCGGCGAACGATGGAGCTTTGCGCATTTTTCGACTCGCAACGAAGTGTGGCGCAAGCCGGCCCGCGGTCCTGACGGCGTCAACCATGAGTTGGATAAGGCCGGGCGCGAATTGCTCTTTGTTGACGCCTCTTCATTGGACGAGTCGGAAGGCCCTTTGAACGCTCGGCATCGAACGGGCCGATTCAATTGCTTCGCGATGCTCTTGCTGATTGGCGCTCCGGTGCAGGAAGCGGCCAAGCGCGCGTTGCTGGAGGTGCAGCACTTGGGAATCAAGCGTCGCCAGTCCCTCCTGGCCTGCGCCAGTCCCCTTCAAGATGGAACGCTCCTGCGACTGGCGGGCGAAGAGGTCGCTGAGGTCGAGCAAAGCGTGCGACGGTACCTCGCCCCGGTGGCCGAATGTCTGGGTGATGATCCATGGTCACGCCGAAATTAGAAGACCCTTATGCATCTCACCCCTCATGAAATTGAAAAGCTGCTGCTGCATAACGCCGGCTTTCTGGCCCAGAAGCGCTTGGCGCGAGGACTGTCCCTGAATTATCCGGAGTCAGTGGCGTTGATCGCCACACAGTTGCTGGAATTCATCCGCGAGGGCCGATCGGTTTCCGAACTTATGAGTCTGGGCAAAAAATTTCTCGGCCGCAACCAGGTCATGCCGGGCGTGCCTGAGATGATCACCGAGGTGCAAGTCGAAGGGACCTTTCCAGATGGCTCGAAGTTAGTGACCGTGCATCACCCCATCGCCAGCGAGAATGGAGATTTAGCCCTGGCGTTGCACGGCAGCTTCCTCCCTTTGCCTGACCTGTCCGTGTTCAAGCCGGCGGAGCCGGAAGGGGTCCCGGGCGCGGTGGAGACCGTGGAAGGCGAACTGGAATTGAATGTGGGCCGGGCGAGCGCTGAACTGCCGGTGACCAATCTGGGCGATCGTCCGATCCAGGTCGGCAGTCACTTTCATTTCATTGAAACCAACTCGGCTCTCCGATTCGATCGCGCCAAGGCCTATGGCAAGCGGCTCGATATTCCCGCCGGAACCGCCGTGCGTTTCGAGCCGGGGGAGACCAAAACGGTCAAGTTGGTAGAGATCGCGGGACGCAAAATCATTCGCGGCGGGAATAATCTGGCCAATGGAAAGATCTCCGCGGCGGGTCAAAAGATCGCCCTCAAACGCGTCAAAGCGAAAGGCTTTTCTCATGCCCCATAAGATGAAACGGGCGGCGTATGCCGAAATGTTTGGCCCGACCACCGGAGACAAGGTGCAGCTGGGCGACACCTCGCTGGTGCTGGAGGTGGAAAAGGATCACACGGTTTATGGCGACGAATGCAAATTTGGAGGGGGAAAAGTCATTCGCGAAGGGATGGGGCAAGCCGCCGGGGTGGGTGACGCCGAAGCGCTCGACGTGGTGATTACCAATGCGCTGGTGGTCGATTACACCGGGATCTACAAAGCCGACGTCGGGATCAAAAAAGGGCTGATTGCGGGGATTGGAAAAGCTGGTAACCCGGACGTCATGGCCAAGGTCGCCAAGGGAATGATCATTGGGGTGACCACAGAGGTGATCGCCGGAGAAGGACTGATTCTCACGGCGGGCGGACTGGATACCCATATTCATTTCATCTGTCCGCAACAGGCCCACGAAGCGATTGCCGCCGGCCTCACGACAATGGTGGGTGGAGGCACGGGCCCGGCCGTCGGCACCTGCGCGACCACCTGCACGCCGGGCTCGCATCATCTGGAAATGATGTTGCGAGCGGTTGATGACCTTCCGCTGAATTTTGGTTTCACCGGCAAGGGCAACACGGCGCTGCCAGCGGGTTTGCCGGAGCAGATTCTGGCCGGTGCCATCGGTTTGAAACTGCACGAAGACTGGGGAACGACTCCTGCCGCCATTGATTGCTGCCTCAAGATCGCGGACCAGTACGATGTTCAAATCACGATCCACACCGACACTCTGAATGAATCCACCTTCGTTGAAGGCACCATCGCGGCGTTCAAGGGCCGCACGATTCACACCTACCACACCGAGGGGGCGGGTGGCGGGCACGCGCCGGATATCATCCGGATTTGCGGAGAACCCAATGTGCTGCCCAGTTCAACCAATCCCACGCGGCCCTACACGGTCAACACCATCGATGAACACTTGGATATGCTGATGGTTTGTCACCACTTGGACCCCAGTCTCCACGAAGACGTCGCCTTCGCCGAAAGCCGGATTCGGGGCGAGACGATCGCCGCCGAGGATATCCTTCACGATCTGGGCGCCATCAGCATGATGAGCAGCGACAGCCAGGCCATGGGCCGAATCGGCGAAGTCATTACTCGCACGTGGCAAACGGCGGACAAGATGAAACAGCAGCGTGGCCGGCTCGCTGCCGAGAAAGGCACCAACGACAACCTGCGCATCAAGCGCTATATCTCCAAATACACCATCAACCCGGCCATCGCGCATGGCATGAGCCGCTTGATCGGCTCGATTGAGCCCGGCAAACTTGCCGACCTGGTGCTCTGGAAAACGGCCATGTTCGGGGCCAAACCGGAAATGGTGATCAAAGGCGGGGTGATTGCCTGGTCGCAAATGGGGGATCCCAACGCCAGTATTCCTACGCCTCAGCCGGTCTTTATGCGGCCCATGTTCGGCAGCTTTGGCCAGGCCAGCGGTCCCTGCTCCATCGCCTTCGTCAGTCAACTCTGCAAAAGCAAAGGAGTTGCGCGGCGTTACGGGCTGCGCAAGCAAATCGAAGCCGTCAGCAATTGCCGCAAGGTCGGCAAACGAGACCTCAAATGGAACGATGCGCTGCCCAAAATCACGGTCGATCCGGAGACGTACGAGGTCCGGGCCGATGGCGAATTGCTAACGTGCGAGCCGGCCGCGCGCTTGCCTCTGGCGCAACGCTATTTCCTGTTTTGATCCCATGCACGAGAGCGCCGACAACTCGGTAGAATCCGTACCGCTCGCCAACAACTCCAGGATGGCGAGCGCGACGGACGATTCGCGAAATATCATTCCCGATTCACGTGAGTCTCAAACGCAGAACGAATGGTTGGTCTGGCAGTTGGTCGACTCCGCTTTTCCCACGGGCAGTTTCGCCCATTCGAATGGACTGGAGGCTGCCTGGCAGCATGGGGAGGTTTGTTCCTGCCAGGACTTAACGGAGTTTGTGCAAACCCAACTGGCTCAGGCCGGACGAGCCGCCCTGCCCTTCTTGAACGAGGCTTATCACGATGTCCGCCCTTTCGCGGAGTTGGACCGGATTTGCGACGCGTTCCTCTCCAACCACGTCGCCAACCGGGGGAGCCGGGCCCAAGGTCAGGCCTTTCTGATGGCGGTCGCGCAAAGTTTCGGGGGTGCCTCGCTGGGCGAGTACCGCTCCGAGGTTCTGAAACAAAAACTTCCCGGTCATTTGGCGCCGGTGTTCGGGACCGCGATGCGCTTGCTGCACGTGAGTCACTGTGTCGCAGTACGATTGTTTTTGTTTCTCAATATTCGCACGCTGCTGGCCAGCGCCGTGCGCCTTGGCATCACCGGTCCAATGGCGGCGCAAGCGATTCAAGTTGGACTCTGCCAATACGCTGAAGAAGTTGCTTTGCGCTGTGGAAGGCTTCGCGCAGGCGAAGCTGCTCAAACTGCGCCCTTGCTCGAACTGTGGCAGGGCGCTCACGACCGCCTCTACTCGCGGCTTTTTCAAACATGAGCCTTCACCACCACTCTCACGATCATCCACACTCGCACCCCGAATTCGATGGCCCAGGTCATTTCCATCAGCGCGACTGCCCGGTATCTCGCGACTTCTCCCAGCGCGCATTTACAGTCGGCGTTGGCGGGCCTGTCGGGAGCGGCAAAACCGCACTCATGCTTGCCTTGTGTCAGCGATTGCGCGGCCGGATGCGTCTGGGAGCCGTGACCAATGACATCTTTACCAAGGAAGACGGCGAATTCCTGATCCGGCATCAAGCGCTGGAAGCCGAAAAAATCCGCGCCGTGGAAACGGGCGGATGCCCGCACGCGGCCATCCGCGAAGATATCACCGCGAATTTGCTCGCCCTGGAAGAACTGCAACGCGAATGCAATCCCGAGCTGTTGCTGATCGAGTCAGGCGGAGACAACCTGGCGGCGCATTTCAGCCGCGAATTAGCTGACTACACCATTTACGTGATTGATGTCTCGGGCGGGGACAAAATCCCGCGAAAAGGCGGCCCCGGGATCACGCAATCGGACCTGCTGGTGATTAACAAGACGGATTTGGCAGGATTGGTCGGCGCAGACCTGTCGGTGATGAAGCGCGACGCTATCAAAATGCGCGGCGACGGCCCTTTTGTATTCGCGCAGGTTAAGCACGGCAAAGGCATGGACGAAATCATCGAGCACGTCCAGCACGCCTGGCTGCACGCGGCCGGAGCACCTCACACACACAAAAGCGGGGGTTGAAAACACGAGCACTGCCGGTCAGGTCCGCCGCAGCGCCAGTGTCTGCGTGCTCTCCCAGGCTTGCACCCAATTCTGGTTTTGGTATCGTTAGTTGGAACAATGATTCGGACTCACACAACGCTGCTCACGGATGCCGAGCTCGGTGCTGAACTGAAAGCCTGGAACACGGTGTTGTTCGTTGGGGGTGTTGCCGATTGGGTCGAAATCGAAAGACAGGTCGAGCGCCTGGGTTTTGGCGAGTCGTACATCGTGGCGGCGTCCAAAGCACTGAACGACAGTTCTTTTACTGTCAGCGTAAAACCCCTCACGGTCCCCGCCTAAGTACCCGACCAAGCGGCTGCCACCGACAGTCAGAAGTGGCCAGTTTTAGGTGAGGCTTTGGCCAGTCTCGCGAGGAAGGATTTTACGACGCCACCGCCTGAGGAGGAGGGTGCGGATGGTCAAGCGGGAAGACCAAACCACTGGCACTGCAAACCGCGATTAAGGTTTCAGCCTGCTCGACCGGATGTTCCAAAAATCCGTTGCAGCCACCACTTATAAATGGATTGCCGCCGCAGCAACGATGAACCTAACGGTTCGCTTGGTGATGTTTGCCAGCAGCGAGGACAGATTAATTCCTGGCCAAAAATTGAAACGGGCACGTTCCACTCATTCGAGCAGTGCCGGCACACGAACTTTTGAGTCGTCTCCACAAGCTGCGCAGTTTCCGAACTTTTCTAGCTTCCAGCTCTCTCGCCCGACTAGCCCCTTTTTGGCAATTTGCGCACATAAATTGCACTGGCATTTCAGGCACATCTCGAGGCGACTTCAGCTATCCACCTGGCTCTATTAAGGCTCCGGCATCGTAAATGCTGTTAACGTGTTGGTAAACAAATTGATCGATTCCGAGAAAAGAGTCAGCTGATGAAACAAATACTCCCCCTTCGTCTCAGAACAGCTTTGAATCTGGCTGTATTTCAACTAGGACTAATCCTGTGCTCGTCAGTGGACGCCGCCGTAACGTTCACCATGACACCGGCGGCTGTCAGCAACACCTACAACGGACGTATCACATTGCAGGTCACCGGTTTGACAAGCGGCGACACTGTCGTGGTGCAGAAGTTCCTGGACCTCAATACCAATGGTGTGATTGATGCCGGCGACTGGCTTGTGCAGCAGTTTAACCTGACCGACGGCCAGGCGGGCATGGTGATCGGAGGCGTGACCAATTTCAACGTGCCCGAGGACATCAACACGACAGCAGGACAAATCACCGCCAAGCTGAACTTCCAGAATGGCGACTTCATTCAACAGATTGCCGGGCAATATGTGTTCAGGCTTTCGAGTCCGAGTGGGCATTTTGTGCCGATAACGAGCCTTTTTAGCGTAACCAACCTCCCCTACACCCAAAAGTTCAGCGGAAACGTCGTCAGCAACGGCACCAGCACGACGTTGCCCAATGCCGTAGTCCTGTTGTTTCCACCTCCTCGCCCGGGAAAGAACGGGCCGGGCGGTTCGCCGCTGGCAAGTGCGGTGGCGAACAACTCGGGTGGCTACAGCATCCCGGCTCCTCCCGGCACTTATACACCGGTGGCTTTCAAGAACGGTTATGTCGTCGATTTCTCGGCCCCGCCAATCATCACCTTGGGCAGCGGTAAGACCATCAACACGAACCTGACGGTGCTGAACGCTACGTCCACCATCTCGGGCAAACTCGTTGACGCCAGCAATGCCAGCATTGGGCTGCCTGGTATTCTTATGTCGGTCCAGTCGGCCAACGGCCTCTTGGGAGTGGGCTACACGGACACGAATGGCAATTTCACCTCGAGCGTCCAAGCCAGCGCCGGCCAGTGGGCGCTCCGCGCCGAGGACACGAGCCTGGTTATCCACGGCTATCTTGGATTGCAAAATAGAACCAAAGCGAGCGCCGGGCAAACGGGGGTCACCCTAACCGTGCCAAAGGCCACGGCCCTGGTTTACGGCAGCGTCAAGGACTCGCTGGGAAATCCTCTGCCGGGCTATGATATTTATGGCAACGATAACAATAGCTACCTTTATCAGACCGACGCCTACTCGGACGTGAACGGAAATTACGTTGCCGCGGTGCTGGGTGGCTTGGGTCCCAATGACCCCTGGTGGCTTTCAGTCAGCACCGACACGGGTCCCACGGGGTACATTTTTTCACAACCGACGTTTGATCAGAATGGCGGCACGAACATCAGCGCCGGGACTGCTGTGCAGGCCAACTTTACGGCCCTCCTTGCGACCAATTATATCACCGGCAACGTCAAGGCGAATGGGACCAACCTCCCGGTCGTTGGGGTATATGCTTATGCCACGATCAATAACGTGGATTTTAACGTCAGCAGCGACACCGATATCAATGGGAATTACTCGTTAAATGTCGGCAATGGAACCTGGAGCGTCAGCGTCAATTGCGGAGGCGGCAACGATGGCCTGGATAACCTGCTCGGCAACGGTAGTTATCAATGTCCGGCCAATCAGAATGTCACCATTAACAATAACGCGGGCTCGGCGAACTTCACCGTTCAACTTTGCAATGGCGTTCAGATTCTCACGACCAATTTGCCGAATGGCCAAGTGGGTTCTTTCTTTGGTTTCACCCTTCAGGGTTCAGGCTGCGGAGGAGGCCCCCTTAATTGGTCGTTGAACGACCCGCAGGATTTTCCTTCCAGCTTGGGCTTTGGCGGGGACGGGTCAATTCAAGGCACGCCCAACAGCAGCGGTACGTATAATTTTACCGTCAGTGCGAATGACGGCAACGGCCATTCGTCGTCGCAAAACCTGTCCCTTTACATTGCTCCGCCATCCACGCCGCTGCAAATCGTGACGATGTCTTTGCCCAGCGGCACGAACGGCAGTCCCTATAGCCAAACGATCCAGGCCTCCGGGGGTCAGCCGCCTTATAGCTGGTTCATTCCGGGTTATTCCGCCCTCCCGCCGCAGAATCTGATATTGGGCAGCAATGGCGTGCTGGCCGGCACCCTCACGACTTCTGGCGGACCGTTCTACTTTGATGTGGCGGTAACCGATGCCGCATCGAACATAGTCTATCAAACCTTGTCACTGTTCATTTCCAGCCCGCCCCCGCCGCCGTTGCAGATCACGAGTGTTTCATTGCCCAACGGCACCGTCGGCTCGTTTTATAACAGTCAACTCGGTGCCACCGGCGGACAACCGCCCTATAACTGGAGCCTGGCGCTTGGCTCAGCCAGTTTGCCTCCAGGCCTGATCCTGAACCCCGCGGGCCTCATCTCCGGCATTCCCGGCACCAACGGATTGTCCTCTTTCAAAGTGCACGTGAGCGACTCAAATTCCTCCGCGCTGGATAAAATCTTTTCCATTACTATCAATCCAAAACCGGTACTGGTTCTGGGTTCACCGAATTGGTTGGCCAATCAATTCCAAATGCAGCTCACCGGTGTAGCCGGTCAAAATTACACGGTCGAGATGTCGACAGATTTGAGTGCCAGCTGGACGTCTCTCTTCGTCACCAACAGCGCGACGACTAATTCGTTCAACGTCATCGACCATACCGCCTCCGACAAACAACGGTTCTATCGCGTGAAGGTCGGGCCGTAGCCCTTGCCTAGAACGGTGACGCCTCCGAACCATCGAACACCCATTTGCGTTCTCCGGGATTCAGAGAAGCCACCACACCACGCGGACAACGGTAAAACCGTGTGCGCCAGATGATCCACAATTGGTCGACACAGACCGCGGCAATCCACCCAAGAAAGGGAGCAATCCAAAATCGAGAGAAAAGTTCCTAGGCTGACGTTTGCGCCCGAGACCTGTTTGTGCTTTCAGGGTACGCGGCGGCACACCAGTCTTCGATGAACACCTCCTTGCCGTCGCGATGGGTGCATAACCGATGCTTGAGCGCCTCGAATTCTGCCTCCTCCACCTCCTCCATTGCCCGATTGACTTTTGCCCACCAGATCTTGCGCTCGCGTGGATTCGGGCACAAGGAATCACGGCTCACTTTAAGGCCTCCAATCCATTAGGCGTGTTTAGCCGTTTTGGCGGCGGTCTCGATTTCCTCGATTTCCGATTCAAGCATCCTGCAATAAAGCCGCCGAGCCCGTGAAACACCCTGACCTGCGTCATTCTGGACCCCAGAATCGTACCCCACCCCGCAGAGCCAGAGAGTACAGCAGGAAAAGAACACCCAGCATTATGTGCGCAGCCATCGTCAGCAAGAAGGCGCAGACGGTGATAACCCCCATCTTGAGAATGGCTGACCGCTTGGCAAATATCGGGGCACCGTAGAGCGTAACAGCATACCCAAGGAGCGGGAGCAGCATTGGCCAAATCGTCCATGTCGGGAAGCGCCATATCACCATCACCGCGTAAAACAGCGCCTGGACCGCAAATGTCAGCGCCAGCAGTTTGTATTGTTTAGGAGTCATGGATGTCGTGATTCAGTGCCCTCATTCTAGCCCACGGCTTTCGGAGGCGTCCCTCCTTTGACCCATCGGCAGGTTGCGTGGACAATGAAAAATCAAGCACCAGCCTGGGAATCAGGCTTCGGACGATTTCAGGAATCCCGAACAGGGCCGAACCAGACTGGCGCGAAACCCGAGCTCGACTTGGGCAAGGCAAATTGGCAAAGACCTTCCGGAGCATTCTGAGGCAACGGCTGCAGGCGTTGTTGGCAAAGTCGGCTCGTTTCCATAACAATTTCTTTCGTTTTGTTCGCTTAATACAGAAGCAATTCGCCGAAAAGGTAACAGCCCGTCTGAAGTTTAAGTCCCAAACGCGCGCAACACTTCCCGCAGCTCATCCTCGATCTGGGACGGGTCGGCAACGGTGGCAGCGATTTCGGAGCGGATGGCCTCCCGATACCGCTGGCGCAACCGATGCACGGCCATTTTGACGGCTGCCTCGCTCATCCTTGAGCTGGATGCCAACTCCGCATACGCAATCGTTCCTCTCCCTTCCGTGAGGGTGTGCTTGAGTTGCTCGAACAAGGACTCCTTACCGGCAGAGGCGTATTCACTGCGCAACCGCGCCATCGACTGCTCCAACAAGGCGGACGCCCACCGCCTTTGGAAGATGACCTCCGGCGTGAGGTTGTCCACCGGCTCGAACCGACAGTGGCTTTCCGCGCTGTGAAAATCAACCGGCACGAAGGCGCAGCCTCCACCCCTCTTTAGCGCCCGCTGCCGGTCACGTTCGTTGGCAAGAAAGTGCTTAAGGGCTGCCAGCATGAATGACCGGAACCGGCCCTTGGCCTGGTCCACCGAGGCCAGGTAATCCTTATCCAGAAAGCGGGCGAAAAACTTCTGGGTTAAATCCTGTGCATCGTGCGGGGTTTCGCCTTGTCTGCGGATGAAGGCGTATAGGGGAGGCCAATAAACCCGGCAGAGCCGTTGCAGAGCGTCGACGGCCTCGACAGGGCGTTGCTTGTCCATGGCCGAGAGGATGACGCTCCAATGGGTATCCCCAAAGCGGGCCACGGTGGGCGAACCGCCCTCATGGGACGGCTCGGAATCAGAAGCCGGCATTGGATCCTCCGAGATCATTTGGCCGATGTTCGGTCGCGAATCTCCCCAGGAGCTGCTCAACCGCTTGGTTGTGATTCCTCTGCGACTTCATGATCTCCCAGAGCTTGGCATCGATCATCGCAAGACCGCGAATGATGACCGTCATTGCTTCCATAATGTTATTCCTTTGCTTGGTTCTGTCGCTTGGTTCTTGGTAATCCGGTTGAATTCAAGGAGCGGGGGTAGCGGGTTGGTTGAGCATAGACTTGGCTTCCATATAAGCCAGCCGAAAATCCTGGGCAAGGTGGTTTGCCACATTATCCTCGGAGCATGATTGAGCTCAGGACATGGCAGGCTCTGGCCGGCGCAGCATCTCTCCTTATTTCAGCTAATGCGTTTGCCACTCCCCAGACGATCAAACCTGGCCAGCTTTGGCTGGATGATCGAGGCCAGCATATCCAGGCTCACGGTGGCGGGATCATCAAACTGGGCGATACCTATTACTGGTTTGGCGAGGACCGGTCTCAGGGTCAGGACAGGAGCAAACGTTTTGTCAGTTGCTACGCCTCGAAGGATTTGGCGAACTGGACCTTTCGCAACCAGGTTCTCAAGCTGGGAGATCCGGAAAACTTCGGGCCCAGACGAGTGGTCGAAAGGCCCAAGGTCTTTTACAACGCAAAGACCAAGACCTACGTCATGTACCTCCATGTTGACGATGGTACTTACAAGCTTGCTCGGGTTGGCGTGGCCACTTGCGACAGAATCGACGGCGATTACAAATATTTGAGGAGCTTTCGACCGCTGGATCATGAGAGCCGTGACATTGGGCAGTTCATTGATGACGATGGCACCGCATATTTGATCTTCGAGGATCGCCCCTTCGGCTTCCGGATCGCACGACTCTCCGAAGATTACCTGAACGTAGAAAAAGAGGTCTGCTTGGTAAAAGAGCACCTGGAAGGCGGAGCCCTGGTGCATCTCAACGGCCTTTATTACGTGATTGGCTCGGCTCTGACGGGTTGGGATCCGAATCCAAATAAATACGCCACCGCAACGAGCTTGGAAGGGCCTTGGTCCGAATTTAAGGACATCGCCCCACCGGAAAGCAAAACATATGGCTCCCAATCCACGATGATGCTGAAAGTGGTGGGCACCAAAACGACAACGGTGATTTTCATGGGTGACATTTGGAAACCCCGAACGCAATGGGATTCACGCTATCTCTGGATGCCGTTGGAGATTGGAGACGGTAAACTGTGGTTGCCTGAACCCAAGGACTGGACGCTGGATGTGGTGACGGGTGAAGTATCGATCCTGAGATAAAAGTTAAGCTTTAGAACTTTGCCCGCCGTCGCATTGTGGCACCCTCTGGCCATGCTCGAGAACCCCCCTACCCCACAAGAGAACACCGACATCGAGCACCTCAAGCTCCTGGCGATTTTCCATTACATCGTGAGTGGCCTGGCAGCGTTCTTTGCCTGCCTGCCGGTCATCCACTTGGTCATCGGTTTGTTCATGATCCTTGCGCCTCAGACGTTCGGCCCGGGAAACAATCAGCCGCCGGCATTTATTGGCTGGTTCTTCGTCGGCATAGCTTCGTTCTTTATTTTGGCTGGTTGGACTTTCGCGGTCCTGGTGTTAATGGTTGGGCGGTTCATCGCCCGCAGGAAGCACTACCAGTTCTGTTTCGTCGTAGCCTGTGTTGAATGTATCTTTATGCCCTTTGGAACTGTGCTGGGGGTTTTCACGATTCTGGTTCTAAACCGGCCGACCGTGAAGCAGCTATTCAACCGGGCTTCGCTGGTTAGCTCGACGTGAAGAAATGGTCTCTTGAGCGAAGCCAAGAAACTCCTTTTCGTCTGCAGCCGAAACCAACTGCGGAGCCTGACTGCCGAGCACATGTACCAAGGCGTTCCAGGTTACGCAGTCAAATCAGCCGGGACATCGCCAGCAGCAAGGGTCCGGGTCAATGAAGGTCACATCGGTTGGGCCGATATCATTTTCGTCATGGAAAAGAAGCACGCCCGAATGTTGAGGGAGAAGTTTGGAGAAGCCTTGCTTGAAAAGGAGGTCATCTGCCTCCACATCCCAGACGATTACCGGTACATGGAGCCTGCCTTGGTTGACGAGTTGAAAGTAAGGCTCAGCGAGTATGTCGATGTGCCGAGGTGAAAACTTCGGCTTTCGAACTTGAATTTGCCTGCTCTTCCTGGTATCCAATGCGCCCTAATGGATATAACCAATCTGTCACCACAACAACTACGTCAGGCAGCGGCTCTCCAAGAGAGAATCCTGGAACTGCAGGATCAATTGAATGAAATTCTTGGCGGCGAAATACCAGTGCCTTTTGTCACTGAAGCACCTCAAGCGCCGAGAAAGGGCAGGCGGAAAATGAGTGCAGAGGGTCGTGCGAGAATTGTCGCAGCTCAGAAGGCAAGATGGGCCAAAGCGCGGCGTAAATCCGGAGACAAACAAGCATCTGATTCAGCAACAAAGCCCAAGAGGAAAATGAGTGCGGCCGCCAAAGCCAAAATATCTGCAGCAGCGAAAGCGCGTTGGAAGAAGGCGAAGGCAGCAGGCAAATCGAGGCTGTAATTTCTTTTACCTCGAAGGCGCAACGCTCTCCAGGGGTGTTGCGCCTTTTGTTTTGTGGCAAGTGCTTCGACTGGTCACAATAAGCGCCATGTCTTGGATGCTTCATTTTTCCCTGGTCATCTGCTCCCTGAATTTGTTCGCACCTTCAATCCAGGCTGCTGACCAGTGGACTGATGTTTCAAGCTCGTTGCTGGAGCGGTTAACCAATAGTGGATCGAAGCAACCCTGGCCGGGAGGCTGTTCGGGCGTCGTGGCGAACCGACTCAATGGGAACGTCACGATTAAAGTGGTCGGTTGTGGCCTTTGGTGCAGCTCCGACCAGGGCAAGACCTGGCAGCGCATTGACGGTGACCACATTTCCGGCAGGGACGAAACCGGGTGGGCAACAAGCGCGGACCAGAACTCACCAACGAGAATGGCCAGTTTTTCTTTGGATGGATCCGCCGGTTGGACGGCAGATGGGCTCAACTGGAAAAGCTTCAAAAGTCTTGGGCGCAACTGGGACTTCGGCTCAGTGGATTGGAAGGCACCTGCAATGACCACCATCATCGCGGCCAAACACGAAACCACGCCGCCAGGAGAGGTCTACGTGACAGCGGATGGGGGAAACACCTGGAAAAAGTTGGTGATTTATCTCGGTGATGCTCGTGAAAATGGTTCGATGGTGGGAGCCTTGAATGCAACAACCCTGATTTACAGCAAAGGAGAGGGTATCTATCGCAGCACGGACACTGGCGAAACCTGGGCCAAAGTCTCCTCCGTTAATCCACAAACCAGAATACCGGTCCTTTTCCGTGGTTGCCATTATTTAGGGAGCGCCACTGGTTTGATCATCAGCAAAGACAACGGAGCGAATTGGCAATCACAGGGAAAAGCAGTGGACATTTGGCAAGGTCCATTCTTTGGCCACGACGAGAAGGAGATAGTGGTGATTGGCAAGGACGGAGTGTTCAAGACAGAAACTGCCGGCGAGTCTTGGAGGCAGGTGGCCGACCTCAAGCCCAAGGAAGGAAACTTTGCCTTTAGTGCAAACTGGTTTGGCTTGCGCCTGGGATCCGGTGAACGACGTCCTCTATGCTTCGGCCATGGGAAACCCGGTATTTAAACTTAAGCTTGGCGAAATGTCGAAATCTCCTCACAACTAAACCACGGGTGCACACGTTACACCCGGGCAACCTCTTCAGGAAAAAAAGTGAAGATCCCGATTGAACAGCGCAACCGGGAGATCCTTGAATTGCGGCGCCAGGGACTTTCTCAAACGGAGGTGGCCAGGAAATTCCAATTGTCGCCAACCAGGATTTACCTGATCGAGAAGCAGGACGCAGCAGACAGGTCAATGGAGCAAAGACGAGCCAAGCTGCAGGAGGAGATTCGTGCTGCCGATGACCTGGAAAGGATGTGGCCGGTGGAAGACTTGATTGATGCCCTGGGGTCGATTGTAGTTACGAGGAAACGGCTCGTGGATCATTTCGTGGCAGCCGGAAAACACCAGATCAGTTTACGGGAATTCATGGACATCTGTCTGGATGGGCCGGTGGAAGGGCTGGACTTCATGATGTCGCCATTGCTCAGGATTTATGGCATTGGCAAGAAGGGATTCTGGTCTGTGGTGATTGGCTTGACGAGGATGCATTTGGGGAACCGGTGCAATCAGGAGTGGCAGTGGAGATTTGTGAAGGTAAAGCAGAAGTGGGGAATTACTGGACCAACACCCTATTCATCCGGTTGGGAGTGCCCGAATACAGCCAATGATAGTCAGAGGCGAATGCGTCGTATTCATCTGTTCTTACCGGGTTCATCGTCTTCTCCACGGATAATAATCAGGGTGAGCGAGGGGAGGCAGGCGACCCCGATGTTGAGTTCGTCTCCGAGCTGAACAGCCGCTTCCCGTTCGCTTCGCCCGCTCCTTCGGCTTTCATCGGCCAGTACCTGGCATCAC
>DASRFK010000084.1:0-17198 GCA_035651635.1 Verrucomicrobiia bacterium | reverse complement strand
CTGCACTATAGGCCTGTGTAAAAGCCGGATTTCGCTCCAACAGATTGCGCACCTTCGTCAGCCCGTCCTTGGCGCTTTGGGAAACTTTGGTCTGATCGGCTTTAAAATCGTACCAGGCCAATAGCTCGCCTGCCGTATGTTGGACAAATTGGTTATTGGGCGCGAACTGGCCGGCCAGGTTGATCGCCGAAACCGCATCGGTCATCTGCCCACGCCGGGCATCCACATAGGCAATGACTCCCCAACCCAGACCATTTTCGGACTGAAGCGTCGTCAAGGTCTGGGCCTGGTGGTAGGCCATTTCAGGCAGGCCCAATTCCACCATACGGGAGACGTAGGCGTCGTAAAGCCGTGAATTATTCCGGTCAACCGCAAATCCATTGGCGTAGGCACCAATGGCTGCGGAGGGATCCTGAGCTTGTTGAATGGCCTGAATTGCGCTGTCGATGCTGGTCTCGGCAGAGTAAGCAACGCCTCCGAGCCAGCAAGTGGCTGCTACCAGAAGCGCGAGGGGTTTAAAGTTCGATTTCATGGTCGTCGTTAGGGGCTTTTTGTCAGGGCTCCTCGCCCCGCATACTTGCCTCTATTTCTAATGTAAACTCCGATTATGAAAGGAACATTAACCCAACATTAAAATCCTTTGATCTGTGCGAGCGGGCTTCTACCGTCGTGCCCAGATTGAATCAATATCCACGCCAACTGACACCGAACCGGCTTCATTCCGCCAAGGTCTTTGCGTGCGTCGTTACCGCGGGCTTTTTGATGCTGCTCTCCTCTTGCTCTCAAGCGCCTTCGGTGTCTGAAACCCAGTCGCCCGCGGTGCCTGAGGTATCGGTGGCGATGGCTATCGGCACCAACACACCGGTGGCCTTGGAGGCGATCGGCCATGCTACTCCCATTTCCTCGATTGCAATCCGTAGTCAGATCAACGGCCTCTTGGAGAGCGTTCATTTCGGCGAGGGAGAATTGGTGAAGACGGGCCAGTTGATGTTCACAATTGATAGCCGGCCCTTTTCAGACCGGATGGCCCACGCTAAAAGCGATCTTGCCAGAGATGCTCAGGTCCAGGCGCAAGCTGCCATTGAGCAGAACGAAAATGCCGTCTTGCTGCAAAACCGCATCGTTTCCAAAGACAGTTACAACGAGAGCGCCGCAAATGCTGCGTCCCTCAAAGCCGCATTCGAAGCGGATAAGGCTGCTGTCGATTTAGCGGAGTTGGAGCTGTCCTATTGCCAGATTCGTTCGTCGATAGCTGGCCGTGCCGGTTTTCTTCAGGTCAGTCCGGGAAACGTCATCCCCGGACCAGAAACGGTGCTGGTGACTGTAAATCAGACTCAACCGATTTTTGTCGATTTCCCAATACCAGAAGCGTATCTGCCAAGCCTGCGAGAGGCTCTCAATCGGGGACCGATCGAGGTTCGGGCCACAGCCCAAGGACAGCAATCACGCTGGACGGGCACACTTTTGACAATCGACAATGCAGTCGACGAAACGACACACACAGTTCTGCTCCGCGCCCGTTTTGCCAACAACAAAGAGGAGCTCTGGCCAGGCCAGTCGGTGAACATCGCATTCCGGACGGGAGGCACAACCAGTGCGGCGCTCGTGCCGGCCGCTGCGCTGTGGAAGAGACCCGAAGGCCAATTTGTTTTTGTTGTCCGGCGCGACGAAACGATTGAGGAGCGACTTGTAGAAGGAAGCGGATTGCTTGCCGGGGGTGACGCTTACGGTGAATTAGTGACTTGCAGGGGAGTTGAACCTGGCGAATGCGTTGTCACTCGTGCAACGCTCCCGCTGGTCCAGGGACAAAAGGTGCTGGTGGTTAATCCCGAGCCACGCCAAGAGCGAATGACTCGCACTGTCAGCGAATTCCGCGCGACCAAGCAATGAGCGTCGGCAAGTGCCTAGTGCGCTGCATCATTTGAATGAACTTTCGGCAATTATTTCAACTCAAGCTCGAGTTTATTGGTTCGGCCAGCCTCCACTGTTACAGAGATGGGCGGTTCTGATGGCGGGTAACGAAAAGCCGAAACCTCGTACTCCCCGGGGAGCAGTCGGAGCAAAGCGATCCCATTTTCATTGGACCCGGCCGACGTTCGGAGGCCCGGTTTGGCGGCGCTCACTATCACATTCGCCAGCGGTTGGTGCTCAGTCTTTGTGAGCAAAGAGACTTCTAATACCGCGCCGCGACTGGCCAGGATCCGGAGGTTACGCAGTGTTTGACCGGGTTCGACTGAAAACGAAATATTCTCCGCTACCCAATCGGGGAACCCAGTGGTGCCGAACATCGCGCCCAGGTGATAAGCCCCAGCGGAAATCTCATCGATTGAGAAGCTGCCATCGGCGGCGCCATCGATCGGTGCACCCTGCCCAAGATCATTAAAGAACCCGGGTTTATCCAGTCGCAGTATCAGCCGTGCTGAAGTCGGCGGCGGAGATTTATCATCAGTTAGGATCCGACCTTCGATTCTGGCGGCAGGTTCCATGAGGAGTTTGATCTCATCTCCGGCATGATAGCCCCGGAATTGCAAGTTGTCGGGACGTTGGTTCGCGAGCCGAAGCGCCTTGCCTCGTGAATGAACCTTTAGAACTGCCGAAGCGTTTGTAGAAAAATTCTCGATTACAAACCGGCCACTCGCGTCGGTTTCGGTGACAAAAAATTGACCGGCAAGCTCGTCGGTAAGATAGTTAAACCTCGATCCGGGAGCATGCGGCAGTTCAGTGACCGCGACAGCGATCGACACAGCGGCCTTGGCGACAGGTTGGTTGGCTTCATCCACCACATAGCCGGAAAGCTTGGCTGCCGGAGTCGCGACTAGCATTTGTTTCTCGTCTCGTTCGGGCTGAAATCGTTGGTCGAGCTGTCGCCAGGTCAAAGCAAAACCCGGTTTTCGCATGAGCAATAATCCAGTGACGCGCGCCGTTTCGAATTCAAACGCGCCATCACTTCCTGTGGTGCGGCTTTCTTTGAGATTAAACCCACCTCCCTGGTACGGCCAAAGACTGGCTTGGCGTTGCCAATATTCAACCGTCGCACCGGCGACTGGATTGCCCGCCACGTCACTAACCGTTCCATAACAACGAACTCGGTCTGCGTCGCCAGGTGCGAGCTCAACCGCGAACAGAGTTTGCTGGTGTAGAACGAGGAGAAACAAAAGGAGCGCAGTCGGGATACCAATCAAAAGGCGATTCAATGTCGCAACAGCCAGCTGCATAGCAGTTGTTTCAGTTTGCTGCAGTCGGACTACCAGAAAATACGAAGTGTTATTTAGGCGATCGATGAATTCTCCGGATCTGGCGGTCCAGGCGAATGGCTCAAGCACCACCGCGAAACCGGAGTCGCGAGCCAACCATCGAACGTTCCTTAAGTCATGGACCAAACGGCCAGTCGGGAGGGCTGAACCGATCCGGAGTAAATCCGGTGTTTGTTTCGTTATTCACGAGAGGCGTTCTGGGACTGAAATAGGCACAACCCGACGTAATGATCAGCGCCACAAGCAACAGAGTGAGGCTCCATTCCTGACCTCTTACGTCCGTGATGCCTTTCAATGGATTCTGCCGCATCACATTTTGAAAGTTTTCCAACATCCGTGCCCCTGAATCAATGCCAGGGATAGCTGCCGACCGCTGGGGAGCCAGTGGCGGTGTTGTATTGGTAGGGGTCGGATGAACCGCCGACAGGAGCCGAGGCGCAACCGCTCAAGATGGCCAACGCCATGACCGCACCTAAAACAACTAAGACGGAATAATCTGGCCTATCGGCGCGCGCTATCCTTTTGACGAGAGACGAATCCAGTGTCGTTCGCTTTTCCGTTGAGCTCATAGTTTTAGCTTTAATTAGCAGACTTTGGTCTTCTGTTATTGCAGTCACCAACAGCCGGATCTGAGCCTGGCACCACGCTTCGGCGCCAGCCGATCCAGGTGTCCAATACCTGACGATTATGGCACGCGCTCATTAAAGGAAGATTAACGGTACATTAAATTTCGACTGAATTTCAGCAAAGACCTCCGGATCATCGCGAGGCACCCACGGTGCTAAGGGCTGGATAGTCGCGTTGAGCGGAGTAGTAGCCGTAACCCACCAGGTCAACAACGCGATCCGCGCTCTCAAGTGCATCGCTCGGGGATAATAACGGAACTGGATCGCGATTTCAATCGCGCTCACCCGCGTCGCCCCTTTCCTTCTGCTTCATAATGCTCCGGTCGGGCAGAGAAGGAAATGGCCACAAACGGCTCAGTTTCCCCCAAAAAATGAGGTCTCGTTGGGGTTTTCCCGTGCCTCCTGATCTTGCTTTGCGGTTTGGCTCCAGGACCGGCCGGAAACCCCGCGGTGAGACGACGCGCACCCGGCACTGATGCTCAACGCGGCGCAACAGAACACCGCCTTGAGCGCCCTGGCGGCCAGAATTGATTTTGGCAATGTTTGTTTCACTTGATTTTAACCGGTCAACTGACTGAAACGATTGACACCTCTTCGTTTGCCTCATTATGCGCTGTCCCAACCGACCGGGGATCGAGCCGTCGTTGGCCATCGATGTTAAAGCGGTATTGGTGATGTCCATGAGTGAGCTGTACCTGGAGGAACCACCAGCCGTCTACGCGGCGTTGCATCGGCAGTGGCGCCCAGCTGCTGAAATCGCCCTCGAGATGGACGGATTTGGCCTCCGGGGCAGCGCAATAGAAATTAACCGGCTTGGCCATGTGTTTGGCCGAATACGGGTTGGGATCCGTCTGTTGATCAATTGAATTCATGAGAAAGGAATGTGTGCGAAAACTAACCGCTCGTTGGAGATTGAGGTCTGGTTTGTTTCAAAACGCATAGAATCCGGCCGGCGTCTCGAAACGATTTCCAGCACGGCTCACACGCGCCGTGTTCGGCCGCCCAACCTTTGTGGTAGGCCTGGATTACCCTACAGGTTGCTTCGCGCACCCGCGGGTGCTCTTCCTTGATATGTGAGTGGAGGCGCTCACGCACGTGGAGTTGCGAGCAAAGAGGGCAGATCGCTTCGGGAAATTCATTCATGGTTGTCTCCTCCTTGTTCGGCTCGGTAGCCGACAAAATGGCCATTTGGAGTTTGCACTAGTTGAGAATGGTCCACCTTCGCACCCGGAATCCAGCCCGGCTGTAAAACGACTTTGGTCAGCTTGTGGGGGCTTAATCACCACGGGCACATTCACGGATCCGTAAAACTCCGCCGACGCTTTCACAACATAACGGCCGGGGTGTAGAGACACGACCGCGGGTGTTTCGTCCTCGTGCGTGTTGCGGTTCCAAACGCGCCGCAAATGCCTTCCGTCAGCGGCGCAGAGCTGATAATCGCTGTGCGGGAAATATGACATCTCATCCTGGTAATATTCCTCAGGTTCGCTGTAGACCTGCAAATCACCCATACCGTTGGTCGAAGCCGGATAAACAATTGGACCCGGGCCAACCGTTTCCAGGACCAATGCTGGCGAAGAGCAGGAAGCAATCCGCGGAACGATAAGCAGAACACAGCACAAGATTTTGATTTCCGGGATTGGCCGAGGATGGTCGCGGCGCCCTCGTTATCTGGGCGACTCGCATTGGAAGCGGCAAAGGCTTCGCTTGCAATCTCGTTTGAAACTGTGCTGTTGGTCATACGCGTCGTCGCTTTGGGTGAGTGTTTAAAACCTGGCCAGAAAGCTCTAGTGTTGCGTTGAGTTTTGGATTTGGAATCAGCTCGATCCTTTTTGAATACTCCTGCAACACTCCTGAGGTTCAGATTCACGAGCACCTCGGTTCCGGTTCAGACCATCTGAGTTGCTTGGGCGAGGATGTTTCCTGAACCGGAAAGTTGAAGGAAATAGTTCGACGGCGCTTAGCGGCAATTGGCTTGAGAGTCGGCCAACTCTGACAGGTTGCCTGAAAGTTCGGCAAAACTGCGCAAGGGTGAGGGAAGCCTTTAATTTTGTGCCTAGCCCGCCGAATCTGGATTCGGAGGCAGATTTCTGTTTCTCGGGACCATTTGATTGGAATGCTCTGAGTCATACGTTTGCGCTAACTGGACGGCCAGCAACGCTGGGCCGATAAACCTGCCGCCATTCACTTCTTGCCTCTTCAACCGTAATGCCACCCCAGCGCTCCGCCAAATGTGCTGGAATTTGAAAATGGCAATGGGCACATGCATACGCACGGGGCGCGCCATCAGCCGTTTTTGCAGCATCTTGAAGACTATTTGGTTCGGGCTTCCCGAAGCCGCATTCGGGGCAGAGGAATTTCTGTTTGCAGTATTTAGTACTCATCGATTAACAGTCCCTCGTTATGCGACGGGCGACTGAGCATGACCAGCTGGTTGATGTTGCCCGAGCATGCATCTCATTCACTATCCGACGAACCACCGCGTTCGACTGTTCTAATTTTAATGTTAGGTTAATCTCATTTTAATGTTCGTGGTGGAGGACATACCCCTGGTCTGAATGCAATTTCATGATTGAAAACGGAAAATTCCTTTTGAAACACAGAGACTCTGCCCGCAAACGAACTTGTTGTCGCCACGGGAGAACCATCAATCCCTAGCCCTGCTGGTTCGGCCCAAATCTGCTCATTTCCCGGGCTCGATTGAGTACGTTCTCCATGGCCTGAATAGCCGGGTTGGACCAAGTCGTCTAACAAACTTGATGAGTACCACCCAATCTTCGCGTTTCATGGCCGTTTCCTTGATTGTCTCCGCCTGGGCATGGGCAGAGCCTGTTCCGGACAAACAGCCGGAAGCTAACGTTCCGGAAACCGCCGCCGGAGCGCCCCAGCAGCGAGGCTTCTCCCGTCCGCAGGTTTCTCCGGTGCAGGCAGTGTATCCTGTGCGATTACGCGTGACGGCATACGAGTTCCAGGGAGCTCGCGCCGACGCACTGGATCCCGATGCGCTGGCACACATGGCAACGACACCGCTATCACTGCTGAAAGCCTTGGGGGACGCCGGGGATGCCCGGATCCTGTACCAAATCGACCAAGAGGTGAATGTTCTCTCGGAACAGATCCTGATTGGGAGCGCCGAACCGGTGAAGATGGCCCACGGTGAAACCTCGGATCCTTCGGTCAACACGGTAACTTACGTGAATGTCGGTCTTGTCCTGCACCTGTCGGGGCGACCGGCAGAAAAGGGCTCCAAACCAGACGTAACAGTTGAAGCCAAACTTTCCAGGGTGAGGCAAAGTAACATCGCGCCAAAAAGCAAGTTTACAGCCCTTAATGCTTTCCAGTTCAACCAGACGAAGCCGCTCGAGTTTGGTCACCCCCGCGTGATGCTGGGCAGCAACTCAAATCCAGCTACCGCCGAAGATCACCCGTCAAAGTGCGTTATTCGTTATGTCTTCGAGGAATTACCCAAAAGACCAGCTGATGTCGGCACCGCCCCACCCTCGGCCCAGGCGGGATCGAGTCCAGACACCGCGCAGGGTGGGTTTCCCGCCCACTTTGAAGTGACAGCCTATCAGGTCAAAATCCCAGCCAAACGCATAGTGGAGTTGGATAGCGAGCGTTTGGAAAACGAAGCCGGGGCCGCAGAGACTCTGCTGGCTCGGTTGGCCAAAATCGGAGAGGCTCGAATCACCTACAGCACCAAGCAGACCGTCAACGTGTTCTCCGATCAGGTAATGGTCAGTACGAACGAATGGCTCACCACGTCCTCTCGGGCTACCGGACCGGGTCGCGAGCCGCTGATCTCGCGGACCTCTCAAAGGTTCGGTTTGTCGGTCCGTTTCGCGGGCGTCCGGCCGACTCAGGACGCCACGCGGCCAAATGTGACCATGCTGATCCAATCTTCCGGACTCGGTTCCAGCGGTACCACGCTTAATCCCGAAGGCAACGCGGACCGGACGTATATGCGATCGATCACGCACAGCGAGGTTCTGGAATTTGGCAGGCCTCGAGTCATGCTCTCCGCCATGTCGTTTGGAGAACCGGATGTCGCGACTGTTTCGGTTTTTCGATATGTTTTCAGCCCTGCAGCTGCCAGGTGACGTAGAAGAAACGACGAATTTGCCAGAAGGGCCGCGACAAACCATTAGTACCAGTCGGCAAGTGGAACTCTCCCGCCGTGGGCAGCCCAGATCACAGGAGCACCGGATCATGCGCGTCCGGTATTCCCGTGCAGTCCAACTGTTGGGTTGCGTCAACCAGAAAGGGCGGCAAGAATAGCAATGACTCCTATCACAACCAACAATTCGATCAGAGTGAAGCCGTTCGCTGCTGGTTTCCTGCGCCTCTTCCGCCCCTCGTCACCCGCACGATTGGTGAGCTCGCTTCTCATGGCTTGCCACGGACACTGAGTTTGGTTGATTTGATTTGCGATGTCCTTTCCTGGCATTACTCCGACGCCGCGACTACGCTACATTAGTATGCTGAAAGCCAATTACGCGGCGCGAATGACCTCGGTTGTTCGTCGAGTGCAACGCGAAAGTTATGCAGGGTCTCAAGAGGACCCATACATCGTGAAAGCATCTTCTTCCTCGTTCTTTATTAGAAGCTGAACAGCTTCGGGCATCTTCCATTCCTGAGATAAAACCAGTTTTATAAACTCGTCCGCGTCCAAAAAATTGAACGCGCCGCCATATACGAAACACTGCATGGCTTTTCCGCTGGATACGACGGCCTCGGAAATCTGATCGAGTTTGCCATGTTCATGGTCGGTCAGCCACCTGTTGGTGCTGTCGACGGGCTCGCAAGACTCCGAATAGTCGGCGTCGTCTCGAAATTTCTCCTCAAGATTGATGCAAAGAATGACATCTGTGACCCAGCTCATGTGAAAGCATAACGTTCAAGCGCACCGATGAGCGGCAGTTGCCGGTGCTGGTATTTCAAATTCATTTCAGTGCCGCTCATTCGGTGCCGCGCCTCGTTGCGCCCACAGTATCCCCATTTAGTGCCTCGGTCGTTTCAAGATGTAAACCGGTTGGCCTTCGCCACTGAAGCTTACAATACTCCACCCCTCATCCGCCAACCGATTAAGCTCCGCGTCGGATTGCATTCCAAACCGCTGCATGTATTCCCACTTTGTGACATGGTGATTTGTGTAACAACCGGCCAGAAACAAGCTGCTGACCGCAAACATAACTGCAACGGCTGTTTTCATAGTATCAATTGAAGGCGAATCTTCCGCGCAACTGTGTTTATGCAACGCCAGTTGCAAATCGCTGCCGGGAAATTCGCCTTCCTTTTTGTCTAAGCTGTTCATTATCAGCCTCAGTCCGTCTCAAGCTAAGCCCCCTAGTCCGCATATTACAAGCTCAAAGTCGGATGTCGTTATTTAGTGTTCACTTGGACGGCATTTGTCCAAGTGCTAGCCGTAGACTCTTCTCTCGGTTATGAAAGAATCCGAAGCAATTGATCGGATCTGCCAAGTCATCCGGATTCTCGGATCTGCTTGGAGAGCGGCACGCGCCGCAAAATGCAGCTCAGCGTAGATTCAGCCGGCTGAAGAGCCATACTTTCAGCCAGTCAAGGCAAACGAAGTAGAGGATTCCGGTTCCCGCCATCCGTGAGAGGAAAGATGGGCTGATCGCCGGCATGAGAATGCCGCCGAGAGCCAGAATCGCTGCGACGCACAAACCCAGGAGCGAACTCCCAATGAGGAATTGGCTGGGCGGTGACTGCCAAAAATGCCCGCGTTCTCGAAGCAGGTAGACCCCAGCCTGCGAACTAAAAATCAAGGTCGCAAACATCAAGGTTTGGAGATGCGGCATGTCCAATCGCAGCACATGATAGCCGCACAGGAACACACCTAGAGAGAACACCAGCTTGCACACCGCCAAAATGCCGGCAGCCTCGAGAATACCTCGAGTGTTCCATCGGTTTGGCCGGCGCGAGTACTGCATCCGGTCGGTCGAGAGAGACATCGTAAGGAAGTCATTGAGAAAGAGGAAAAGCACCATCAGCAACGGAGTGAGAGGTTTATGCCTGGTCACCAGAAAACCGATGACCAATAACGCCATGATCTCGATCTTCTTTATCAGCATGTTGAGGGTATAGGTGATGATCCGCTGAAATACCAAACGGCTCGTTTCGATCGCGGGCACCACCCCTCCCAGTCCCGGTTGGGTCAATACCATGGCTGCGGCCGCTTTTGCCACGTCCGTCGCGTTGGCCACGGCTATTCCTGCTTCAGCCTGGCGCAGCGCGGGGGCATCGTTGACGCCGTCCCCGCTCATGCCCACCACCTCACCGCGACGCTGGAACCCACGGACCAATCGAAATTTGTCTTCTGGAAACACGCCCGCAAAAACGGCGCAGTCAAGGGTGTCTCCGGAAAGATCGCCATGGAGCTTTTCGGGGGAGCAAACATTGCCTGAAATTCCCACCTGTTCCGCCACACTGCGTGCCGTGACCGCATTGTCGCCCGTCACCATGACGACGCGAACCCCTGCGTCACGGATCGCATTGACGACAGACTTGGAATCTTCACGCACCGCATCTTCAAGCCCCATCAGACCAACGAGGCGTATCTGATCGGCCGTTCCTTCGGCTATCCCAAGCACACGTTGCCCGCGTGCGACGATGATGGCAGCGTGTGGTTGCCAGAGAATGTCAGCGGCGCCGGCCAGTTTGGCGACGACTGCGGGGGCGCCTTTCACGAAACGACAGGAGCCTTCCTTGTTACCATACACGGCCTCAGCGCGTTTTGTGGCCGGGTCAAAGGGTTTGAAATCAATTCGCTCCATTTCGCCGTCATGCCAGCCATGCTCGACGGCGGCCTTGATGATTGCGCCATCAACTGGGTCCTGGCCGGCTGGATCGCTGGCCAACGCAGCCGCGCGCAAGAGTTCATCTTCAGATTCGCCAGGGGCTGCCCACAGGGCGTTCACAGTGGCCTGGTTGCGCGTCAGGGTTCCGGTCTTATCACTGCATAAGACGGTCATAGCCGCGATGTCATGAAGAGCGCTCAGGCGCGTGACGAGCACGCCGCGTTTGGAAAGGTCCAGCGAGCCGAGCGCTGCCGCGAGCGTGAAGGTGGCCGGCAACGCGACTGGAATGGAGGCAAGCAATATCGTCAGCAACAACGGCAAAATGAACCCAAGGGACATCCCGACGTAGTGCGCGTAGCCGGTGACAACCACCACCATCGCGGCGTTTACGACAAAGAGGTTTTTTACGACGCCGACAATCTCATGCTCCTGGCGGTTGGCTGAACCAGCTGTACGGACTAGTTCGGCGGTCTTCCCGAAGAAAGTCCGCGCGCCAGTGGCGGTAACCTCACCCGTGGCCTCACCGCCCCGCACCATGGACCCCGCATAAGCCGTTTTGCCAGCCTCGACCGAAGCGGCTGCAGATTCTCCCGTAAGCGCGGATTGGTCCACCAACAATGACCCGTCGTCCAGTTTAACGTCCGCGGGCACAATGGTGCCCTGTCGTAAATGAACGACATCGCCCGGAGCCAACTCCTCGGCTGGCAAGGTGGTCCACACGCCGTCGCGCTTGACGCGGGCCAGCACACGCAGTTGTTGCCGCAGGAGCGCCAGTGCCTTTTGAGCGCGACCCTCCTGCAGCAGACTCAGCACCGCATTCAATACCAGGAGTCCGCCGATCACCGCTGCTTCCACCTCCTCACCGAGAAAGACCTGGATGATGATCGTAGCTTCCAGCAACCAGGGAATGGGCGCCCAGAACCGCTTGACGAATGCCTTAACCGGGTGAGCCTTCTCCTCGACGACGGCATTGGGGCCGAATCGCTTCAGCCGCGCTTGCGCCTCCGCAGTGGACAAGCCGGAGTTGTTATGATTGGGGGTTTCGGAAGGCACTGATTTTTTTGAGATTCCGCGTTTTCGGAATGGAATATAGGGTCGAGCACCACCCCGAACCAGTACGCTGTAGCTCGCATTCATCTGCTTGCCGGGCGATGACTTCAGGATCCTCCGGTAGTAATCCTGTGCCAACCGACGAGAGGAATGTGAACGGGCAGGAGCTCATCATGCCAAACCCACAAAGGAAAGACGTTCTCGTGCGGTCTTAAATTCAGATCGCTTCCAAACCCATCGAAAGAATCCTTGGCTCCGTGCGCAAGCCGTGGTGCGCTACCCAACGAGCAGCCGAGGGGCTCGTTCATCTTCAAAGGACAACTCACCCTTCTTTTTAGCGCCGCAATTCTCAGTCAGGGTGGCCGAACTGAGATCATCAATGCGTTTGAAACGAACTCTGGCGAGACACGCAAACGGGAACCACATGCAGGCTTTTGTTCGCGAGCGACGTTTCTCGCATGAAATTCTTGTCCTCGAGACGTCCACTGCACTTCGTTTTACCTCCTTGACGGTCACACAGAATAATTGAAGGAAAAGCAAACGCCTTGATCGACGACGAAATCGTGAACCGAATTTAATCTTTGGTTAATGCTCATTTAATCTTTAACCAGCTAGATTGGAGCGTTGAGAATTGCTAGCTCACGAAAATGACGCTCCCGCGGATTCCTCTGACCTGGCTCCGCGAAAGGCACGATACCGCCTTCGCATTTGGGCCGGGCGTTAATTCCGGAGAAAACGATCGCGCGGAGGCCCTCCTGGCGCACCAGGCTCCGGCCATTCGCGGCCGGAACCTTTAGCCCATGCAACGCTGGCTGCCATTGGTCGGGATCGTGTTGCTGGGGTGGTTCTCCCGTGGGTGGGCGCAAAGCAACGCTCGTCATGCCGGGTACCTCTATTTGTCACCAGTACCTGGGGCCTCCTATGTGTCGCCGCAGACTCGTTATGTTCTGATTCGGTTTGCGAGTATGGCCCCCAGCCAGGTGACGAATCTGACGAACGACTTCGTCACCGTAATCGGAAAGCACAGTGGCCGCCACGCTGGGACCACGCGAATCGCCAGTGACGGAAGAACCGTGGTTTTTGAATTGGTCTCCGAGCTCGGCGCAAACGAACTGGTCTCAGTCAACCTCAAGCCCCTGCTCGGAAATCGTGCGAAGTCGGGGGTTGAAAGATTTAGGTATCAGTTCATGACTTCAGACCCGATGCCCGGTTCGTTCCCGCCGGCTCTTGCCAGCGGAACACAACTCGCGGTTGACATTGGCCCCAATCCCCAAACGGCCGGGGCAAAGCCCCTGACCACCGCGATCCCGCGCACGCTCGTGTCCAAGGCAGCGATTTTGGCCAACGGCGTCTCTGTGCCGAGTGATTTTCCCCAAGTCGCGATCACGACCAATTACTATCCATCCCCGGGGAACCTTTTTTTGGAAAACGCGCTGGATGAAGTGCCTCCGTACACTATGATACTGAACGAGGATGGTCTGCCCGTATGGTACCAGCGCGGGCGACTGGCGGACCTCAAGGTTCAAAACGACACCCTCACCTATTGCCGCCTCGCCGCCTCGGGGGAAGCCACTTACTCTGTGGTTGACCACAACTTCAATCCGCTCCACACCTACGTCGCCGTAAACGGCTACCTGACCGACGGTCATGATCTCAAAATCCTGCCCGATGGCAGATACTTCTTGCTCGGTTACCGCGAAAACCCCGTCAACATGGCCCACTACATCACGGGTGGCACCAATGCCGTAGTAGTTGAAACGGTCGTTCAGGAATTCACTCCCGCAAGCGAACTCATCTTCCAATGGCGTTCTTGGGACAACTACGACATCCGTGATCTCGTGCCGACCGGGAACACGGACCTGGCCCACCTCAACGGGCTCGACATCGATGACGATGGCAATCTCCTGGTGTCGGCCCGCCATCTCAGCGAAATCACGAAAGTAGATCTCGATTCCGGCGATATCCTCTGGCGCCTGGGTGGCGCCCACGGCAGCTTCGTTTTTGTTAACGATTCCCTGAATGGCCCCGGCTACCAGCACAATATTAGCGCGTTGGGCAAAGGCCATTACCTGCTTTTTGACAACGGCGACAACCATCATCCGCCAGTTTCCCGAGCCGTCGAATACGCCGTTGACCTGACAAATAGAATCGCGCGTCTGGTGTGGCAGTTCCGCGACAGTCCTGACAAGTTCACCGGTTGGATGGGAAGCGCTCAGCGCCTCTCCAATGGAAACACCCTTATCAATTTCGTCTTGCCCCGGTACCCGAAAGCGATCGAGGTCGATAACACGGGCGCCAAAAGGTTCGAGCTTAGCTTGTTCCCGGGATCCGATGCTTACCGCGCTTTTCGATTTCTATGGCATGGCACTACCGCCGCGCCGTACCTTCTTGTCGAACCACACTTCGATAATATCACGCTCCTGTTTAACAAGTTCGGCGATACCAACGTGGCCCGCTACCGCATCTACGGCGGAACCGCGCCGCATCCGCGCGTCTTGTTGGCTGAAAGCCCCAGCCCACTAAAGCAGTTGTTCGATCTTTCCAACGGTCTCCACTATTTCCGCGTTACATCCGTAAACCGCGCCGGTATCGAAAGTCCATTTTCCAACGAGGAAAGCGTCGATGTGAATATCATCAGTCCCGGCGAGAATATGGTGCAGAACGGTGACTTCGCCGCAAAGACGAACGCGTGGTTCTTCATGGTTAACGGTGGGGCCGCGGCGGAGTGGACGATCCGGAATGGCGTCGCTCAATTCCATATCGTCGACGGAGGTACGAGTTCGACCAGTATTGAACTGCTTCAGGCTGGCGCGACATTGCTCCAGGGTTCCCGGTACGTGCTGCAATTCGATGCTTGGGCCGACCAGAGCCGCTCTATCCAGGCGCAACTCGTTCAGAATGGAAGCGCATTCATCGACTATAGCACGCTCGCCGCAACGCAGCTTACCCCCAATCGCACGCATTACCGGTACGCTTTCACCATGCAGCAACCGTCCGATTCTCCCGCTAACCTCCTCTTCCAACTGGGTGGGCCGCCGGGCAAGATCTTTCTAACCGGCATTTCGTTGTCCCAGCTTGCGGTCGGCGATTAACGCGATGCTAGAAGACACATGGACATTACCGGGGCCTCTGAGTCGTGCGCACGGCCGAAGCCTCGAAGTGTGTGCTCGGGATAAACTTTTGCGGCGGGCATATCCGCCTTTGAGCATATGGTTTGTCAATGCGGCCTTTAACAGTGGGAACTCGGGGGGGGGGCCGCTGATTGACGCGGAGACACGCACTGTTGCCGGGGTGGTCGTAAGTAAGCTGGCGCCACTTTCACGCTCTTTGCGTACTCCTGCAATAATTCGAGATCGCTCATAGATTGCAGCCTCAGCCGTATAATGTCTCCACGCAGGCCGAATCCGACAATTAATTTTCGGAAATTGGATCGATGCCCATCGGACTTTACTGTGGCTAGCCATAACGCAAGCCCGATGGGATTAGGCGTAATTTGATTTGACTTTAGCCACCCTTCTGGTGTAAGAATTCGCTGAATGGTTTTGCGGCCTGGGGTTCGGTAAAGGGATATCCAAACAAAGGCTGTAGATCGGTTCCGAATGCTCATCACTGAGTTCATGAAATATCAAAAAACTCTCACTGCCACACTGTCTACGCTGAGCGTTTTAATTGGTGTTCATTGCAAGGCTCAGATCATTTTGGATCAATCGCAAACCGAGTGGGGTGCCAGTCCGCGTACGGGTGACGGTCCGACGTGGGGCGTACTGGCTCAAACGTTTACTCCTAAAGTTCCAGGTGAGCTGGCCAGTGTGAGTTTGTGGCTTACGAGGGCCAACGCGACCGAAACCAATGCTCTCCTAATCTCGATAGCAGACATTCAGGATGGTGTTCCCGGAGCGCAGCTTGGGCACGCCAGCTTGACGCGTGTTCATGGCGACTTCTATGAATGGTATTCCGTTGATTTCCTTAATCAGTCAGTTCACCTCTGTCGAGACCATCAATACGCGCTCGTGCTGAGTTGCCCCGGATCCTTCAATGGACTCATGGTCGGGGGTTCGGTTTCCGATACTTATTCATTGGGCGAGGCCATGGAGAGGTTTGGGGACGGCCCGTGGCAGCCAATCCAGTTTGTGCCTGACTTGGAATTTGAAACGTATATGCAGGTTGCCATTGATAAGACCCCACCGACCATTTCGGTATCCACCAGCCGCCGGGTCTTATGGCCGCCGACAGGGGCGATGGTTCCCGTCAGAGTCAGCGGACACATTACCGATGATGAGTGCGATGGAAGCGGAGTAGACCCGAACTCTGTCAGGTACGCAGTCACTGATGATGATGGTAAAGTCGAAACGACGGGGGCGATTCCGATTCAGTCGGACGGCACTTATGGTTTTGTGATTTTGCTACAAGCGTCGCGGCCGGGGGGAAACGCCGAGGAACGAGAGTATACTATAACGGTAACTTCGCGAGATCGGGCGGGGAACACGGGATCAGCCTCCACGAGCGTAACTGCTCCCCGTGATACGCGGAGACCAGGCTTGCACAGGCTCTACGATCCTTAATCTGCTCTTTGTAACAGAATGAGCTCGAAGCCGGGCAAGATGGGCAATGTCAAACTATAAGGCGCATTCAAGCCAAAAGCTTTCCATCGACTTGAGCATTCTCCAATGTCGTCATTTTCAGGGCAAGGTCGAGGGCAAGGGACTTTGCGACGTGGGGAGCCAGGTCGCCCTTCGCCGTCATCATGATTGAATGGGAATCTGCAACATAACGAACTACTACATCCTGCATATTGATTCTCCAGACGTTGTATTCATGCTCGTTGGCCGAAATCTGGCAACCAGATGCTGCGGATTTGGGAGACAGCTTTCTGAAACATTCGCTCCGACCGGGTACGGAAAAACGCACCCCCCGCGTGGGCAGCATCCAGATGCACAGATGCACAGCAGTAGACGCCAACACACTGACCCGAAATCGCTTTTCAAGCGAAACGCCAAATGGGCCGACCCTGGGGAATGGATTGATTAGGAGCAAGGTTCTCACCATTTTGGCCTGAGTTTATCGTGGTAAAGGAGACACGATAGACGACCTTCAGGTGGCGGCCACAGCTTGGCCGGTTGCAGCTTTGGCCTCAATCCCTATGCGGCAAAGACTCCGATGAGATATTTCAGTTCAGCCTCGACCTCATGTGGAGCGGCTACGGTCTGGGCTACTTCTTGGCGGAGCAATGCCCGATAGCTCTGGCGGAGGCGTTGGACTGCTTTGCGGGTGGCTAATTCGGTAAGATTAAGGCGCGCTGCCGCTTCAGCGTACGATAAGGTGTGGACGGCGGCGTGAACATGTAGGAAATCCGCCGGTTTGAAATTGTTGGTGGCTGAGTGGTCGTCGGAACAAAAAACCCGGCTGGTGGTTGGGCGGCCCGGGTTCAGGAACGGTGATAGCTTTAG
>DASRFK010000083.1:0-15763 GCA_035651635.1 Verrucomicrobiia bacterium | reverse complement strand
CGAATGTTTGGCCGGCTGCCGCAGCCCCCGAATTCGATACATTTTGGAACAGGAGAAGAAGGGCTGCGCGCGGGCTCACGCCCGTGCTCGCCCCGGTCGCAGAGGCGACCGAACGGGTTCACACACGGACGGGTTTTTGGAAATTGATGCTCCGGACTTGGAAATTCGCGAATGAGACAATGCAGTACACATCCCTGCCTGTGACGGCTGCTGCGGTAACGCGCTCAGACGGTCTTGAATGTCGTCAAAATCAGCGCAGGATCCAGTTTCGTGCCATGCACAACATGAACTGCACGCTTGAACTTGAGAAGTATCTCAAAGGCCATGGAGAGATTGCTTCCCGATTATCTCTGCAGGCTCGACCACCAATTCTTAAGGAAAATGATCACTTATTCTTGGACTCGGGCTTCACCTTCGCCCAAATCCCGTCTTGCCTAATTGCGGCAATGAAGTGGGGGCCTGCCCGCTGATGTCTTTAATTATGAGGGACCTATCCACCCAGCGAGTCTCATCTGCTTCACGTCGTAAGCAGCTTCTTCTCGCGTCCTCCGGCGGGTATGGATACATCATCGAGTGCGAACCGAAGCATTAACTCCCCGAATCAAATCCATGTCTCGCGCCATCATGGTCAAATCCTTTTCACCTTTAGGTCACGAGGCCTTGCCGCAGCAGGAATCCCTGCCAAAGCCTCATGCATTCAAATGCCAATTCAAAAAGATCGAATTTCCGAATGTCTGGTCCGTCGGTGAAAACAACGCGCGGCCTCACGGGTTGCCCGCCGTCCATCAACCCAAATGGGTCATACTCGCGGTAAAGATTGAAGTCGGGGTCGGGGTGTGAAGGATTATCCAACTTCTTGTGCTTGTACCCGTCGCAAATGTTTCGGCAGGCACGCATTTCAAAGTTTCCTCGAAACAGAGCGTTCAGATCGGATTCCAATTCCGGCCTCGACGCCTTGAGCCAATCTCGAAGGTGGTTGCAGTTCTGAAAAAAAGCAATAACCACATCGTTGTCGTCGGCGTCTATTTCTTTGCGCAGGCTTTTTTTATGAATAGCCTCAACGCGAGCGAACCAGCGAAGCAATCTTTCCCACTGGTCCCGCCACTGGTTCCTAGGCGGAACAAATCCGGCTGGGTTTAGTGTGCTTCCGCCATACCATTTTGGCATACCGACTCTCCGTCAAATGCTGCGCTTGTATACTCCCAGCTCAGTCTTTGGCTTTTCAAACCCTTCCCATTGAACCGGCACGAAGATCTCCAAAAGCTTGTAGTCCAACCCGTGCCGCTTTGTGGTTGAAACCTTCCGCTCAAGGGTCTGATCGCCTATCGCTCTGGTCACCTCGGCGGCGGTCATTGTGCGAAGGCACTCAACTTGGTATGCGGTCCTGGCGCCCCAATCTTCGGAGCCGTAAGCATATACATCGTAGTCGCTTCTCATAATCTGCGTCAGTTTTAAGCCTTGCCGCGGCTAGACAAGCTCGACGGTCTGATTCTTAATCCATTAAAAAGAAATGTTACCCAAAAGCCCCTCTGGAACGCAAGGGCAGCCTTTTGGGTTGGAATCCTTGTCGTCGTCCAATGAACTACGTTCTCGGCTACAACTGCCGGGTGAAAACAATGGGGGAGAAAAACAATTCCTCTAAGCCTTAACGCTGCCCAACAACCACTACAATATCGCTTGGCTCAATTGGCTCAGAATATGTAAGTCCGGGTGCTTCAAGTCCGGCATTCATGAAGCAGTGCTGCATATACCCCGCCCCTGGTGGTGGATTGCTAATGTCCTTAATTGCGATGTGAAGTCCAGGAGGCCCGATCGAGAGCGAGGCGTCACCTTCGAGCGCTCTTGGAAAATGGACCCGTAACCCTGCATTCGTGAGCACCTCGTTTATTTCGCAAGCGAAGTCCATTGACTCAGGATCAAACAACCCCGCCTGAACGATTATCCGACCTTTAACCTTGTTCGACCCCTCTTTTAAGCCTGCCAACAGTTTGGCTCTTTGTTCTTTCGATAAATGTCTGGGGCTGATTTTAGATGCAATCAGGGCATCTTTGGCCTTTTCTGACTGCGAAGCACAATAGTAGGATCCGACCATGGAAGCGGCCCCAATGAGTCCGCAGATGCAAGTAAATAGATCCACGTCTCGGAACCATCCTGGAAGCTTGCTAAGCAATGGATGCTGAAATCGGCGATGCGCCCACGCTGTGCCGGAGGACAAAACCGCGAGCACAATCCCCACCAATCCCGCGCAAAACCAGATCGCCGTCCAATTTAGACTCGTCATCAGCTCAAGGTTATGCAAGTTTTTCATTTCTCCAATTATAAAGTCCACGGAAGATTGGAAAAGCTCATCGACATCAGCATACATCGATTTTGAGTCCAGCCTTGGGCTAGGCTCTTTTGTAGTGCAGGGTGGATTTTGACGTCATGGGGTTAAAGGCAGCGTTGATTCGGATACGCGCGACAGGGCCCATAGGCTAAAGGTTCCTTGACCGGCGTTGTGGGGCCGTGCCAAATTGGTCCGATGGAAGAGATTACGGTTGGTCCTCTCCCGACGGTCTCATTTTTGTGCCTCCTCTCAGGGGTTTTTTTCCTCTGATTTGCTCAAACTCTCTCGCATGATCGACAACAAATCAGCGAAATTCAGCGAATCGAGGCAGTGTGGCCATTGCGGCAACTACTCAACCATGAAGATTGTCGCCGAGTTTAGAGACGTTACCCATCCTCATCCTGATGACGAATACCCATTTAGCGAAGGAAAAGTTTATCGGTTATTGCAGTGCCCAGCACATGGCTGCAAAAACGTTGAGCTGGAAAGTTATAGTTATTCCGATGCCGTTGATTTTGGCGAGCGCCCGGATTTTGATTACGAGACCCTTTTCCCCGTAGCGCCTCAGATACCGCCCGGACTCCCGAGGAAAGTGCAAGACGAGTACGAAGCAGCATTGAAGGAAAAACGACGCTCGCCGAACGCTTATGGAGTTTTGTTGGGGCGAGTTCTCGAACGGGTTTGTGATGACAAGGGAGCTACGGGAAAAATGCTCGGACAAAAATTGGACAGTCTCTCCGAGGTGAAAGATTTTCCTCTACACTTGGCGTTCCCTCTCAATGAATTCCGTGTAATCGCCGCCCATGCAGCGCTCGGAAAGCTGACGGCCAAAGAAGTCCCGATAATTGAGAATCTGATCCGAGCAATCCTAGAGTCGCTCTACAGTGCTCCGTATCTGGTCCGCCAAGCTCAAAAAGCTATAAAGAAAATAAAAAAGGATAAATGATGGATGAAGTAGTTAAACATCTCCTTGCCTCGAGTGCGCTCACGGCAATACTCTTTTTCCTACTTTGGACTTGGTTTTCAAAACGACTGGAAACATCAATCGAGCACGAATACAGAACGAAGCAAGAGAAAGCACAAAAGGAGACGCAGCAGGAATTGGCCAGACTCAATGCAGAACTTGAACGATTAACCTCCGAACAAACATTTCGGTTTTCTCATGTATTCCAAAAAACTGAGGAAGCAATTGCCACTATTTACAAACACTTAGTAGGCATACACGAAATAGTACGAATCTATACTTTGCCAAGCAGAAAATACTCAGAGGCGGAAATGAAGGATTACAGCAGCAGAATGTCGGTTGCGGTAAAGGCATTTCAGGAATACTGGTATCCTCATAAACTCTACCTTCGTAAAAATATCGCAAGGCATATTGTGGAATTCACTAATGTTGTTAGCCATCTCCAAATAAGCCACGAAATGGGCGCGATGATGCACGCCGAGCAACAGAAGTACACAAAAGAATCCGAAGACATGGCGAAGAAATGTTTCGAGCTTAAACAAAAATCAGAAGAAATGCTGACGGAACTGGAGGATGAATTTCAGGAAGTGTTGGGTTTTCCGAGCAATGCGAAAGCGGCGAAAAGGTAACCGTTATAGCGCAACCCTGGCCTCGTGGTACACGGTGCCTAGAGCGGGCGGGCGACACCGATCAGAGGAAGAACGCATCGCGAACCGAGCTGCATCCGAGTTTTGCACGCCCCAGAAATCCCTTGCGAGCTATCGCGGGAAAGGCCCCATTCTCAGCGAAACAGACGTTATCGGATTTGGCAACACACTTGGTATTCACCCCGGCGTGTTGGCTGGCCCGTTAGGACATAAACTCGGAATTTATAGCCGATTTCCCAACTTAGTAAAAGTCAGGTCCACTGTTGAAGACGTTCATCGCTTCGCCTCATTCGATATGCTTCTCGAATACGTGCGTGACGAGACTTTTTACCTAGTCGAAACGTGAATGAAGATCCACTGTTGAAACTGAGCCACTACCCTGTAGGGTGAGCTAAAGATCGAAGGCTTTCCGCTTACAGAGGTAAAGGCATGTGTCTCCGAACTGGCCGATATTCGTGCACCCGGTTTTTTCAGGACAGCCAGCACCCTCTCCGGGACGAATTCTGCTTCCGGTTGAAGAACTGAGTGCTCGTAAAATCTTAATGCCCTGCAACTCCGCCGGCGCACTTACGATTTCCTTGCCTGCTTGCACGATTCGAATGTGCCATTTGCCTGGATCCCGTTCGGCAGTGGAGAGAAGTGCTTGGTGGCTCTTAATCCGCTTCGCCTCTGCGGTTTTGGCGCGGGCGCCCAGCCCACGAAGCTCTTTCAATGATGCGTTTAATGCGTTAAAGGCGGCAGTGCTGCTTGGTTTGATTTTTGAGCTCATACTTCATTTTGTTTTGTTTTTATGTTGTTGGCTGCGATGTGCAAACCTCATCCTGTCTTGGAGTGCGACACCGCGATGGCGGTATTCGGGTGTTTTAAACGCCAGTTAAATCGAGATCCGGAAGCGATTCCCGCCGTTGGTATTCCAGATTCGAGGTACAAAGTCCACACCTCCAAAATCGTCGCAGAAGATTACGAACTCAAAGTTAAGGGGTGGACTTTGGGAAACCTGAAAATCCGCCTTCCAGAACTCGAAGCCCGCGCCAAACCCTTGGAACGTGCCGGGGGCGACATGGGAAGTGACCCAAAAGTCGGTGGTCACGATGAGGCCTGCCACGTGTGAAGGACCCGAATTGTGAATATTGAAGTTAACCTCCAGAACTACGGCGCTTGGAGCTACCGGGTCCGCGATGAAGCTCACGTCTGTAATTGAAAACGCTGTTTGCATAATCTTGTTGTGATGGACAGATCAACCTAGGGTTCGTTATTTCCCAACCTGCAGTTGGGCCATGCATGTTTGGCTCGAGTGGTTTTTAGCACCCATGCTCGTATGGTCGTGCGACTGCAACAATTCTAGCTGCACAGTCCAGGTGCCGGTTGAAATTGGAGCCCCAGGAGGAGGCACGAACTTGATTGTGGCCGGTATGGACTGGCCGGCCGGAATTTCTGATGCAGGCGTGAAGCCCGTTTGGGCGCCATACCCAAACGCGCTGCCCCGCACAATACCCAGGATGCCAGCTGGGTAGGAACGGCACTCGATGCCGTCCGGGCTGGTTGCGACGCATGTGGGGTTTCCCAACACGTCGGTGGCAAGACCGACCCACAGGGACTTGCTGGGATTACCATTCGATAATGACACCGTAAGCTGAACTGCGTTCATATTCACAATCCGAAGGGTTTTCAGTTCCACTCGCAGATCGCCAAAGGTCTTCGTGACGCCGGGAGAATCGGAGGAGTCTTTGTCCCCGCCACTCCCCGGATTTGGTTTCGGTTCCGGGTTCGAAACAAGCTGCTGCACCATGGTGTCCACCTTGAATTCACCCCGGGCGGCGCCGACGATTTCGGCCGTGTCGGTGGTGATAATCTTGGCATTGAGCGCGACTATGGTGGTGCTCTTCGGAATTATCGTCCCCATGATGAGGGCATCCACGCCGGCAAACATCCCCAATTTCTTCGCCGTGTCGGGATCGATGAGGCCTTTGGAGTTGAGCTTGTGCTCGGCCAATATCTTTTGCAGGTTCGCCCTGTCTAAAACGGAGAAATCGCGCTTTGCCATAACCAGGTCAACGGACAATTGTTCGGCGACATACCTGCCGAGTTCTCCGTGCGTGGTGCCTTGTAGGTCGGTGAAATCGAGTACGGCGACTTTTTTCTTCTCCTGTTTCGTAACGTCGGTGGCGAGCGAACCGGCCATGGTGGACAGGGCAGAATCGATGTCCTCGGGCTCGGCCTGAGCCATTTCGCCGGACAAGCCCAATAGAGCTGCAACCAAGCAAGTGGTGGTCTTCATCTGGGCGTTGCTTTAGAGGTTGAGGGCCATTTTCGTATCCCGAGATATTTGTTTCGCCAGGCGTTCCTCTCCGGCCTGGCGGGCTTCGGCTTGTTTGAAACCGGCGCCGCTTGTGGTGAAGGTCCAGGACTTGGAATCCTGGGTGCGAAGCGAAAACACAATCACCTCCAGCCGAATGCTCGCGGTGACAAGATTCTCAAGCGATGAATCGGTCGAATATTCAATACTCTCGCGCCCAACGACAATGGAATCGAGAATGTCCGTAAGGTCGAGCTTTTGGGCAATGGCCGGCGCATCATCCATGGCCTTCTGGAGGAGTCCATCTGAAAAGAACTGCGGCGTGAAAACCGAGGACACAATCCGCACTTGGGGACAAGCCAATTTCTGGGCAAGCGCGGTTGCAATAGAGCGGCATATCTTCCCGTCGTCCGTGCCCGCCAGGATCGCGACCATGTGCCTATCACTTTCCCGGGTGAGACCCGGCTCCCGGTAACGGCTGAGCAGATTGGCGTGCTCGGTGGCCGCACGCTCGCGTGCAATCTCCTCAGGCGATTTCGGGGGCGGTCGCCAGACTTCCGGCTGGGGCATCGGTTGTGGCACGAACACTTGTTCCACCCGGGCAGGAGGCGGAGGGGAGTAGGGCACTGCGGGGGCCGGCGTTGAATACGCTTGAGGCGGATACTGCGGCACCTGGCGTTCCGGTTCCGGTGGGGAAATCCCAAACACCGTATTAACAGCAATCGCAATGAGCCATAGTGAAGCAGCAAAGACGATCGCCTGCCACGGTTGTATCCTCTTCACAGTTCCTTCCCAAGGGTGATCTGATGACTGTTGTATCTCAAGGCCACAGTCCTGCAAGCAAAAACTGACTGTGGAAAACAGAAAAGTCACAGATGCGCTATACTTGAGACTCGCGCGGGTTTTGTGGAGACAAGCCTCTATTACCTTGGCGGCTCGTAACGCCCGTTTGCCGTCAATCGCATGCGGGCGGAAACGAAGAAGGCTGCCTGCATTCACAAGAGAAAACTCTTGCGGAGTAGAGGCTTGCGTCGATGGAACCTTCTGAGGACATAGCGTTCATGGGATTTCGGCATGAGTGGGGGGAAGAGCAGGCATTTGGACTGCACCAAACTGAGCGCCGGCAACATTTGTATGTCATCGGCCAAACGGGCACAGGGAAGTCCACCCTGCTCAGAAACTTAATCATCCAGGATCTCGAGGCCGGGCGGGGCCTCGGCCTTATTGATCCGCATGGCGATCTCGCCCTTGAGATCCTCGACCAGGTACCGTCATGGCGCACCGATGACGTGGTGTACTTCGATCCTTCTTCGTATGACCCGCTTGCACTTAATCTCTTCCGGGCGACGGCAGATGACTGGAACCTGGTCGCCTCAGGGATCGTTTCGGCTTTCAAGAAGATCTGGAGCGATTCCTGGGGCCCGCGCCTCGAATACGTCCTTTTCGCCGCCGTGGCCGCCCTGCTTCAGTGCAACAACACGAGCCTTCTTGGCGTTTCCAGGATGCTTCATGATGGCGCATACCGGACGTGGGTTGTGCGCCAGGTTAAAGACCCAATGATCCGTTCATTTTGGGAAAATGAGTTTGAGCGGTATGACAAGCGCTTCCGGCAGGAGGTCATTTCGCCCATCCAGAACAAGGTCGGCCAATTGTTCTTCGCGCCAGCGATCCGCAATGTCCTCGGCCAGGTCGGAAGCAAAATCAACTTTCGGTTCATGATCGATACGCGCCGCATTTTCGTGGCAAACCTATGCAAAGGGCGGCTGGGTGATGCGCACAGCAGCCTCCTTGGGTGCCTCCTCGTTACTGGCTTCGAGCTTGCAGCCCTGTCTCGTGCCAATGTCGAGGTCGGAGAGCGCCCGGACTTTCAGCTCTATGTCGATGAATTTCAACACTGTGCGACGGAATCCTTTGCGAGTATTCTCTCCGAAGCCAGAAAGTACGGCCTGGCACTCACCCTGGCTCATCAATACCTCGGCCAGTTAAGCAATGACTTGTGCCAGGCAATCTTTGGCAACGTGGGGAGCTTCATATCGTTCCGTATCGGGGAAAATGATGCACCAGTACTTGAACGACAATTTGGTGGCAGCTATACTCAAAGCCACTTCACAAACCTTGGCAATTTTGAACTATGTGCCCGGCTTTTACAGCACGAGTCGTTCTTAGGGAGGTCCCTCCCGCCCATTCCCACCAACCGCAAGCGGCGGGACGTTGTTCAAAGACGGTCGCGGCAAAAATACTGCACGCCGCGTTTGAAGGCAGAGAGGAGGATTGAAAAATGGCTGCACCACCGATATTGAGAGACTTTTTCCCAGAAGAGGCCATCACCGCCCGTCGGCGATTCCGCATGAGGACGTTCAATAACTGCCTCTTTGTGCTCGGCATATTCGTTCCAGGCTGTATCCTGTTCTCGCGCCTTCCAGCGCACGACGTTCTGGAATTACTCCTTGGGGCCGGCCTTTTCTTCCTGTTCTTTTTTGTATGGCAAGACCGTACGATATGGCTTTTCTGCGACAGCTGCCATAAGCCGATTGCGACCAATACCCCTTGGCAGTGCGGGTTCTGTCACAAAGAAAACACCCAGACGACACGTTTCCCGTTTGTAGGTGAATGCGAACATTGTCACGCCGAGCCGAAGGCGTATAAATGCCACTACGACGATTGTGGACAACTTGCATTCCTCACCGCAGACAAGATGAAGGAGCATTTCGCGATGTGTGTGGGTTCGCCCGTTAAGCAGGACAGTGTTTCGGACGAGGAACAGCAGAGGAAAGAGAAGCTCGCCAAAGCGCATGCGCTGGAAATGGCCAATCTCGATGAAAAACTGGAGGCATTCAGGGAGCGCAAGGAAGCGCTGAAAAAACTGCCCCCGACAGAGGCGATTCGCGCGGACTATGAAAAAGGGCACGCCATGTTCCTCGGCGTCGACGAATTTTATGATGAGCGTTTGAAGCAGATCAAGGAAGAGTTCAAGGACAACCCAGACCGGCTGGAACGGGAACTTTCGTATCTGAATAAGTGGCGGCTAAAAAGAACTCCGCAATAATACTAAAGAGGCGGCTCCTCGACCACGCGCTTTGCCTACCAAGGCTTATTGCCCCTTGTTTTAGATTCCATTCTCCTCATTCCATCAGACGGCAAGCTCCTCTACGGCGGCCGGTTTGACGGGCCAAGTTCCAATTTGGTTTAATTGAGAAGGAATCTTGTTTTTAGTTTAAAACGAAAGGAGTGCCAATGAAGCAGTGGATAGATTTTAAGGAACTCAGATCACAGCTTGATTTCGAAAGGGTTCTTCGTCATTACCTGGTAACCGTTCAACGGAGAGGGAATCAGCACGTTGGGTTTTGCCCGCTGCCCAAACATCAGGGGAAAAGAAATTCTCCATCGTTCTCTGCAAATCTTGAGCGAGGGATTTTCCAATGTTTCGGCTGCGGGGCAAAGGGCAACCTCTTGGATTTTGCTGCTGCCATGGAAGGTGTTAGCCCGGAGGACAACGAGGGCTTGCGGCGAGTTGCCCTAGACCTGCAAAGGCAATTCGCTCCCGTCCCTAGCAGTTCGACGCCTGAGGCCACGATGGAGCCTCCAAAAGGGGAGGCTGTCGGCAATCCCATCATCATAAATCCTCCGTTGGATTTTGAATTGCAAGGGTTGGACGCCAGTCACCCGTATCTTCTGGGGCGTGGGCTTCTGCCGGAGACGATTCGGAAGTTTGGACTGGGCTTTTGCGGACGCGGATTTTTGAAGGGGCGTCTCGCTATCCCTTTGCACGACCAGCAAGGCCGATTGATCGGGTACGCCGGGCGTGTTGTTGATGACACGAGCATCCATGAGAACAATCCGAAGTACCTATTTCCCTCGAAGCGCCACCGCAACGGCAAAACGTTGGAATTTCGCAAAAGCCGGTTCGTGTATAACGGGTTTCGAATTGCAAGTCCAGTGAGCGACCTCATTGTTGTCGAAGGCTTCGCATCCGTCTGGTGGTTGACCCAAGTCGGGTTTCCTCACTGTGTCGCGGTTATGGGCGCCGATTGCTCTGAAAAGCAGGCAGCGCTTATTACGGAGTTGGTGCGAGTTGACGGCCGGGCATGGATAATTCCGGATGGTGACCCGGCGGGGGAACGATTAGCCCAATCCTTGCTGACTCAACTTTCACCGCACCGTTTCATAAAATGGGTAAAGCTCGGCAAGGATCAGCAGCCGACCGATTTACAGGCTGAACAGTTGAAAAGCTTTATAGTCGTCTGATTCGGCGATCCGCAAGGGTCGCCTTCTTTATACCCGCCGGAGGGGCGATAGATCGCGCCTTGCAATAATTACACCGACAAAACGATTTCATAAAAATAAACAGAGGGTCCTGGATAAAATCCATGGGGCCTTCGACCGAACCGGCCGCTCGGGCAAATTTGGCTAGAATCGTTTGAACATCTAGTGTTAACGGTAATCGCCCTTCATTTACGGGGCAATAATAACAACGACTTTAACGCCGCTCTTTTCTCCATTGAGATCGTTCTCTAACCCACGAGGGTTTCCGATTCGTCCATCGGGATCGTAAACAAAACAAAAGAGCGTCCTACAGTCAGGGTGGATCTGATATCTTTGGATGTCAATAATCAGTTGGTCTCCAATCTCTTTCGCGCCCAAGCCCTGTCTAGTCCGTTTTAGTTCGAGTACAAGTCTTTCCTGTTTAAGTAAAAGATCCATTCTGGCGCTGCCACCTGCATAGCTTGGCGTCCATTGCTCTGCTCGTATATCCTCAAAATGCAGGTGCAACAAAGCGTGCATTAGATCCTGGGCGTCGTACTCGTCTTGAACGTCCAATGTTGGCCTACCGTTGTGCCTTTGGCGCAGACTTCTGGCGATATAATGGAAACGTCGACACAAACGTTCGACAATGGCAGAGCTACTTGGACTGGACTGGGAGTCCCCGGTTCCATACTCTCCGATCTCCTCAATCATGGACTGCAACACCAGCCTTGCTCTCGTTAACCCGTCCTGACAGCTCGTTAACTTAGCATCATCAGGCATACCTCTCCAATAAACCCCCGGTGAATAGGAGATTTGCTTAAAATCCTTAACGTGACGGTCGGCGGTGCCAAAGATCTTTTCAATGGCAACTTCCGTATCTCGCCGCCACTTGTGCAAATCCGGGGAAGATCCCTCACAACGGTTTAACTTGTGAGTCGCCTCAATCTGCCGGGTCAGTATCTGCTTTGCCTGGTCAGGTTGCATTAGGCGGCTATCAAGCGGTAAACGTCGGCAACGGGATAAAACTGACCCGAAACGTTTCCTTCTTGTGGAGACATAAATGCACCGTAACGCGGTTTGCTGTACGGCCGACACGAAAACCGTTGGCTTTAATTCTTTTCGGCACCACAGGCTTCGTGAAAAGCTTGTTCATATACGCAAGGTGCCCATAGACTTCTTTATCGTTCATTCTGGCAATCGAGTCGTAGTCCTGTGACTCGATTTGGCTTTCTGTCATTTTTCACTTTAGCCCGCCGCCCCGGTTGAGGCAAGTTTCAGGCGCGAAAAACCCTCTCTTCGTTCGCGCTCGCAACGCATCCCAGCTCGACCATTGTCGAGGTTCTTTAACAGGCCTGTCAGGAAGCTGGCGTGGGTGGATCTGGATAATTCCGGATGGCACCAGGCGGGGAGCGATTCGCCCAATCGCTACTTCGTCAGTTGGCGCCGCACCGGTTCGTTCGTTAGTTAAAGCTGGAAGAGCGATCTCAACCAACCGGCTTCTCGGTGGAAAACTTTTCGACACTCCTTCGTGTATAATTCCGGCGAGTTTTTAACAGCTCGCCTATTACCATTTCTTTTATTCCGAGCGGACTGAGCGGCGGAAGATCGCACCACGTAGTCGTTGGGATTTATCCAATCGCGGCTTTGGCCACCGCAGCAATTCGAGGTGAGCGGCGGCGTAGACATAATTGGCACCGTTGCCGTGGCGGCTTATCGCATCCGACGTGGCCCCAGGCCTGTCAGCCTTTGCCTTAATGCTTAACATTCTTTAACTCATACCACTAAACCGGTACTTTGACATGTAATAGCCACTAAGCTCAATCCCGTGGTACGATGGGAGTATGAGTACTACTCCCCGGACCAGAGCCATCGCATGTTTGCTACTAATCGCAGCCGTACTGGTTGTCTATGTCAATGCATCTCGGGTGGTGACATGGTCAGCTGTAACAACCTCAGGGTTAGTTGATCGAGTGTCGGCCACTCCTCTGACGGAACAGCCCGTATGGGGCGCAACCGAAAACGCGAGTTCGACTAACCAACATAGCTCTACTGCTATGCCAGGTCAGTCATTCTTTAAGATGGCTCCGCATACCTCAACGTGGCCTTTGTATACGGATCAAACATCCAGGATAGCATTCAGATATCCTCCAATGTGGCATATAGAAAAATGGCCAAATGGAGTAATAAATATCGTATCTGCTACTTGGGCCAATCGCCCTTACATGTTGCCTTCGGACGAACCCTTCTCGGTTTATCTAAAGTTTGGAATTCTGATAAGTGGTAACCCGCAAAATACCTCTGAACCCTACGCCCTTATGACTAATCAAGCCATTCCGCATAAAACTATGTCGTGGGCCCAAGGCAGCACTTCCGTCATTGTAGTCTACGATGTGTACGAAAATCCAAACGATGTCGAGGGTTTTGTTTCATGCGGTTCAAAAACATCTTCTGTGGTTTTCCCCAGGGGATATGCAGGTAGGAATGGACTCGCGGAAATTGTCGCGATGAACGGTATCCTATCCAGTTTGGAAGTGGGTGATTGTTTTATTGCCCGTTGAGCCAGAGCTTCGGTTGAATTTGCGTTCCGTCAGCGGCGACACTTCCGTAAGGATCGACTAGCTCGAAGCCACCCGTATTGTCTGAGAAAGATCTCCTGAGCTCAAAGTGGAGGTGGACACCCTGTGCTTGGCCGCGTTTACCGGGAACCCCTATTATTTGTCCGGGTTGAACTTCGACCGCTTTGGCGTGGTTCTGATCGATAGCCACAGAGGAGTCCCATGAGTCTAAATGGAGATAGTAAGACTTCAGACCGTTATCGTGTTTAATAACTAATTGGTGATTGTCATCTAGCGTGCCGCATTCCTCCGGCACTACGAATCCGTGAGCGGCTGCCAAAACCTTATCTGAAGAACTAGTTCTGTAGTCGTATCCAGTGTGATCGTCATAGAAAAGATGGACAGGGGCTGTATCGTTCCCAACATACGTAAACGGAAGGTTAAACGCAGTTCCATTCACATCGTGGCTATAACCTACAGCGAAAAATGGCTGAAAGTAGTCGGGACTAGCTGGGTCGTTATTGACCGTTTCAAGAACAGCCGTGGCGTCAAGGGTCCGATAGCCGACTGCAGGTCCGGTCTCGATTGAAACGAGTTCCGAAGTACAGATGACAATTGTGCCGTCATGATGGATCCCGGAGGTAATTTGGTGGTCCAGCACTGCGAGTATTGGTTTCGTCGAGGAACTTCCACTTGTTAGCGGAAACGACAGAAAGGGCGCATAGTTGATTGCCGGAATTTGTAGCAGTTTATACAATCCTCCTTTGCCCTGTGTCTGTGGAAAAGTCCACTTCACATTTTGGGAGAATACAACGCTAACGGAGGTAAGAGGTCTCCAAGCGCTCAGCAACTTCGAAGTTGGGAATTTATCTAATCCATAAATAACATACTTATACCCTGGGATCGCCTGAAATGTGAAGCCCGGTTCGGGAGGATTGGGAGGCGGATTGATTGGTGGGGTCGAATTGGCAATCGTTAGGACAGGAGCTCCCGAGAGTTCAATGAAGTGGGCCACAACATTCAACGATTGGTGAATTGGCAGCGTGAGTGTCCCTCCGCCATTGAGATCACCTCCCCACTCCAAAAATATGTATCCCGGATACGGACGTGGTGTGAAGGTGACTGTGCCCCCGTAAGAGAACTCCGTCAAAGGGGGATCCAGAATTACATCGCCATGGTCGGCCGAAATACTTATGGTATATGTAGTTGGCTTGAACGTCACGTTAACCGTAGTGTCGCCTGTGACGGTGATTTTAAACGTGTTGCCGCCCGCCTGCTCTTCAACACCGTTTACTGTCCACTGAGACACTGTATAGCCTTGGTCTGGTGTCGCAATGAGGTTTAATATGTCTCCCATTGTGGCGCCGAAGGTGCCACTAGGGCTTACTGATCCATTAACTCCAGTAGAAACTGTAATAGTCTGTTGATTTGGCTTAAACGTGACCGAAACATTCGCCATTGCATTGACCATCATTGTTAGAACCGTGCCACCGGTTTGTACGGTTGTTCCATTTATCTGCCATTGATCAACTACGTAACCAGCTGAGGGGCTTGCCGTCATCGTGAACTTCCCCCCGCACTCCATTGTGTTATTGCCACTCGGCGTTACGCTTCCGTTAGGGCCCGCGATGACTCCGATTGTAAAATCTGGCACGTAGGCCTGCACGCTTACGTCATCGATTCTGAAAGTCGTGCTTAAGCTGCCATCTGTAATTCCGTAAAATTGCAGGATCAGTTGCTGGCCTGCATATTGTGAGACGTCAATCGTGTAATTCTGAGGGGAATAATTATTCTTTATTCCATTTGGATCTTTATTCAGGTTGCTCCACTCGTGGAATGTTCCTACCTGCATATCTCCTGGATATGTTCGAAGATAAGCCCCCATTCTGTCATGCTCCGTGGCCGTAGTATCTTGGCTGGTCACGTTTAGAAAAAAGTTAAGTGTGGCCTTTGTTGAGCACGCCGGAAGTGTGATCAGCTGTCGCACCACACCAACTGCGTTGGAATGGGTTGTGCTAAAATCACCGACGTAGGCGTAATAGGAGCCGGTGTGGGCATTGCCGAGGTTTACTATTCCAGCACTCAAAGAGTCGCCACCAGAGAGATAATAAGAAGTCCAATAACCTGAGCGCTGTTCGAAGCCGTTGTCCTGAAGAAGTTCATGCCAACTTGCCTGAACGGACAGCTGCAAAAGCGAGACTATAGCCAAAACAAAATGCCCTGTTTTCATAATGGGCCGTGATCGAAGGTATTTGTGACAGAAAGGCCGGCAAAGTCCAGTTAAAACTTGGGAGGAGTGTTGAAAGGCTCATCGTGGCGAGTTCTACTGCGCGGTGCCCAGAACTCAAATGAGAGAGTATTAAGCCTACCCTCCGGGCTGGCCACGTTTCCCGTTTCGCGGTTGAGGCTGGATCTGAAAAGTGTTTCGCTTTCCCGGCATCCCGTGAATCTAGCACGGCTTCTGCCTGCAGCGTCCACGTGTTCGTTTTTCATGTTGTTTCGTCGTTTTTCGCGAGGCGCATTTCACAATTGGCTCCCAACAGGTGCGCACTGCATTCGTTTTGGTCGATCCAAACCTGCACATGCTCCTTCGAAAAAAGACTCTATGCGGGGCCGCCGGGGGTGGGAAATTGAGCTGATATTCCCACGAATTTGATCCGGCATTTGGCGTATGTGCCTACGGGTCAACGAAATTCTGTGATTGACGGTCGGCTGGGGGGGGGGGGGGAA
>DASRFK010000082.1:0-117196 GCA_035651635.1 Verrucomicrobiia bacterium | reverse complement strand
GGGCTGGATGACCCGAGCCCACCCGTTCGTGATCGAGGGCCGGCGATTGATTGTACCGCTGTATCATGACGGTTTTTCGTTTTCTTTGATGGCGATTAGCGACGATTGGGGAGAGACCTGGCATACGAGCCCACCACTGGTCGGCGCGGGCAATATCCAGCCCAGCCTGGTTCAACGCCGCGACGGCTCGCTTCACGCCTTAATGCGCCATAATGGCCCCCCGCCGCATCGACTCCAGCAAAGCGACTCAGTCGATCACGGGGAAACCTGGTCGCCGGTAACGGATACCGATCTGCCTAACCCGGGCTCGGGTGCAGAGATCATTTCCTTGCGCAATGGTCATTGGGTGCTAATCAGCAACGACACCGAAACTGGCAGATATCGACTGGCCGTGCAGATCTCGGATGACGAAGGCCTTACCTGGAAGTGGAAACGGTACCTTGAGAAGGACGAGCCAGGCCCGGAGGCCGGCAGTTACCATTATCCGAGCATCATCCAGGCAAGAGACGGTTCGCTCCAGGCCTCTTATAGCTACCACCTTAACCGCCGAGACTTACCCAAAGATGTAGACGGTGATCCCGCCGCCAAATCGATCAAGCACGTGCATTTCAACGAAGCCTGGGTCATGCAAAGCCTGCTTCCGCCCTCACACATGCATTAAGGCCGACCAACCAAGAACGTGGAATCCTGGCGAAGCTCCTGGGCTGCGGGGCTTAACGCCGCTTTTTGGCGAACGTACAGCGGCGAATTCCGAAACTTCATCGGCGTAAGCTAGTTCGATGCCTAAGTGCCTGCCTTGGCCGAATTATTTGTTAAAGAAAGTTGAGTACCCAAGCAGGTGATCGGGGTCCTTAGTAACGTTATACTTAATGAACAGATGAACCGTGCAACGGCTTTCCTGCAAATGCAGAACCCTCCGATCCGCTGGTCGCGGCTTTCGCGGCTCATATGCTCTTCGGTGGTGGGGGACCGCTTTGAGTTGCGTCTCAACTAGACTGGACTAAACTTCGCTTATGAAGCCTTCCCGGATTTTTCTGGTGGCGTCTCTCACCGCGGTTTTGTTTTGGGGAGCTTATCGAGCCTACCGCGCGCACCTGAACCTCGTTACCCTCAATGTCCGCAACATGGACGTCCGTCGAGTGGTCTCCAAACTCGAGTGGCAAACGTGGGAGCACATTGTCGTCAGCAAAAACGTCGGCGGCAGGGTGACACTGAACGTGCACAGCGTGCCCTTGGACGAAGTGCTGAACATCGTCGGCCTCCAGACCGATTCACGTTGGACTCGACTATACCCGATCTACTCGACGGGCAAATCGTTGACCGCCTTCAACCAGGTGCTGCTCGGTAAGCTGCCCCCGGCGGGCAACGGTTGGGTGGCACTGCAGCAGTTGGCGGCCTGGCAGCAGGCCGGCCTCGGTGGCTTTGCCAATACCTTGCGCGCCGAAAACAAACTGGTTTCCGCTCAACTGGTCGATAAAGACGTGCCTTTCGCCGCGCTGGCCCTGTCTCGATTCTCGAAGGCTCAGATTGTGCCCGAAGACGACACCAAAGGGTCCGTTAATTTAAAACTAGATCAGGTCCCGTTCGACAAAGCCGTTGCCAAGGTTGCCCGGCAGGTGCACCGCAAATGGACTCGGGTTTATACGCTGCAACCTCTCAATGCCGCGAACCTGGTTCGCCAGGCTGTCCCCGATGTGCCAGCAATCGACCCCAGCGCGGAGGCCGACACTAACCAACCTCTGGCTGCCCCCGGCCGGCAACCCCTGCCGCCGGAGCGCGCGCTCGAGGCGCTGGTTTCCACCATGACACCCGAGGAACGGCAACAAACGATCGAGCAAGTAGCGAATGCCACCCAGGGCGGCGGTTCGTCCATGGGCGGCGGCGGCCAGCAACAAATGCAAGGCGGCGCCTCACCCGCGGCCCAGGCCGCCCAAGCCGCCGCGCAAGAAGACATAGAAAGCCGGATCGAAAACCGTTTGAAGAATGGCACGATAGACCAGCGACTGGCCCACGATCGGCGGGTGCTCAGCAGCAAACAGGGTGGAGGAAAATAATGATTCGGCTGCCTCCCTTACGTCGTCTTCGCCGCAAACGCGCCTTCACCCTCATCGAACTCCTGGTTGTGATCGGCATTATCGGGATCTTGGCGTCACTGCTGATGCCCGCCTTTAGCCGGGCCAAGGGCAAAGCCCTCGACACGAAATGCATCAGTAATCTGCGGCAAATCGGCATTGCGCTCTCGATCTATGCCGATGAAAACAATGGCCGTCTGCCCTATGCCGAGCGGAGACCAACGGACCCGGTCGATCCGGCCCACGTCCTGCCGCGCATCGTGAATGTGCTCTCCAATCATGTCGGCGGGGCGGTGACAGTGTTTAAGTGTCCCCGCGACAAGGACCACTATTACGAGAAAGAGGGGTCGAGTTACGAATGGAATTATCAGGCCAACGGCCAGCCTATTGTACAGCCGGGGGTCATTTCCGGGATTCCAAGAACGGCCGAAAAGGCGCGGCTGATGTATGACTATGAAAACTTCCATCCCGGTAGCACCAACGGCACCAAGAATGTGCTGCATGGAGACGGGCATGTGGCGCCGATACGCTAACTAATAGGTTTTCAGGTTATGTAGTTGCAGGTTGCAGGTTTGGATTAATTCGCGTTCATTTGCGTCCATTTGCGGTTTCAGTAGTTTGCTCCTCGGCGGGTGTGAGGTAATAATTCGCCGGTGCAGTTCGACCTTGAATTGGTAAAGAGGCAAGTCAGTGAGCTCGCCGGCCAGGGCGTATTTATTGGCACCTCTTCGTGGAAATATCCCGGCTGGTTTGGCGCGTTGTACGACCGCGGGCGGTACGAGTACCGGGGGCGCTTCGCCCAAACGCGCTTCAATCGCGGTTGCCTTGAAGAGTATGCCGCTATCTTCAAAACCGTGTGTGTGGACGCCGCCTATTATACCTTCCCGACCGAGAAGTACCTCCAAGGAATGGCGGAGCAAGTTCCGCACGACTTCAGGTTTGCCTTCAAAGTGACTGACGCCGTGACGCTGAAAAAATTTCCCAAGTTGGATCGCTTCGGGGATTTGGCCGGCAAATCGAACGAAAATTTTCTGAACGCAGATCTGTTTGCCGCCAGCTTCCTGGGACCTTGTGCGACCATTCAGGCGAAGGTTGGCTTGCTGATCTTTGAGTTCTCGCGTTTCTGGCCCGACGATTATGAGCATGGCCGCGATTTCATCGCGGACCTGGATAATTTTTTGGGAAAGCTGCCCACCGGCTGGCCTTACGGTGTGGAACTGAGAAACCGGCCCTGGCTCAGGCCGGAATACTTTGAGTGCCTCAAACGGCACGGGGTGACTCATGTATTCAATTCGTGGGAAGCCATGCCTTCAATAAACGAACAAATGGCATTGCCAGAAAGTCGCACTCACCCGGAATTAGTTGCCGCCCGGTTCCTTTTAAGGCCGGGCCGCAGTTACGAGGAAGCGGTGAAGACGTTTGAGCCCTACGACCGGGTAAAAGAAATCAATGCCGAGGCGCGCGCGGCCGGCCGGCAGCTCATCGCCGAGGGCAGAGCCGCCGGTCCGAAGCGGCGAACGTTCCTTTACGTGAACAATCGGCTTGAAGGGCATGCGTTGACGACGATCTCCGCGATGATTGAACCAGAGCAATAATGGCTCGGTTCATTGGTTTGCCGGGCTGACGGGTGCGGGATCGGTCCGGGGCTGGGTTTGCTTTACCGCGTCGCGCCGTCCGAAATGCAAGGCCAGCAAGAGGCCGCCGGTTAAGACGTAGCCGACCACGAAGCCGGGCGCGGCGCACCAGCCAAATTGGTTTTCGACACCCTGCGGCGTGAGCGAATAGGCGTGAATGATTCCGGCCGCCGAGAGCACTGCCCCGGCAAAGGCCCACAGAGCCGCTTTGAGCAGAGCGCGATCGATGGTTAAAGCCAGGATCGCTGATAAGATCATGGACGTGATAATGAAGCCTTGCGAGAGTGCAATGACACCGCGCACAAACAGATCCGCTCCAAAATTCGGCATCGCGGCAAACAAAGTAGAGCCCGCCGCCCGAACGGATGCCTCGATGAGCAGGAGCGCCCAAGTCGCCAGTGCGGGCATCAATCCCACCGCCACGGCCAAGGCGTGAGCCTTGGGGGTCTCCTGGAAGGCCTGCGCGGTGATAATAATGCTGATCCACACAAGGATCCCCAGGAAGGCCTCGATGGGCACAAACTTCAGCACGAGGCCGACGCCGCCAAACAGGCAAAGCGCGCTGATCACCAGGCCGTTCACGGCCGAATAGCCGGACCGCGCGCCCATCGCCTTCCAGCCCGGATGGCCGATATAAATAGTGGTGGGAAAAGCACTGCCGAAACAGGCAGCGCACAAGGTGCCCACGCCATTGGCCAACAAAGAAGAACGTGTCGGGTAGGAGTCTCCGGCCGCCTCGGCGCTCTCCAGGTTCTGCAGCGAGCCAATAACGGTAAACAAACCCATGGGAAAGATCACCGCCAGGAATTTCCAACCTTCAGTTGAACTCAATCCTGAGATCAAGGCTTTGAAAGCAGGGATGGCGGGATTGAAATGCAGCGACACCGGCTCGCTCGGCGGCTCAAACACGTGGTATCCAGCCAGTCGTAATCCCCAGGCCATGGCCGTGCCCAGGAATACTGCGGCGAATCCGATGGGGAGGTTCAGCGGGAGCTTAAGCCGACCGGCATAACCGACCAGGATCAGCATCATCGGCAAAAAGCCAATCACCGGGTTGGCGAATAACTGGAAGACAAAGCCCATCGCAATAAGCGTCACCGCCACACCGGCCAAAGCCGAGAGCAAAGCCGCCCGCGGCGTATGCCGCCGCAGCCAGTCGCCGCAAAGCGCCCCGATCATTTCCATCACCCCATTGAGGAAGCAGGCGAGCAAGCCCGCTTGCCAGGCGAGGGTAGGATTGTGAGTTGCCTGATAAATAGGCCCCATGATTAAGAAAATGAAGGCCATGACGCTCGGCGTGTTGATGCCGTAAGGAAGCGCGGTGACATCCGTACGCCCGCTTTTGGAAGCTAACCGGCGCGCTTGCCAGGCATAGAACAAGTTCCCGACCAGGATCGACAACGCGGCCCCGGGGAGGATCCGCTGCTCGATCAGCTCAGGAGGGAAACCGCACACAGTCCTGCCGAGAACTGAGATGACCATCAACTGAAGCAGATTATCGAGGAACAGGCCAAAGAAGCCGTCCACATCACCGCGCACAAACCAACCCGCTTTGGTGGTCATTCCTGGCGCCAGCGATCCTTCGAAGCGCGCAGCAGCCAGCGATCACGCCAGAATGGAATTCGCATTGTTGTGTTCACATTCGGAATGGCGCAAGCATAGGCATGCCGAGGACACAAGCACACAACAAAGAAGCGACCAAACACGCACTAAGAACCTGTTTTAAAATACCGTGTTCGGGCGTGGGCGCCTGGGTTTGGAGTCCCGCCTTCAGGCGGTTTCGGCGCCGGGCCGCCTAAAGGCGGGACTCCTAACAGATTTCTAAAACAGGCTCTAAGGCGTTTACCCCGTTTTCTTTTGAGGAACCGAGGGCGATAGCACCTCATGAACAAGAAACGTTCCGCGGTCTACACCAAAGGCGAGGATCCCAGCTGCTGGACGCGTCGGGGCATGTTCCGGTTCTGTGCGGAATGGATTTCGCTAGCCGTCGGATCGCCTTGGGCCTTTGCTTTGGCGATGCTGGTGATCCTTATCTGGCTGCTGACCGGACCGCTTTGTCATTATTCGGATACGTGGCAGTTGGTCATCAACACGGCTACCACGATCATTACCTTTCTGATGGTGTTCCTCATTCAGAACACGCATACGAAAGCCATCCACCTGAAGTTCGATGAGTTGCTGCGCGGTGTGGGGGGCGCCCGCAACAGCCTGGTCAGCCTCGAGCGACCCAGCGATGGAGAGTTGGACCAGCTTCAGCGCGAGTTTGGGCAGTTGCGGACCCAGACTCCCAAAGACAAATCCAAACTGGCGCACGAGTGATGTGCTTGACCAGAGCAGGTACACGCCACTGGAGAAAACCCGCTGGCCGGCTGGGCTTCGCCCTGATTCTGCTGTGCTGGGTACTGGGGCCGCCAGCGGAAGCCTGGGCGTCTTCACGCCAGCGCTCCGCCGACGTGTGGCGCCGGCTCACGGAAACCAACACGCCTCCGCCCGAGGTCTTTGTTCGCGGCAACGAGGTGCGCTTTTATTTCCCGGCAAAAGCGCATGACATCGGCTTTGTTGCGAAAGTGGGCAGTGCACGTCTGCCCACCGCCGGGTACCAGGTGAGTTCAGCGTTGCTGCGACTCAAGAAGAAGCTGCCTCCCGTGACTTCGGGAAAAGAGGACTGGGTTCAGCCCGTGCTGATCGCTGGTGTGGAATGGCGTCGGCTCTCGGCGAATTTGATGGCCGCCTTGACTCCGGCTACGCCAGGCCATGCCAAGTACTATCGGGGCTTGCTCGGCGACCGGATTCTGTACCGGAACGAATTCGATCGCCCGGCTGTGGCTCCGATAAGCCAGCCACCGGCCCGAGTTGTCATCGATCACCGTTACTCGATTGAGGAAAGCCTGCAAACGATGGCGACCCTGGTCGAACCGCTGCTTAAGCGGGCTCACCCACAAAACTCGCTTTTTGTCCTGATGATCCACTCGGGGCACTCGGCCCAGCCGCTGCTCATCGACACCAAACGGCATCGGTGTGTCTGGATTTCCTCAGCGGCCTTGTACGAACCGATGGAGCCTGGACTGCCCTTTGCGCCCACGCTGGAAGGATTCAGCGCTCTGGCACTCGAGGGCACCGGATTGGCTTTAGTTAAAAACCCGGTTTCCAGCATCGCCCGCCTTGGCAATTTGGTCGTGCAAGCCCTGTCGGGCCTGGTGCGCCTGCCCTTTTCTAAACCTTCCGGGCCGGCGCCACCCCTGGTACCTCGGGAAGGCATGAATCTCGATCAATGGGAAGACTGGCTGGACGAACATACAAGCAGCCGACGTGAGTATGGTTCCATCCGGCCGTTAATCGACGGAGAGCGTTTTTTTCCTCGCTTTCAACAGGCGGTCTCCAATGCCACCGATCACGTGCGCGTTCATGTGTTTATCTTTGACAATGACGATTTCGCTGTTCAGATCGCCAATGAGCTCAAGCAGCGCTCCCGTCAGGCGCACTTGGAGGTCATCACCGATCGCCTGGCCACTATGGCGGCGGGGCGCATCCCGCCGGTCACGCCACCCGCCGGCCCGTACACTCCGCCGCACTCTATCACCCGCTACCTGAAAGAAGGCTCGCAGGTCCAGGCCCGGCCCTTTTTAAACGCATTTTGTTCCTACGATCATTCCAAAGTTTACCTCGTTGACGGGGCCAGTGCCTGGATGGGAGGGATGAACATTGGCCGGGAGTATCGTTCAGAATGGCATGACATGATGGTGGAACTCCAGGGCCCCATCGTGCGGACCCTGGAATATGAGTTCCAATTGGATTGGGCTCACGCCAGTTGGCTCGGTGACCTGGCCTATCTCAAAACACTCCTGAGTGTGCCAAAACCGCCGGCGCTGGACTCGACCAACAGTTCGTGGATCCAAATGCGGTTGCTGCCCACCACGACCCTGCGAAAATCCTTCGCCAAAGCGGTGCTGCACTCGCTTCAAAACGCCAGGAGCTATATCTACGTTGAGAATCCGTATCTGTTCGACAAACGAGTCATGTCCGGCCTGGTTCGTGCGCGCGAGCGGGGAGTCGATGTGCGGGTAATTCTGCCGCATGCCAACGACTCCCGCTATGGAGCGCGAGCTGAGCTTGTCGGGGCAAACTACCTGGTGAGCAATGGCGTGCGGGTGTTTTACTATCCGGGCATGAGTCATCTCAAGGCCCTGTTGGTGGATGGCTGGGCCTGTGTCGGTTCCGGCAATCTCAACCAGTTCAGTTTCGGGATTTGCCAGGAGCGCAACGTGGCCACCTCGGACCCCGTCTTTACGGCAAAGCTCAAGCGTGATTTGTTCGAACAAGATTTTACCCGTTGCTACGAGTTGACTCAGCCGGTCCCGGTCGAGTGGAGGGATTTCGTGGCCGACTTCGTTTTGGAGGGGATTTAACGAGCCACGCCTCGGACTCCGACGGTTGTTTGAGGATGCTTTTCCGTCGTGCAATCCGGACTTGGCCCGGCTACAAGAAGGCCCGTGAATGTCGTTGGCATCATTCCCGCGCGCTACGCCTCGACCCGATTCCCAGCCAAAGCGCTGGCGCTGATCGCCGGCAAGCCGCTGGTGCTGCACGTCGTCGAACGTTGCCAACGCGCGCGTTCCCTGGCCCAGGTAATTGTCGCCACGGATGACGAGCGCATCGCGCGGGTAGTCGCGCCGCATTGCCGGGTCGAGATGACCAGCCCGCATCATCAGACTGGCTCCGACCGCATTGCCGAAGCCGCAGCCCGCTGTGACTGCGAGGCGGTCGTAAACATTCAGGGCGATGAGCCGCTGATGGATCCGGCGGTGGTCGACCGGGTAGCCGACGCGCTGCGGGAGGCCGAAATGTCAACGGCGGCAACGGCAATCAAAGCCCCCGAAGAGTACGACAGCCCCAACGTCGTGAAAGTCGTTGTCAACCGGGCCGGCGGCGCCTTATATTTTTCCCGGCGCACGATTCCGTACCTGCGCGAGGCCGCCAGTCGTTCGGTGAGCGAACAGTTGGCGGCGTTTCCTTTTTTGAAACACCTGGGCATTTATGGTTACCGGCGGGAAACGTTATTGCGATTAGTCCGGTTTCCCGCTTCGGCGCTCGAGCAGGCGGAAAAACTGGAACAACTGCGCGCGCTGGAGAACGGGATCTCCATTGCGGTCGTTCAGGTCGACTACGACAGCATCGGGGTGGACGTACCCGCCGACGCGGCGCGCGTCGAGCAATTGTTGAATGCAGCCAAATGAAATACATTTTTGTCACCGGGGGCGTGGTTAGTTCGCTGGGCAAAGGCCTGACCGCCGCCTCGTTGGGCACCCTGCTGGAAAACCGCGGCCTCAAGGTGGTTTTGCAGAAATTCGATCCGTACCTCAACGTGGATCCCGGGACGATGAATCCGTACCAGCACGGCGAAGTCTACGTGCTGGATGATGGCGCCGAAACGGACTTGGATCTCGGCCACTATGAACGGTTCACCAATTGCCAGTTGACTCGGCTCAATAACCTGACCAGCGGTCAGGTGTACCAGACCGTGCTCAACAACGAACGCGAGGGGAAATATTTGGGCAAAACCGTTCAGGTGATTCCGCACGTCACCAACGAAATTCAGAACCGCATTCACGTTTTGGCTGAACACACCAAGGCCGACGTGATCATTACTGAAATCGGCGGGACGACGGGCGATATCGAAGGCCTGCCTTTCCTCGAAGCCATCCGGGAATTCGCCCTGGAAGTCGGACCGCACAATGCGCTTTTCTTGCACGTAACGTACGTCCCATTTATCAAGGCGGCCGGCGAGCTTAAGACCAAACCCACACAGCAGTCGGTGGCCAAACTGCGTGAAATCGGTATCGCCCCCCATATTCTGGTGTGTCGTTGCGAAAAACCGCTGGACAAGGAGCTACGGCGAAAGATTTCGATGTTCTGCAACGTCCCCTTCGAGGCGGTCATCGAGGAAAAAGACGTCGATCATAGCATTTATGAAGTACCCTTGATGCTCCAGCGCGAGCGGGTCGATGATTTAATCTGCCAGCAATTGCACCTCGATGCACCCGCGGCGGACATGGCGCATTGGCAGGAGATTCTCCGCAAGATTATCGCGCCCCAGCGCCGGGTGCGCATCGGCGTCGTGGGCAAATACATCGAGTTGCAGGACGCTTACAAATCGGTTTACGAGGCCATCATTCATGGCGGAGTGGCCAACGATTGCGGCGTCGAAATCCAGAAAGTCGACGCCGAAGAAATTGAGCGCGACGGGCCGGAGAAGCTCCTCAAAGGATTGGGAGGTGTGCTGGTGCCCGGGGGGTTCGGCGAACGCGGGATTGAAGGAAAGATTCAGGCGGCGCGTTATGCTCGGGAAACAAAATTACCCTACCTGGGCCTCTGCCTGGGAATGCAAATCGCCACCATCGAATTCGCGCGCAATGTGCTGAAGCTGGCCAAAGCGCATTCCACCGAGTTCGATCCGAATACGCCCCACCCGGTCATCGCCATGCTCGACGAGCAGACCCGGGTAACCAAGAAGGGTGGCACCATGCGTCTGGGCGCCCAGCCTTGTCAGTTGGTCGTCGGCACCAAGGCGGCGCGCTTATACGGCGCTTTTGTGGTAAAGGAACGCCACCGGCATCGCTACGAGTTCAATAATGCCTACCGGGAAGGTTTCCAAAAAGGCGGGTTTGTCTTCAGCGGTTTCACGCCGGACGGCAAGCTGGTTGAGATCATCGAACTGGCCGACCATCCCTTTTTCATTGCCAGCCAGTTTCATCCGGAATTCCAAAGCAAACCGCATCAACCGCATCCCTTGTTCAAGGGTTTCATTGCCGCGGCCCACGCTCACAATCACACCCGGTAGCTTTACTCCGCTCGCAGGGACGAGTTCCACGAAGCCCCATCCTGTTTTCATGAATTTCTTTCAAACCATTGGGGAGGCAGCGCGGGAGCGTCGGCTGGGGGTTGCGGTTGAACAAGATCCACTTGCGGAGTGGGCCGATTCGGGATCTATTTTCTTGTACATCCAGCCTGATGACCTATTCCGAAGCCATTGAGTTTCTGTATAGTCTCCGTTGGTTCGGAGCCAAGTTCGGCCTGGGCATTACGCGGAAGCTGGCCGGCTTAGCTGGAGATCCACAGAACAGATTGCGGTTCATTCACGTCGCGGGCACCAACGGCAAGGGATCGACCTGCGCCATGCTCGAAAGCGTTTACCGAGCGACGGGTTTGCGGGTGGGGTTGTTTACCTCACCCCATCTGGTGGCGTTTTGCGAACGCATTCAAATCGGTCGGCGCCCGATTCCCGAAACCGAAGTGGCTCGCCAGGTGACAGCAATGCAGCCGCTGCTCAAAAAGTTCGTTGCGGATGAGCATCCGACCTTTTTCGAGGTCGTAACGGTCCTGGCGTTGCGGTACTTTGCCGAGCAAGGCTGTGAGCTGGTGATTTGGGAGACCGGCTTGGGCGGACGCCTAGATGCCACCAATATCGTGCACCCGCTGGCGAGCGTGATCACCAACATTCAATACGACCATCAAAAATACCTTGGCGAAACCCTCGCCAGCATCGCGACCGAAAAGGCCGGCATTATCAAACCGGGGATTCCCGTGATTACGGGAACCGATGCCCCCGAAGCTTTGGACGTGATTAACCGAAGAGCGTCGGAGCTCGAGGCGCCCCTCACCGTCGTTCACTTCCGACAAACCCAATCCCCGCCGCTCGACACCCTGCACTTGCCCCTGCTTGGCGAGCACCAAAAAATGAACGCGGCCGTGGCGATTGCTACGATTCAGACGTTGGCTTCGGTGATCCCCTGCACGCAGGAGGAGATCATTTCGGGACTCTCCAAACTGCATTGGCCGGGGCGGCTGCAGTTGGCGACACTCCCTTCCGGCCAGAAATTCCTCCTGGATGGGGCGCACAATCTCAGCGGCGCCGAATCGCTCGCAGCCGCCCTGAAAACGCATTTTCCGCGAGCGGAAATGGCCCTCATTTTAGGCATCCTCAAGGATAAAGATTGGAGCCACATGTGCCAAATCCTTGCGCCGCTCGCCAGCCGCGTCGTTCTCGTCCCGGTTCACAGCGAACGCACGGCTGAGCCGCACGGCCTGGCGGAGGTCTGCCGGGTGGCCAATCCCCGGGCAACCATTACCGAGTGCGTTTCGATGCGCCACGCGCTCGAGCAGATATTGTCGGCGCCCTTTGTCACCGTCGCAGGCTCGCTGTACCTCATTGGTGAGGCGATGGAATTGCTCGGGCTCTCGCCCACTAAATCGGTCGAAGAACGCAGTCTGAACGAATGGTCCGCTGAGACTACGTCGGCGCGGGGACATTCCAGTCGGCAGGGATCTCCGAACTGAATCGGGCAAAAGAGCGGTTTCACTGTCCGGTGGCGGTCGTTGGTCGCTGCGGGCAGAAATGCCCGCGCGCCAGGCGCACTTTGGGCTTCTCTCAAGCCGCGAATTCTGTTCCTTTTAATTGGATATGACTCAGACGCATCCATTGACAACAACGACTTTTGAATTACCAGGGTACCGGGTGATGAAATGTTTTGGAGTGGTTCGCGGGATCATCGTGCGTTCCCGATCGATCGTGGGCAACATCGGGGCGGGTTTACAAAGCCTGTTTGGCGGCAACATCTCGCTCTATACTTCGATGTGCGAGCGGGCGCGGGAAGACGCCTTCAACCAGATGATCTCTCACGCGGGTCAACTGGGCGCCAATGCCGTCATTGGGGTACGTTACGACGCCACAGAGATTTCAGCGGGCATCACCGAAGTGCTATGTTACGGGACGGCGGTATACGTCGAGCAGCAAGCGTGAACCTGAAATTCGTGAAACTATGGCTGGACACAGCAAATGGGCAAAGGTTAAGCATTTCAAGGGAGCGATCGACGCCAAGCGGGGGAAGATCTTTTCGAAGCTGAGCAAGGAAATCAGCATTGCGGCCAAGCTGGGCGGCGCTGATGCCGCCATGAACCCCAGGTTGCGCATGGTGCTGCTCAAATGCCGCGCCGCCAACATGCCCAACGACAACATTGACCGCGCGATTAAGAAAGGCACCGGCGGCGGCGAGACCGCGAATTTCGAGGATTTAACCTACGAGATTTACGGCCCGCATGGCGTCGCGGTGCTCTTGGAACTCAGCACCGACAATCGCAACCGGACGGCGTCGGAGATCCGCAGTATTGTCACCAAGAATGGCGGCAGCATTGCCACTCAGGGATCGGTGACGCGCTTGTTCCACCGGAAAGGCCAAATCATCGTTCCGCGAGAGGCTGCCAACGAAGATCAGCTCATGGAAGTGGCCCTCGAGGCCGGAGCCGAAGACTTCAAAGCCGAAACCCAGGGCTTCGAAATCCTGACCGAACCGGCCCGGTTCGAACCAGTTTACAAACAGCTCGAGACTAAAGGGATCAAACCGGTCGTGGCCGAAGTCACCGAACTGCCAACCGTGACCGTGCCCTTAGCGGATGAAGCGGCGGCCACCCTGGTAAACAGGCTGCTCGAAGCGCTCGAAGATCACGACGATGTAAAAGAGGTCTACTCCAACGCCGAGTTTCCCGAAGACGTAGCGAAGGTCCAAGGGTGAAGATCAAGCGGCTCACTGAAGACACGTTGTTCGCGCGGGCTCTGGGCTGGCTGGCTTGGGCGATTTTTCGCCGGCGTGGCTGGTTTCTTTACCCGCAGCTGGTCCTGTTCGTCCTATGTGTTCTTTACACTGTCCGCTATCTTGACTTCGACACAAACCGGGACGACCTGGTCGGCTCGAACAAAAAGTACCATCAGAACTTCCTCAAGTTTAAGAAAGAGTTCCCCACCCAGGATGACCTGGTCGTCGTGGTCGAGAGTGAAGATCTTGAAAAGAACCGCCAGTTTGTTGAACGGCTAGGCGCCAGGCTTGAAACCGAGACCAATCTGTTTCGTGACGTTTTCTATAAGGGTGACTTGAAGATGCTGGGGCCTAAGGCACTGCTTTTCGTGCCCGAACAGGACCTGGAAGATCTGAAAAAGACCCTGGGCGATTACCGGCCGTTTTTGGAGAAATTCACTCATACCACGAACCTGGTTTCGCTCTTCGGCATGATTAATACCGGTTTCCGCACCGCGAAGGCCGAGCAAAATGCCCAAAACGAGTCGATGATCAAAGCCCTTCCCGCGGTGGAACGGATCGTGACTCAAGGCACCGCCAGCCTCAAACAGCCGGGGCCGCCGCTCTCACCAGGAATCACCGCGCTGTTCAGCTCCGGCACCAGCACCAACAGCCAGGCCGATGACGCAACGCAGGAAGCCGAGCGACAGATGTACGTTACCTTCGCCCATGGCCGGATTTTCCTCGTCACCGCCCAGGCTCCGCGCGACGAACTGAATGGGGCAGCTGTCGAGCGGCTGCGCAGTCTGGTTGAGGAGGTCAAAATCGAAGTGCCGGGCCTCAACGTAGGGCTGACCGGTGAGCCGGTGCTCGAGCATGATGAAATGCAGCAATCGCAAAAGGACACGACTGTGGCCAGTATCGTGTCGTTGCTGGTCTGTGCCCTGATCTTCATCTACGGCTACCAGGAGACCGGCCGCCCGGTCAAAGCAACGCTGTGCTTGATTGTGGGCCTGGGCTACACCATGGCCTTTGCCACTTTGATGGTCGGACATCTTAATATTCTGACCATCACTTTCGTCCCGATTCTCATCGGGCTGGCCATTGATTACGGCGTGCACTTGATTTCCCGGTACGAAGAAGAGTTGCGCCGGGGTCGAACGGAGCAGGATGCCCTGGTCAAGGCCATCGTCTACACAGGTCAGGGCATTTTTACGGGCGCATTTACTACCGCGGGAGCCTTCCTGGCGATGGCCTTCACGGATTTCAAGGGAATTCAGGAGATGGGAATCATTTGCGGCGGCGGCCTGCTGGTGTGCCTGATCCCAATGATGACCATGCTTCCAGTGCTGCTGCTGCGAGGCCGGCAGAACCGGATCGATCACGACGTCGCGGATATCGCCGAGCGCCGCGCCCGAATTGAGAATCTGTGGCTGCAGCGGCCGGTTTTGGTCACCTGCGTAACGGTTGGGTTATGCGCCCTGGCGGCGACGCAAATCCCCAAGGTCTATTTCGATTATGATTTGTTGCACATGCAAAGCGCCGGTTTGCCCGCCGTCGAATTTGAAAAGAAACTGCTCAACTCGGCCGATAAATCGGTTCTCTTCGGCGCGGTGATCGCCACCAACGAGGCGAATGCCAATGCTTTGATGGCCCGCCTCACGAACCTGCCGGCGGTAGCCGGAGTGGAGTCCATTACCAAATACCTGGGTGGCGACCAGTCCGAGAAACTCAAATTGGTGCGAGAAATCAAGGCCGAGCTGGCGCCGATTACTTTCGACCCACCCGACCCGCGACCGCTGGATATTCCCGAACTAAGCCAAACGCTCTACTCGCTCTATGGATATCTCGGGGCGGCGGACGACGAGGTGCGCAAAGATGAACCGGCGCTGGCCAAACAACTTGAATCACTCCGGGCAGCCGTCGGCGATTTGCGCAAACAAATGTTGCGCGGGAACCCGGTCAAAGTCCAAACCAACTCGCTGAAACTGGCAGCTTACCAGCAAGCGCTTTTCCAGGATGTACGCGAGACCTTCGAGGCGATGAAACATCAGGACAGCGATTCGCCGCTGCGCGTTGCGGATCTGCCGCAGGCGTTGCGCGACCGATTTGTGGGCGTTACGGGCAAATACCTGCTGATGGTCTATCCGAAAAAGGATGTTTGGAAGCGAGAAAACCAAAAAGAGTTCATCGATCAGGTTCAATCGGTCTATCCCAACGTGACCGGCACCCCGGTCCAGTTGTACTACTACACCGATTTGCTCAAACGCAGTTACGAAGAAGCCGCCCGCTACTCACTGGCCGCAATTGTCCTGCTGGTCTGGTTCCATTTCCGCAGTCCATTGTGCGTGGCATTGGCTCTCGTCCCGGTGGGCGTTGGCTTCATCTGGCTGGGCGGCCTGATGGGCCTATTTGATGTACAACTGAACCCGGCCAATATCATGACGTTGCCATTGGTAATCGGAATCGGAGTGACCAATGGAATCCATATTCTCAACCGCTACGCCGAAGAACAAACCGCCAATATCCTCGCCCGGAGTACCGGCAAGGCGGTGCTGGTTTCGGGCCTGACCGCCATTGCTGGCTTCGGCAGCTTAATCCTGGCCAAGCACCAGGGCATCCAAAGCCTCGGTTATGTCATGTCTTGCGGATTGGCCACTTGTATGATCGCGGGTCTGACCTTCCTCCCCGCCTTGCTCAATTTGTTAACTCGCAAGCCACAGGAAAAACAACGACCTGGCGCCGAGAATGCACCCGCGACGCTAGGTCACCAGGAACCGAGGTCCAAGACCTCAAGTTTGAGCGCAGAATAAGAGTGGCGATGACGTTATCAACCTCGATGAAAAGGGTCCCCCGCATCAGGGCGCGCGGGCGTCGATCGGATCCTCGCGCGCGACGGGGCTCCCCACCAGCCCGGCGTCTCTCGCGGTGCCTGCTCCTCTCAGGAAACAACAAGCCCTGGCTTTTCTGTCTGCTGCTCCTCGTGTGCGGCTTGTTATCCGCACGAGCCGGCGACGGCTTGAGCGCCGGTCCTCTCTACGACCGCTTTTATCTCACCCTCAGCCCCGGCGAGCGGACCGAGGCGGCCGGCCCGCTGTTTTATAAGGAGCAAGTGGAGACCCGACAAACCTGGGCTGTGCCTCCGTTGGTTTCTCTCGCCACCGATGAGGCCACGGAAATGAAGGAGTTCGATCTTCTTTATCCTCTGCTGACCTATGATCGGTATGGCTCCCAATATCGCTGGCAATTGTTTCAATTACTCAGTCTGGCGGGCGGTTTATCCCCGACGGACAGCTCGCGAACCCGATTCACGATTTTCCCACTGTATTTCCAACAGCGTTCGTCCGATCCTGGTGAAGACTACACGGCGGTCTTTCCGTTTTATGGCCGGTTGAAGCACCGGCTTTTTCGTGATGAAATTTACTTTGTGATGTTCCCGATTTTCGGTGAATCGGTGAAGAAAGGCGTCATAACCGACAACTACGTATATCCGTTCTTCCATTTGCGACACGGTCCCGGTCTGAACGGGTGGCAATTCTGGCCTTTGCTTGGGCACGAACACAAGGACCTTACCACAATTACCAACGGGTTTAACGACCAGGTGGTTGTGCCAGGGCATGATAGTTGGTTCGTCCTGTGGCCGATTTTTTTCAACGACCACACCGGCACCGGGACCACCAACCAAGTTTGGCAACAAGGCGCGCTGCCGCTCTACAGTTTCGAGCGTTCCAAATTACGCGACTCCACGACGGTGCTCTGGCCGTTCTTCTCGCGAATTGATGATCGCGAAAAGAAATACCGCGAGTGGGACGCCCCCTGGCCGCTGGTGGAATACGCGAGGGGGGAAGGCAAAACGACCACGCGGGTGTGGCCGTTTTTTAGCCGGGCTCACACGGCTACCCTCCAAGACGACTTTTACCTGTGGCCGATTTATAAATTCAACCGCGCGCGACTCGCTCCCCTCGACCGGACCCGGGTGCGGATCGTTTTCTTTCTGTACTCCGACACCATCGACCGGAATACCGAAACCAAAGCGGCCTCCCGGCGCACTTATTTGTGGCCTTTTTTCCTAAAACGCCGTGACTTCATTGGGAACACCAGGTTACAGGTAGTTTACCCATTGGAACCATTCGTCCAGGGCAGCCATAAGATCGAGCGTGATTATTCGCCGCTGTGGTCAGTCTGGCGTCAGGAGTCCAGCCCCCGTCGGGGCACCGCCAGCCAGTCCCTGCTCTGGAACCTGTACCGGCGGGACTTGGCTCCGGGCCGTAAAAAAGTCTCGCTCTTTTTTGGGCTTTTCCAGTACCAATCGGGGCCGGAAGGCGCGCGTACGCGCGTTTTTTATATTACGCTTGGCAAACACGACTCCGCGGCGAAGCACTTCCGCCGCAGTGAAATAACGATCGATGGGGCAGACTGACCGCACCTGGGTATGTTTCAAAACATAGGCGAAATGGTGATCTTGTTGTGGCGCACGCTGCTGGCCATGCCGCGCAGCTGGCGGCAGCGCGACAAGATTTTCGATCAGTTCTTCGAAATCGGCAACGCGAGCTTGTTGATGGTGTGCATTCTGTCGTTCTTCATCGGTGGGGTCATTGCGCTGCAAACCGGCCCGGTCCTGGTCGAGCGCGGCCTGGCCAACGCCGTAGGTGGCGTGGTCGGAATCTCCATCTGCAAAGAACTGGCGCCGGTCATGATGTCGATTCTGATTGCCGGGCGCATCGGGTCGGCCATGGCCGCCGAGATCGGTTCGATGCGCGTTTACCAGGAGATTGACGCGCTGCGCACCATGAATATCAGCCCGATCCATTATCTGGTTCTTCCCCGGCTCCTGGCCATCGCGGTGGCGCTGCCGCTGCTGGTCATTTTCGCGATCCTGGTTGGCTGGCTCGGCGGGGCCTTTGTGTGCACCGCCAATTCGAGAATTGATATCTCCTTTGCCGCGTTTTTCACAACCTTGCGTGACATTGTCCAGATCAAGGATGTAATCAACGGCGTCTTTAAAAGCTTCATCTTCGCGTTAATCATTGGCGTAGTCTCCTGCCATCAGGGTCTGATCACCATCGGCGGACCGCGCGGTATCGGACGCTCCGTCACCAAAGCGGTGGTTAATTCCATCGTCCTGATTGTTATTTTAGACTACATCCTGACCCGAATCCTGTTGCGCTCATGAGCCCTTCTCCGCCCAACCAGCAGCAAGGCATCGGAGTTCAGGTTCAGGGCTTGCGCAAAAGCTTCAACGGTCACGAGGTGCTTAAAGGCGTCGATTTCGACGTCAAGCCGGGCGAGATTTTCGTCCTGATGGGGCCCAGCGGCAGCGGCAAATCCGTCCTGCTTAAGCACGTCATCGGTCTGGAGGCGCCGGATGCCGGTGAAATCCTTCTGGAAGGCAAATCAATTCAGACTTCCAATGTCCTGGACGAGCACCGCCTGGCGATGGTCTTCCAGTCCGGCGCGCTGCTCAACTCCCTGACCGTCGGCGAGAATGTGGGGTTGTACCTGGTCGAACACCGGCTCAAGTCTCCGGAAGAAATCGCTCAAATTGTCCACGACACGCTCGAAAGCGTCGGGCTCAATGGGGCGGAAGATAAAATGCCAAGCGAACTCTCCGGCGGCATGAAAAAACGGGTGGCGATAGCCCGGGCCTTGGTGATTGAGCCGCAACTCATCCTTTATGACGAACCGACGAGTGAACTCGACCCGATTTCCTCGATTGTCGTCGCTGAAGAAATCGTCAAATTGAACGAGCGCATCCACGTGACTTCATTGGTCGTCTCGCACGATCGCGAGCTGGCTTTTGGCATCGCCGACCGCATCGCGGTGATTAGCGACGGCAACATCCTCACGATCGGAGTCCCGGAGGAGGTTAAACGCTGCTCGGATCGACGGGTCCGTGATTTTCTCAATGCGCAGTACCACCGTGGCTAAGGGACTGCTGAGCGGGTAGACCCAGCTCACCCATTGCTTTTAAACCGTTCCTGGAGTACCAAAAGAACTGGATCAAACTATGAAGAACAGCCTCGAAACTCGTTTGGGTATCTTTGTCGCGCTCGCCGTGATTGCGGCGGTGCTCATTCTGGAAATCGTTGGCGGCGTGGAACGATTTCAACGTGGCTACGAACTCAAAGCGCTCTTCAACACCATCCAGGACCTCAAAGAAGGCGACCGGGTAAAGATGGCCGGCGTCGAGGTCGGGCGGGTCGAGCACATTCAATTGGACGAGACCAATAACAAGGTTTTAGTCACGATGAAGCTCCGCAAGAACGTCGCCGTTCGCACGGACAGTGTTGCCACCGTGAAGTTCACAGGGCTCCTGGGTCAAAATTTTGTAGCCCTGGACTTCGGCACACCCGGTTCGCCTTTAGCGGCGCCCGGCACCGTTTTGACCACGGCGGAACAACCGGATTTGAGCGCCATGATGGCCAAGATTGATAACGTGGCCAGTGGAGTCGAAAACCTGACCAAGAGCTTTACCGGGGATAAAATCGACAACCTCCTGGGTCCCTTTACCGATTTTCTTAAAGCCAACCGTGCCCCCCTGACTGCGACCATCGCCAATCTGCAACTGGTTTCAAGCCAAATTGCCTCCGGCAAGGGTACCGTCGGCCGGCTGATCTATGATGAATCGCTGTACAACTCGGCTTACGCCGCAGTCACGAACCTCCAGAACACCTCCGACGAGATCAAAGCCACAGTGGCCGACGCGCGCAAGGTGATTGACCAGGTCAATGCGGGCCAGGGCACGGTCGGCAAACTGCTCCATGACGATACCCTCTACCACGAAACGACTGCGTCCATGACCAATCTCAAAGAGATCCTGCAAAAGATCAATCAAGGCCAGGGCACGATCGGCAAGGTGGTAAACGATCAAGAGCTGTACCGAAACGCCAAACTGACCTTGCAGAAACTCGACCAGGCCACTGAAGGCCTGGAGGATCAAGGCCCTCTAAGCGTGCTTGGCACGGCGGTCAGTAAGCTGTTCTAGCGGCTTGCTCTCCCCTGTGCCTTCGAACCGAGGCGTGTCGCGCCGCGTTGGGATACCCAAAAGCATCCCCAGCTTGGAGTCCCGCCTTCAAGCTGTGTGATAGACGAACTGGAACTAACTAACTCGCGGCTCGACGCAAAGCCTTGTTCCTGGCTCGCCTCGGCTGGAGCCGAAACTCCGAGCCTCACGGGCTAATCAATTCATAGCTGACGAATGCCACCTGCCGGCTGTCGGGTGACCAGGACGGAACATTCATGGTGCCTTGACCGCCGAACAAGCGCGCAAGATCCTGGATGGGACCGCCGCCGAGTGGCATCAGCCGCAAACGGACTGGCTTATTGGCTGGGTGGCCACTAACGTCCTTCTCGTACGACAAAAAGACAATCCATTTGCCATCCGGTGAGGGATGGGCAAACCAATTGTTGAACTCGTCCGACGTGATCTGTTCCTGGGCGCTGCCATCGGGCTTCATGCGCCAGATCTGCATAGTCCCCGTGCGGTCGGAGTTGAAATAGATGAACTTCCCATCGGCGGTATATTCGGGGCCGTCATCGAGGCCCTTGGCGGTGGTGAGGCGTTTTTCTTCGCCGCCGGCAGCGGGGACAGTGTAGACGTCGAACTCGCCGCTGCGTTCGGCGCAATAAGCCAGGGTTGAACCGTCAGGCGACCAACCATGCCAATAGGAGGGACCGACCGGAGTAATCTGCCTGGGCGTGCCGCCGGTGGCCGGGACAATGTAAATGAGAGATTTGCCCCCACGCGATTGATCGCTGATCGCCAGTTGTGCTCCGTCGAATGATAAGCCGTGATCGTTGTTGCAGCGATTGGCAAAGCCGGTCTCGAGCAGAACCGGAGTTCCGCCTTTAACTGGCAACCGATAAATATGACCACCGGAATTAAACAGGAGGCTCTGGCCATCTCGGGTCCAATTGGGGGCTTCGAGGTGATCCAGCGTATGATAAACGACCCGGCGATCCTTTGAACCAATCGGCACGATCTCGATTGTAGAATGGAGAACCGGTTTTGTGTCCGCTGCCGCTACCCGCGCCGATAATTTCACCTGTGAGAACTTTGCCGTCTCGATAACCTTGTCGTCGTGCGAACAGACCGCCAGACCGACGTAGACCGGGTCAGACAATTTGATGCGCATGCACGGACCGGCCGGTGACAAAACCCCGGCGGAATCGGGAACCCCCAGGTAAAAGACCTCGCCCTGGCGAGCGATGCCGATCTGCTGCGGACGGGTAAGATTCGCCTGGATTTCGTGGGTAAAGCCGGCTGGATTTTCGCGAAACTGCAGCGAGGTCAAACCATCACCATGCACCGCGACATCGACATAAGGAGAATCGGCGGTCAGGCTTTGCCGGACCATGAGGCAAGCCTTGCGATGAGCATTGCCTGCGGCGCCTTGGAATTCGAGGGCCGTCTCGAGCACGAAATCACCTGAGACTTTTTTCCAAACGAAATGGAACGCGTCATTGGTGAACCACATGTTCTCGCCGCCGCCGGAAACGGAGTAGGCTCCTGTGGCGGAGTCGAAAGCTGCATGGCCTGGCTTGGCTGGATTACCGATGTCGGTTTCATTCTCGAACATGCCGAGCGCAGCGCCATACATAGAGGAGACGCTGCCTAACAGAGTCAAGAAGATCAGCCGGGGGGTGAACGTTGAGAGCCGCAGGGTTGGCAAGTGACAAAGCATCCAGTTCGTCATGGGGTTCATTTAGCATGACCAAGCCGGGTTGAACATGGATTTCTCCACCAAGAGGCGGTTAAAACGACCGCTCGGCGGGGTTAGCCGGCGGCCAGGGAGGCGCAGATGAGTTCTTTGCCGTTATGGACGTAGACGCAGCGGTTGGCGTAGGCTGGATGGCACCAGGTCACCGTTCGGCCACGGGTTTTTTCGAGCGGTTCAAGGAGCTTGGCGCGACTTATTTCTTCAAAGCCACTTGGTTTGAGCCGGGCGATGATCAGTTCACCCTGATCGTTCCAGAGAAACGTCCGGTCGTCATGGGTGGTTAGAAAAGCGTTCGCGAAGAATGCTTTCTGACCGGTGGTTGCGGCGTAGGTTTCCCATTGGCGATCTCCCGTCTTCGCATCGAGGCACCGGAGTTCGCCAAAACCACACACGCCATAGATGTATCCGTTCTGGAACAGCGGCGTGCCCAGGACGGTATGGAGACCATCGTTCATCACCTCATCGCTGGTGCTGCGACGGTTCCAGAGGAGGTGCGGCCCCTGCGGCGTGATTTGCAGCAGCATCGATCCCTGGTAAAAACAGGTCAGGAAGAGCTTGTCGTCTTCCAGCCTGGGCATGGCAATGGTCACCTCAGGCCGTTTGGGTTCGCCGCCGACCGGGTAATGCTGGGACCAGAGGAGTTTGCCGTTTTCCGGATCCAGGCCACTGACGGCGTCCGGATGCCAGATGATGAGGTGCCGTTGGCCGTGAATGGTGTAGATAACCGGCGGCGCATAGCCGATTTCTTCCGCAGTCAACGCTCGCCAAAGCTCCTTGCCGGTATCTTTGTGAAACGCGACCACCGCGCTATTGGTCCCGCCGACGAGGCAAATGAGCCGGTCGCCATCGAGCAAGGGATGGGCGGCCCAACCCCAGACCGGTGGTTTGGACAGGTGATAGTCCCGGGGAAAATTATGCGCCCACAGAACCTTTCCGGAATCGGCCTGTAAACAAAGCAGGTCACCCATGGCGCCCAGAGTGAAGACCCGCCCGGCCGAAACGGTCGGAGTGGCGCGGGGTCCGGCGGCATACCCGATATTGTAGGAGCAGGGGTAGGAGTGTTCCCATAGCGCTTTGCCGGTTGAAGCATCGAGGCAAAGCACGCGCTCTTCTTTGACGCCATTTGTTTCCGATGAAGTCTTTACCGGCCGGTCCATCACAAAGAGACGGTTTCCGACCACCGCCGGACCGCAATAGCCTCCGTTAATGGGGGCGCGCCAAAGAACCGGCGGCCCATTTTGCGGGAAATGATCCACAATGCCGCGTTCGGTCCAGGAATCGTCCCGCCGCGGCCCCATCCATTGTGGCCAATCGTCTGCCCGGCTGGAAGAGACCAAAGCTAGCAGAGCCAAAAGAACCGACACGGCTGGAACTCGCATGATGGCGCGAACCTAGCACGCCAGAAAGTCCAGACAAGGGCTCCGTGTCGGGATTGTGATGAGACGCCGAATCAGTCGCGGGAACGGCCGAGCAAAAAGCCCAGCGCACAGCCGGCGAGTACCGCCAGGGCGACCGTGGACCATACATTCTCGCGGACATAATCGTCAGTGGCCTGAGCGGCATTGCGGGCGCGCTCCATGGCAGCCTGCTGCCATTGTTGAGCGGATTCTTTCCAGTCTCGTGCTTGATTTTTGAGTTCTTCGGTTTTGTCTTGGATGTCGGTTGTATTCATGGACCCAAGATAGCGCGGTGGCATTAAACCCCAACGGGGTGGACACCCCAAACGGCCGGCAAAGGTTTGGTGAATTGGCCGCGAATTAACGCCTGAAATCGGAATCCGAATTAGTGCCCGGCAGCTTCGGGGCGACCACAGAGGGGAATCAGAGGTTATTCCAGTATTCGGGCTTGGCTTGTGCCCTCGGCCGGCCTGTGGAAATAATTGAGCGGACGGTGGAATATTCGCTGTATGAGTCGCAGTCGCATTCTCAAAGCAGCGAAAAGGAAATAAGGAGGCCTTGCGCGAACAGATTCCTCCGCGGACCTACCGGTGGCAGGACGAATACTTCGTGTGTGGCCGGTGCGGCAAGCTTTTCTGGCACGGCACGCATTGGTTGCGAATCGTGAGCAAACTCGAGGTGCCCAAGGAGAAGTGCTCGGAAAACAGGACAGTGCCGCCGACCCTTGGGTGATCCGCGGATACATCCCCAAGATTCAGGCAACCGCAGATTGCTGGCCGCGAGGAGTTCGGAAAGCTTTGGAGCGCGTCTGGCGCTGCGGCGCTTTTCAGGCTGTGGGATGGCGCCACGACGGAAAGTCGCCGGCGCGATGTTCAGAGCAACTCGTTGATGAGCGCTTGGGCCTGTTCATCGGTGATACCCAACTTGCGCCAGGCCAGTGGCCCGTTGCCATCGTGGAGGACCGGTTCGAGGTCTTCGAGGCTGGGAAGTTCGGTATTTTTATAGATCAAGCCGATGGGGATTTCCTCGCCCCACTGGTACGCTTTCTCCAGGGACTTGTGGAAGTCGGTTGGGTTATACCCTTGCTCTTCGAGAATTTTAACGCGCGGATTAAACCACTGGTAGGTATTGTCCTTGTTGTAAGTGACGCACGGGCTGAAAACGTCGACAAGCGAAAAGCCTTTGTGAGTGATGGCGCCTTTTAAAAGGTCGACCAGGTGCTTTTGCTTTCCGCTGAACCCACGAGCGACATAGGTGGCCCCCCCAATCATGGCCAACGGCATGGGATTAATGGCGTTTTCCACATTTCCGTGGGGTGTGCTCTTGGTTTTCATGCCTTTGGCACTAGTCGGAGAGGTCTGGCCCGTGGTCAGGCCGTAAATCTGATTATCCATGACAATGTAAGTCAGGTCCACGTTCCGCCGCATGGTATGGAGGAAATGGTTGCCGCCGATACCGTAGCCATCGCCATCACCGCCGACACAAATCACCTTGAGTTCGTGATTGCCGAGCTTGAGGCCCGTCCCCACGGCCAGGGACCGGCCATGCAGGGTGTGCATGCCATAGGTGTTGATGAAACCCGGCAAATTGGAGGAACAGCCAATACCGCTGATGACGACCACCTGATGTGGCTTAAGGCCAAGCTCAAACAAAGCCGCCTGTAACGCCGAAAGCACCGAAAAATCGCCGCACCCCGGGCACCAGTCCGGGTGAATCTTGCCCTTGTAACTATCCTTGATCAAATAGACCGCGGACTTGGGGGCCTCGATCGGGGGTGTAGGTTCGATAATAGTGCTCATGTTTAAATGTAATCCAAAGTGTTCCCGCAAAATCTAAACCATGATTTCATGGGCGGGCACCGAAAGGGTGGTGCGGCCGGCGAGTTGGTCTTTAATCGCCTCGACAAGGTGGTGCGGACGGAAAGGTTCGCCGTCGTATTTGCGAATATGACCGTGGGCCGAGAACCCAGTCTCGGAACGCAGATACCGCGCGAATTGTCCGGAATAATTATTCTCGACGATGACGACCCGCTTGCTGGCCGACAGGAGGCGCAGGATTTCTTCGCCATGGAAAGGCACGATCCATTTTATCGGCAAATGATTGGCCACGATCCCTTCGTTGGCGGCGAGGTGTTCCACCGCTTCCTGGATGACACCGGTGGTTGAACCCCAGCCAACCAGGGTGACCTGGGCCTGCGCCGGGCCGAAAAGCCTGGGCGCGGCGATATCGGCCAGGATAGGTTGCATTTTGCGCGCCCGCTTCTCGACCATCATGCGCCGCTTGATGGGATTGGTATATTCATCACTGATAAGTGTGCCGTCTTCATCGTGTTCGTCTGTGGCGGCGACATGGATGTGGCCTGGGACGCCTGGGACCGCGCGTGGGGAAATGCCGCTGGGAGTGTTGCGATAACGCAGATAGCTGTTGTCGTTACACCCGCCGAAGGGATTGTCCGAGCCGTTGCCGTTTCCATTCCCGTTGGGGAAAATGATTTCGCCGCGATTGATCTTGGGACTGAAATCCAACGCCGCGGGATCGACACTCGACGTGCCCTCCGAGATGAGCAGGTCGGCAAGCACCAGTCCTGGGCATTGATATTTATCGGCCAAATTAAACAACTCGGGGATGGTGAGGAAGAGATCCAGCTGACTTGAAGGCGCCACGATCAGGCGGGGATAGTCGCCCTGCCCGGCGCCAAGCAATTGCCAGAGGTCGCCTTGCTCGGTCTTGGTTGGCACCCCGGTGGCGGGTCCGGCGCGCTGCACGTCCACGCAGACCACGGGGGTCTCGATCATGCCCGCCATCCCGACCGCTTCACTCATTAGAGCGAAGCCGCCGCCGGAGGTAGCGCACATGGCGCGGCAGCCGGCGTGGGCGGCACCGATCACCATGTTCATCACGCCAATTTCGTCTTCAACCTGCCGAACCATGATCCCGAGCTGGCGCGCATGGGAAGCCATCCACATCAGCACACCGGTCGAGGGGCTCATCGGATAGGCGGCGTAAAATCTCACACCCGCAGCCACCCCGCCCATGGCCGTGGCTTGATTGCCGGTAACGACGCCCTTGGGCCGGTCGAATTTCGGGACCGGCGCGCCGAGGGGTTTAAAATTCTGTGCGGCGTACTCGTAGCCTCTGCGGGCGATGCCGACGTTTTCGGCGACGATGGCATCGCCCTTTTTCTTAAATTGCCTGGCGATGACGGTCTCGAGGGGCTCGGACTCGATGCCGAGCATTTGGAGCACAGCCCCGAGTGCCGCGGTGTTGGCGGCCAGTTTGTTGGCGCCGCAAATCTGTTTCATTGGCATCGGGCACAACTGGACGCCGGCCGCCGCTTCGCCGGGTTTTAGTTTGTCCGAGTCGTACACGACCCGGGAACCGGCTTTCATCAAACGCAGGTGGCGGTCCAGGGAATCCTGGTTGAGTGGAATCAGGAAGTCATGTTTGTCGCCCATGCTCCGGACCGGAGCGTCGCTGGCGCGAATGGTCAGAAAGGTGTGGCCGCCGCGAATGATGGACTGGTAAGCGTTATAGGCGTTGAGGTGGAGTCCGCGGCGGGCGAAAATGCGCGCCAAAATATCCCCGGTGCTGGCGATGCCTTGTCCATTCTCGCCACCGATTCCGACCGCAAAGTCGACAGAAGCCATGAGAGATCTTTCTTTATGCCAAAATCAAATGTCCTAACTGGCGCAATTAGCCCGAATAAACTTTAGACAAAACCCAAAAATGGGCGCAAGAGTTTTTTCTCCGTTTTTGCAACTTTGCCACTGGCGTTCCTGCGGTCGGCAGTGCACGGTAAAAGTTGAATTCGCGGGTTGCCGGACATCCGCACGACTCGCCCGAAACATGGTCAAGCAGACACAATTGGCGCTCAACGACGCCGCCGAATGGCTGGGCGATTGGCATCCGCTGGCCGAACAACTGGGTTCGGCCGACGGGCTGCTGACGCTCGGATCGGTCTCGTCGGAGCTACGGCTGCCGCCGGTGCACGACGTCGCCTCGCTCGAGCGGGCCCTGCGGGAGTACCAGGCGCAGATCGTCCTGCCGCTGGAATTGCCGGCCATCCAGGCGGCGCACGGGCATGCCTCGCGCAACGAACTGCGCGAACTGGTGGCCTTGGACCAGGAGCTTTGCACGGAGCGGCGGCTGCAGAGATTTGCGACCGCCAGCCGGCGGGTGGGACAGGCGCAGTTGCAAAAACTGCGGCCGCTTCGCGACGAGCGGATGGTTAAGCGGTACTTGCATGCGGTGGAGATCGGGTTGGCCCATGGCTGGCACACGCTGGTGTATGGCTTGACACTGGAAATTTATTCGCTGGCTCTGCGCCAGGGGCTCCTTGGGTATGCCCACCAGACCACTCGGGGATTCATCTACTCGGCGGCGCGCATGCTTCAGCTCTCGGAACGCCAGTGCCGCGACTTGTTCGAAAGGCTCTGCGACGGCTTGCCGGAAGCGGTGGAAGAGTTGCTGCGGCAACACGCGGCGGCGTAGCCGCGGGGAAATCCGAAGGCCAAAGGCCGAAACTAGATACAACTCCGAAGAACACACTTCCAACGCCACCGCAAATTGCAAAGCCGGAGCTGGTCTCATCACGTGAGCTTGGCCATATTGCTTCGGTGCTCAATTACTCTTTCGGGCTTCGCGCCTCGGCGTTCTCGTCGCGTTGTCGCGCACCCGCGTCAGTTCGGCCTTCGGGTTTCGGGTTTCGGCCTTCCTTCGGGTTCCGGCCTTCGGATTTCGGATTTCCTGCCAGACCCATAGGCCTTTGGATTCCCCAGGCATGAACGGCTACTTCACCCTGGGTGACTGGATAGTGATACTCCTGTACCTCCTGGGGGTCGTGTCCCTGGGCGTCTGGTTCGGCAAAGATCAACGCACCACGCGCGACTATTTTCTGGGCAGCAGAAATGTCCCGTGGTGGGGAATCGGGTTGTCCATTGTCGCGGCTGAAACGAGCGCCTTAACCATTATCGGTGTTCCCGCCATGGCTTACGGCAGTGATCTCGCTTTTGTGCAGATGCTCCTCGGATACATGCTGGCGCGAATCATCATCGCCGTTGCCTTGGTGCCGCAATATTTCAAAGGCGAGATTTATTCGCCCTACGAGCTGTTCGGAAATGCCTTCGGTCCAGCGGCGCGCCAAACGGCAGGAGGTTTTTTTCTGATCAGCGAAACGCTGGCGGCGGGCGTGAGGGTGTATGTGGCCAGCATCCCGATCAAGCTGATGCTCGGCGATAAACTGCTGGGCCTGGGAACAGGCGATCCGATTCTCGGCGCCATTCTGCTCTTTGTCGGTTTATCTTTGCTTTACACCTATGTGGGAGGAGTCAAAGCGGTCATTTGGACCGATGTGCTCCAGTTCTGCCTGTTTGTCCTGGGTGGAGCGTACGCGCTGATTTATATCCCCTCGCTAATGTCGGGCGGGGCGAGTGGCCTCTGGTCCGAAGCGGCCGCAGCGGGCAAATTGCACTGGTTGAACGTGTGGCCGACTTCGGGAACACCGCCCCTGAAGTTCCTGCTTGGCCCCCCGTTCAACCTCTGGATGGGCCTCATTGGGGGAACGGTACTGGTCTTGTCCTCGCACGGAGCGGAGCAATTGATTGTGCAGCGTGTGCTGGCCTGCAAATCGGTAGCCGATGGCCGCCGGGCCATCCTGCTGAGCGCAGCGCTCATTTTGCCGCTGTTTCTGATGTTCCTGCTGGTCGGAGCGATGCTATGGGTGTTTTATCAGCATCACCCTTTTCGAATACCGCTCCCCGAGCCGAAGCCGGGCGCAGGGATTAAGGCCAATGATTTCATTTTCCCGATCTTTATGATGACGGAAGTGCCGCCTGTCCTGAAGGGGTTCTTGATCGTGGCGATTCTTTCGGCGGCCATGTCTTCGGTGAGTTCCGCGCTGACCTCCCTGTCTTCGGTGTCCACGATGGACTTCGTTAAACCGCTCTCGCCAAAACGCAACGAGGAGTTTTTTCTGCGGTTCAGCAAAGCGTCCACACTGGTCTGGGCGGGCTTGCTGGTAATCGCGGCATATCTGAGCCGGCGGGTCGCCTTCGTTCTAAACGCGGCCTTTTCACTGCGCGGTTTAACCAGCGGGGCCCTGGTGGCCGGACTGATTCTGGCGCTGACCTGGCGCAAGGCGCGGCCGTTGCCGGTGGTCGCTGGGATGCTCGTTGGACTGTGTGTGATGATCGCCATCGAGGTGCTCCCAGTGTGGCCGGCGACGAAAGGCTTCTGGATGGCCCATCTCGGCACGGAGATTTTCTGGCCGTGGTTCACTTTAATTGGGGCGTCGGTTACGATTGGTACGGCCTGGGTGTTGCGCCGAATCGCAGATCGATCCGGCGGAACGCCAGCCGGTAGCGGCGGCGATTTGGGCTCCGCCGATTCGAAAGTCCAATGTCACTAGGATTTGCTTTGGGTTTCCCAGCCGCAGCGGCGCGGGACCGCGCCCGCACTTTTGACCGAGCAAAAACTCCCGGGCGACAGGATTGCCAAGTCAGGCTATGATAGACATTTCAAACGGACGGCATGAGCGAAATTCTAGTGATCGGACATCGCAACCCTGACACGGACGCGATCTGTTCGGCGATTGGGTATGCCGAGTTCAAGCGAAGGACCGGCATGCCCGAGGCCGTGGCCGCCCGGTGCGGTGACACCAATGATCGGATCGATTTCGTGCTGCGCACTTTTGGTGTGCCGCCGCCGCGCTTTATCGCGGATGTTTCGCCCAAGGTCGGCGACGTGATGCAAGCCCAGGTGCGCAGCATCGGCCCGGGAAGCACCGCCGCGGAAGCATTGGGCTTGATGGACGAACACAATCTGCGCGTCGTGCCCGTGCTCGATGAGCAACAGCGCTGCCGCGGTTTGTTGTCGCTCTTCAAAGTCAGCAAGTTTCTGTTCCCGGCCGCCAACCGGCTGATTGACTCGCGCCGGGTATTATCCTCGCTGCGAAACCTGGCGCAGACCCTGGGGGGAGAATTGCTCGTGGCGCACAACGAAACGGAAGAACAGGACCTGGTCCTCATGATTGGCGCCATGGGGCTGGACTCGTTTTCCGAACGGCTCGAAAAGTACCCGCACGACAAACTGGCGGTGGTCGTGGGCGACCGCTGGGATATCCAGAACCTCGCAATTCGCGAACGGGTGCGGGTCCTGATTGTGACCGGCGGCCTGGGCATGGAACCCAAAACCCTCGAAGCAGCGCGAAAGAATCAGGTCAGCGTCGTCTCTTCGCCGCACGACACTGCCACCACCGCGGCCCTCTGCCGGGCGTCCATTGCGGTGCGGCATGTGTTGCATGAGAATTTTCTGGCGTTTAGCCAGGAAACCCCGCTGGCGGAGATTCGTGGCCGAGCCACAGCCTCGACCTTTCACGCGTTCCCGGTGGTGGATGGGGAAGGCCGGACGGTGGGGATTCTGTCTAAAACCGATTTTCTGAAAACCTTGGATCGCAAGCTCATCCTCGTCGATCACAATGAGCTGTCCCAGGCGGTGACCGGCGCCGACCAGGTCGATATCCTTGAGATCATCGACCATCACCGGATTGGTTCTCTCACTACCCAGCAACCTATTCTCTTTCGCAACGAGCCGGTCGGCTCGACCAGTACCATCGTGGCTGATTGCTTCTTCCAGTCCGGGGTGGATTTGCCGCCCGCCGTCGCCGGCCTGCTGCTGGCTGGGTTGGTTTCGGACACGCTGAACCTGACTTCCCCCACCACAACGGCGGTCGACCAGGAGGTGCTTCGGCGCCTCGAGAAAATCTCGGGGGTTAACGCCCGGGAGTTCACGGAAAAGCTCTTCGCCTCCGGTTCGCCACTGGCGCATCGCTCGGGGTCCCAGGCCATCACGACCGACTGCAAGGAATACCACGAAGATGGCGTCCGTTTCAGCGTGGCCCAGATTGAAGAAGTTGGGTTCACGCAGTTCTGGAAACGCAAAGCCGAGCTATTGGAAGCACTGGAACACTATCGCAATTCGCGGGCTTATTTGTTTTCGGCGTTGCTGGTTACCGATGTGAATACCCAATCTTCCTTATTACTGGCGGTTGGCGATTCGCGCTTCATTTCACGCCTGGATTATCCGCGGCTCGAAGCCGGCGTTTACGAGCTTAAGGACATTGTCTCACGGAAGAAACAGCTCTTGCCTTATCTCACGCATTGTCTGCAGCAGTTGAACCTGTGAAATAAGGCCTGGTGTCATCCGCGCCATCGTCGTCCGAATGTGTCCGCTTGCCTGGCCTTCCGTTTTTCTTTGCGTTTGGCCGCAGATCGCGGCATCAATCGCGTGGCGAAAACCATCGGCTAAACCCCTAACTCCGTTTTCCATGAAACCAAAAACCGCTCTGCTCTTCTGGATCCAGCTGCTGGCCTGGACCGCTCTTTCGGCCCCCGCGCAAACGACGGCAGACCTGCCTTTTCTGCACCCCTTGTTCTCAGACCACCTGATCCTGCAGCGCGGCACCAAAGTACCGGTCTGGGGTTGGGCTGTTCCCGGCACCAAGGTGACGATTACCTTCGGCAATCAAGTAAAGACGGCCGTTGCGCAAGCGGATGGCAAATGGACGGCGCACCTGGATCGCCTGCGCGAATCGACCGAACCGCAAACCCTGACGGTGGTTGGCTCGGGCAATGGCCAAAAAGCCACGGTCCAGGATGTTTTGGTCGGCGACGTCTGGCTGTGCTCCGGCCAATCGAACATGGAAATGGGCATCGGCAACTGCAATGTCACCAACGAAATCGCCAACGCTAACTTCCCTCACATCCGGCTGCTGACCGTACCGCATCTGATCGCTAGCACTCCGGTGCAAACCGCCCAATGCCGATGGCTGCCTTGCAGTCCGGCCAATGTCATGCAGGGAAGCTGGGGCGGATTTTCCGCTGCCGCATATTTTTTCGGACGAGAATTGTATCAACAGTTAAATGTGCCGATCGGCCTGATCCACAGTTCGTGGGGTGGCACGATTGCCGAAGCTTGGACGAGCACGGAAGGGCTCCAACCCTTGGGCGATTTCGACCAAAGACTGGAACAGGTTGCCAGTTCGAACAAAAGTAAACCGCTGGACTACGACGCCGAGTACGAGGCGTGGTGTCAAAAGAACGATCCTGGGACTGGTCAGGGTTGGGCAAAGCCTGACTTTGAGGCCCGGGGTTGGAAGACCGTCCGCATGCCGCAACCATTCGAGCAGGCGGGTCTGCCTGATTTTGACGGGATCGTCTGGTTCCGTCATAGCTTCGAACTGCCCGCCAACTGGTCGGGCAAAGCGGTCCGGTTGGGCCTGGGCCCTGTCGACGACGTCGATACGACATTCGTGAACGGGATGAAGGTCGGACAAATGAATCGCTACGACCTCAATCGGGTCTATACGGTCCCAGCATCAGTGCTTAAGCCGGGAGCCAATGTCGTCAGCGTGCGGGTGCTCGATACCGGTGGAGCTGGTGGCCTGGTCGGCAATGCCGAGCAAATGTTTCTGAAGCCGGCAGACGGAGGCGACGCATTGTCATTGGCGGGTGATTGGCAGATGCGCGACTCGGTTCCGTTCAACAAACTGCCCGCCCCGCCCGTGCCGCAAGATGCCAACAACCCAAATGTGGTCACCGTCTTGTATAACGGCATGATCGCTCCGCTGCTGCCCTTTGCCATCAAGGGCGCCATTTGGTACCAAGGTGAGTCCAACGCGGAACGCGCGTACCAGTACCGCCGATTACTGCCCGCGATGATCCAGGATTGGCGCCGGCGTTTTGGCGTAGGGGATTTCCCATTTTATATTGTCCAACTCGCCGCGTGGCAGGCGACCCAACCGGCTCCGCGCCAGAACGAATGGGCTGAATTGCGCGAAGCCCAGTCAATGACGGCAAAGTCAGTGCCTCACTGCGGTTTGGCTCTCGCCATCGACATTGGCGATGACAAGGATATCCATCCCAAGAACAAAGCCGAGGTGGGCCGGCGGTTGGCTTTGTGCGCCCTCGCTCAAACTTACGGCAAAAAGATCGAATACTCCGGTCCGTGGTACAAATCCATGAAAGTCGAAGGTAATTCCGCCCGCCTCAACTTCGATCACGTCGATGGCGGACTAGTCGCCAAGGACGGTCCGCTCAAAGGCTTCGCGGTGGCAGGTGAAGATCGCAAATTCGTTTGGGGCGACGCGAAGATTGATGGCAAGCAAATCGTGGTTTCAGCGCCGGGAATCGATAAACCGGTCGCAGTGCGGTACGGGTGGGATATCAATCCGGTTTGCAACTTGTATAATGAATCCGGGCTGCCGGCGGTGCCGTTCCGCACGGACGATTGGCCGGGGATCACCGTGAACCACAAATAGTAACCGCGAATCCACGCTAAGGGACGCGAATCAAAGCGAGTCACAGACACATGAAAGTCATTCGCCACACGGACGGTGATTTTGCCCAACAAATACGCGTCCTGGCCCAGCCCTCGAGCCTGTTTGACCCGGTCATCGAGGAACGCACCCGGGCTATTCTCGATCAAGTGCGTGAGCACGGCGACGCTGCTTTGCTGGAGTTGACCGAAAAGTTCGACGGAGCCAAACTCGGAGCCGAGCAACTGGCCGTGACTCAGGCGGAGTTACTCGCCGCCTCACTGAAAGCCGACGACCTGCTACGTGCGGCGGTCGCGGAAGCGGAAAAAAACATTGTTGCCTTCGCCCGCAAATCGCTGCGCAAGAATTGGCAGATGCGCAATTCGCATGGCGGCATTGTGGGAGAGAAGTTCGACGCTTTTCAGCGCGTCGGAATTTACATTCCAGGGGGTACTGCGCCCCTGGTCTCGACCGCGCTGATGACCATTCCTTTGGCGATGGCCGCCGGCTGCCGCGAAATTGTCATGTGCACGCCATGCGGCCGCGACGGGAGCATCAATCCCGCGCTGCTTTTTGCGGCGCGCACCGCCGGAGCCACGGAAATTTATCGCCTCGGCGGCGCGCAAGCGATCGCGGCGATGGCATACGGAACGGCGACCGTCCGGCGAGTGCAGAAAATTTTCGGGCCCGGTAACGCTTACGTGGTTGCGGCCAAACGCCTGGTGGTCGGCCATGTTGCCATCGATCTGCTGCCCGGCCCGAGCGAACTGCTGGTCATCGCCGATGAAACCGCCAGCGCGAAATTTGTCGCCGCAGATCTGCTGGCCCAGTCCGAGCACGGCTCGGGGCACGAGCGGGTGTGGTTACTGACTACCTCCAGCAAGCTCCTTAAAGCTGTTGAGAAAGAAATCAGCCGCCAGCTGGATGGCTTGGCTCGGCAAACGTTCATCGAGCACTCGCTCGAGAATGCCTGGCTGATTCAGGTGAAGAATCTCGAGCAAGCCATCGAGCTGGCCAACTCGATCGCACCCGAGCATTGCGAGGTCATCACGCGCGGTGCGCGTAAATTGTCCGAAAAAATTCTCACCGCCGGAGCAATTTTCATCGGCCCCTGGTCACCAACGGTTCTGGGCGACTACGTCGCCGGTCCGAGCCATACTTTGCCTACCGGCGGCGCAGGCAGATCATTCGCCGGATTAACCGTTGATCAGTTCCAAAGACGGACCAGCGTGGTCGAGTACAACCGCAGCGCGCTCAAGCGCGGCGTGCCAGTTGTCAGGAAATTTGCCGAGCTGGAAGGCCTGGGCGCCCACGCCCTGAGCGCCGACGTGCGCCTGTGAGTCAGGAACGCTCCATCACAAGTTTCGTGCGACCCTTGGTACGGCGGTTGGATCCCTATATCCCCGGCGAGCAACCAAAGATTCGGGGCTTAATTAAGCTCAACACCAATGAGAATCCCTATCCGCCCTCGCCACGGGTTCTGGCTGCGATCAAGGCTGCGACCGACGGACGGCTCCGTCTTTATCCGAACCCCACGGCGCAGTTTCTGCGCGAGAAACTGGCCCGGCTCCATCGGTGTGTCCCTGAAAACATCATCGTTGGCAATGGGTCGGATGAATTATTGGCGATGGCAGTGCGTTGTTTTGTCGAGCCTGTTGTGGGGCGGGCTCCTGCACCAGCCAGCCGCGTGCAGTTCTTCTCCCCAAGTTATTCGCTTTACCCGGTCTTGGCGGAAATCCATGGAGCAAGCCCGCACCCGGTGCCATTGGAGGCGGATTTCGGGTTGCCTAGCGTCGCCGAGTTGAAGCAAGGCAAACGCTGGGATTTCCGAGCGGCCCTGACCTTTATCACCACTCCAAACGCGCCCAGCGGCCGGGGCTACCCAATCGAACAGCTTGAGCCGATCTGCAAAAGCCTGCGCGGCGTCGTCATTTTAGACGAAGCGTATGTCGACTTTGCCGATGAAAACGCCTTCGAGCTTTGCCAGACCTATTCCCACGTCCTGATCGCACGAACATTTTCTAAAGCTTATTCGCTGTGCTTCCAGCGCGTTGGGTACCTGGTGGGCCACGCCGAACTCATTGCGGCGCTTCACAGAATTCGTGACAGCTACAACGTAAACGGTTTGGGGCAAATCGCCGCCGCCACCACGCTGGACAATCTGCCCTATTACCGAGCGAACTTCCGCAAAATCACTGCCACGCGGCAGATTCTGACGCGTGAGTTGACCGCACTTGGATTCGTTGTCCTTCCGAGTCAGACGAATTTTATTTTGGCCCGGCCACCCGGCGATTCTGCCAAAGAGTGGCTCACCAAACTGCGCGAAAGAAAGATTCTAGTCCGCTGGTTCGATCAGCCGCAGGTGCGCCAGTTTCTGCGGATCACGGTCGGCACGCCTGAAGAAGCCCGCGCTCTTATCCGGGCAATCAAAACCGAGCTGAAGCGCTGATTATTGGGCAAATCTGTCTGGCTTCTGGACGGGGAAGACAACCACGGCTAGACACCGATAATTAAGGATGGAAAGATGCCGTAGAAGGTGACCCTGGCGACCTTTCTTGCCTCGGCAATTCTTTCGAAAACCGCAAAGCCTAGATAAAGCCTTCATTTTGGGTCATATCCGTGTCCACCCGTGGTTTTTGTCAGACGGCACCATTTCTGCTCCGCAAAGAGCGTGTACCTGGACTTTTACGGCCTGACCGAGCCGCCTTTTGATATTACCCCAAACCCGCGGTTCCTGTTTTATAGCGCGCGGCATCGCGAGGCCTACAACCATCTGTTGTACGGCTTGCGTGAGCGCAAAGGCTTTGTCCAGTTAACCGGCGAAGTCGGCGCGGGCAAGACGACGTTATGCCGGGCAATGCTCGAACAACTCGACCCACAGCAGTACGCCACGGCGCTGATTCTCAACCCGGTGATGAGCGCCGACGAGCTCATCAAAGCCATCGCCATCGAGTTCGGGTTGCCGGTCAGCGGTCTGGACCGATTGGATACTGTATCGGTTATTAACGAATTTCTCCTGCAGCAGGTCGAACGCGGAAAGGATGCCGTCCTGATCGTTGATGAGGCCCAGGATCTCACGGATGAGTTACTCGAACAGGTGCGCCTGCTTTCCAACTTGGAAACCGACGACCGCAAGTTGCTGCAGATCGTCCTGATGGGCCAGCCGGAACTGCGCGATCGTCTGAACAACCCGCGCCTGCGGCAACTGCGCCAGCGCATCACAGTCCGATATCACCTGCCCCCCTTGAGCCGGCAGGAAGTCAGCCAATATGTCCGGCATCGGCTCCATGTCTCCGGCGGGAACGGCGTGCCTTATTTTACCAAGCCGGCTTTGTGGCGCGTCTACCGCTACACCCAAGGCATTCCGCGCCTGGTCAACGCCGTGTGCGACAAGGCGCTGCTCGCCGGGTTTGTGGCGCAACGTGAAAAAATCGACTTCCGCCTGGTCAGCCGCGCGGTGCGGGAGTTGGAAGGGTGTATCAACGGATGAGTCTCATCAACGATGCCTTGAAGCGGGCCAGGCAGGCCCACCAGGAAAATCCCGCCCCACCGGTGCGAGTGCCGGACCTGCGTCCGGTCGAGCCAGAGCCGCAGCCGGTGCAATCCATGCCTGGTTTATTCGTTCCGATTGGTCTGGCCCTGCTGGCTATCGCAGGTTTATGCCTGTTCTGGGTGTTATGGAAAAGGCAGAGCCCGGCGGCAACGGCGGGATCGGCGGCACCCATCACCGTGGAAGCCAGGACAGCGGGCGGACCTGTTAAGCCGGGTGACCAGGCTGTCGGCGCCGCTGTCCCAACGAGTCCACCGGCATCGGTGGGGAACCCACTCACCGTGACCGAACCTTTGGCCACAGCCGCGAATTCGAATTATCAAAGCGGCTCGGCAACCAATCAGAACCCCACCGCGCAGGATGTCGCCACGACCAATCACGTTGCCGCTGCCGAACCGGCGCAGCCGTCCAGCCCGCCGCCCCTGAAGCTTCAGAGCATCGTGTTCAACCCGCGTAATCCTTCGGCGCTGATCAATGGCCGGGTGGTGTTTCAGGGTGACCGGGTCCGTGACTTTCGGGTCAAAGCCATTCATCGGGATAATGTAGTGTTAGTCGCCAGCGGCAATACCAACGTGCTGAGCCTCGAACCGTAGAGTTTAGTGGTCCTATAGTTCCTCTAGGTCCGATCGGTCCCCTCAAACCATTTTTCGCTTGGCGTGGTTCCACGATAACGGAATGATGCCCAGCCAATGTCGTTCCTCCGCCAAAAGTTCGCTGCCTCGCCTGAGTACGCGCGCATTGTTCCGTTCGCTGTTTTTCTGGTGCTGACTTATGCCCAGGGTAAGCTCGGCCCCGCTTCCACTTATTGGATCTACCTGGTCAAAACCATAGTTGGGGCGTGGCTAATCTGGGAAACGCGCCGCTTCGTGCCGGAAATGCGTTGGGAGATCAGCTGGGAAGCCGTCGTAACCGGCGTTACTATCTGTGCCCTCTGGATCGGCCTGGACGGGTTGTATCCCCGCTTAGCCAAGCCTGAAGCGAGCTGGCAGCCGGAAGAACTTTTTCCAGCGAGCGCGTGGATCTGGAATGCAGTGCGCCTGATCGGTTCGTCGCTGGTTGTGCCGCCGCTCGAAGAGGTCTTCTACCGCTCTTTTCTGTACCGCTATTTTGTGCGGTTGAATTTTCTGACCATGCCGCTCGGCCATTTTCACGCCCTCTCGTTTGTGGTCACCTCGGTCATCTTTGGCCTGGTACACCCCGATCGGTGGGTAGCGGGAATCCTTTGCGGCCTGGCCTATCAAGGCCTGGTCGTGCGAAAGAACCGGCTCGGTGACGCCATGACTGCCCATGGGGTGACGAATTTTCTGCTGGGCGCCTGGGTCATTTGGAAAGGACAGTGGAGCTTTTGGTGAAACCTCCCTGCCTGGTTTACGAAGATGGCCATTTGTTGGTCGTGAACAAGCCACCTGGGCTCAACACGCACGCGCCCAGTCCTTTCGCTGGTGAAGGCCTCTACGAATGGCTGCGTCACCGCGAACCGCGATGGGCTCAGCTGGCTATCATCCACCGCCTCGATAAAGAGACCTCCGGCCTGATCGTCTTTTCCAAAACCGCAGAAGCCAATCGCTCGCTCACTGAGCAGTTCACCCATAGGCACGTGAAGAAGACCTACGTGCTGCTGACCAATCGCAGCATCGCCTCACGCGCGTTCACTTTGCGGACCAGGCTGGTTCGCATCGGCGATCGTTACATAAGCCGTTCGAGTGAGAGTGGCGCCCAAATCGCCGAAACTCGTTTTCGCGAACTGGAGGTGCCAGCACCTGGCCAACAGGAACAGCGCGTCCTCTGGCAAGCGGAGCCCGTCACGGGCCGCACTCACCAAATCCGCGTGCACGCCGCAGAAGCCGGAATTCCCATCCTGGGCGATGTTCGCTACGGCGGCACGCCTGCGCGTAGACTTTGTCTCCATGCGGCTGAGCTCAGGTTTGCGCATCCGGTGTCGCAGGAGGAACTTCGGTTCCATGCCCCGGCGGATTTCCTGGCCAATCCCACCTTGAGCTTGCGCCAGGCGCTGATCGATCCACGCTCGACAACGGCCTTCCGCCTTGTGCACGGCCAAAGCGACGGCTGGCCGGGGTGCTACGTGGACGTTCTTGGCCCGTACCTGTTGGCGCAAAGCGCGCAGGCGCTGACTCGGGAGCAGAGCGCCACGCTGGCTGAATTGGCGGCGGGCATGACCAGCAAGGCGGCCTATTACAAACGACTGGTCACCAGCCCGCGCGCGGTCGAGCAAAGCGAAGTCTCGCCGAAGCTGTTGTTCGGATCACCTGCGCCCGAGCGTTTTACGGTGCTGGAAAACAGCCTGACTTTTGAGCTATGCTTTAATGAAGGTTACTCCGTGGGGCTGTTCCTGGATCAACGCGACAATCGCCGGCGGCTGCTCAGTGGTCATGTCGCCGCGGGGTTTGAGCTGTTTGAAATAGACCAATTAAATTCAGCATCGAAACCCGAAGTGCTGAACGCGTTTGCGTACACTTGCGGCTTTTCGGTTTGCGCTGCCAAAAGGGGCGCACTTACTACCAGCCTGGATTTATCCAAAAAATACCTCGAATGGGGAAAACGCAATTTCCTGGCCAACGGGATTGATGTGGCGGGGCACGATTTTGTTTTTGGCGACGTGTTCGATTGGCTGGGCCGTTTTAACAAACGCAGCCGCCGGTTCGATGTGATCCTGCTGGACCCGCCAACTTTCTCGCGATCCAAGGAATTTGGCCCGTTCCGGGCCAGCAAAGATTACTCCAAGCTCGTTGCCGCGGCATTGCCACTTCTCAAGACCGGAGGCGTTCTGTTCGCTTCCTGCAATACCGCCGCCTGGCCGCCGGAGGAGTTTTTGAAAAGTATCAAGACCCCCGTGCACGCTGCCAAGCGCGCAATTCTTCAAGAACAGTACTTTCCTCAACCTCCGGACTTTCCGGTCTCGCGCGCCGAGCCGGCCTATCTCAAAACGGTCTGGCTCCGGGCGCGCTAATCTGGAAGGAGAGTTTGCCCTCCTCTCGAAGATCCGGAGCTTTGGGATGCGTTCGCTTAAGCCGTCTCAACCCGCCACAGCTTCGGCGGGCCGAATCGGGATGGTCAGTTTCTCTGTCCGGCGGAGCACTGTCAGGCGGGCTTCGACGCCAATTTGGTCACCTGTGAGAAATTTATGCAGGGCGTCAATCGAGGGCACGGGATTTCCGTTCAGTTCCAGAATGATATCCCCTTCAGCCAATCCAGCATCCGCGGCCGGGCTGTCTGGAGCGACCGCGATTACCAATACTCCGGTTGCGGCCGAAAGTTGATAATGCCTGACCAGGCGCCGATGTAAGGGCGTGTTCTGCCCGCCAACTCCAATGTAGCTGCGGCGAATTTTGCCATCCTTGATCAGCCAACCGGCCACGTGTTTGGCCGTGTCGATCCCGATCGCAAAGCAGATCCCTTGCGCTGGCAGAATCACCGCCGTGTTGACCCCGATAACTTCGCCGCGCGAATTAACCAGCGGCCCGCCTGAGTTGCCCGGGTTGAGCGCGGCATCGGTCTGAATGATGTCATCAATCAGCCGCCCGGTGCTCGCCCGGAAGGAGCGTCCTAAAGCGCTCACTACTCCGGCCGTTACCGTGCACTGGAAGCCGTAGGGGTTCCCGATGGCGATTGCCATCTGACCAACGCGAATATCCCTGGAGCCACCCAGCCGCACCGGTCGCAAATGCGGAGCGTAAATCCTCACTACGGCCAGATCGGTGTCCGGATCGTCGCCCACCAGGCTGGCGTCGGGGCGCCGGCCATCGGCCAGGATCACCTCGAGCCGCTCGGCGCCGTGCACGACATGGCTGTTGGTCAGGACGAAGCCATCCGGCGTAATGATAAATCCCGAACCACTGCCTTGCCGTTTGCCATCGCGGCGGAGCACCTCGATATTGACCACCGACGAGCCTACTTCCTCAGCCGCATGGACCACCGCCCGCGAATACGCGTCGAGGAGAGCACCCTCCTCCGGAGGAGCCGCCGGCGCACTCGAGGCCGCTCGCGACTGCTCCTCGCCAGTTGAAACCAGCTGTATCTCGGGCGCGGGAAACAGCTCCTGGACTTCTACGTGTCTTTCTTTGCCAAACATAAAGAAAGTTGTACTTGAGGAAAAGTTAGTCAAATAGGCGGCAATCCGCTGTTAGAGCGTGTTTTAGAATTCGGTTTGGAGTCCCGCCTTCAGGCCCGTTTTGGCGCCGGGCCGCCAAAAGGCGGAACTCCGAACCCCATACGCCCACGACCAAGTCGGTATTTCTAAAACACGCTGTAAGGTTACGGGTTTGTTGCCGACTTGGAGGTATGCTACGGTGCACTTGCTCAATGAATCGCCTGATACAAACATTTTCAATTTGCGGCCTGCTCGTGTTCGGCATTTCGATCGGGGCGGCTGAGACTACACCTATGCAAAACTCAACCAACCATACTGAGACCGCCACCCTTGGCGGAGGCTGTTTCTGGTGCACCGAAGCCCTGTACCAAATGTTGCCGGGCGTAAAATCCGTGACCAGCGGGTACGCCGGCGGAACCACGGTAAATCCGACCTATCAGGACGTGTGCACCGGCAAGACCGGGCACGCGGAAGTGATCCAAATCGAGTTTGATCCGGCCATGATTAGCTACGACAAGATCCTCTCCACCTTCTGGGAGGCGCATGATCCCACCACCTTGAACCAGCAAGGCGCCGATCACGGAACCCAATACCGCTCGATTATCCTTTATAAGGACGAGGCACAGAAAACCGCCGCCGAGCGGTCCAAGGCCGAAGCTCAAAAGCACTTTTCAAAGCCGATCGTCACGGAGATTGTGCCGCTCAAAACCTTCTATAAGGCCGAGGGCTATCACCAGGATTATTATCGGAGCAACCCAAACCAGCCTTATTGCCGCCTGGTGATACAGCCGAAGGTGGAAAAGTTTGAGATGAAGCTGGAAGAAAAGCACTGAGTGTAAACCGCGGATGGCGCGGATATGATGTCCTTGGTAATCTCCTCGTGAATCATGCTGTATTCTAATAATCAGGAGCTGGATTTGCAATATTCCTGAAGCATGTATCGCTTTCTGACGGAGGTTTGATTCTCTTCGCTGTCCCATCCGCATTATCCGCGCCATCCGCGGTCAAAAAAAGAGGCGGCCCTGGCGGGCCGCCTCGAAAAGCAAAATAAGCCTAACTCTTACACACCTTTCTGGATCATAAACTTCACCAAGTCAGCCACGCGGCAGCTGTAGCCCCATTCGTTATCGTACCAGCTGACGAGCTTGAAGAAGCGCTTGTTCAACTCGATGCCGGAACCGGCATCGAAGATCGAGGAGCTTTTTGAGTGGATGAAATCCGAGCTTACGACTTCATCTTCAGTGTATTCGAGGATGCCCTTGAGGTACGTCTCGCTCGCCTTCTTCATCGCCGCGCTGATCTCGGCATAGCTGGTATCCTTGGTCGTGCGGACCGTCAGGTCGACGACCGAGACGGTCGGAGTAGGCACCCGGAAAGCCATCCCGGTGAGCTTGCCTTTCACCTCGGGGAGGACCAGGCCGACGGCTTTTGCCGCGCCGGTGGTTGAAGGGATCAGGTTCAAAGCCGCGCTGCGGCCACCTTTCCAGTCCTTTTTGCTGGGCCCGTCAACGGTCTTCTGGGTCGCTGTATAGGAATGGACGGTCGTCATCAGCCCTTCTTCGATACCGAAGCCTTCCTTCAGGAGCACGTAAACCAGCGGCGCCAGGCAGTTCGTGGTGCAAGACGCGTTCGAAACTACGTTGTGCTGTTTGGGATCGTACTTGTCCTGGTTGACCCCCATTACCAACGTCGGGCAATCGCCCTTGGCCGGGGCGCTGATGATCACTTTTTTAGCTCCAGCCACTAAATGGCCTTTGGCTTTCTCCACGTCAGTGAACAACCCGGTCGACTCAATCACCATATCCACACCGAGCTGTTTCCACGGAAGTTGAGCGGGTTCTTTAGCGCTGACCACAAACATTTTCTGCCCATTGACGACCAGCACGTCATCCTCGGCCTTGTCTGCCGCAGACTTTTCCGAACCGACGGTGCCGTTAAAGCGGCCCTGCGTGGAATCGTACTTCAGCAGATACGCCAGATTATCGGCGGGAACAATATCACCCACCGCCACTACTTGGACGTCCTTGCCTACCAATCCTTGTTCGACCATCGCCCGGAAAACCAGGCGGCCAATCCGGCCGAACCCGTTAATCGCAACTTTCACAGCCATATTTCAATTTCAATTTTAATGATGTTCAAACTCAAAGCGCGCATGTTACTCCCCCGCGAACTTTGGTCAACGAAGAAACCCCTCCGTGCCGCGGCAAAAAACGGCGCTTCTCGGCCAAATTTTGTCCAGCAGATGTCCTGCCGGGCCGGACTTATTCGTCATACCTCAGAAGAGTAGGCTGGCATCAACGGTGTTGAAAAGTGGGCTCGGCCTGTTCTAATTACCCGAACGAAACCAAAACAATAGTCACACTGATGAAAGGGGACAAACCATGAGCGGAGTGCGAGTCTTAGTCGGCACGAGGAAAGGCGCTTTTATTCTGAGTTCGGACGGCAAACGCGAGCGATGGGAGATTAACGGCCCGCATTTCGCCGGCTGGGAAATCTACCACATCAAAGGCTCGCCGGCCGACCCGAACCGTTTATTCGCGTCGCAGACAAGCGGTTGGTTCGGGCAAATGCTTCAGCGCTCGAATGACGGCGGCAAAACCTGGGAAGCCGTCGGGAACAAATTCACTTACCAAGGCACCCCCGGCACGCACCTTTGGTACGACGGCACACCCCACCCGTGGGAATTCAAGCGGGTGTGGCACTTGGAACCTTCCTTAAAGAACCCGGATACGGTCTATGCGGGAGTCGAGGATGCCGCCATTTTCCGCTCCACCGACGCCGGCCAGAACTGGCAGGAACTGCCTGGATTGCGCGGACATAAATCCGGAAAAGCGTGGCAGCCCGGCGCGGGAGGGATGTGCCTGCACACGATCTTGCAGGATCCGGTGAACCAGGACCGATTATTTATCGCGATTTCGGCAGCCGGCGCCTTTCGCACGGACGATCGAGGCCAGAATTGGCGCCCGATCAACCGCGGCTTACATTCGGAGTACATCCCCGATCCCAACGCCGAGGTGGGCCATTGCGTGCACCGGATCGCGCTGCATCCCTCCAGGCCAAACGTGCTCTTCATGCAGAAGCATTGGGACATCATGCGCAGCGACGATGCGGGAGATTCCTGGCGCGAAGTCAGCGGGAACCTGCCCACCGATTTCGGCTTTCCCATCGCCGTTCACGCTCATGAGCCGGAAACCATTTACGTCGTGCCGATCAAAAGCGATTCGGAACATTTCCCGCTGGATGGCAAACTGCGCGTTTACCGCAGCCGCACCGGCGGCAACGAATGGGAAGCGCTCACCAACGGCCTGCCTCAGAGCGATTGCTACGTCAACGTGTTGCGCGGGGCCTTATCGGTCGATGCGCTGTACTCCTGCGGCATTTACTTCGGCACCACCGGGGGCCAGGTTTATGCCTCGACGGACAGCGGAAATAAATGGACCCCGATTGTGCGGGATTTGCCGGCCGTGTTGTCAGTCGAAGTGCAGACGCTGCCATGATCCGGGTCGTATTGCCGCCGCATTTGAGAACGCTTGCGCAGGTCAGCGGCGAGGTTAGCCTCGAGGTGCCCGGCACGGTCTCTCAGCGCTCAGTGCTGGATGCGTTGGAGGCCAAATTCCCGGTGCTGCGCGGCACTATTCGTGATCACGTCACCAAACAGCGCCGGCCCTTCCTGCGCTTCTTTGCTTGCGAGCAGGATCTGTCCAATGAGCCGATGGACGCGCCCTTGCCCGAGGCGGTTTCAGAGGGAACAGAGCCTTACCTGATCGTGGGAGCGCTGGCGGGGGGCTGAGCGGGGGCCGGAGCTTTCTAAAAGTCAGGCCCAAGCTATACTGCACGAACGCCGGTGACACTTTACGATGTAATCCCTCGCGACGAGAACCTCAGCAACGATGCGTTGCTGGGCCGATTTCTCGAATACACGCAAAGTAAGGAGCTCCGGCTTTATCCGGCCCAGGAATCGGCCATTCTCGAGTTGTACGAGGAAAAAAACGTCATCCTCAACACCCCCACCGGCTCCGGCAAATCACTCGTGGCCGCCGCCGTTCAGTTCAAGGCCCTGGCCCAGGGCAAACGCTCGGTTTACACCTGCCCCATTAAGGCCCTGGTCAATGAAAAATGGATGGCGCTGTGCCGTGAATTTGGCCCGGACAATGTCGGCCTGAGCACCGGAGACGCTACGGTCAATCGTGATGCGCCGGTCCTCTGTTGCACCGCGGAAATTCTCGCCAACATCGCCCTCCGAGAAGGGCCCAAAGCTGACTTTCAGGAAGTCATCATGGACGAATTCCATTATTACGCCGACCGCGAGCGTGGCGTGGCGTGGCAGGTCCCTCTCTTATCGCTACCGCAAGCCAGGTTCCTGCTGATGTCCGCGACCTTGGGAGACACCGCCTTTTTTGAGGAGGAACTCACGAAACGCAATGGCCGGCCCAGCGTGACGATCCAATCCACAGATCGGCCAGTGCCTTTGGAATATGCCTACTCGGAGATCTCCGTAGCGCAGACACTCGAACGCCTGGCTAGCGAACGGAAGAGCCCGGTTTATGTCGTGCATTTCACCCAGTTGGAAGCGGCGCAAAGCGCGCAGGATTTCACCAGCATCAACGTTTGCACGCGCGAGGAGAAAAACGCCATCGGCTCAGCACTGGAAGGTTTTAAGTTCACCAGTCCGTATGGACCAGACATCCGTAAATGGCTTAAACACGGCATCGGGCTGCATCACGCCGGCTTGCTGCCGAAGTACCGTGTTTTGGTTGAGCAACTGACGCAAAAGGGGCTGCTCAAGGTCATCTGCGGCACCGACACGCTCGGTGCCGGCATCAACATGCCCATCCGCACCGTCTTATTCACCAAGCTCTGCAAGTTTGACGGCCAGAAAACCGCGATCCTCACCGCGCGCGACTTCCATCAGATCGCTGGCCGAGCTGGCCGCAAAGGGTTTGACGATCGCGGATGGGTAGTCGCGCAGGCCCCCGAACACGTCATCGAGAACCTCAAGCTCGAAGAGAAGGCCAAAGACGGCAAAAAATCAGTCAAGCGCAAACCGCCCGAAAAGAATTTCGTGAATTGGGACAAACAAACCTTCGTCCGCCTCATGCACGCGCAACCGGAACGGCTGACCTCCCGATTCCAGGTAACTCACGGAATGCTGCTAAATGTCTTGAGCCGGAAAGGGGACGGCTGCCGTGCCATGCAGCGGTTGATCCACGACTCTCACGAGACGCCTAAAGCCAAGAAAGACCATACCCAACGCGGCTGGCAATTGTTCCGCTCCCTGGTGGACCGCAAAATAATCGAGTTCATCCCGCGGACAGAAGACGGTGCCTACCTGAGAGTGAATGTCGATCTACAGGACGATTTCTCGATGGACCAAACGCTTTCGCTTTACCTGCTGGACACCCTCCCGCTGCTCGATCCTCAGGCGCCGGACTACCCGCTGGTACTGCTGACTCTGGTCGAATCCATCCTCGAAGACCCCGCCATCATCCTGCGCAAACAGCTCGACCGGGTAAAAGACCAGAAGATGGCGGAAATGAAAATGGACGGTATCGAGTACGACGAACGAATGGAAGAACTGGAGAAGTTGGAATATCCCAAGCCGAACCGCGAATTCGTGTATTCAACCTTCAACGCCTTTGCCGATAAGCATCCGTGGGTGGGCCAGGAGAATATTCGACCCAAATCCATTGCCCGGGAGATGTTCGAGAATTTCAGGTCGTTCTCCGATTATGTTCGGGATTACGAACTCCAGCGCTCCGAGGGCCTTCTGCTGCGGCATTTGAACAGTGTCTATAAAGTTTTGGCGCAAACAGTCCCCGATAACGCCAAGAACGATACGGTGCGTGAAATGGAGCTGTACCTGGGCACCCTGATCAAGCAGGTCGATTCAAGCCTGTTGGACGAATGGGAAAAGATGCGCGACCCGAATTACCTGCCCCGCGCGGAAGCCAAAGAAGTTCGCCCTCCCGGAGCGGAGGAAGCCGACCAGGACATCACCCGCGACACCAAAGGCTTCACTGCCTCGATCCGCAACCGGGTGTTTAATTTCCTGCGAGGGCTGGTAAATGAGGATTTCGAACAGGCCTTAACGCATCTCTCCACCCCGGAAGACCCGGACGGACAGGCCTGGGCCGCAGCTCGTGTGGGCAAAGCGCTGGATTCCTATTACGAGGATCATGAGCGGATTTGCCTGGATCCGAATGCGCGCAACTCCCGCCACACTTATGTTTTACCGAGCGAAGACAAGCGAAGCTGGCGGGTGCAACAAATGCTCGTCGACCCTGAAGAGAACAATGACTGGGTAGCCGAATTCGACGTCGACCTGGCGCAGTCTCGCGAGGCCAATGAGCCATTCCTACGCCTGCGCAGAATCGGGCCACTCTAGGCCGCATCATGCGCGATAGCAAAGGTCCCTTTAGCTTTGCGAAGATCCCTTAGCCTTTGACGATTCTGACTGATAGGTCAGTCCTGTCATGGTCAGCAAGGGCAACACAAACACGTGTTCCTGTTCATCGTAAACGACCACAAAAGCGCCTCTGGGAGGAAATGAAATATAATCACGGTGAGGCACGTGGTACTCCTTGCCATCAGCCATCCGCAGCGTGAACGGTAGATTGCGTTCAACCGCAGCCTCGATCCGACTCCGATTCATAACCTCGCCAGCGTACTCTCGGGTCAAGCCCTCCGCCACGAATTTCGCGCACCCTCGCAAGCGTCCTATTAATCCTTGCTGCGAGCCATCAAAAGGCCCGAGGCCCTGATACTGCATTCACCACCCCGCGCACAATCCCCTCGTCGGTAGCCTTCCAGCTGAACTCGGCCGGCCGCAATGTTCCGCCCATAAAAACGCGCGAGTTGCGATATTCCATGCCGCTTTCCGCAGCCGCGCGGGCGCTCAGATGCACTTCCTTCACTCCCGTCCCCGCGATAATGCGGGAAACATTCCTCGGAGTAATTCCCCCGCCGGGCATCACAATGATCCGTCCGGCAGCTTGTTTCTCGAGGGAAGCGATCAGGTCCAGCCCTTCAAGACACGAAGCCTCCTGTCCGGAGGTCAACACCCGCTCCACCCCCAGCTTGACGAGTTCCTCAAGCGCCGCTTGCGGATTGCGGCACATATCGAACGCGCGGTGAAACGTCACGTTCAGCGGCCGCGCCAGCCCAATCAGTTCTTCTACGCGGACACAATCGATGTCGCCCTCCGCCGTCAGGCAGCCCAGGACCACACCGTCTGCCCCCAGGTCCTTGGCCATGCGAATATCCTCACGCATGACCTCCAGTTCGCTATCTGTATAAAGAAAATCACCGCCCCGGGGACGGATAATCACTTGCAGGCCAATTTTCAGTCCCCGACGCGCCACCTTGATACAGCCGGCGCTCGGGGTTGTTCCTCCTTCCATCAAGTTATCGCAAAGTTCCACCCGGTCCGCCCCGCCGCGCTCGGCGGCAAAAGCGCCCTCGGCTGAATCGACACAAATTTCAACGCGCATAGCGGGTTGAAGATAATGAGGCAAAAGCCGAACGAAAGCCTTGCGTGAGTTGGGGGTCATCCGAGCTTGCGTCAACCAGGCTCAACCTCATCCCCCCAAACTCGTCTTCGATGCTGTTCTCATCCGTGTCTATGCGTGTCCATCCGTGGTTGAGTCTCCCCGGGTCTTGAAGCCCCTTGCGGACTTGTGAACTCCCGCCGGTTGGTGAATGTTGCCCGGGTTATGTTTTACGGGCCAATCACTCTGATTTTCTTTGTGGCGTTTTGGGGGTTGCTGGCCTTGATGGTGGCCCTCGTCCAAATCGGGATCCTCCAGTACGTCTTCGAAAGCATGGGGATCAACCGGCGTTACCTGCTCAGTTTGTTGCTTCTGTCCCTGTTGGGCAGCTACGTGAACATCCCGATTGCGCATCTGCCGGGTGGTCATGAACGCGCCGGCGAAGTCGTAGAATTCTTCGGCGTCCAATACGTCGTGCCGGTGATGGTCGATTCGCCCGGAACGGTTCTGGCCGTAAATGTGGGAGGAGCCGTCATTCCGTTTTTGCTCTCGATTTACTTGATCATTAAACATGATCTGTGGGGCAAAAGCCTGGTCGCGGTCGGCATCGTCAGTCTGCTCGTGCACCTGATGGCTAAGCCGGTGCCGGGCGTGGGGATCGCGGTGCCGATTCTGATCCCACCGTTGATCACAGCTTTAGTGGCCTTATCGCTCTCCAGTTGGAACCCCGCCCCTCTGGCTTACGTTGCCGGCAGTCTGGGAACCCTCATTGGCGCGGATTTGATGAACCTGGGAAAAGTCCGGGGGCTGGGCGCGCCGATCGCCTCAATTGGTGGCGCTGGAAAATTCGATGGCATCTTCCTGACCGGGATCGTGGCGGTACTCTTAACGACCCTGGTGCACGCCAATCGCCACTGGAGCAACCGCTATGCGTGAGCGCGAGCCGATTTAGCATTTGCCGATCGTGCCTGCTTTTACCGCCCACCGCTGCACCTCGCGGCCCAGTTCCTGAGGCCAGTTTTCTTCCGTAGCCGTCATGAACACCTGGCCGCGCGCCTGGTGCGCTCGTTCGAGCAACGGCACCAGCCCGCTTCTCCGTTTAAGATCCAATTCGCCCATCACATCATCGATGAGCAACACCGGCGGAGCTCCATGCAACGCCGTGAGGTACTCCGCCTGCGCCATCTTCAAGGCGATGGCCAGCGTGCGCTTCTGCCCTTCGCTGCCGAAGTGCGCGGCCGGCCGATCATTAAGGCTCAATCCCAGCTCATCCCGGTGGGGACCCACTAATGTCGAGCGGTACACTCGCTCCCGCGCCTGGCTTTGAGCCAAATTCACGGAAAAGTCCTGTTTCACGCTGGGCGCGTACTCGAGGCGCAATTCTTCGGCGTCGTTGGAAATACGCCGGTATGCCTGCTGCGCCAGCGGGCCAAATCCCGGCACCAGTTCCTGGCGAAACCGCATAATGCCTTCCCCCGTGATAACGAGTTCTTTTGAAAAGCTTTCCAGCGCGATGGGGTCGGGAACCGCCCGCTTGAGCAGCGCATTGCGCGAGCGCAGCGTGTGCGTGTAGCGTTGCAGCAAGGGCAGGTAGATCGGATGCGTTTGGGACAGCAGCAAATCCAGGAACCGGCGCCGCGCCCGGCTCGGGCCCTTGACCAGCAGCGTGTCTTCCGAGCAAAATACCACCGTCCGCAAAACGCCAAGATAATCAGTCAGCTTTCGGACCGGCCGCCCATCCAGGGTTAAGCTTCGTTCGCGCGCCGACCAATACATTTTCGTCTCGTGCTCACCCTGGCCCACAATTTGGCTCCCAATGAAGTAGCCTTTTTGCCCGTGCCGGACCAATTGCGCCCCGCCCACCCCGCGGAAAGATCGCAAAGTGGCGATCAGATAAATGGCCTCCAGGATATTGGTTTTACCTTGGGCATTATCTCCCAATAGCAAATGAAATCCCGGTGCGAACTCCGCATCCAGGCGCGCGTAATTGCGAAAATCACGAACCTTCAGTTGCGCCAGATGCATACTTTCCCTTGCCACAAAAACTTCGCGAAAGATATGAAAATTCAAAATCGTGGGACACAATCCCCCCAAAATCAGTGCACCCAGAACTATCGGCGGGCAGCTAACCGATGGGCGCCAAAGTCGGCTTTATACCAGCCTCCGCCCGCAGCTCGGCCCAACGGGCCGACCGAGCATAGCCCAGGCCTGAGGCCTCCAGGCCGATGGCCTGGGTCAGGGAGTGATAAACATCATGCTGCCCTGAATGGGCAACACTTCGGGCCGACCAAACCATGATTCGACTCATGCTGCCGACCCGGCGGGTGCTGAACGTGGTGTCTGAACCGAACTGACGAACGCGGCAGTGGTATCGCCCTGCGCCGTCTTCAACAAAGCTGTAGCAGGAGAGAACTAATCGAAGGTATTTGGGTGCAGACCCCATAGGAGTGCGGGCCGTCCGCTTCGAGGTTTGAGCCAAACAAATACCTATTATGTTACTCATCCTATTGATAGTTCTACTGGTGCTGGCGGTCGGATCGGCGCCGGCGTGGCCGTACAGCCGGGGTTGGGGCTATGCTCCCAGCGGCGGTCTCGGCACGATCCTTTTGATTCTGCTGATCCTCTGGTTGCTGGGCGTTATCTGAGTGGCTGACCCATGGGGTAGTGTCTCCAAACAACTGGAGTTATTTGAACAGGAGAAATACCAGAGCGAACAGAGGCAAAAAACTCTGTTTTCTCCGTTTCCTCCCGTAAAAAATAACATCAGCTGTTCGAAAAGGCCCAACCGGCTTTACTTAGGCCGCGCGCCCGTATTGCTCCAACCGGCGATCCGTCTCGTGCGAGCTGGTTTCCGCGCGCACGATAATGTCTTCCGCCCGGGCCGCTCCCAACGCGGCCTGGACGCGCAAGCATTCCTCCGGATTGGCCGCCTGAGCGGAAATGAGTATCTTACCTGCCGCGAGCTGCTGCTCGTAATGAGCGGCCAGTGCGCCAGGCAAGCCGGCATTCGCCAGTTCGCCCGCGAATCCATCACCCTCGCTTTTGGCGGAAGGTGCGTTCAATCCCAGCATCAAGGGGCCGGCCCCCATTAACCTGCCCAGTTTGGGCCGGGTCATACAGGTTCGATGCACGAGCCCGCTCAAGATAACCGGCATTTCGGCCGGGCCCCAATCAGGGCTGCGCGCCGGCTGTGCGTCAGGTGTGTCGGTTGGCCCGAAACCGCCCGCCAATGCGTGCTCCGGCGACAGGACCGAGAGTTGAGCTTCCGGAAAGCCACAGCTCCGCAGTTCATTCAAAATGCGCAGGGCTCTGACCTCACCGGGGGCAGTGCAGAAAATGATCGCGTTCATGCTTTTTATCCAGGCGGGGCCGTTTATTCACACCGGCAACAATTCCTGCGAGGGATAGCCATGTTGCTCACGGCCAACATCGGCGTCGTACTTTTTGGTGGACTTGTAAAGTTCGAGGTGCCCGTCCGCAGCCAATGCCGCGCAGCGATCTCGTAACGCCTGCATCTCGTCCGAGGTCATCGGTTTAAAGCTGCGCGCCAGTTCCAGGTTCTGCCGCAGCACTGCCAAGGAATCAATCCCACAGATCGTGGTGGCGACGGGCAGGCTCATCGCATAGCGCAACGCCTCCTCCACCGTTACGGCTCCGTGCAATAAAGGCTGGCCGTCCCCACCGAGACTTTTCATCCCTAAAGCGGCGATCCCGCGCCGCTCGACGACGGGCAAAACGTGTTGCTCAAAGCTGCGGTAGGTCCCATCGAAACAATTCAGCGGCATTTGCACCGAATCGAACGGGTACTCGTGGGCGAGCATTTTCAAATGAATCGCCGGGCTTTTATGCCCCGTGAAACCCACAAAACGCACCTTTCCCTCTTTTTTGGCCTGCGAGAGCGCCTCGACTACTCCACCTTTCGCGAAATGCAGGTCGGGATCGTTTTCGTAAATCACTTCATGGATTTGCCACAGATCCAGGTGATCGGTCCGCAACCGTTTCAGAGACTCATCGAGTTGCTGCAGGCCGACTTTCTTGTCCCGTCCGTGCGTGCAAACCTTGGTCATCAAAAACACTTTGTCACGCCGTCCTTGCAACGCGTGCCCGAGCAATTCCTCGCTTCTCCCCTCGTGATACTCCCATGCATTGTCGAAAAAATTGACCCCACTATCAATAGCTTCGTGGACCAACCGGTCGACTTCATCCTGAGACGGAAGCGTGCCGAGGTGATAACCACCCACACCAAAAATGGAAACCTGGAGCCCCGTGCGGCCAAAACCCTTGCGCGGGACAGCTCCCGGCGTGGGGTTGAGACCTTGGGCGTTTGCCGAGCCGCCACCGGAACCGGCTGTCAGGGCCGGCAAAACCAGCGCGCCGGCGGTTGCCACCACGCCGTTGCGCAGGAATTCCCTTCTGGCCGGATCGGAAACCCGTCCGGTTGAAGCGGGCGAATTTTCTTCGCGAAATTGTGTGTTCATTGTTTATAGAAGTGTGCGGGCGGAAGGGTCTTTAGTGCTTAAACCGGCTCCCACGTTCCGCTGCCTTTTTTCAGCATGCGCTTTACCTCTTTCTGTGCCTGGTCGATGGGAAAACCGTGCGGCAGGCGAGTCATCGGGTTGTCGAAGCGTAACGAGCCTTTATAGACCTCGAACCGGCCGTCCGCAGCCACCGCCGCGCACTTGGCTCGCAGCGCGTCCATTTCTGAAGCGGACATCGGCTTGAACCCACGAGCGATTTCCAGGTTTTGATGAAAGATTCCCAACGAGTCCATCCCTGAAATAGTGACCGCGACAGGCAAGCTCATGGCGTAACGAAGCAACTCAGCAGCCGTAACTGCCCCCTTTTTGACCGCGTCAGCTGTGCCGCCCATGCTTTTCATGCCCAGAACCGCAATGCCGCGCCGGGTGGCTTCGGGCAGCACCTGCTGCTCGAAGCTGTGGTAATTTGCGTCGAACGGATTGAGCGGCATCTGCACCGTATCGAAGGGGTATCCCAGCTCCAACATGCGCAGGTGAAAGGCCGGATCTTTGTGGCCGCTAAACCCGACAAAACGGGTTTTGCCCTGTTGTTTGGCCTGAGCGAGCGCTTCGATCACGCCCCCCTTGGCATAGGCCAAATCCGGATCGTTGTCGTAGCTGATGGCGTGGATTTGCCAAAGGTCGAGATGGTCCGTCTGGAGTCGGCGCAAAGATTGTTCGAGCATTCTCAAGGCCAGCTCCCCGCTCCGCCCATGCGTGCAGACTTTCGTCATGACAAACGCCTGCTCGCGCCGGCCCTTCAAACCACGCCCCAGGATATTTTCCGTTTCCCCGTTGTAGTACTCCCAGCAGTTGTCGAAGAAGGTGATCCCGGCGTCCAGGGCCTCCTGAATGAGCCGCAGCGCTTCATCCGGATTCTCGAAATCACCCAGGTGGTGGCCCCCTACTCCCAAAGCCGAAACTTCCACATTCGCGCGCCCGAGGCGGCGGCGCGGGATCTCCCCGGGGCCAGTCGCGGTCCCTTGAGCATTCCCAGATAGGTCTGCGCCTTGCGCGGCTGCACGCGCCGCCGCAGCAGCCCCCAGCCCGATGACGCCCATCATGCGAACGAATTGTCGACGTGTTCCGCCCTCCCTCGAGGAAAATCCGGACTTGTTCCCTTTGGCCATAAAATTGCGACCGGCTGCGTCAGTGTGGAATGCCTGGCGTGACACCAGCCTCAGCAAACGCGCGGGCCGAAGGCAACCTATCGGCTGGCGTTAGCGGCGCAAAATAGGGACATGTTCTACCGCGATACGCGGGAGACACCCGCCGCGGCGGGTCTGCGCTCTTCAGTCGCTTTCGAGGATCTCGGGTGCTAAACCCCATTTGAACGCCGGTCACGGTAACCTACGCTGAACTGGGTGCCACACGGGATAAGGAAAACAGCGCCCACCGGCAAAAGGAGAATTTATGAACGTCAGGAACACGACCTTGGCCGCCTTGTCTTTCGTCCTGGCTGCGGGTTGCATGCACAACCGTCAACAGGCCGACTTCCAACAGGGTGGAAGCTCTCCCCCCGAGTTCGCCGGCACGACGACCGCGCAGGCCAGCGCGCCGGCTCAGCCGGACCAGGCGGCACCCGACAGTGTCGAGCGGGCCGACAAATTGATCGGTGAGCCGGTGCTCAGTTCCGATCAGCAGCGCACCGGCAAGATCGACGATTTCGTCCTGGACCAGGACTCAGGCCGTATCCTGTACGCGGTAATCGGCATCGGAGGTGTTTTGGGCGTTGGCGAGACGCGTGTGGCTGTCCCTCCCGGCGCATTCACACAAGCCAAAAAGGGCGACGTTCGGCTCAAGGTCGACAAACACAAAGTGACGCAGGCGCCACAAATCACGCGCGATCTGGATCAGAATCTCTCCACCAACCTTCTCAACAACGTCGATGGTTATTTTGGCCAAACGCCAAGCTGGCAACCCGCCGCGGGCTCGACTACGGCCTGGTTTAAGGCGGTGCGAAAAGCCTCTGAGCTGATCGGCGTGGCAGTACTTGACAAGGAGCGTCAGTCCATTGGCAAAGTCCAAACGCTTGTCTTGAACGTGCCGAGAGGCCGCGAGCTCTTCGTCGTGCTCGCTCCGGGGTCCGAGCTGAATCTCGGGAACAATTATTATGCGCTTCCGCCCAGCGCGGTGAAGCTTGCCCCGGACCAAAAGACTCTCCTGGCGGATGTCACCAGGGAAAAACTCGCCAACGCGCCGCACTTCGCCAAAGATAACTGGCCGGAATTATCCGACACCGCCTGGGCGCAGAAGGTCTATCAGTACTATGGCCAGCCTGCGACATTCGAAACGGGAACACTCCAGCCGACCGGCCGCACGCAAACCAGCGCGCCCGACCAAAAACATTGAGAGTCCCCCGACGACACCGGCCGAGTGTCTGGACCCATTGGCCGATCCCGCCGCATCAGCCCGGACCGTCGGTCTGCGCTATGTGAGCGACCAAATGCCCGGCATCCGGCGGGAACCGGCTGGGCAGGCGTTCCGCTACCGCTATCCTATCGGTCAGATCGTTCAGGACCGCGAGGTCCTGCAGCGCATCCGCTCGCTGGCAATTCCGCCGGCATGGACCCGGGTTTGGATTTGCCCGGATCCTTTTGGGCACTTGCAGGCCACCGGTTATGACGCGCGCAAGCGAAAACAGTATCGCTATCACCGCCGCTGGCGCGAGGTGCGCGAGGAAAACAAATACGCGCATATGCTTGCCTTTGGCAAAGCCTTGCCGAAGATACGCCGGCGCGTCGCCAAAGATCTTGCCGCTCCAGGCCTGAGCCGGCGCAAGGTTCTCGCCACTGTGCTCCGCCTGCTCGAAACAACCTTGATTCGCGTCGGCAATGAAGAGTACGAGCGCGAGAACGATTCCTTCGGGCTAACCACCTTGAAAAACCGGCATGTGGACGTCAATGGCTCGGAAATCTGTTTCCACTTTCGCGGCAAAGCCGGCAAAAAGCACCGGATCGACGTGCGGGATCGGCGCCTGGCTCGAATCGTCCGCAAATGTCAGGAACTGCCCGGCCAGGAATTGTTCCAGTACGTCGATGATTCCGGGGAACTCCAGGACGTCAAGTCAACCGATGTGAATGATTACTTGCGTGAGATTAGCCACCACGACTTTACGGCCAAGGACTTCCGGACCTGGGCTGGAACCATGCTGGCGGCGGCGGCTTTGCAGGAGTTCGAAAAGTTCGACTCCAAAGCGCAAGCCAAGAAGAACATCGTGCAGGCAATCGAGTCGGTGGCTTCGCGGTTGGGCAACACTCCGACGATCTGCAAGAAGTGCTACGTGCATCCCCAGATTCTCGAAGGATATCTGGATGGCACGCTCGCGAGGGCGTTAGGCCGGCGCGCCAGAAGACTCAGCGGGGCCATGGCACGCCTTCGTCCGGAGGAGGCCGCGGTGCTGGCATTGCTCCAGCGCCGGCTGGCAGCGCAGCAAAAGCAGGACCGGCTACTCCAAAACCCCTTTGGGCTTTAGCGCGTCTGCCTATTCTCTCCCTCGGTTCCTTCTCCGTCGGGCCGTCGGGGAGAGGGTAGGAGCCTCCTTCCGGTTCCCTCTCCTTGGGGAGAGGGCAGGGTGAGGGGAGTTCCAGGGGATTTCCCGCGCCTACTTCTTCTTCTTGGATTTGCTCCGCTTGCGCTGCTTCATGACCGTTCGCGCGGCAACTTCTTTAGCCCGCTTGCCGTACCGACCGGAACGCTGGGCCGATTTCTTGATGTGCTCGTACTGGCGTTGCTGCTTGGAAGAGGCGCCACGGAGATGTCTTTTGACAGCCATAGGTTTTTGTTAATTCGCGGCCAATCGTTGTGCCACGTTGCGTAAGCCTATGAGCGGGTGACCTGCCGAGGGAATGGGGTGTTGTCTCTAAGCTAAGGGCTTGTTCAAGAATAATTCCCCTCCCTCCAAATCCGAACTCGAAATCCGAAGGCGGAACCCCGAATCCAAGGGCGGGCGCCCCCCTTTCGGTCTTCGGATTTCGGCCTTCAGCCTTCGGATTTTCAACCAGGCGCCGCGCTCTGACGCTCACGCAGCTTATTTAGCGCCGCCGTCGCCGCTTCGCTCTCGGCCGCCTTCTTGCTCTTGCCCTGGCCGCGCGCCAATTCAACCCCGGCATGGTGGACCGTGCACTCGAAAACCCGGTCATGGTCCGGGCCGGTGGCCGATACCACGTGATAACGCGGAGCCTCGGACGACTTTGACTGAAGGAATTCCTGCAACTCGCCCTTCGGATTTTCCAGGGTTGGGATCTCGGACAACGCGCCGAATGAATCGGCGAACCGGCGCAAAATAAACTCGCGCGCGGCGTCGAATCCGCCATCGAGAAAGATCGCCCCCAGCAGGGCCTCGAAGGTATCCGCCAGCGCGGAGAGCCGCTCGCGGCCACCGGAGATTTCCTCTCCCCGGCTCACGATCAAGGACCGCCCCAACCGCAAGTCCTTCGCCTGCTCGGCCAGGCTGCGGCGGTTCACCAGTTGCGCCCGTGCTTTGGTGAGCGGTCCTTCGCCAAAGGTGGGAAACTTCTCGTACAACTCAACGGTCAGAACCAATTGCAAAACCGCGTCGCCCAGGAATTCCAGACGTTGGTTGGTTTGGACCGGGCCGCTTTGCTCGTGTGCCACCGACGGGTGGGTCAAAGCAAGGCGCAAATGACCGAGGTCCTTGAACGTATATCCCAGTTGCTGCTGAAGCTCGTCGTATTCGCTCACGGCGCGATGAAGCGGTTCACGGCTCGAGTGCGCCCTCTGCGGGACCAATTCCGTCGCCGTGCGCGATGCCAACCGGCTGCGCCGGCGTTGCCGCGGCCTCGGCATTGGGCGGGTTTAATCCATGTTCGAGCAAGGCCGCCACATCCCGCTGCACCGTCTCCAATTGGTTGAGCTGCAAGTTGGGATCCACGATCGTAAAGAGGTCGCCGCTCTTTGGCTGTTCATAAACAAAAACCCGCTGGCCTTCGCGAACCAGTTCTTCCTTCACTTTCAGCAAACGCTTGCGTTCGAGCATCACTGCCAGGATGTACGCCGCCGGCATATAATGGGGGTCGTTGAGCTCGATGATCTTGCGGAGCAGCGATTCGGCCGTTTCCTTCTGAATTGCCTCAGGCGTCACCTGCGGGGCTTCATAGGTGCCGTGCCAATACGAAATAAAGCCCTTCCGCTCGCGCGCTCCGTCGCTGAATTGCTTTTGCCAGCAAGCGTCGCAAATATCGAGCCGGCGAAAGGCCGCCTTTTCGTCGAATAAAAGCGTGTGATAATTCTCCTGATCGTGAAAGCCGCGACCGCACGCTTCGCAGGCGTGCGCCCGGGATTGAATATTCCATTCGGTCATGAAAAACCAGCAGCCGTGTGGTGCTTTAGTCCAGTATTATAAGGCCCACCGGCCGGCGCAATCTCTAACAGCGTGTTTTAAAAATCCGTTTGGAGTCCCGCCTTTAGGCGGCCCGGCGCCAAACCGCCTGAAGGCGGGCCCCCAAACCCAGGTGCCCACGCCCAAGCCGATCTTTTAAAGATGCTCTAACGGCACCGGGCTCTCACCGCGAATTGAGGAGTTTAGCCGCGAGAAGGCTCAAGAGGCGCAAAATCCAGCACGGCCCCCAAAGAATGCAAGAGCACGAGGACCGGAAAGCGCTGACCTGGGCCGTACCCACTGGACGAGGGAATTGCTGTGCACGCCAACGGCGTGCCTCATAACAGCCTAGGCCGCAGGCCTAGGAACGATATCAGTAGAATCCAACCCAAGCGCCAAAGGCGCGTTGCATCGGCTCACACGCTCCACAAAGCAGCATGAACCTCGGCGTAGCGGCGTCTCGGCAGTGCGCCGCCGGAATGGTTTCGGGATTGGCGCTGCTCCGGGACGCCGCTGGGGAACGTCACTGCCGGGACAGTGGAACGCAGTCTCGCCATCGAAGTCAATCCCGCCCTCCTAAGGAGCATAAACCAGCCAACGCCCGCCATCGGCGGCCCCCATTCGATCGTTCGCGAACTGGATCCAAACTGGGCTTCAGGCCAGGATGAACACATTCGGCACTTAAAGGGATGTAACAAAGGAAATGGGAGGGATCGAAATGAACCAGCTTGCCCGGCTTACTTTTCCGCAATTCGCGCCTCGAGCCGGTATAGCTTGTCCTCTCCCATCACCAAACAATGCAAGGCCGTTGGGGAGTCCCAGCGAAGCAGACTCTCAGTCAGCCATTCCCCGGGGACCGGGTGTTCTACGCCATCCACTACCAAGAGGTGATGGCGGGGAGTATAGCGTTTATCATCGTGGTTGGCCATGAAGGCGAAATGTCGGCTATCCGAACTAAAGTAAATGTAGGCTTGCTCACTCATGGGGCTGAGTTCGTAGTACGGGCCATATTCCGAGCCATCGATAACGACGTATGCTCCTCCTCCGTGATGAGCTATGTAAGCCAGACGCTTACTGTCGGGACTGAATGTGAAGTAATCGCTCCGAATGTCCCCGGACGGAGAGTCGCTCATGAAGTTTTCCTTTCCATCCACCACAAGTACTGTCCGGTCCTCCTTGTTTGCTATAAAAGCCATGTGCTTGCTGTCGGAGCTGAAGGAGATCGATTGGACATCCTTGTAGTATTCCGACTGTTTCGCGCCATGGAGGGCCACGAAGTTTCCATCGCGGCCCTCGCTGACGCCGTAGGCTAATCTCTTGCCATCCGGGCTGAAAACAGGTCTCACGATTTCGCCAAAAAATTTCTTACCCATTACTCCATCCAGAACCACCGCCCACCAATTATTGCTCGCCCCGGATTCAGAGGCCCGGACGAACGCCGCGTGGTTCCCGTCGGGACTGAAGGTCGCCCCATAAAACCAGGCACCAGGGTTTTCCTTTTCGTCAATTACTACGAACCTTTTGTCCTTCCGTTCGGCGGCATAGCTAAAATGTTTCCCGTCCGGGCTAAAGCCTGCCGAAGGACCTTCCAGACTCAGATCCAAAATTGAATCCCAGGGCGAGCTCTCCACTCGATCCAGGACCATCCACCATTGACCGCCACGGCGGACCGCGCACGCCATCCGCGAGCCATCCGGGCTTAAGATTGGCCACAAGGTCTTGCCCGGTCCGCTATCCATGACCATCTCGTCGGCTTGCAGAACCTCTTCGCCATCTTTAACCGCCGAACATCGATCGCCGCGACGTCCGGCGTAGGCGAAATGGAGCGAGTTGTCGCTAAAGGTAAAGCTCGTGGGGAACACGGTATCAAAAACCGGCCCGCGTTTGCCATCGATCACCACGCATTGTTTGCCCTTTTCAATCGTCGCCACATAGCCCAGCCGCGCGGAATCGGGGCTGAATTGGAACGGGTAATCGATCCCGCTGAAATGCTCGCCTTCCTTCTCGTCCAGGACTACGAAATACTGGCCGTTTTCTCTGGCCTCGTAGGCGAGGTGCGCGCCATCCGGACTAAACCTGTGCCAACGAACGGCATCCCATGTCCTGCCTGGTGTTCCATCGCGGAAAACGCGCCACTTGTCCCGCTGCCTGGCATGGTAGGCCACGTGTCGCATGTCTTTGCTTAAGCCAAACCAACCTTCCCAGCGCAGCCACTCAGGCGGGTTGGGTGCGAGTGGGATCTCTTTTGTTTCGAGAGAAATGGGTCCGGGCCTTCCGGGCGCAATTCCGCTCGGTTCGGCGGGCGCTCGCGGTTTGTCAGCCTGCGCCAACGAGGAACTCTCGGGCAGAGCTTTGCGGGCGAGCTCCAGCAATGCCTGCCTGCTCCAGACAAACAAGGGCGAGGTTTCGCGAATCAGCTTTCCTGAATCGCCGTAAAACTTCACTCCAACCTCGCTGGTTCCGAACCAAAAGAAAACGTTGGCCCACTCTTTTCCGCGCGACACGCGAAAGACGATGACCGAGGAGGGCCACTCGCCGCTACTCATGCCTCCTCCCACGTGGTTGCTTTCCGACAGCAACGCCGAATTCAAGCTGCCGACCGCTTCCGGCCCTAGCGCTTTCCCCTCCGCGATTACAGCGAACCCCTCGAGTGGGCTGGGCTTTTTCGGGGCTTCTTCGGATTGGCGCAATCGTCTCAGTTCAGAGACCTCCAGGCGCTCGCCGGCTCGCAGCATCCGAATGTTCTCCAGGCCAAAGAACTCAACCAACTCCTCGAGCGGCTGCGGCCCGAATGACCCGGCCAGGTTTCGGACCGGCGCGGAGATTTCGCCGCTGATAATCCGAGGCGGCGGGGTGGATTGGAGCATGCGCAAACGTTCCGGATTATAGTTTGGCATGTTAGTGAGGCTGGCCATGCGCAGAGCCATCTGGCGCGTTACGTCGAACTGGAGCGGCAGGAACCCACTTAACCGCACCGCCGCCATTGCATTCGAGTAAACCGTTCCGTTGAAATAAGTCACTCCGCCCCCCCGTGGCGGGTACTCATTGACGCCCAGGAATGGATATACTTGCATCTTCCCCCGCAGACGCGACTCCAGCTCTTCCACGACCAGGGTCGCGGGAAAATGATTTTTGGCCATGAGCAGAAATAACGCATGATCCGGAAATGCCTCCGGTCGCCCGAGGCGCTCCAGCAATTCGGACAAGCGAGGATTGAGCAGATTAAGCTGCCGCTGGCGCAATTGCTTCCAGGCTTCCTGCCAAGCCTGGTTGTCCCCACCACTAAATGACGGTGTGGCCACGTCGTCCAAATCCCGCAGCAAGTCTGCCCGAATATCGACCGGCCCCGCTATTGCCAGCAGGCAGATGCCCCGGTGGTCCCGGGCCATGTTTTCGAGCTGGGCCGTGGCGAAGGGAAGGTTGAAACGGAAAAAGTGGGATACGCCGGCCCACGGAATGCCGCGGGCCCGGCGTTGCACCGCCGCGCTTACGCCTTGCGGATCATTGAGATTGTCGGCCACCAGAATGAGCTTTGGGCTGTTTGTTCCCAACGCAAGCTGTAGCGCCTGCCAGGCGCTACCGATTGCTTCTTCCACATCCGGTTTTGGCTTGGTTGCCTCGGCCCCGGCTAGCCGGTTTGTAACAATGAAAAAGAGCGGCGGGGCAAGATCGGCCGCCTGCGTGATGGTGATCTCCTCAGGTCCGCGCAAGTGCAATGCCGAGAAACTGGCGGAATCAGGTAGCGACGCTTCGAGCAGCTCGCCGCTCGTGGCTAAAAACTGAAGGCCGATTGTCGGGGTCGTCCGCCCACCGAAAGGCCCGGTGTCCGCCGGCGCCATGTCCACCCGAATCTGAATCTTCTTCCTGGAAATGAGCTCGCCGGCGAAATGAAGGTCCGCAGGGAAATCCGGACCGCCATTACGCACGGGAGATCCGATCATTTTTTCATCGGTAACCTTCAACCGGTAAACCTCTCTCACTCCTTGTGGGTCATACGACAAGCGCTCCAGCACCTGCCAAGCGCGATTCGTTGCCTCTTGCGTCGTCAGCGTCAGTACCTCGTTTGTTAAATGCTTTATGATGAGACTGTCGGGCCCCTTGTCCTCGAACAGGTCCCTTCGGCGCAGGCGATTGAGAAAGCCATTCCGGAACTCATAATCGCAACAACTTGCCTGCACTCGGCCCGATGGATGCACTGACTGCCCTTCGAGCTGCACCGTTGTATTGGTGAAAGATTCGCTCGGCAGACACCCGGCTTCGGAGAGCGAGCGGGAAATTTCCTCCGTGCGCTTGAGCAAAGCAGCCGTGGCCAGGTTGCTATAGGTGAGTGGGGGAGCTGTAGAAGAAGGGACAGATTGCGCCCATCCCGCTACCGCGCCGAAAATCAGAAAAAGACGCGGTGCCCACCGAAGCCAAAAGTCCATCGGTCCCACATGCCGCGACGCATGCATACATCGAGCCTACGCCCCTCGAATCACGTTGCAATACAGAATCGTCATGGGGCAGAACCGAAGCGTCCCGAACCTTGATTTTTTTGGGCAGCAAGCCCCGCCCTCGCCCTATCCGATCCTAATTCGTGGCATCCGCGGTGAGTCCATTTGGTTTCAGCTCTGCCGGGCTCCTTAACTTCGGTTCCCATTCCGCCTCGTCGCGCCGTAGCCCTAGCGAAGGCGGAATTCCGCACCCCGCGCTTAGAAGGCCCCGCCGAATCGCCTCGCAGCCGGGAGACGGGCTGATATATTGGGGCCAATGCATTTGGGACCGTTGCTGCTCAAGTCGAATCTGTTTCTCTCGCCGCTGGCAGGGTACACCAACCTGCCGTTCCGGTTGACTGTTCGCGAGATTGGCGGGTTGGGCCTGGCGACCACGGACCTGGTGAATGCGCGCTCCCTTTTGGAGCGGCGCGACAAAGCACTCAAACTGATCGAGACTTCGCCCGCGGACCAACCCCTCGCGGTCCAGCTGTTCGGTTCTGTGCCGGACGAAATGCGCGACGCGGCGGTTTATTTGGAGTCGGTGGGGATCGCCGCCATCGACATCAACATGGGCTGTCCGGTGCGAAAGGTCTGCCGGGTCGGCGGCGGTTCGGCGATGATGACCGAGCTTTCCAAAACCGCGGCTCTGGTTAAAGGCATGGTCGATGCCGTGCGCATCCCGGTCACCGCCAAAATGCGCTTAGGCTGGGATGACCAGAATATCACCGCGCCGGACCTGGCGCGAACACTCGAAGACGTTGGCGTCGCGGCGATTTTTGTCCACGGGCGCACGCGGGCGCAAGGGTTCGGCGGGAAGGTGAACCTGGCCGGAATCCGAGCGGTAGTCGAGGCGGTCAAGCAGATCCCCGTGATCGGCAACGGGGATGTTACGACGCCCGAAGCGGCATCCGCCATGCTTGAGCAAACGGGCTGCGCGGGGGTCAGCATTGGCCGAGGCGCTTTTTATAATCCGTGGATATTTCAACATACCTTGCATTACTTGCAAACCGGCGAACTTTTGCCCGAGGCACCGTTTCCGGCGCGGGTCAAAGTCATGTGCCGGCATTTTGAACTGATGATGCAGATCTTCGACGAAGAGCTGGGTTGCCGCATGTTCCGCAAAATCGCGCCCTGGTATTCGAAACGATTCGGGCCGGCCAACGAATTCAACAAACATGTAGTGCTGGTCTCGACCCGGGCTCAGTTTTACGAAGTCTTGGAGCAATATTGTGCCTGGCGCGCGCAGTTCCTCGATGACAATGGCGAGCTGAAGCCCCGGTTCCAACCGGCGCCGATGGTTGCCTCGTTCATGGCCGAACCCGGCCAGCGCACCCACATCCCCGTGCCCAGCGGGCCGGTGGAAGTGTGGTAGGCTGTAGCCAATCATCCTCCTCCTCGTTCTCTTCCTCTTCCCCGTTCCTTGCTCCGGAAAGAAAGCCGAGGAAGAGGAAGAGGAAGATCCTATGGGAGCCGCCTCGAAACTAGGCCTTTGAGCGGCGGAGCATTTCACCAAACACACCCAAATCCTGCACCATCAAATCCACCGGAGGATCCGCGCGGGCGGCCTCTACAGCGGTGGTTTCGCCGGTGAGAACCAGCACGCCCAAGGCCCCGGTGCGGCGGGCCATGGCCATGTCGGTGTAGAGCCGGTCCCCGGCCATGGCGAGCTGTTCCGCACCGAGGTGATGCCGGTCAAGGATTCCGGTGAGCATGCTCGGGCCCGGCTTGCCCAGAACCACGTCCGGCCCGCGGCCGGTCGCTCGTTCGAGCGCGGCGCAGATCGATCCGCAATCGACTAACACAATCGGTTCGTCGGTCGGGCAAACTCGATCGGGATGAGTGGCCAGGAAAGGTTTGCCTTGTTTGATCCAAAAGGCCGCGCGGCAAAGCCTCGAAAACACCAGTGAAGTATCAAAGCCCACAACCACTGCCTGCGGTTCGTCCCTCGCATCGTCCCTCGTCAGCTCGAATCCGGCCTCGGCAAGCTCCGCGCCTAAGCTTGGCGTGCCCAGGAGAAATAACCGTTTCACATGCGGATAACTGCGCCGCAGGAAGCCGATTGTATCCTGGGTGGAAGTATAAAGTTCGCTGTCGCTGGCCGCTATCCCGAAGCGGGCCAGATGCGCCAGATAATCACGCGCGCTCTTCGAGGAGTTATTGGTCAAAAACGTGTGGCCGATGCCGAGTTCGCGCAGGACCTGCAAGAAGGACAATGTGCTGGGGAAAAGTGTCTGGCCGCTGTAAATCGTTCCATCCATGTCCAAGGCCACATGCCGCAACTGCTTGAGCCGGGCGCGCACAGCTTCGGTGTCCCGGTTCATCTACGCGACCTCGACCGGGCACGAGGGAAGCGCGCTCAGGAACGAGCGTCCATACTGTTTGGCCAAAACCCGGTTATCCAGGACCACGACAATGCCCGTGTCGGTCTTGGTCCGGATCAGGCGGCCGACTCCCTGCCGGAATTTTAAGATCGCCTCGGGTAAGGAGAACTCACGGAAAGAATCGCCGCCCCGGGCTTCAATGGCTTCAATTCTCGCCTCGATCAAAGGATGATCCGGGACCGCAAAAGGCAGGCGAGTAATGATGACATTGGAGAGCGCCTCGCCGGGCACATCAACTCCCTGCCAAAAGCTGTCCGTGCCGAACAGTACTGAATCAACGTCTTCTTTAAATCTCTCGAGCATGAGTGATCTCGGGGTGCCGGTGCCCTGGACCAGGCAGGCAATGCCCAGCCGATTGAAAAAAGGCTGCATCGCTTCACTGATTTCGAGCATGAGCTTGAAATTGGTGAACAAAACAAATGCTTTGCCGTGAGTCTGCTGGACGAAGTGCTCGATCCAATGAATGAGAGCCGAGCGATACTCCTCGGAACGCGGATCGGGCATTTGGCGGATCGCGTAGAGTTTCATCTGGCGCTCATAATTAAACGGCGTGCCGACCTGCAACTTGATCGCCGACTCGGCGCCCACGCGCCGGGCAAAATAGTTCAACCCCTGAAAATCCGCCTGCTCCCGGCCCTTCGATGTGAACGGCCCGGGTCCGGAAGAAGACCCGGACGAAGAATGGCTCGGGCTGCGCGCGCTATCGGTCACCGAAAGCGTGGCGCTGGTCATGATGATCGAGGTGTCACTGCCAAAGAGACGGCGCCGGAGGAACTCGGCTACATCCACTGGTGCGGCATTGAGTGAAATGGTGCGCTGAGCTTTGCCAGTTCGTTCGACCCAATAGACGTGCTTTTCAGCACTCTGACTCAGAAACAGCGCCACCGCCTCGCGCAATTCGGACAGCCGCCGGTTGCATTCCATCAATTCCATGCCGATTTCCTTGTCTTCGCTGAGCTGGATGAGCTCGCTGACGGCCTCGCGCAACCTTTGAATCGGCAAGGAAACATTGTCCGCCACCAGTTCGGCCGAGCGGATACGCAACTCGCTCCACTCGCGCCGGCGCGCTTCACCGCCGCCAAAGTTCTTCTCTTTGATTCTCTGGCGAATTTCCTCACAGGCGGATTCCACCTCGCCGAAAAAGCCCTCGGCCTGCTTTAACAAATCGCTCACCAGCGGCACCGTCCGGCCGCTCGCCAGGGTGGCCAGCAGCCCTTTCTCAGTGCGCGGATTCCATAACCGCTGCACGGCATAACGCAATTGACCGCTGGAAACGCTGAGCCCGATATGCTTGGAGGCGACGTGTTCCATGAGGTGCGCTTCATCAAAAATGATGAAGTCATTACGAAACAGGATCCCGCCTTCAACCGGCTCCTCCAGCGCGCCCAGCAACGTGAAAAACAGGGTGTGATTAAGCACCAGCACATCCGCTGAGAGAATCCGCTGGCGCGCCCGTTGAAAGAAACAGACCGGGCTCTGGCGCGCGAACTCGGATTGAAAGCCGCACGTTTTGGGCGCGCACAAACCGCGCTCGGAACAAACCTGCGCCCAGACCTTCGGGTCGGGCTCGATCTCGAAGTCCGACAGGCTGCCATCGGTGGTTTTTTGGGACCACTCGTAAATGCGCTGCAACTCTTCCCCCTCGGACGAGGTGAACAAATGGCCGGATTGCTGCATGGCCTTTTGGAGGCGGCGCGTGCACAAATAATTGCCGCGCCCTTTGAGCATGGTGAAATTAAACTGCACCGGAAGGATTTGTTGCAGCATGGGCAGGTCCTTCTCGGCGAGTTGTTCCTGCAGGTTGATCGTGTGGGTGCACACCACGGCCTTCTTTTTTCTCGCGATGGCATAGAGGATGGCCGGAACCAGGTAGGCCAGGCTCTTGCCCACACCCGTGCCGGCTTCCACCGCCAGGTGTTCCCCGGCTTCGAGCGCGCGGGCCACCGCGACAGCCATTTGCTGCTGCTGCGGACGAAATTCAAAATTCGGCGACCGGGACAACAGGCCGGTGGGCGAAAAAATCCGTTCCACCTGTTGGACCAGATCCTGTTCGGGGCCTGAAGACTGAACCTCTATTTCGCTAATCATGCGGATTCACCGGGCGAGCCTGGCTGAGTTCGGGAAACGACCTGCTGGACAGCTCTGTTTTTAACGATCTGGTTAGCCGGCAGCACGCCACGCCAATTGATGTTCGGATAGAGAACCGAACCCGGGCCGATAATGCTGCCGGGGTTCAGCACCGCATTACAGCCGATTTCGACATGGTCCCCGAGCAGCGCGCCGAACTTTCGCAAACCGGTGTCGACCGGCTTGCCGTTCACCTCGACGTGCACGTTGCCTTTCACCAGCTTCAAATTCGATATTTTCACACCCGCGCCCAGGTGCGCTTTGTACCCCACAATGGAATCGCCAACATAATTGAAATGGGGCACCTCGGCATGGTTGAACAGCAACGAGTTCTTCAGTTCGCAGGAGTTGCCCAACACGCAATCGTCGCCCAGAATCACATTCTCTCGGATGTAGGCGTTATGCCGAATCTCGCAGTTGCGGCCGATGATGGCCGGGCCTTTGATCATGACGCCGTCCTCGACGACCGTGCCTTCGCCAATGAAAACTTGCGGGCCGATGAAAGCAATGCCCTCGCAACGGTTCATCAGGCCCGGACGCAGATGCGTGGCGATATAGCTCTTAAGTTTTCCGAGTGCTTGCCAGGCATACTCGCATTTCTCAAACAGAGCGGCGTGTTCTGTTTGGCTCAAATCGAACAAATCGGACGGTCTGAACATGACGGGAACCTGGGTAAAGGGTTATGGGCTCAAACTGCTTTTTAAATCGCGTTGCCTGGGTATAGTATGATCAAAACGTGGCACATGTCGTCATGAAAGAAGGCTATATCGCGGCAAAGGAACGGTGGGCGCGCAAAATGGCCGGACAACCGGCTGCAAATCCCCCCCGGCGCTCGACCGACCGGCTCCCGCCCGGCCAGCGCCAGGTCCATAACTTTCCCGTTCTCGATCTCGGGGTTCGACCCTCTGTGTCGCTGACCGATTGGCGCCTAAAGATTCATGGCCGCGTCGAGAACCCGGTCACCCTGGATTGGGACCAGTTCCTCGCCCTGCCGCAGTTCAAAGACACCAGCGATTTTCACTGTGTAACCACCTGGAGCCAGTTCGACATGCTCTGGGAAGGCGTCGCCTTCTTTACGGTTGCCGAGCTGGTCAAACCGAAACCGGAAGCCACTCACGTCTTTTTCAAAAGCTACGACGGCTATTCCACCAATAACCCGTTGGATGTGTGCCTGGACGATGATGTGCTGATTGCGCACAAGTGGAACGGTCAACCGCTAACCGCCGAACATGGCGGGCCGGCCCGAGTGATCATTCCCAAGCGTTACGCCTGGAAAGGCGCCAAGTTCATCCGCGAAATCACCTTCCTGGATCGCGATATCCTCGGTTTTTGGGAAATTCGCGGCTACTCCAACACGGCTGATCCCTGGACTGAAGATCGTTTCGCCAGAAAGGGAGAACCGCCTCCCGGTTTTCCATGAACCGAACGGAAAGAGCCCGGCCTCTCCCCGGCCCTCTCGCGCCGGCGTCTCAACCAGTGGCCCGTCTCGCCGGCGAGACGCCGGTGCGCCCAGGAATGGAATGACGCCGATTTACTTTGATTACAACGCGACGACGCCGCTGGATCCTGCCGTTCGCGAGGCGATGCTTCCATTTCTGCATGACGTCTGGGGCAACCCATCGAGCGTTCACCGGGTCGGACGCCAGGCTCGATCTTTATTGGACGAGGCGCGCGACTCTGCCGCCGGGATCCTGGGCTGTAAACCCAGCGAACTTATCTTCACCAGCGGCGGAACGGAAAGCGCCAATCTGGCGGTTTTGGGTACGGCACGTCAGCTCAAACCTAAGGGACGCCATATCATCACGTCGGCAATCGAACACCATGCTGTTCTTCACGCGTGCCGCTATCTTGCGAAATATGATGATTTTGAAGTCACTTACCTTCCAGTTGATTCCATCGGTCGAGTTTCTGTCGATTCACTCCGCGCTGCGCTGCGTCCTGACACCGTCCTGGTATCTATCATGGCAGCCAATAATGAAATTGGCATGGTCCAGCCGGTTGCCGAACTCGGCGCGGTTTGCCGCGAACAAGGTGTTGTTTTTCATACCGACGCCGTTCAGTGGTTTGGCAAAGAGCCGTTCCAGGGCATCCACCAATTTAATGCGGACCTCGTCTCGATTTGCGCGCACAAAATCTATGGTCCAAAAGGGGCCGGAGCCCTGTTCATAAAGTCTCCACTCCATCCCGATCCGATTTTGTTCGGTGGCGGCCATGAAAACGAACGACGCGCCGGAACCGAGAACCTCGCTGGAATTACAGGATTGGTTGAAGCCTTGAAACATTTTGTTCGCGAGCCTGTTTTTGACCGGGCAAAGCTCTATCCCCTGACGGAACACCTGGCCGGCGCGCTAGCCGTCATTGGCGATGCGATCTGTCTGGGGTCCAGCAAATATCGCCTGTCTAATACCATCGCTTTTGTAGTGCGAGAAACCGACAGCATCGCCCTCCTGGCGAACCTGGATCTGGAAGGAATTTGTGCATCGAGCGGTTCGGCCTGCTCCGCCGGGTCTCTTGAACCCTCGCACGTCGTGCGTGCGCTGGGGGTGGAACCAGAACTTCAAAATTCTCTGGTCCGTTTCTCCCTCGGACGCGAATCAACACTTGAACAGGTGAAGCAAGTTGAAGAAATATTGCCCGCCGTGATTGCCCGCTCTCAACAAAAGGAAAAAACTGCCGTTTCCGGACTGCACCAACAACCCCCTGGATAAAGTTGGTTTAAAGTGTGAATCGATTGTGAGCAAAGTGAACAAGCCAGACTTTCTATCGCTTCTTCACCAAGCCCGTCAAAACGCTTCGGAGGCCGCTGCGGGTGTAAGTGCCTGTCGGCTCCTTGACAAGGGTGGTTGTTTGCCTTATTCACACACCTTAATACGGATAGATGGTTTAAATATAAGAAGAATATTATAAGCGCCCAATGAACCTGACCATTTCCAAGGAGCAAATCATCAATGGGTTGCAAGCGGTGCAAAATGTGGTCAGTACCCGCACCACCCTGCCTATTCTCTCCAATGTGCTCCTTCGGGCTGAGGCCGATAAACTTGAACTTACCGCCACGGATCTGGATGTCACCATTGCTTGTGCCGTTGAAGCCAAAATCAAAAGTCCAGGTGCTTCGACCATCCCCGTAAAGCGGCTGTTTGGCATCGTTCGCGAATTGAGCAATTCTGAAATTGATTTCGAGGTCGACGACAAGAATATCTGCACGATCCGTTCGGGTCCTTCTTTTTATAAAATCCATGGCCTGAGCGCGGATGAGTTTCCGCCGATGCCCAAGTTCAAGGAGGAAAAGAAGGTCGTTTTGCCCCAGGAAACACTCCGGAGCATGATGAAGAAAACCTCGTTTGCAATTTCTACGGACGAATCACGCTACGTTTTAAACGGGATTTTTTTTAGCCTCAAAGATCATAAGATGACCATGGTGGCGACGGACGGCCGACGGCTCGCCCTGGTGGATGAAGAGATCGATATTGGCGAGAAGAGCCATGGAGAATTCATTGTTCCCGCCAAAACGGTCAACGAACTTAATCGGTTGCTGCAGGAAAAAGGCGAGGCCGAGCTGCGCTATGCGGAAAATCAGGCTTCGTTCAATCTGAAGGATGAAAAGGGTTCTTCCGTCCTGATTGTCACCAAACTCATAGAAGGGAATTATCCCAATTATCGCCAGGTGATTCCCGCTGAAACCAAGGAACGCGTCCCGCTCGTGAGGGAGGAATTTTTGCACGCCTTGCGCCGCGCTGAAATCATGACCAGCGAGAAATCCAATTCGGTCAAGCTTGCCTTTGGCAAAAACAAGTTAGAGATCACGGCAAATTCACCCGAAGTGGGTGAAGCCAAGGAAAGCCTGGCGGTGAATTATAAGGGCCCCGAGATGGCCATCGCTTTTAATCCCAAGTACATGATCGATCCGCTGAACGCGCTACCGAACGATGAAGTGTTCCTCGAGTTAATCGACGAGCTTAGCCCCGGCGTGTTGAAGATCAACGGCCCTTTCCTTTACGTCGTAATGCCCATGCGCCTGACCTAAGAGGATTTTGCCTCTACTCCCCAACCCCGGAAGAGGCGAGTGGGAGGGAGAGGAGAAGTTACATTTGCTCCAGGGTCTCGATTCCGAGTATTTCCAGTCCTTGACGTAACGTGCGCGCTGTCAGATCGCAGAGCACCAGGCGGTTTTGGCGCACCTCGGCTTCGGACTTCAGGACGGGGCATTTTTCGTAAAAAGTCGTGAAGTATCCGGCAAGTTCGTACAAATAGTTACACAGATAGTTCGGCCGGTATTCCTGGGCCACAGCTTCCACCACCAATCCGAAATTCAATAAATGCTTGGCCAAGGCAAACTCTTCTGGCTCGCTCAGGTGCAACCCATCCGGCGCTGAAGAAACACTGCCTTCGACGCCGCCTTTGCGGAAAATACTTCTGATTCGCGCGTAGGCGTATTGCAGGTAAGGCGCCGTGTTGCCGTTCAAAGCCAGGAGTTTGTCCCAGCTAAAAACATAATCACTCTGACGATTGGGCAGCAGATCGGCGTATTTGACCGCGCCGATTCCCACCACCCGGGCAATTTCCTTTCGCGCCTCTTCCGGCAGGTCGGAACTTTTCTCCGAGACCACTCGGAAAGCCCGTTCTTCCGCTTCATCGAGCAGATCGGAAAGCCGGACCGTCTCGCCCGAACGGGTTTTGAATGGTTTACCGTCTTCGCCGAGGATCGATCCGAACCAGACGTGTGCCAGCTTCGTTTTGGCCTCCGGATGCCAGCGACGGAACGCTGCGAAAAGCTGACGGAAGTGAAGCTGTTGGCGACCGTCGGTGACGTAAATAATCTCGTCGGCGTGCCAAGTTTCCAACCGGTACACGAGGGTCGCCAAATCGGTGGTGGCATAATTGAACCCACCGTCCTGTTTCTGAATGATGAACGGGTTGGGGGCCCACTCACCCTCCTTGTGAATCAAAAAGGGATCCTCCTTGGGCGGCAGAGAATGATCCGACAGAACAGCCTTGGCGCCTCGGCTGACGGTGGCAACCCCGGCTTGCAGGATCTGCTCGACCACGGGCGCCAGGCGTGAATTGTAGAAACTTTCACCGAGGGTGTAATCGAATTTGACTCCCAGCCGGCTGTAAATGGTCTCGAACTGCGCTTGGGAGAGCCGGATCATCTCGTTCCAGATAGCCAAGTTTTCAGGATCGCCAGCTTGTAACTTGACGAGCTCGGCCCGGGCACGCTCCAGGGTTGGTTGGTCAAACCCCGGCTTATCCGGGTCGCAACGGCTGCTGATCAGCTTGTAAATCCGCTCCATTTCCTTTAGCGCGTCGGTTTTGAGGCAGGTCTGATCCAAGACCGTTTTCCATCCCACCAACAACATTCCGAACTGCGTTCCCCAGTCGCCGAGGTGATTGTCCGTAATCACATGATGGCCCAGCAGTCGTAAGGCCCGGGCCAACGAGTCGCCCAATACGGTTGAGCGGATATGCCCCACGTGCATGGGCTTGGCTACGTTGGGCGAACTGAAATCGACCACCACCGTTCGCGGGTTAGAAGTTTTGTCCAAAAATAAGTGATCGTCAGTGACGGCGACGGCAAGCCGCTGGATCACTGCGGCGGGGGCGAGCCGAAAATTCAAAAAACCGGCGCCGGCGACGTCGACCTTTTCGCATAACTCTGTAAGGTCTAAGCGCGCCATCACGTCACTGGCCAGTTGGCGGGGATTCATCTTCCGGGCTTTGGCCAGACCAATCAAGGCGTTGGATTGGTAGTCGCCAAACTTCGGGTCCGGGCAAGGTTGAACCAAAACCCAGGCCGGATCGGCGTCGGGGAGGACAAGCTTTACGGCCGCTTGCAGGCGCTGCTGGATGAGCTTGTGAGGAAGCAAAGGATGCCGGCTATTTTCTGCCCTGGTCCCGGATGATCTTGAGCATGGTTTCGGCATCGGGCGCCTGTTCCAAGGCCTGACGAAACTCGGCTTTGTGAAGGAGCTTGGCGATATTGGCGAGGGTATGGAGGTGTTTTTGGAACTGGCCCTGGGGCACCAGGAACAACATCACCAGGTTGACCGGTTGATTGTCCAGGGCGTCAAAACTAACGCCGTTCTTTGAGCGGCCGAGAGCGCCGACCACTTCGTAAATCAGATCGGTCGAGGCGTGGGGAATTCCAATGCCAAAACCAATCCCGGTGCTCATCGAGGATTCGCGCTTTTTGACCACCGCCGCAATGGCCTCATGATGTTCCGGCTTGATTCTGCCCGTCGTGACCAGATTATTGATCAGCTCGTCGATGGCCTCCCAACGGTTGGTGGCGCGCAGGTCCGTGATGATCTGTTCTTTGGTCAGAATGTCGCCTAAATCCATAACGTCGCATTCGTTCCGCTGGGGCATTTCGCCTGAAGTCCTCCAGCATTTCAAGACAGAACTGCACTTGAGCGATTAGACGTAAAGAAATACGTACACGGCAAAGGCCACCGCCACCAGACCCGCAGCCGCGGCGATCGACCAAAGCAGGTTGCGGTTCTTGGCGGCCATTGCCAGCGTCGAGATGATCACTCCCGCTTGAGCGCCGAGCATGCCGAAAAAGAAGCGCTGGCTGCGCCGGTGATGATGCTCGGCGGATATGTTGCTTTTTCGAACCTGGACCTCATACAGGTTGGCAATCGTCTGGTTGAGCCTGGCTTCGATTTCGTATCGCAGGGACGCATAGCGCAGCCGCGCCGCGGTGAAATCTCGTGGGAGTGAGCCCAAGGCGTCGCCGCCGGCCGCCGCTGCGCGTGGATGCGCCAGAGCCAGGCGGCTCATCCACGCGTCCAGCTGGTCGATGGCCTGGTTAATCGGCCGGGTGCTGGCGTCGAATTGCTCCGCCTGATCCCGCGCCGCCCGCAAGGCCGCATCCAACGCCTTTTGATCCACCCGGTTAATCGCGCTTGCCAATTCCGCATCGGGAGTCGAGGTTTCGACCCCTTCGACGGCAGCTTTTATCGCAGGATCCAGCACCGGCTCCGAGCCGATCCCTGGAGCTTCTCCTGACTGCAGCAGCGCCATGGCCCGCCGGCCGCCGGCCGAGTCAATCACCGCGCGCAGCTCGGAGTTCAATGAATTCGAGCCTGAATCACTGGGATTGCGTGCCCATTGTTCCAGCGTCGCGGGGTCGAAAGAATGGAGTTCGGTTGTGGCCTGCAGCAGATCCGCCGTGTTGCGTTGAATCGCGCCGCGCAGGCGTTTTGCCTGAAAGAAGCTCCACTGATCACCGGCTTTGGATTGCTGTTGGGCGCCCAGGGAGCGGTCGTATTGCGCCTTGGTCATTTCACTCGAAGCTAATCCGGCCAGCATCGTTGCCACTACAGCCATCACTACGGGAGTGGCGCTCAAAATCTTTCCGAACCGTGAGGAGGGCAAATCGGCCTTGAGTTCCTCGGGAATGTTGATCTTTGTAGGTTTCACAAGAGATTCTTTTCTAACGCGCGTTTCTTGGGCTGCGCCGGGCGCCCAATGCCAGCGCTTGCATGCTGGTGCCCGCCAGTCTAGACGGCGGTTGCACGCTTGCAAGCCCGGCCAGTTTGGCGATACTCGGGGGCCGCCCCGGTCATCAATGGCCAGATGCGCTTATGAACATTCACAAACATTCCAACTTGTCCTCACGCACGATCTCAGCCCTGGGCGCCTGGTTGCTCTTGCTGGCGCTCTTTGAACGGCCTTTCGTCAGCCGCGGCGCTGCACAGGAATTCAAACCCATCTTTAACGGAAAGGATCTGACAGGCTGGCAGGTACCCGATCCCAACCCGTTCTGGCATGTCGTCGACGGTGTCCTGGTCGGCGAAAACGATACCGCGATGAAAGGCCATGTGCTTTATACACAAAAGCCCTACAAAGATTTTATCATCGAACTCGAAGCGAAGTGGAGTGGCGAAATTGACAGCGGCATCATGCTTCGTCATCCGGAACTGCAGCTCCAGATCGGCATTTCCAGGAGTTTGAAAAAGGACATGACCTGCTCTTTCTACACCAATGGCCAGGAGAAATACCCTGAAGCCGGCCAGGCCAAGGAGTTGAACAAATATTTAAAACCAGGCGACTGGAACAAAATCCGTCTTCAGGCACACGGGGATGTCTTCACCGCCTGGCTCAATGGCCACAAGGTGGTGGAGTACACCGATGCACGGTTCCCCGACCCATACGCGATCGGCCTGCAAATTCACCCGGGACTCAAGATGAAGATCGAGTTCCGCAACATACAACTTCAGGATTTGGGCGGGCAGAATTAGCTCGCCAGGCTACGAGATGAATGCTCACAGAGCGACTGTCGCGGCCGCCCTCGGTCTGGCCTTGCTCGGCGCGGTTTTGCCGCTTTCGGCTTTCACGGCGGCGGATTGGCCGCAATTCCGCGGACCGGACGGAGGCGGTGTCTCGATAGAGCCGGCGCCCACGAGCTGGAACGTTGAATCTGGCGAGAATATTCTCTGGCGAACGCCCATTCCAGGCCTGGGCCACGCCAGCCCCATCATCTGGGCGGATCGGATCTACCTTGCAACCGCCGTAAAGCCAGGGAGCAAGGCCGACCTCAAGATTGGTCTGTACGGAGACATCGACTCGTACAAAGAAACCGAAGCGCACCAATGGCGGTTACTTTGCCTCGATAAATCGAAAGGCAAGGTGCTCTGGAATAAGCTGGTGTTGGAGTCAGTGCCGCGGACCCAACGGCACACCAAGGCCACTCACTGCAATTCCACGCCGGCCACAGATGGAAAACGGGTTGTGGCCATCTTGGGCTCCGAAGGGCTTTTTTGCTTCGATATGGACGGCGAGCAACTCTGGCACAAGGACCTCGGCAAAATGGATCCCGGTTTTTACGTCGTGACAAATACTTCCTGGGGGTTCGGCAGTTCGCCGGTTCTGCACGAGGGCAAAGTCATCGTTCAATGCGATGTGCTCAGCGAGCAGTTCCTGGCCGTGTTCGACGCGAAAGATGGCCGGCAGTTGTGGCGCACCGAACGGCAGGACGTTCCGACGTGGTGCACGCCGGTCATTGCCAAGTCCAACGGCGGAGAGCAGGTGATCGTCAATGGCTGGAAGCAAATTGGTGGTTACGATCTCGGCACGGGCCGTTCGCTCTGGCAATTACATGGCGGGGGCGACGTCCCGGTGGCCTCGCCGGTTCTGGCCGGAGACCGGGTCATTCTGACCAGTGCTCATGGCAAAGCTCGGCCCATGCGCGCGGTCCGGCTTGATGCCGCCGGCGAGATATCGCCGCCGGAGCTTGGAGCCACCAATGAGTCCGTAATTTGGGCGCATCCGCGCCAGGGGGATTACTTGCAAACTCCCATTGTCGTCGGTAACTGGGTTTGGGGCGCGCTTGACGGGATTATCACCTGCTTCGACCTGAACACCGGCAAGATCGAATACTCTGAGCGCATCGGCGCTGGCGCGGAGGGGTTCACCGCCTCACCGGTGGCAGCCGCGGACAAGCTCTATTTCACCGGAGAGCGCGGGGAAGTCTTCGTCATTCCCGTCCAGCCTCAGTTCAGCGTGCTGGCCACGAATAAACTGGGCGGCATTTGCCTGTCCACCCCGGCCCTGTCCGCCGGCACTTTGTTCTTCCGAACCACAGAGGAGCTCGTGGCGATTGGGGGAAAAGCAAAGTAGTTGCCCTTGCGATTTGGACAGCGGCAGTCCTCTGCCGTTTTTTTCGGCTTCCAGCTACGACCGACACTTTTAATCGGACCCCGGTACTTGCATAAGCATTTAGGGTGATTATGATTATTAGGGCCGCGGAATCCCTGGTTTGCAGGCAGCCAGTGCGTGGCGCCCAAGTCATGCTAGCAGTTCATCAACTAAAACCCATCGTCGCCCTGCTAGTGCTCGCCACTTTTTCGACCGGCGCCAGCGAGGCAACCCGAACGAAGATCGAGTTCAATCGCGATATTCGGCCGATCATCACCGAGAACTGTTACGCCTGTCATGGACCGGACAAAAACCAGCGGAAGGCCAAGCTCCGGCTGGATGTGCGCGAGATTGCGCTGGAACGCGGAGCCATTGTTCCGGGCAAACCCGCGGAGAGCAAACTCGTCGAGCATATTTTCGCCAGCGATCCCGACGAGCTCATGCCGCCCGCAAAATCGCGAAAGGTTTTGACCGAGGCACAAAAGGAATTGCTTCGGCAATGGATTGCCGACGGCGCGGAGTACGAGCCGCACTGGGCGTATATTCCGTTGAAGCGGCCCGCCGTGCCGCAACCGGCCAACGCTGCCTGGGCGCGTAACCCAATCGATGCCTTTATCCTGGCGACACTCGAAGGCAAGAGCATTCGCCCCTCAAAGGAGGCTCCTAAAGCCGAGTTGCTGCGGCGCCTTAGCCTGGACCTGATCGGCCTGCCACCCACGCCCGCGGAGCTGGATGACTTTCTGAAAGACCCCAGCCCGGCAGCCTACGAACGGCAAGTGGATCGATTGCTCAGCTCGCCGCATTACGGCGAACGGATGGCGGTTCCCTGGCTGGACATCGTCCGGTATGCCGACACCGTCGGCTATCACGGGGACCAAAACCAAAACATTTTTCCGTATCGTGATTACGTGATTGATTCCTTTAATCGGGATAAACCCTTCGATCAATTCACCGTCGAACAGTTGGCCGGGGATCTTCTACCGGCGCCCACAGTCGAGCAGCAAATCGCCTCCGGGTTCAATCGTTTGAACATGGTGACCCGCGAAGGCGGAGCGCAGCCAAAAGAATACCTGTCGAAATACGCGGCTGACCGGGTGCGGACCGTTTCCATGGCCTGGCTTGGCTCGACTATGGGTTGCGCGGAATGTCACGATCACAAGTACGACCCGTTCACCTCGAAAGATTTTTACCAAATGGAGGCATTCTTCGCTGACATCAAGCAGTGGGGGGTCTATGCCGACTACGACTATACTCCCAATGTCGATCTGAAGGGTGTTGGTAACGATCATCCGTTTCCACCCGAGATCGAGGCCGAAAATCCTTATCTCCATCGGCGGATCACTTACCTGCGGCAACTACAAGATCGGGCATACCTTCAGGCAGCCAGCCAGCTCCGCGATGACCCTCGGAAACGAGTTGAGTTTGAGCAGTGGCGCAAGGCCAGCCATCAATTCCTTCAGGCAAATCCTGATGGGTGGCAATCGCCCCTTCCGCAAGTGTCCCTTGGAATGAAGGACACCAATGCCGTTCCCGCCACCAACTTTGTCGTCCTCGCGGACGGCACGGTTAATCTCAGCGAAATGCCTCGCGAAAAAACCCGCTTGATCGTGCCGATCCCGCAGGCCGGGGTCGGCGCCATTCGGCTGGAGATTATACCTCAGCCCGAGGTGCGTGATCCCACCGGCGGCGCCACCCGGTTTAAGCCCGATTCGCTGAGTCTTAAGGCCGCCATGATAGATCCCAATGGCGCCGAACAACCGCTGAAGTTTTCCTTTGCGGACGCGGACCATAAAACAGAGCATTATGCTGGCGGTCAGCTCGTGCTCGGCGTGAAAGATCGCTGGCAGCTTTCTCCTTATCACGAACGGCAAACCGCCGTTTGGCTCCTGGACGCGCCCATCCCGCCGGGAAAGGCGACCTCGCTGATCCTCGAGCTCGGCGGTTTCGCCGTGGCTTCGGTTCGGGCCGCCTTCACTCCTTTTCCCGCCCTTGAACCTTTAAAGTCAGGTAACGGTCACTCTCTGGCCAAAGCGCTGGCCAGCAAAGGCGGCTTGGGTCAAGCAGACCGGGATTTGCTCCAGCGAACATTTCTCATGGCCACAGCGGCAGAGCCTGAGCGCGTGGCCCAGATCCGGCAACTTCAGGCACAAGTGAGAGAGTGCCGTGGCGGACGAGCTTTTACGATGATTACGCTTGCGCGGGAGCCGCTGCTTACGCGTGTTTTACGGCGCGGCAACTGGCAGGACGAGGGCGGAGATATTGTGTTGCCCCTGGTTCCGCATTTCTTGCCGCAGATTCCGAATCCGGAAAAGCGGCGGTTGACCCGTTTGGATTTGGCGCGCTGGCTGGTCTCGCCGCAAAACCCGCTCACCTCGCGAGCGGTGATGAACCGTTTATGGAAGCAGTTTTTTGGAACCGGGATTTCCGCCGTGGTCGATGACCTGGGCGCGCAGGGGGAATGGCCGGTACATCCGGAGTTGCTGGATTGGCTGGCTTGCGAATTCAGGCAGCCTTCCGTGTCGAGCAGCGGCGAAGCCGCCTTTCCCTGGGACTTGAAACACATGGTCAGGCTGATCGTTCTGTCCTCCACCTACCGGCAGGACTCGAATGAACGCCCTGAGTTGAAAGAAATCGACCCGAACAACCGTTTGCTGGCCGCTCAATCCCCGCGGCGGTTGGAAGCTGAATTCGTCCGGGACAATGCGCTCGCCATCGCGGGCCTGCTGAATCCAGACATTGGCGGCCCCAGCGTTTTTCCGTACCAACCCCCCGGGTACTACACTTACTTGCAGTGGCCCGACCGCGAATATTATTCGAACACGGATGATCGCCAGTATCGCCGTGGGTTGTACACGCATTGGCAGCGGGCGTTCCTGCACCCGATGCTGGCCAACTTCGACGCACCCTCGCGCGAAGAATGCACCGCCAATCGCATTGTCTCGGACACGCCCCAGCAGGCGTTGACACTGCTCAATGATCCCACTTTCGTTGAAGCGGCCCGAGTCTTCGCAGCGCACCTTCTAAGCGATGCGCCGCAATCGGATGAAGAAAAACTGGACGCGGCTTTCGAGCGCGCCCTGGCGCGCAGCCCCAGAACCAACGAACGGTCTTCGCTGATCGAGTTCCTGAATGCCCAGAGAGAACATTATTCACAGGATCAGGAGGGCGCGGCCAAAGTTGTAAAGGTCGGCAACTCGCCCGCGGCAAAGAATCTAAAGCAAGTTGAATTGGCGGCCTGGACGCAGGTCTGCCGAGTCATTCTGAATTTGCACGAAACCATCACGAGGTATTAATGAACCAAGAAGAAAGCATCGCCCAGCGGCTCCGGGACCCGCAGTTTCAGCTCAATATCAACCGCCGGGCATTCTTGGGTCGCGCGGCGTATGGCCTGGGGGGGATGGCCTTGGCCTGCTTGCTGGACCCGAAATTGGTTTGCAGCGCCGAAGCACCGGCGGGCTCTCCGCGATGGACAGGCATCATCAATCCGCCGCATTTCCCCGTACGCGCCAAACGCGTCATTCACCTGTGCATGGCCGGCGGCCCGTCCCATTTGGAAAGCTTCGATTTCAAACCCGAGCTCAAACGCATCGATGGTCAGCCATTCCCGGAATCGTTCACTAAAGGACAGCAATTGGCGCAATTGCAGAACATGGTCCTCAAGGCCCGCGGCCCCTTTGTCGACTTCCAGAAGCATGGCCAATCAGGCCAGGAGATTTCCGGGTTGTTTCCGCACATCGCCGGCGTCGCTGACGACCTATGCATCGTGCGCTCAATGCACACCGAGCAGATCAATCATGACCCGGCCCACGCGTTCATGAACGCCGGCAGCATCATCAAGGGGCGGCCCAGCATGGGCTCGTGGCTGCTGTACGGGATCGGCGCGGAAACTGAGGAACTGCCCGGCTTCGTGGTCCTCACCTCGGCCGGCAAGTCAGGCTTGCAGCCCGTTTCGGCCCGGCAATGGTCGAACGGGTTCTTGCCGAGCAAATTCCAAGGCATCCTTTTCCAATCCAAGGGCGATGCCGTGCACTATGTCGGCAACCCGGAAGGCGTTTGCCAGAGCACCCAACGCCAGGTAATCGAAGAAATAAAGCGGCTCAACGGCATGCTCGAACAGGAACAAATCGACCCGGAAATTCAGACCCGCATCAGCCAGTACGAACTGGCCTTTCGGATGCAAACGTCGATTCCCGAGCTCACGGATTTCTCGAAGGAACCACAACACCTGCTCGATCTCTACGGAGTGAAACACCCGGGAGACGGGACGTTTGCGTCCAATTGTCTGCTGGCCCGGCGCCTGGCAGAGCGCGGGGTGCGCTTCATCCAGCTTTATCACCGGGCTTGGGATCACCACGGTGAAATCGAGAAAGACATGCCGGTTGCCGCCCGGGATGTCGATCAGGCTTCCGCCGCGTTAGTCAGCGATCTCAAACAAAGGGGAATGCTCAAGGATACGCTGATCATTTGGGGCGGAGAATTCGGCCGCACACCCATGGGCCAGGGTTCCGGCCGCGACCACCATATCAATGCCTTTTCCATTTGGCTCGCCGGGGGCGGAGTCAAACCCGGAATCACGTACGGCCGGACTGACGAACTGGGCTACCGGTACGTGGAGGATTCAGAGAAGATGCATGTGCACGACTTGCATGCGACCATGCTTTACCTCTGTGGGATTGACCACAAACGCCTGACCTATCGATTCCAAGGCCGTGATTTTCGTCTGACGGACGTCTCGGGGGAAGTGGCCCAAGGCATTGTCGCCTGAGCTAGCGCGTAGCGACTCGCTTCAGGAACTCACGCGTGCGCTCGTGCCGTGGGTTGGAGAACACTTCATCGGGAGTGCCATCCTCCGCGACGCGCCCGGCGTCGAAAAACAGCACGCGATCGGCCACATCCCGGGCAAACTGCATTTCATGCGTGACGACAATCATCGTCATGCCTTCTTCAACCAGGCTGCGCATGACGCGCAAGACCTCTTCGCGCAACTCCGGATCCAAGGCGCTGGTCGGTTCGTCGAACAGCATGACCTCCGGCTCCATGGCCAGCGCCCGCGCAATCGCCACCCGTTGCTGCTGTCCGCCCGAAAGTTGGCCGGGATAGGAATCAGCCTTGTTTTCCAAACCAACCTTGCGCAGCAACTCACGCGCGAGGAGTTCCGCATCCTCTTTCACCAGGCCCTTGACGATGCGCGGGCCGGTGGCGACGTTATCCAACACCGTTAGGTGTGGGAAGAGGTTGAAGGACTGAAAAACCATCCCGGCCCGAAGCCGCAACCGCCGCTGCAGCTCCCTTTCCTGCGCTGTTCGCGGCGTCTGGCCGCCTAAGACGGTCACTCCGCCGATCGTGATGCGTCCGGCATCCGGTTGTTCGAGTTGGTTCAGACACCGCAAGAAAGTGCTTTTCCCACAACCGCTCGGCCCAATCAGCACGACGGCCTCTCCGCGCCCTTGCATATGGTCGACGCCTTGCAGAACGGGTGTCGAGCTGAACGATTTAACCAAATTTTCAACGATGATCATAAGCCAAACGTTTTTCCAAACGATCCGCGAACAACGATGCCGGGTAACTCAGTGCAAAATAAATCGCCGCCGTCATCAAACCAAGCCCGATATAATCGTAAGTGGACATCGCCAGCATGCCGTAAACCTTCGTCAACTCCACCATGGTAATCACTGACACAATCGACGAATCTTTGAACATGGCGATGAAGTCATTGGTCACCGGCGGGATCACGACGCGGAGCGCCTGAGGCAACACCACGTGGCGCAGTGTTTGCCAGCGACTCATGCCCAACGCCTGGGCCGCCTCGGTTTGGCCCCGCGGGATCGATTGAATGCCCGCCCGGTAATTCTCGGATTCACTCGCGGCATAATTCAATCCCAGGCCGACGATGCCCGCCAGGAAAGGATTCAACCGAATTCCGATTTGCGGCAGGCCGTAATAGATAAGAAAGAGTTGGATTAGCAGAGGCGTACCGCGAATGACCTCGACGTACGCCCGCGCGAGCCAATTGATGGGCCTGACCGCGTAGAGCCGCAGCAGGACGATCACCAGCCCGGCCACCACCGCCAGCGCCATCGCCAGCACCGATAGTTCCACTGTCACGGCTGCTCCGCGCAGGAGCAGGGGCAAGTATCTGGGCCATTCCCGCAACGTCGAAACCTGTTTTTGCGACGCGATTTTCACGGGGCGGTACTCGCCCAATTGCTTCTGGCGTTCGTCCCATAAGCCGTACTTGCGGTAGATCCGTTCCAGTATCCCGTCGCGACCTAGCTCTGAAAGCGCGTCATTCAGGGCGCTCAAGAGCTGGGTGTCATTTTTGCGCACCCCGATGCCGTAATAGCCGGGGGCAAACGGCGCGCCGGATAACATCAGATCCGGGTCCGGCTGCGCATAATGCAGCGCAATCGGCAGGTCCATGACCACTGCGTCAATCCGCTGCGCCTTCAGGTCACGCAGACTCTCCACGTTGCCCGGATAAACCTTCAAATTCATCCCGCCGCTTTGCTCGAGCAAGCGCTGTGCGACCGAGTAAGAGAGCACGCCAACGGGTTTGCCTTTCAGCTCGTTCAGGCGATCGAGCCCAACCATGTCTTTGCGGGTTACGATCTGCTCCGCGTAAACGTAGTACGGCTGCGACATCGCGATCTGTTGCTGGTTTTCAGGGGTAAGTTCCAGTCCGTTGAGGATGATATCGAAGTTGCCTCGTTCCAAGCCGGGCACGAGCTGGTCCCATTGGTTCTGCACCATCCTGGCTTTCACCCCCAGCTTGGCGGCCAGCTCTTCGGCCAAATCGAACTCGAATCCGGTCAACTGTTGCGGCTTCTGCGGGTCCGGAAAGACATACGGCGCACCGCCCTCGGCATCGGCACCCCAAAAGAGCACACCTCGGGCCCGGATGGTTTGGAGATTGTCTGCGGAGAAAACCCGGAGAGGCCCGCCGGCAAGCAGGAGCGAAAAAACCAACGAAGTTACGCGCGACCAACGCCAGGCGTTACTCATCGACGGGGCATCATATCACGTGGGTGAAAAAATGCAGAAAATATTTGAAGGTGGGATGGGTCGTATAGGACAGATGGGGCTTATTCTGGGCGATGGCCCGCATCCCGGCTATGTATGGGCGCCGGGTGTGAAATGAAACGGTAACGGCGAAACGCGCGCGGTGCTCTCGCCCGCGGCGCTCCTCAGGACAACTTCCGCGCCCAGCGAATCAATACCACGCCGGACGTAGCCCAGCGCGAGGTTTTTGTTCCATTTCGGCGAGCGCACTGTGCTGGTGATGAAGCCCACTTCTTTGCCCCCGTGGATCAGTTTATCTCCGCGTTGTGGGAGTTGCTTAAGGTTGTCAGCCAGTTCCAAACCGCGCAAATGCCGGTTTACGTGTCCCATCGTATGCACGCGGTTCAGCACTTCTTGCCCGATGTAACAACCTTTGGTGTAGCTCACCGCCCGGTCCTGGATGGGGCATTCCATCGGCAGGTTCGTCTCGTCCATATCCATGCCAAAGCGCGGAATGCCGGCTTCGATCCGTGCGGTTTCCAAAGCGCGCCACCCGCCAGGTCTCCCGCCGACCGCTTTTGTCGCCGCCGTCAGCTTGTCCGCCACGGCGCCCAGCGCAGAGACGGGAACGAACAAATCGAACCCTTCGCCCCCTACGCGCGGCTGATTGGCGAGGTAGATTTCTCCAAGTGTCGGGTCGGCCTGCGCGACAAACTCGAAGGGGTTGGAGGGCACTTTGCCAAAGACCCCTAACTGTTTCACAGCGTCCGCCGACCGCGGCCCTTGCACGCTGAGCAACCCGTACGGCGCTGCCACATCCACGATCTGCACATCGTCGGCGACAATGTATTTATTTAGCCGCTCGGCAACATTTCGGCTGAACCCCGGTTCAAAGTCCAACAATAGTTCGTCCGCCAGGCAATAGATATTGAGGTCGCTTTGCATTCGCCCCTTTGCGGTGACCAATGCCGCGTAACAGCCCTGCCCTGGCTTGAGCTGTTTGACGTCATTCGTGACTTGGCCATGTAAATAACGAACGCGGTCGGCGCCGGTGAAGCAAAGGCGACTGCGAAAGCTCAGGTCAAAGACCGCGGCCGCCTGGCTCAGCGCCGCGTGTTCACCCAGATAATCGCCGTAGTCGTCGACGGTTTCGCACTGGTTAACGATGGTGAACCGTGCGCCCAACGCCTGGTGGTAATCGTGTAGAATCAGTCGTTCCACGACAATTGAGTTCCCGAGAAAAAAGTTCCGTGCAAGCTCAAGGTTAAGGTTTGCCCGAATAGCACAAAGGCAATTCGTGCGCCGGTATCCATCCAGCGCTGCATGGCCTGTCGAACTGTGGCCTGTTCTGTCTCGGCCAGACTCGAGACATCATAAGGAATGAGCCCGTCCGGCCAGGCAGCCGGCCGCTCCGTGTCGTGCGACCTATGCGCCGGATCCGAGTCCGCGGCGAGCGCAGTTACGAGCGAGCACAACAAGGCAGGAAACAACTTGGATGGAAGGGTCATCAAGCAATCAGGCTTTTCAAGTCAGCACGGGACAAAAGCGATTTCGTAAGGCGGCAAACCTGAGCTGAGCACGACAAGGCCCTACCGATCCGGGATCGAATCAATCAGCACCCCGCCGGCAGGCTGGCTCAGATCGAAAAAGACCAGGCCCGGAATTCGTTCCCCTGGAGTTGACCGTTTGCCCGTTCGAAAAATTCTGGCCTGCGCGAATTCATTGGTGGATAAGGGCAGCGCTCGTAACGAATAATCCGGGCTGCCAAAGTTGTGAAAAGTGCCGGGCGGATCGCCAAACACTTTCAAGGTGAGCGGGGTCTTACCCGCAACCACGTGGTTGGTCTCGATGGTAATCTCCGGCAAGGACGATTCGATTTTAATGTAGTAAGCAACGGTGTGCTCAGGGCCCGACTCGCTATCCGGGCCAGTTGTTCCGCAACCCGTGGCTGCGAGCAAGCCAAGCACGGCGGGGAATAACAGAAAGCCATGCATCTTAATTTTGTCGGCTAAAGTGTCCGTAAGGAACATGCGATAAAATAGCCAAGTGCCCGGGTGCTTGTCAGTACGCAGTTCGAGGTCTCGGAGTTCGATCCAAACCTTCGGAGATTGTGACACGGACAGCGCTTTGAGCCATCCATACAAAGAGGGATCTCGACGTTGGTAACTATGCCAGCACTAAACCGACCGGGAGCGTGTCGCCCAAGGCGCGCGCTCGGTCGGCCGCTTCCAGGGGAACGATCTCCTTTACCATGCGCAGCCAGGAAGGGGATGCGTTGGCTGCTTCGAGCGCCGCCACCACTCGCACCCGAAAGGCTTCGTCAAGGTCGCGCGTGCGGTCGCCGGTCAAACGCGCCAGTTGCGCCAGGGCAAAGGCCGCTCCTTCCAGCCGTAGAATGGCCGGTTCAAGCAGACGCCCGCTCCATTCGGCGGCTTTCTCGGGCGGCACGACCTGGTGGATGCTGCCATAGATGGGCGCTCGCGCGCCGAGGCGGCCAAGTGCCCAGGTCCAGGGCCCGCTGGCTTTGACCGGTTCCAGCAAGCGTCCGGCGATCCATTCGCCGAGTTCGCCCTTGTCTTGCCAAGGGAGATGTTCGAGCGCGGCGGCCAACCGCGCCATTTCATCGGTCCCTTCGGGATGAACGCCCTTGGGCTTGGGCAAGTTTTTTGCCGGTCGTGCCGGCACGCGGACTCCCAAAAAAGGCCTGAGATGATTCCAAATCTCGTTGTGACGCGGCGCGCTGAGGCCGCCGGCGATCCGGCGCCAGAAGACCCAAAACTCTGTCCAGACAGCTTTATCGGTGTGAAACTGGATGCTTTCGGGAAACAGTTTAGCGCATTGCTCGCAGCGCCAATCGTCCAGCGGGTAACCAAAACCTGGGCGCAAGGTATATCCGAGCAACTGGAAAAAGATTCGCTCGTGCTCCGGAGTGCGGCGCCGCCTGCCCGCGCTGGCAAACAGCACACTCCAAAGCTCCCGCAGAACCGGCAATCGCCATTCTTCACGGGGCCCGAGAATCTGTTCCAGCGCAGGCCAGAGCTGTTTGACCTCTTTGCCAGGGGCAGTTTTCGCATTGCCCCGCGGCCCTGGCGCTTTGCCGGCAAACAACTTCTCGACGCAATGCCGGGCTTCGCCAAAGGCGGCGGGCATGGATTCCATTATTGTTACCGCGCTGTTCGCCGCTTCGCCGCGCAGCTCAAATTCCAACCGCCAGCGTTCCTTGCTGTCATTAGAAACGCACCACAGCTCGAGCGTTCCAATCTCTGTGAGCATCGCCCGCAAGTGCACGGGCACACTGCCGGTTCTTCCCGCCGCGCCTTGGAGCAGCGTGTGGATGGGCGGCAACGGATGCAAATCCTCGCCTACTGAGACAACCTCACCTGACTTCTCGATTCGGTCAGATGCAGTCGAGTACAAGGGAAACCGAACCGGCCGGCCGAGCGACAATCGGAAAACGCGCCCGCCGAGGTCGACCGCCTGGCCTTCTTCCTGGCCCCGGGGAATGACGCACAGCGCCATCGCCTGCTCGCTGCCGGCTTTCTCCAGGCCTACGAACAAGGCATGCGCGGAGCCGCCTCCGATCCGCCGTCCCAGGCCGCGTCGGGCCAGTCCGTAAAAGGCGGCGCCGCGCGCGACGGCCAGGTCAAGCGAATCGTGCTCCAACAAGGGGATAGCTTCGGCCTGTGGCCACCATGACGAAACCACTTCCACGAGGCGACGTGTGATCGGTTCGGAATTAAAGACGCCCCCATTGAGCAGAATGGCATCCGGCCGAGGAAGTCCGGCTGGCGCGGCGGCTTCCCCGAGAGCCGTTCGCGCGGCCGACGCGTGCGCGCGCAGGAAACTCGCGAGATGCCGCGTGATTGCGGGATCCTGGGCATACGGCAAACCGAGTTCCTGCAGCGCTACCCGGCTGCTCCGCCCAGCCGCCGGTTCGGAATCCGACGCCGGGAAGAATCCGTCCAACACCACTGTTTCAGCTTCGGTCCGCGTGAGGCGAGCAGAAAGCGTGGTCCCGATCAGCCGGCTGCCTTCCACCACGAGCGACAAGTTATAATATTCCGGTTCCGGCTCGATCCCGGCGCGCTTGCGCCGCGGATGAGTTTGCGCGGTGCCGAGCAAAGCCTCCTTGGCCGCGCGCACCGCCTGGGTAAGCTGCGTCCATTGGGTCATGCTTAATCGTCGGCCGGGTCCGAGCATCTGTTCCTCGACCATCCGGCTTAAGGCCGCATCCATGTTGTCGCCGCCGAGCATTAAATGCTCTCCCACCGCAATCCGGCGGAGCACCGGTCCCTCGTCCGATATCCCGCATTGGACCAAGGTGAAATCAGAAGTCCCGCCGCCGACGTCGACCACCAGTACGAGCCGAATACCTTCCAGCCGCTCGGCAAGATCTTTTCGATGACGCGCGGTGAAGTCGTAGAACGCTGCCTGTGGTTCCTCCAGCAAACTAAATCTTTCCAGCCCGGCCTGTTGGGCCGCTTTTACGGTAAGAGATCGTGCGACTTCGTCGAAGGATGCCGGCACGGTGATCACCACGTCCTGCGAGCTCAAGGGATCAGCGGGATGTGCCTGGTTCCAGGCCCAGTTCAGGTGACCGAGCAACCACGCGGAGGCATGTACCGGCGAAAGCTTGGGAACAGCCGCCAGCCCACCCCAGGGAAGAATTGGCGCCTGACGATCCACCGCGGCATGGCAGAGCCAGCTTTTGGCCGAGACTACTAACCGGCCCGGAACTCGGGCGCCTTGCCAGCGCGCGAACTCACCCACGATTGCGGCGGGGCTGCCGGCCGGCGCGGACGGACCGGCGGTTTCCGGCGGCTGTTCGTGGGCCGCGGGCAAGTAAATGCAGGAGGGCAGCAGGTCCAGCGCCCCGATTTCTCCCGGGCGCACCAGCTGGCGGACCTTGAAATCAATCACCGGCCCGTCCGCTCCGCGCGCCAATTCGACATAGGCCATGGCGCAGTTGGAAGTGCCCAGGTCAATGCCGACCAAATATTTTGCTTCAGCCATTTTTCAACAACTCGTAGCGTAATGTCGTTGGGATAAAAGTGGAAGAGGATGTTAAACCCGAAAGCCAACGGAGGGCCGCGAAAGAAGGCAGGGAACGTGGTGAATGTGTTCGCTGCGTTGGTTCCTGGTTGGCCATCCAGATTCGCGCTTCGGATTTCGGATTTCAGATTTCCCGCGCGAAGCGCCGGCGGTTTTGCCTTTGAACAACTCGCGTGAAAACGTATAACAATGCCATGTTGAAGTTGCCGGTGTCAGACCTGCTCGCGCATGGCGGCACGATTCTGTACCTGATTCTGCTGGTCAGTGCCGTGGCGGTCGTGGTGTTTATCGAACGATTTCTGCATTGTCATCGAGCCCAGATCAACTCAACCGAATTCCTCAATGGCGTGCGCACGGTATTGAAGCGCGAAAATGTCGTCGAAGCTCTCTCGATTTGCGATGCCACGCCCGGGCCGGTGGCGCGCCTGGTCAAGACGGCGATCCTCAACCGCGACAATGGGCGCGAACGGGTCCGCGAGGCGCTTGAAGAAGCGGGGCTGGCGGAAGTGCCGCGGCTGGAGGAGAAATTGAATTTGCTGGCGACCATTGCCCAACTGGCTCCGCTGTTGGGTTTGCTCGGCACGGTGCTGGGGTTCATCGACACCTTCAGCATGATGAAAGACGCCGGGTTGCATGCGCACGTCAGCGATCTCTCGAATGGTATCTGGAAAGCCCTCGTCTGCGCGGCGGCGGGCCTGGCCGTCGCCATTCCCGCCCACGCGGGGTACAATTACCTCGTCAGCCGGGTCAATTCCATCGTGCTGGATATGGAACGGGCGGCGACCGAAATCGTAACCATCGTGACTGAAGGCCGGCTCTGACAACGCCCGCTGTTTTGACCGAACATGAAGTTTCCCCGCAACGCACGGATTTTTCGAGGCCAATTGGATGCCGCTCCGTTCGCGGCGGTGTTCTTCCTCCTGGTGTTGTTTTTGATGCTCGGCTCTCTGATGTACACGCCGGGCGTCCGCCTCGAATTGCCGATGGCCGATGACTTGCCAGGGACAGATAAACTGACCGTGTCGGTCGCCATCGACGCGGGTGGGAGATATTATTACGACAACCAGTTGGTGCAGGAGAAAGACCTCGGAAACCTCTTACGCCGTGCAGTCGTGGCGGCGACTGAACCCTTAACCCTGGTCGTCTATGCCGACCGGTCGGTGTCGGCCGAGATGCTGGTGCGCACGTCCATGCTGGCCCGCTCGGTGGGCATTACCAACGGGCTGCTGGCCGCCCTTCCCCGGCCCACACCGGCCCGCCAGCGCAAAATCGCCCCATGAGCGACTTGCCAGCTGCTCCGCGACGCTGGCTCGTCCGCCGTTGGTGGAGCTTCGTCGTCCTGGTTTTCTTCACCCAGCTCGGATTGATTTTTTGGCTGGGGAAAGCGGCGCGGCCGGCCGCGCCGCACCGGGACGTTGCCCCTTCACTCCAGTTCGCCGCGCCCAACATGGCCGAGCGATTGGCTTTAAATGACCCCACATTGTTCGCGTTGCCGCACGAGGTGAGTTTTTCGGGCCTGGCCTGGTTGACCCAGGAATTCCACCCTTTTTTGTCCCCTGAACCGCCACCCTTCTTGCCCTTGCCTCAGCCAAGGCTCGCCCGGGATTTCGAGGCATTTATGGCAACCAATGAATTGGCCGGCCTTCCGGAGATTGCCCAGCCGGATCTTAAATTCAAGGTCCCCTCGGTCCAGCCCGCCGAACCTTTGGTAAGGCAATCGACCTTGCGCTTGATGGGGGAATTTGCCGGCCGACGCTTGTTGAACTCGCCGGGTTTGCCGCCCTGGACAAACGCCGAAATGCTCAGCAATAGCATCGTCCAGCTCCTGGTTGATGCCAATGGAAGGCCCGTGTCGGCCACTCTTCTCAAGCCACCTGGCAACGCCAGCACGGAGGCCGATCAATATGCCTTGCGTGAAGCGCGCAGAGCGCGGTTCGAGCCAATCAACTCCGCCGACCCGCGTAACCCAATGGCTGGCCTGTCGCTCGGGCAAATGGTATTTGAATGGCGCACCCTGCCGCTGCCGTCGACCAACACCCCGGCCGAATCGCCAACCATCCCACACTAACATGTCAGACGCTGGACTCATTTTAACGTACGTCATGGTGTTGCTCGGCGCCCTGACCGGAGTCGCCGTCTATGCCGAACTGCGGCGGCGCCGGTTTGAGCCAACTGCCAGCGAAGATCGAATCTTCCGTTGCGGCCGTTGCGGCTACGTTTACACGGACGATCCTGACGTGGACCGGTCCCGTTGCTCGCAGTGCGGCCAGATGAATGAGGCCATCAGGTTTTAGCTTGAAATTGGCACCCGGCTTGGTCGGTCAGGACGGATAGTCTACCGCCGCCTCAATTTGACGTGCGAATGGTGGCAACCAAGACCGCTCCGAGCAAAGCGAGAGCCAGGCTGTAGCTGAAGGCTGCGGGGATCCCTGCGGTCGTCCATAGCACTCCCACGACCAGGCTCGAGCAAAAGTCACCAACGCCATTGACCGTTGCTAAAACGCCGAAGGCCATTCCGTGCTGCGGTGGGTTGACCAATTGAGCGCAAAGCGAATCTTCCAAGGTCTCTTCGAGCGCCACATTGGTTCCGCCCAGGACAAAAATCAGGACGAAACTCCACAGACTCGCTGGTAGGGCAATGATGCAAAACGACATCGCCGCGGCCAGCACGTACCCGCAACAAAGGAGCCATTTCTTCGACAAGCGGTCCCCCAACCAACCGCCCAGGAACGCGAATGAAGCGTAGAAGATATTATGCAACACATAGAGCCCAACGGCCGCACTGGCAGCCTTGGTCGCGCCTAGCGAGGGCGTCAGGCGCTGGGTTGCCAAAAGGATCAACAGCGTATGGGCAAATGCCCCAAGCCCGAACAGGCCTACCGCAAATACGAATCTGCGATAAGCCGCCGGCAAGGACCGTAACCGTTCGCCGAAAGAAACGTGGGCCACCGGTTTGCGCTCGGTTTCTTTCACTAAAAACAGGATGAGCCCAGCCGCGATCAGACTGGGAATCAGGGTCAGACCGAAGAGAGGCCGGTACCGGTGATGCAGCGCTTGAAGCAAAACAAACGCGGTGGATGGCCCGACAATAGCCCCGAGTGTATCCATCATCCGCTCGAATCCAAAGGCTCGGCCGTACGTTTGGGGCGTAACGGCCGCTGCCAATAACGCCTTGCGGACCGGCGTGCGCACACCGCGACCGAGCCAGGCAAAAGCCCGGGCCAGCAGCACCTGCCACGCAGCGCTGGCCAACCCGAACGCCGCGGTCCCCAGTGCGGTCATCAGGTAACCAATGACCGCGATCGGTTTGCGCCGTTGCAGGCCATCCGTGTAGTAGCCTGAGGCCATCTTGGCAAAACTCGAAAGGCCGTCTGAAACACCTTCGATCAGCCCCAGCCAAACTGCCGCCGCTCCCATGGTCGCCAGAAATGCGGGCATCACCGCGGTAGCCGTCTCGTGGGACCAGTCGCTAAACAGCGATGCCAGGCCAATGCCGATGACGGTGCGGTTGAGCCAGCGCAGTCCGCTCCTCGGGCTTTTGGGATCTGCGAGATCGGTGTTCATTTTCAAATATGTTTGCATTCCAGCCGCGTTTCCGCCCGAAATTTCTTCCGCGCTACGTTTTCTGGGAACAGCGACGCTCCTGGGTGGCGACCCAAACCACGCAGTTGTCATTTTGCTCATAGCCAAGGTATCCTCGAATATGCGCGTTAAAAGATCGGTCCGGCCGCCCGCCTTTGCTGGTTGCATCCCTCGTTTTCCGCGCGGGTTTGGCCGGCTTGTGCTCGGGTGCATTGCTTGGCTTACAACCTTATCCGTGGCGGAGCCCGGTCATGCTCAGAACCTGCGCGCTGGTTTGAGCAAGATCGACATCACGCCCACTGAGCCGGTGAAAATGGGCGGGTACGAAAGCCGCAAAGACTTTTCCCAAGGTATTCATGATCCGCTCGGGGCTCGCGCGCTGGTGCTCGCGAACGAAGGTCGGCACCTGGCTTTCGTCTCGCTGGACAACCTTGGATTTTACAACGACACCGCCGAGCCGTTGCGTCGGGCCATTTTGGATGCCTGCGACATTAAGCCTGAGGAGTTGTTCTTGTGCGCGATTCACACCCACAGCGCGCCCATCCTTAATCTGGATGCCGAGAAAGGTGGTGCGCCCAACGCGCGTTACACCAAACAACTTCAAAACAAACTCGTCGAAGCCGTTCGCGCCGCTTTGACGCACCTCGAACCTGTTCGCGCCGCGGTGTGCTTCGGATCCTCTCCCGTCGGAGTCAATCGGCGGGAGCTGGTTCAGGATAGCGCGACTAACTCACGAATTGTTCTCGGGCGCAATCCATCGAAAATAACGGATCGCGAAGTCCAGGTGCTCAAGCTGTTCGGCTCCGAGCGCGAGAACCTCACCGGCGCTCTGTTTGTGTACCAAACCCACAGCACATCGCTCGGACCAAAAAACTATCTGATCAGCGGCGATATTCACGGGTTGGCCGAGCAATTCCTCGAAAAGTATTATGGCGGCCCGGTCGTCACGCCCGGTTTTGCCGGGCCGTCCGGCAACATCGATCCCTGGGTGCGGGTCCTGCCGGATTTTCGCACCAACAACGGTTGGATCCCCGAGCCGGCGCTGATGGGAACCATGCTCGGCGAGGAAGTGGCCCGCGTTCTTGAAGGACCTCAGACGATTCTCACCAACACCCACATCCGCGCGTTGTTGAAAACCGTTGCCCTGCCGGGCAAACCGTCTATGGCTTCGCCGACCCTCACCAACTCAACCTCGCAGTGGAATATTACGGCGGCAGCGCTCGGCGACATCGCGTTTGTCGGTTGGGGTGGAGAAGTTTTTAATGAGATTGGCGTGGCGGTAAAGAAAGGCTCGCCCTTTCGGCACACGTTTATTTTGACGCACTGCAACGGCGCGGCGGGCTACCTGCCCACGACCGAAAGCTATCCTGAAGGCGGGTACGAAGTCCAAAGCAGCCGGTTTGGTCCTGGCGCGGCCGAAGCGCTGGTGGACCAAACACTCGACCTGCTGCATCACTTGCACGACTCGATCGAGTGAAGTTTGGTCCGCGCCTTGGAGGCGCCGTGGACCGCGACGGCTGTCCTTTACCCGCGCGCCAACCCCAGCTTTTTGAAGCGGTTCTTTACCTCCTTAAAATGGAAATCGAGCGAGCACAAAGCTTCCAGCTCGCCTTTCTTGAAATGGCGCGCCACTTCGGGGTCGCTTTTGAGCTGTTCCACAAAATCGGCGTCTTCCCGGCCGGCGTGCTTGACGGCCCAGGTCTGCATCGCGTTGCGTTGAACCAGCTCGTAAGCCTGCTCGCGGGTCAGGCCCTTTTTGATTAACGCCAGCAGGACGGTTTGGGAATTCCACATGCCGAGCGAGAGCTTTAAGTTACGCTTCATGTTCTCGGGGTACACGACCAATCCCTCGACCAGTTTGGTCAGGGTAACCAGCATGTAGTCCAGCAGCGTGCAGGAGTCCGGGAAGATAATCCGTTCGACCGAGCTGTGGCTGATATCGCGCTCGTGCCAGAGCGCCACGTTTTCCTGCGCGGCGACGGTGTTGCCGCGCAAAACCCGAGCCAGTCCGGTCAAGCGCTCGGCGGTGATGGGATTTCGTTTATGAGGCATGGCGCTGGAGCCCTTTTGCCCTTTGGCGAAGAATTCCTCCGCTTCGAGGACCTCGGTGCGCTGAAGGTGGCGGAATTCTGTGGCCCAACGCTCGATGCTTGCTCCGACCAGGGCGAGAACACCGATGAACTCCGCGTGCAAATCGCGTGGCACCACCTGCGTGGCGATCGGCGCCGGGCGGAGACCGAGTTTTTTGCACACGGAGGCCTCAATCTTTGGGGACAAGTGCGCGCTGGTGCCAACGGCCCCGGAGAGCTTTCCAACGGCCACGGTTTCTCGCGCCGCCGCCAACCGGTTCTGAGCGCGGCCGAATTCGTCGTACATCAGAGCCAGCTTCAGCCCGAAGGTGGTGGGTTCGGCGTGGATACCGTGACTGCGGCCAATCATCGGGGTGAACTGGTGCTGCCTGGCCTTTGCGGCAATGACTTTGCGGAGCGCCTCAACGTCACGGACGAGAATATCAGCCGATTGGACCATCTGAACCGCGAACGCTGTGTCGATGACATCGCTGCTGGTGAGCCCGAAGTGCAACCAACGGCTGGCTGGGTCTCCGATGTTCTCGGCCACGTTCGTCGTGAAGGCAATCACGTCGTGATTCAGCGTCCTTTCCAGTTCCTTGCAGCGTTCGAGGCTGAAAGCCGCGCGCGATTTCATCTGGGCCAGGTCCTGTTCGGGGACCAGTCCTTCCTTGGCCAAAGCCTCGCTGGCCAATAATTCTATCTGCAGCCAGATCTCGAGTTTGCGTTGGTCCGTCCAGATTTCCCGCATTTCCGCGCGGGAGTAACGTTGAATCATGCAAAGAACTGTAAGAACGGGCGCCGCCGGTGTCGAGAATGGGGTTAAGCTCGGCCGCACCGGCGACGTGGCGCAGTTCTCGCCATCTGCGGTTGCCCCGAATCTGCGGGGAAATCTTCCGCGAAGGCGGAACTTCCTCCGGGCCCCCAAATGGCAAATGGCAAACCGTAAATTCGAATCTGAGGTTGCCCCGAATCTGCGGGGGAAACCCTGGCTGATTGTCTCCATTAGATCCATTAGACACCGAGGTCGCCAATCGGAACCCTTTATGGTAGCGTTCGGTCCATGCATCCACGTGTTATTGGGAAAGCAGCCATTCTCTTGGCCTTGATTTTTGCCAACGCCACTGCGCGCGGCACTGATTGGCCCCAATGGCTGGGAGCTAACTGCGATTCGGTCTGGACCGAAACCGGGATCGTCGAAGAGTTTCCCGCCGGTGGACCTCCGATCCGCTGGCGCACGAAAATTAATTCCGGCTACGCCGGGCCGGTCGTTGCCAAAGGTCGCGTCTATGTGATGGACCGCATTATGGCCAAGGATTCAAGCAATCCATCCGATCCGTTTCAGCGCGGCTCGATCACTGGCGGCGAGCGCGTGCTTTGCCTGAATGAAATGGACGGAAAGATCCTCTGGCAGCATCAATACGATTGCGTTTACACGGTGAGCTACCCCGCCGGACCCCGTGTCGCCCCGCTCGTCAGCGATGGCAAAGTCTTCACGTTAGGCGCGGAAGGCAATCTGTTTTGCCTCGATGCCGAGAGCGGCAAACCTTTGTGGTCCCATGAATTTAAGAAAGATTTCGGTATCAAAACCCCAATGTGGGGTTTTGCCGGCCATCCGCTGCTGGCAGGCAACAAATTGATCTGCCTGGCGGCCGGCCCCGGCAGCACTTTGGTCGCTTTTGAGCGGAATACGGGCAAAGAACTCTGGCGGGCGATCAGCACTGAAGAACCCGGGTACAGCTCACCGATCCTTTGCAAGGCCGGAGGCAAAGAGCAACTCATCCTCTGGCAGCCGGAAGGGGTCAACTCAGTGGACCCGGAATCGGGTCGGGAGTATTGGTCGGTGCCATTCAAATCGCGCTCCGGGCTGACGGTCTCGACGCCGCGGAAGATGGGCGAGTGGCTTTTCTTTACTTCATTTTACAATGGGTCGCTGATGTTGCGGCTTGATAACACGACACCGGCCGCGACAGTTACCTGGCAGAGCGGGAAAGTAAATGAGAAGGATACCACTCACCTGAATTCGATCCTGTGCACTCCTTTCCTTGAGAGCGGTTACATTTACGGCGTGTGCAGTTACGGCCAGTTGCGCTGTTTGAATGCTCAAACCGGTGAACGCGTGTGGGAAACCTTTCAAGCAACCACCGCCGGCGAGCCTGTGCGCTGGGCCAACGCCTTCATCGTCAAGAATGGCACTCGGTTCTTCCTTTTTAACGAGGGAGGAGATCTCATTATTGCCAACCTCAGCCCGAAAGGTTACCAGGAGATCAGCCGGGCGCATTTGTTGGCCCCGGCTAACAAGGATCCAGGCCGGCCCGTCGTCTGGTCGCATCCGGCTTTTGCCAATCGCTGCGTTTACGCCCGTAACGACAACGAAATTGTCTGCGCGAACCTGGCGAAAAAGCCATAAACCGAGAGGCGGCGACCGGGCAAGCGGCCGGGTTGGCAGAAGGGACTTTTTGATTGGGCGCGCGTATATCGGGACCAGCGGATGGTCCTACACCAGCTGGGAAAAGGCGTTTTACCCGGAGCGCCTGCCCAAAACCCGCCACTTCGAGTTCTATGCGACTCAGTTCCCTACGGTTGAGATAAATCTCACGTTCTATCGCCTGCCCACACTGAAAATGGTGGAGCGGTGGCGCGATCAAACCCCCGCGGGTTTCCTCTTTGCGATTAAGGGCAGCCGCTTCATCACCCATATGAAAAAGTTGCTCAATCCAAAGGACGCCTTGCAGGAGTTTTTTCGCTGTTTGCGCCCGCTCCAACGGCGCATTGGCATCGTCCTTTGGCAGCTCCCACCCTTTCTCGGCAAAGATCTTCCCCGCCTGGAGTCCTTCCTGAAGCAACTGCCGAAGTCCTACGATTACGCCGTGGAATTTCGGCACCCTTCCTGGCTCAGTACTGACGTCTTCGCTTTGCTCAGGCGCCATCGGATCGCGCATGTTTCGGTGAGTTCGCGGGGCATGCCCATGGACCTGACCGTAACCTCGGAGGTGGTATATGTCCGGTTTCATGGACTGGACGCCGGGGCGGCGCACGATTACACCGTGCCGGAACTCGAGCCGTGGGCCGAGCATGTTCGCCGGCAGATAAAACTCTGCAAGCGCGCGTTCGTTTACTTCAACAATGACGTTCATGCGCGTGCTCCGGCCAACGCCCGGACCTTTATGCAAATGATCGATCACGCCGAGCACCCCAGTGCTCCGTGAATCGAATGAAACTAGGGTGCAGTTGCTCTGGTTCGGTTCCGCCCTATACGGGTAGGGACATCGCGCTGCGATGTCCCCGCCCGCGTCCAGCGGGCGGAACGGAGGCAAGAGGACGTCCCGAGGCAGGGACATCGCGCTGGACATCGCAGCGCGATGTCCCTACCAAAATGTCCCTGCCAAAGGGCGGTAGTGCTCAGATGGACCTCCTTCGTCCCGCCCCCGAGAATTTTTCTGGCTACTTTGCGCTACTTTTCAGTTTAATAGGACCTTTCAAAGTCCACTTACGTAATGGAGCAGCAACAACTCAACGGAGCACTCAACGGAACATTTTTAAAATTTCCCGAAGGTTTTCTTTGGGGCACGGCGACCTCCACCACCCAAATCGAAGGTCACATCAGCAACGAGTGGACGGACTTTGTCGCACGGGACGGAAACACTTGCGGCATAGCGTGTGACAGTTATCACCGGTACGTCGAGGACATCGAATGGATGCGGCAACTGGCAGTGAATGCGTATCGCACCGGCATCGAATGGTCGCGGTTGCAATCGCGAGCGTACGGGCCGCTGAACCAGGCCGAACTAGCCCGGTATATCGACCAGCTGGATCGGCTCAACGCCGCCGGAATCGTTCCCATGGTGGTGCTGCATCATTTCTCCAATCCACCCTGGATCAATTCGATCGGCGGCTGGACCAACCGCCAAACCATTGATGCTTTTGTGGATTATGTGGGCAAGCTTGTGCCCGCCTTGCGCGGGCACGTCCGGATTTGGAACACGTTCAATGAGCCCGACACCTACGGCTGCTGCGCCTACGTCATTGGCGAATTCCCTCCCCTGGCGAGGGGCCGGTTGGGCGCCTTCCGCACGGTCGTGCGGAATATGGGTGAAGCGCACCGGCGCGTCTGTCGGGTGATCCGCGAAGCCGGCAGCACGCTCGGGCCGGTGGAGGTGGGTTTTTCCAAAAATTGGACCTATTTCAAGGCGCACTCACGTTACTCAGCCTGGGACGCAACCATGGCCGCGTGCGTGCACTCGCAATTTAATGATTTCGTACTCGAAAGCTTTGTCGGCGGGCCTGCCCAAGGCGCGGCGACTTTTCTAGGCGTCAACTACTATGGCCGGATTCGTTTTCACCATTTCAAACCGCTGTTGCCGACGTGTGGGTTCTCGCGCGAGCAACTGTTCGCTCGGGGGATTGAATGTGACGATATGCTCGAGCGCCATCCGGCTGGGCTCGAATCAGCCTTGCTGCGGATGTACGCGACCTGCCGGCTACCCATCTATTTGACCGAGCACGGCTCCTCTTCGACTGACGAAGCCTTTCGCACGCGCGATTTGCGGGAGAACCTCAAAGCCCTGCACCGTGCGCTCAGCCGCGGGGTTGACATCCGCGGCTTTTACTACTGGTCCTTGCTCGATAACTTCGAATGGCAATTCGGTTACTCAAAAAAATTTGGATTGTTGAGCGTGGACTTCAACAATGACTCACGGCCTCGCGCGTGGAAACCACTGGCGCAGGTGTACCGCCGGATTTGCCGGGAGAACTCCCTTCCAGCAAACGAGGAAACTGGCGCGAGTCCCCCGCCGTCGCCGGAGAGCCTGGGCCCGAACCTGCCGGCGCAAAAATCCGCGACTCCTTGCGCGTAGTTTTATCGACGAAAGCCAGGAGAGTTGGTCCGGCTTGGAGGAGCCAGCGTCGGTACGCCTCCCGATTGCCCGCGGGATGCCGGCTGAGCAACGGACTCAGATCGAAGCTGCTCGCAGCGGTGGCCAAACCCGCTTTCTGAGCGTCCAGCGCATTGAGATACTGCTCGACATGATTGGCTACTGGCACCACCAGCAATGGTTTGCCCAGCCAGGCCGCTTCGTTCAGCGACTCGAACCCGGCGGTACACGCTACTCCGCGGCTTTCGGCCATCATCCGAAGGAACTTGGAACCATCGATTTTATGAAACGAGAGAGTGGAATCGTAACGCCATACGGGCTCGACCTCAGGCTTTTCGCAAAAGCAATGCAGTTCGATGCCTGGGTTGGCGGTGTGCCAGCGCAGGATTTCGTCTTTGTAGCCCTGATTTAGCAAGTAGGCTAAGAGAAACCGCCCCGGGTCTTCCGGCGCCAACGCATACACTTCCGACCTCAGGAGCGGCGGAATTACAAAGACCCCTTTTTCCGGAATCGCCGCCGCCGGATAAAACGACAGCGCCAGTCTGGTGGACCGCGCGCCGGCCAGTTGCACATATTTCCGCATCGTCCACTGTTGCAAGCGGAATTTCGGGCATTGAACAAAGTCCGGGTGCCCCAGCATGAACTGATGTCCGACGCTAAGCACTGGCACCCGGTGCCGATGCAGCAGGTTGAACAAGCCGGTGAGCGGTTCGAGAAAGTTGATGATGAGGTCCGGCGCGGTGCGCGTGATAAGCCCGCCCAGAGTGTCCAGGCTGGCGCGGTATTGCTTGCGGCCCCAGAACGCCTGGCGCAGTGTCGCCAGGGTGGCCACCCCTTTCCCCGCCTGGAATGAAAACCCGGGGCTCGCAATCGGGCTCAATCGATCCTCAAAGCGACGCCGGAAAAACTCCGGGATCGTGCGACTTGGATTTTCGCCGACCGTCACGGCGACAATCTCGTGCCCGTGCTGTTCGAGAATTTGCGCCGCGGCAATCGCCTGTGTCATGTGGCCCCGGCCGTCTCCCTGCACCGTGAAGAGTATTTTCATAGGATTTAACGTGTGGTCGAAAGCGGTGACATATTCGCTTGCGTCAGCGTGGAAAGACGGGCGCGCTCGCGAGCTGGGCTTCAGTCCGTTGCTCAACCAAAGCCGACTCGTGTCGCGTGGTTGTTCCTCCAAAAGTAAGTAAAGCTTCCAGTCCCATGTGGTCCGAAAGCCGGTCTTTTCGGCGCGCGGCAGAAAAAACCCGGCGCGGTCGCGCCTCAGCTTCATCACCGGTCCTCCTAAGCCTGACGAAGATGTGGTCCAGCGTCTGGCCCGCTCCCGGTACGGCCTTCAACGCGTCCCAGGTTGGGAAAGCCGAATCCCCCGCCAACTGATGAATATCGGGGCCAATTGCCGACGCGAACTGGCTAAAAGCGCTTGAATCCGGAGTGAAATTGAAGTCCCCGCCAACAAGATCGGCCCCCTGGCCATCGTTCGCCTGATCCACCCATTGGATGAGCTCGGCAAGTTGGTGCGAGCGGACTCGCTGCGCCCCTCCGTCCTGCAGGTGCACATTCCAAATATTGTAACGCTGGCCGGGACGAATCTCGACGGTCACCTTAAGCGCCCCTTTGTGCATGAGGGAGTCTGGAAGTCCGGCGCTGCTGAAGTGCCGGACCTCGGTACCAACAATTGGAAACCGCGACAGGGTTAGTAAACCGTTCTGGCCCAGAAACGTGCCTTTGTGCCTGGCCGAGGCAGCCCACCAGGCCCGCCCCAAACCGTTCGATTCTCCAGAGAGCTCCGCGAAACAACGCTTGGTCCACACTTCCTGCAGCAACACCACATCCGGACTTTGTTCGTCCAGCTCCCTGGCCATCCTGGCATACCGGTCGCTAGACGCTCGGTTCAGCCACGTCGGCAGCCCCCAGACATTGAATGTCGTTACCCGAATTTGTGCGGGGGCGTCGTTTTGAATCGGCGCTTTCCAAGCCGCGGGCCGGACCTGAACGATCGAAGGAGGCCCGATGACGCAGCCAGAGGCCAAAATCAGGCCTGCTAACGCGGTGATGAAGAAAGCTGGATTGGGGCGAGACCTGGTTTCGTATGTTGATGAGGCCTGCATGCGCACGAGAAGGTCGCACGGCCATGTGAAGAAATTGTGGAGATCGTGTGAACAACCTGTGAATAACATCCCTTGGGCGGAGAGTTCCCGGTCCGCAGAGATCCACGATGGAATCCGGCGCCGGGGAAGGGTTGGGCGTCGGTTGTTAGTGTCCGTTGCTGCGGGCAAGAATGCCCGCGCGACGGCGCACAACCCGAAACTCAGCCCGCACCTGCGCTGCCCTAAGCCGCGACAGATGTGCCCTTCGATTTATGCCGCCAACGGTGCCAGTATTGACCCAGGCGATTGCAAAAGATGGAAGGCTGTTCCCGATAAAACGTCATGCCCAGGGCTAAGGCACAGGCGCGCAAATCGCGCTGGCGTTTGGCGACGAGGCGGCCGAGGGCAGCGGCTTCATGTGGGGCTTGCGCGTTGAAGCGCTTGGTTGCACTAGGCTCAGTCAGAAGGAAAAGATCGTGATCATCACCCAAACACTCGGTTAAATTTTTTAGCTCAGCTTCGGCCGCCCCGAGTTGTTCCGGCCAAATTGGCTCGAGCAAACCGATCTGGTAATACAGATCTTTTGCCCGTTTCCGCCATTCATGAAAGTCTTCGGCTTTCCCGGTCTTGTGAGCCAAAGCGTAGGCGCAGCGCCCGCGGCCGTAGCTGCGCTGAATCCCGGGTCCGAGGGCAGCCCAACCGGATTTCTTGATTCGAAACGAATCGTCGTCCCTGCAAAGCGCCCTGAGCAGCCGGCAAACCTTCTTTGGTGCGCGCGTTTGCGACAGACGCAATTGCTCTTTTCGGCAATCTGCCGCCAGCAAACCTCGGATCGTGGCCAAAGCCCTTGGCGGCACTTCCCCCGCGTAATGAGCGACGAGCGTGGCTAGCGCGTTTAGCTTGACGTGCGCGTCCCGGGCTACACCCAATTTTTTTCCCGCTTTGCGCAACAGCCGCGAGCATGAGCGGTACTCGGATTTGGGCATGGCCTCGCGAACCAGTCGTAACAGCGCTCTGAGCTGTTTGATATCCTTGCGGACTTCGTGGATGGCTTCGAGTTTTTCGCACTCCCGCAGATGCTCGAGGGCTTTGCGAACCCGCCTGCCGCCCATCCGCTTTACCATTTTCCGGACGGATTTCCTTTTTTCAAAGGCAAATGACATACCAGCCCGCCAGGACCCCAACTGACTGCAACTACTCCTTCGGAACTTCTCGGACCTCCTGTTCAAGATAGCGCTCGATGTGCCGGTCGAGGTCGGATAATCCACCGGAACAACTGGCCCCCTGAACCCGTTCGACCATCTCATTAGCCCAATCCTCCTCTTCAACCTGTTCGTTGATGAACCAGTGCATGAGCACTTGGGACGGGTAGTCGTTTGCGGCCAGGCCGGCCTCGTACACGGCATGAATGCCTTGCGTATTGGAGTGTTCGTGCGCTTGAGCTTGTTGGGCAATTTCCAGCAGGGTTTTAAAATCCTGCTTGGGCTTGCTAATCCCAGCCACTTCAGGCGTCACACCTCGATCGGTCAGATGTTTGAGAATTCGCTCGGCGTGCGCGCGCTCCTCAGTTGATTGTTTCCCAAAGTATTTGCCAAACCCTTTGAAGTTTCGGATGTCGCACCACACCGACATCGCCAGGTAAGAATGTGCCGCGGCCAGTTCCTGGTTCAGTTGCCGGTTGAGCTCTTCGACCACCTTCTCCGATATTTTGGATTTGGGCATGGCTTGGTTGTAATCAATGTGCCAGGCGAATGCAACCATAGCCGAAAAGGCCCTGTCACCAAACCGTAACAGAATTGCCATTTCTCCTACGGCAAAGCCAGTGTAAGCTGCTGCGGAAAGGTAACATAAACCAAAGCCAACGATCCATGATTCGCTCTTTTTTACCTCTCATCCTGGCCACTGCAATTTGCGGCGTCGGCCGGGCGCAACTTGCCGTCACCGAAGCCATGACTGGTGAAGTCGACGCGAACCATCCCGATTGGTTCGAATTGCACAACTACGGCGCGCAGGCCATCGATCTGACTGGTTATTCGTTCAATGACGACTCCCACGGAGGTTTTTCCGGCGCCGATAGCGCCTCTTTCAATGGAATTATTATTCACCCCGGCGAGACCATCCTGGTGACTGAACAGAAAGGGGTCGTGACAGACGCCGCCAGTTTTCTGACCTGGTGGGGACTAACCACAAATCAGGTAGTCGTTCTCAACCCCGCTGATCCGGGCCTGAGCGCCAGCGGCGATTCCATCCGGCTCTGGAACACCAACCTGGCGGCTTTGGGATCGAAAACCAATGGTCTGGACCTCGAACAGTGCCCGGATTTCCTGGTGCAGCGGGTGGATACCGGAGCGACCGTCAGCCAATCGCTGCTGTACGATCCGACCAACGGCTTGTATGACCTGCTCAGCAGCAATGGGGTTGCGGGCGCATTTACCAGCAACAACGGTGAAGTCGGTTCACCGGGCATCGCCCCGGCCCCAGTCACCGCCACGATTTCCCAAAAGCCACAGGACCAAAGTGTGGCCGTCGGCGATACCGTGACGTTCACCAATGCCGGTCTGGCTCTGCCGCCACTTCAGTTTCATTGGTTCTTTAAGAACGCACCGATCACCAGCCAAACACCGGGAGTCTCGATTCATTATTCAAAAGACGTCAGCACCGTCGTGCTGTCGGATGTCCAAACCACAAATGGCGGAACGTACACCGTCATTGCCGACAACGGCCTTCAGCATTTCACCAATAGCGCCGTCTTGACCGTGAACACAGGACCGATTGCGCCCACTATCTTGTCCGTGGCGCCCTCGCTGCAAAGCTTTGACGCTTACCTGGGCCAGACGGTCAATTTCGCTGTAACGGCCAGCGGCTTTCCCGCTCCAGCCTACCAATGGCGCAAGGATGGCGCCGACATTGCCGGTGAAACTCGCAGCCAGTTCGCCTTGAGCCTTACCGACACGAACCAATCGGGCACCTACTCCGTTATCGTCAGCAATAGCGTCAGCTCAACCAATGCGTCATTCGCGGTGCGCGTCACGCCCGTTCCCAACCTGGTGATTACTGAGGTCATGTCGGGCGAAAGCACCAATAACGCCAATGGCGATACTTCGGGACATGGCGATTGGTTTGAGTTAAGCAACCTGGGCAGTTTTCCGGTCAACCTCGCCGGCTTCAGAATTGATGACAGCCACGCATCCCTGGCGCAGTCGACTACCATCACCAATCAGGCCACCATTCAACCCGGCGAATCCGTGGTCTTCGTGCAGGATATGACCCCCCAGGCTTTCCGGGATTGGTGGGGCACCAATTTGCCGCCTACGGCGCAGGTCCTGGCGTACAGTGGGAAAGGACAAGGCCTGAGCGGCAGCGGCGACGCGGTAAATGTCTGGAACGCGGTGGCCACTGATAATCTCGATACCGCCGCCAGCGTTAGCTTCCTGGCAGGCACCAATGGCGTGTCCTTTGGCTTTAACCCGAGCATCTCTAATGAAACGGGTTTCCTCGGATTCGCCCCCGACGGCCTCAGCACAAACGGAGTCAATGGCGCGTTTGTAGCCGCTGTCGGCGGCGACATCGGCTCGCCTGGGACGATTGTGAATCTGCCAACGCTCGTCGGTATTACTCGTGCCAGTCCGGGCTGGGCAATTGCCTGGGTGAACCAGCCGAATTGGCGCTACACCGTGCAGTATAAGGACCAACTGAATGCCGCGACCTGGACCACCTTAACCAATGTGACCAGTGACAGTTCGAGCGTTTTCAGGTTTGTCGACTCGAACGCGGGAGCCCAGCGGTTTTATCGGGTGGGCCTGGCACCATGAGATTCACCCCCGTGGATCCTATTTCCGTAGCGGCGTCTCGGCAGAGCGCCGCCAATCCTCGAACCCGTTTGCGGCGCTCTGCCGAGACGCCGCTACGCCGGGGTTCACGGCCGAGAATGCGAACGGTTTGGAGTGCAACGCCCCCGCCGCGCTTTTCGGAATCGCTCGCCTTGAAGTTCCCTTGTCGGCGGCACGCCTTCACGCTCATCGAATTGCTAGTCGTGATCGCCATCATCGCGATCCTCGCCGCGATGCTCTTGCCGGCTTTGAGCCGGGCCAAAACGCAGGCGCAGCGCACCTCCTGCATGAACAAACTGCGCCAATGGGGGCTCGCCGAAACGATGTACGCCGGCGATTTTCGCGATTTCACGCCTCGTGAGAGTGCTCACTCCGGCGCCAGCCTCAATAGTTGGACCGAGGCCAAAGTTCCCAGCAGCAGCGACGTGTGGTTCAACGCGCTGCCGAGTCTGATCAGCCAGCGGCCGGCGAGCGATTATTTCTATGACCGGACCAACTTTTACCAGACCGCCAGCCTGTTTCATTGTCCAACTGGGAAGTTTCCCCATAACGCGGAGAACCTGACCGACATCTATTTCTCAATCGCCATGAACTCCAAGCTCATTGAAGGCGATGCCCAGACCATTAAAGTCACCAGCATATTGCAACCCGCCAATACGGTCTTCTTTTTGGAAAACAGGCTCCCGGACGATGCCATGGTCGATCCCAAACAGGCCACGACCGACCTGGGCCAGCCCAGCAGCTCAGCCAATCGTTTCGCCGCCCGCCACGCCGGTATTGGCAATCTCGCCTTCGTCGACGGCCACGCCGCCGGTCTCAAAGCCAATCAAGTCGTCCAAACCCTACCCGGTCCCGGCGAAGGTGCGGCTATCCTCCCTCAAACTTCAGTGATCTGGACGCCCGACCCGAGCCAAACGCCCTGAGAACGTGTTTTAAAATACCGGCTTCGGGCGTGGGCGCCTGGGTTTGGAGTCCTGCCCTCAGGCGGTTTCGGCGCCGGGCCGCGTAAAGGCGGGACTCCTAACCGATTTCTAAAACAGGCTCTGAGCCTGGCACGATTCACCTAGGACCTATAGGAACCTATGGGTCCAATAGAATCGCTCAAGCGCCGGCAGTCTTTGAGTTGCGGGTGCATTTCGCGCACAGCCCTTCGATTTGCAAGAGGTGGTTCCGCACGGTCGCCTTAAGCCGCCGTTCAACGTATTTTTCCACCTCGTCCATCAGGCAAAGGTTCACTTCCTCGACCTTGCCACACTCGAGGCAGATAAAGTGGTGGTGGTGCGCTTCGTCGATGTGCCGGCAAAGGTAATAGCGCAATTGCCGCTCGGGGTTGACCGCCGTCAACAGGATCCCGCAGTTGGCCAGACTCTCGAGAATTCGATAAACGGTCGGGAGTCCGATCCCTTTGAATTGCTTGTGGAGCCTGGCCCGCACCTCGAACGGGTCGAGGACCGAGCCGCGCTCAACGAATAACTTCAACACGGCCCGAACCTTCGGGGTAATCCGATGGCCGCTCTGCCGCAGCCGTTTTATATACGTTTCGACCGACATGGGAATCTCAGCCGCTGAACCTGGCCGATTGTGCGCGCCGCCCCGGTCAGTGGCAATTTCTTTTGCGCCGTTCCGGGCGGGATCCCGAAACTAACGCAAGTGGTTTTCATTTAATTATTGCAAACCAATTGCATTTGTGCAACAGGTACCTTGGAACATTTAGCTGTCGATTGAGCGTGATGAAGATCCATTGCCGCCTCCTTTCGCTCATGCTGGCCGGTCTGTGGTGCCTCGCACAACCGGCGTCGGCAAGCGACAGCCACACAAAACCGCTGACCGTGCTCTGCTCGTTTTATCCGATGTATGTCATCGCCTTGAACGTGGCCGGTTCTGTTCCGGGAATCAAAGTCCAGTGTTTGGCCGAGCCGGCGGTGGGTTGTCTCCATGATTACCAGCTTACTCCCGCTGATCTCAAAACGCTCAGCCGGGCCGACATTTTTATCGCCAACGGCGCCGGAATGGAAACCTTTATCGACAAAGCGCTTCAGCAATCACCCCACCTGAAGGTGATCGAGGCGAGTCGCGGGATAAAGCTGGCGTTTGATGATAATCCGCACGTGTGGGTCGGCATCACTGGAGAGATGGAAGAAACTCAGAACGTCGCCAATGGGTTGGCGGCGGCCGACTCGGCCCACGCGGCGGCCTACGAGCAAAACGCCGCCGCCTATATACGCCGGCTGAAAAAGCTGAGCACCGAGATGCATCAGGCCTTGGACGGGTTGCAACACCGCAACATCATCACCTTCCACGAGGCCTTCCCGTATTTAGCTGCCGAATTCAACCTCAAAATCGTCGCGGTGGTCGAGCGCGAGCCGGGTTCAGAGCCCAGCGCCCGAGAGTTAGCCGAAACCATCCAAACCGTGCGCAAAGCCAAGGTGAAAGCTATCTTTGCCGAACCGCAATACCCCGACAAGAGCGCCGAGGTCATCCACCGCGAAACCGGTATCCCGGTCAGCATTCTGGACCCGGCCGTGACGGGCCCTCGAGAGCCCGACCAAGCCCGGGATTCCTATATCCGCACCATGGAGTCGAATCTCAAGGTGCTGGTCCAGGCGCTCAAAGATTGAGCGCGCGCGTGGGTATGGAGAATCATTGCGAGCCTCACCACGGATGGGCGCCGCATCGGTGTGGCGAATGCTGTACGACGCTCGAGCGTGTCGGTGTGGCCTTTAGCGGGCATCAAGTGCTGGATGACATTTCCCTCCATCTCCATTGTGGCGAACTCACTACCCTGGTCGGCCCAAACGGGGCGGGCAAATCCACCCTGCTGCGAGTGCTGCTGGGCGAGGTCCCGCATTCCGGCAGCATCCATTTCCTCCCGGTGTTCGGGCACGGACGGAAAGATGTTCCGGTGATAGGGTACGTGCCGCAGCATTTGGAATTCGACCGCTTCTCCCCGACCAGCGTCCAAGACCTCTTCGCCAGCGCCCTCTCGCGCTGGCCGGTGGTCCTGAAGCGATCCCGCCAGCATCGTCGGCGCGCGGACGAGGCCCTGGCGGCCGTCAACGCGGCGCAACTGATCGATCGCAAACTCGGCCAGCTCTCAGGAGGGGAATTGCAACGCGTGCTGCTGGCCCTTTCCCTGGCCCCGGTTCCGAATCTGCTCCTGCTCGACGAACCCGTCTCGGGCATCGATCTACCCGGCCGCGAAGATTTCTATCGACTGGTCTCTGAACTTCGGCAGCGATTGGATCTGTCCATCCTGATGGTCTCGCATGACCTGGCGGGAGTTACCGCGGTTTCCGATCGGATCGTTTTTCTGAATCGCCGCATTGTCTGTTCGGGTCCGCCCGCTCAGGTCATTGCCAACCCGGAGGTGCGCCGGACTTTCGGGCTGGACCTGGCCGGCTTCACCGCCGAACACCAATGAATATCTGGCATCAGTTAATCAGTCGATTGCCCTTCGAGTGGACGCAATTTGCCTTCATGCGCACGGCGTTACTGGCGGTCTTGATCGTCTCGCCTCTATTTGCCCTGATCGGGACGTTGGTGGTCAACAACCGCATGGCCTTCTTTTCTGATGCCATCGGCCATGCCTCTCTTACGGGCGTGGCCTTGGGCGTGCTGCTGGGTTTGGGCAACCCGATCTGGTCGCTCCTTGGTTTCGGCCTGATTCTGGGCTGGGGCATCATTTCGGTGCAGCGCTTCACCCGGTCGACCATGGACACAGTCATTTCTTTAAGCATGTCTTTCAGCATCGCTCTTGGAGTGACGCTGCTTTCGCGCGGGGGCAACTTCGCCAAGTTCAATCATTACCTGATCGGAGATTTGTTGAGCATCACCCCGGCGGAAGTGGGGCAACTTCTAATAACCACGATCGTGGTGGGGGGTGGCCTGCTCCTGGCCTACAACCGCATCTTGCTGGTTGGCCTCAATGAATCTCTGGCGCGCAGCCGCGGTCTGAGCCCCTGGTGGACCCAGGTGCTCTTCTGCTCCGCCGTGGTGATGGTGGTGGTCATGAATCTGAATTGGGTCGGGCTGCTGATCATCAACTCCCTGCTGATTGTTCCCGCCGCCGGTGCGCGCAATCTCGCCAACAACGCCCGGCAATATGTTCTCTATGCGACCGCCATCTCCCTCTTTTCCGGGGTTACCGGCCTGGTCGGTTCCTACTATGCCAACACAGCCACCGGCGCCTCGATCGTGCTCGCCGCCATCTGTTGCTTCCTTTTGAGCTTGGGCATCAAAGCGATTCGCAGCACCGCCGCAATTCGATGAAATCCACCAACCCGCAGCCGAACACAGCCAGCTCACGCACAGCAACTCGGGCAGTTATCCTGCGGATAGCGGTATTGTCACTTCTCTACTACTAACCGTAATGTTCGAACCCGCGCGCGCGCGCGGAACGTTTTATGTTGGTGCGCCAAGACGTCTCAACGAGCGGCCGTGTGGGCTGGCTGTTGGTTGACGGCGTCGGCCAGGAACGCCTCAAAGTCGGCCTTGAATTTTACGCGCGAGGGCTTGTGGATATAGAGCATATGACCCGATTCATAGTAAGAGAAGCGCAGGTTTGCTCTGACGGCCGGCTGGAGGTTCATCGCACTGACCACATTCTCGGCGCCGAAAAAAGGGGTTGCCAAATCATAGTAGCTGCAGGTGACCCAGACCTTGAGGTAAGGGTTGCGCGTCATTGCTTTGCGTAGGTCCTCGGCGGTGTTAGGGAAACCCTCACCAGCATCGCCGAAATTCCAGGGGCCAACATCCGCGATGAGTTCATATGGCAGATCGCTTTCGAATTTGAGCTCTCGCCGGATGTAATCGTTAAACGCGGCACTCATTGGGCCGTTGACGGCTTCGTCGCTGGGATCATACTCCCCCTCCTGGTCGCCGCCGGGCTCGTAACGGAAACCGCTGAACCGTGCATCGAACCGGCCCAAGATTTTACCCTCTTCCCTCAGGAGTTGGGTAAAGAACTGGGTGTCCTTAACGCGGAGTTTGCGTTGCACAACGTAGTTTGAGGGAAGCCCGATAAAGCGGCTGACCTGATCGCCCAAACGCTGCACGTCGGCAGCCGGAAGCCGGTCGCCCCGCGCGAGCGCCAACGCGTAGTCGGAGCCCGCAAAACTGCGAGCCGCCTCAACGACTTCGGTGACGCTCTTGGCCTGAAGGTCGGCAGGCAGCTTTTTATGGTACCACGCGCTGGCAGCAAAGGAGGGCAGAAAATCAATGTAAGGTTGGTCATTTTGAGGAGTGAATTCCAAAGCTTGGAAATTAAGCGCCGAAGAGACCAGAATAATGCCGTTCAAGTAGAGGCCGTACCGATTCTGGAGATAGTCGGAAAGCCCGGCAGCCCGCGTCGTGCCATAACTCTCTCCGAGGATGAATTTCGGAGAGAGCCATCGGGAATTGCGTGATGTGTAGACGCGAATGAAATCGCCGACGCTGGCGATGTCCTCTTTGAGCCCATGGAACTGGCGCGGATCTTCCTTGGCCACGGTGCGGCTGTACCCGGTGGAAACTGGATCCAGGAATACCAGGTCGGTGCGATCCAGCCAGGTAGATTCGTTATCCACCAACTGATACGGCGGAGCAGGCGCTTCGCCTTCATCGGTGAGATTTGCCCGTCGTGGCGCCACCGCGCCCATGTGCAGCCAGACCGAAGACGAGCCAGGCCCGCCGTTGAAAGCAAAGGTCACCGGGCGGCTCGAAGGTTCCCCTGCCTCATCCAGAGTGTAGGCAACGAAGAAAACCTTGGCCTTCGGTTTGAGTCCATCCTTGGTCTTTTCGGCTTGGCTCTCCTTCTTTTCCTCTGGAACAGGTTTCTGGTCAGGTGACTTCACCAGCGGTTTTCCCTCTTCCTCCTTGAGGACAATATAACCGGCCGTAGTGTGGTATCTAAGGGTCTTCCCTCCAACGGTGACTGTGTGGGACGTAACTATCGGGGCGGGTTCATCGAAAACTTTGGCGTCCCCCTTCGAGGTCTCGTTGGTGCCGGAATCCGCCAATAGCGGAGCGGCAAGCGCTGGCAGCAGTACAACAGCAAATGCGAGATGCAGAGCCCGTTTGGTCATGCGACAACTTACTGCCATAGCCAGAAGCTCGGAGCGAGCAAATTTGAGCAGCTCGTTGTTTGTGCTTGTTTGCCTGTGGCATTTGCTCCGCAACTGGGTGGAACGAAGGTACAAACCAGGAATAGGTTCATAATTTGTATCGCCGGTGCCCAGTGCGATATTTGCCCCACGAACAAACTCGCTTCCGGTGCTCCTGCCCGGCGGCGCTCTACCGAGACGCCGTTACGTACATTGCTCAGGGAAACACTTCGAGGCGGTAAAACCGAACGGGTGACTGGGTAAAGTCGTTGGTGACACTTAGCGGAGCGCCAGTGCCAGTTAGGGCGTTGCCTAGGGGCGTCCAGTTGCTCGCGCGCAGGTCATCCTTATATTCGAGCTGGTAGGATTGCCCGGCGGCTCCTGTCCAGGAGAGGATCAGGTTGGTGGCCGTGCTTTGGAAACTGAGCGGCACTTCGGGGACGGCGCCCGGCGCCGACGCCGAGAAACTGAGGTTATCGACGGCCAAGCCTTGCGCTTTCCCGGTGGCATCGGTCATTTGCCACACCAGCCAGAGCGCGGCGTTGGGCGGCCAGTCCACAATGGTTTGGCCGCTCAGGCTGCGGTTGGTTTGGTTCAGGGGCGAGGTGCCGTCGACGGCGGTGCCGCCGACCGCCGCGGGATTGACTGGGAAACTCACGTTTAGCCCCGGTAATAGGGCCGTGGGGTTTGTCGGAAACGTCGCCGAGCCGCTGGGATCGATCACATAATAACATTCGAGAGTTTTGGGTAAATTAGATTGCCGCCATAACTCGCCCGTGACGTGCACATCAATTGTCTTAAGCGTCTGAGCCGTTTGATTGATGAATTTCGCGCCGAAGGCGGTCGGCCCGGTGCTGCTGGTGGCCAATAAACCCAAAGCGCGATTCGCGCTGTTCGCTAAACCAAAGCTGATCTGGCCCCCGGTCGTCTGGTCTCCATCCGTGGCCCCAAATTTCGAAGCCAGGCTGCCGAGCCCATACCAGCCCACCAATTGGTTAATTCCAAGCCCACCGTTGCCGCTGGCTACGATCGGATCCGCGAAGCCATACGGATTGCCTAATGCGTAGACAACGCCGTTGATGGTTACCGGGTTGGCAGTGTTGACCGATGCCGCGCCTGGATCTGGCAACGCATCGAAGTTCTGGCTATAGACGGCGCCGGGGGTTGTGTAAGCAATGAACGAAGGCGGGATGGTGGCATTGTTTGTCCCCCCGGGTGTGGCCAGGACGAATTCCTGCCGGTCAAAACTCTGCCCGTCGGGCATCGAGCCAAAGGAATGGTTCGGCCCCAGATTGGTATAGTCGAGATAGTCGATGACTTGCGGCTGGCTCAAATACAGGCGGCTGAGCGCGAGGGAACCCGACCCGCTCGACAGGGTAAAGCTGGTGTGCAGCTCGTTGGAGGTCGACAAGGCGGTTTGGGCATCGGCGAAAACTACCTTGAATTCGCCCGGCTTAATGGTTGCGGTGCTGGGAAAGGCCCAGGCAGTGAGATTGGCGTAATTGGTCGAGAGATACAGCCCGTTAAGCGAGATGGAACTGGCAGTGGGATTGTACAATTCGAGCCAGGAACCGCGCTTACCTGCGCTGTTGGTGATGCCAGTCAAATTGTCGGCCTGAACTTCATTAATCCACAATTGCGGGAAGGCCGGTAAAGTGGCCAGGACGCTGTTGGGGGCGTCCGGGGTGAATGCCGCGGGAGGGTAAGTTGCCTTCCAGTTGCCGGCCCGCCAATTATCCTGGTGTGGATCGACCAATTGAAGCGAGCTCCCCGGACCCGCGGCTCCGGCGGGCCACGGTGCTGAACTGCTGTATCGCACTTTGGCGATAACGAGGTCGCCGTTGGTTCCAGGTTGTAGGAGGCTCAAGGTTTCGCCATTGGTTTGCAGGACGCCGCCGAAGGTATCGAACACTGGCACGGTGGCTCCGTAGGCAGCCGCAAAAGCGGCTCGGTTCGCCGCTAAAACCAGGAAGGCATTTGGGCCAATGACCGAGCCAGCGGGGAAGGTGTAGGACAACCCCTTCAATTGCCAACCTGAGAGGTCGAAGCTGATGGTGGTGGAATTGTTGAATAGCTCGACATATTGCGCCCCGGCAAATGCGGGTTGATACATGATCTCGTTGATCACCACCTGCCCGACGGGTGACGGCACGACACCATTATAAACGACGTTAAGCGAGGTGCTGTCACCGGGAATCGGCTGACCGTGGATATCCACGCCGACCACACTTAAGGCGTTGTTCCCGGGTTTGAGCGGCACACTGATTTGAAAGCCGGTCACGCTCGTCCAGGTGAGTGGAAACTCGACGCCGTTAATCAGCACCGTCTTGACATTGACCGGCGCAGTCCCGGTTATGCTCGCCACATCATTTTTCAGCGTGACGGCCGGGTCTACGGTAAAGCTCGTCGTGTCCTCGGAGGAGATCTGCGCGGCAATGCTGTCATGCGCCTGCGACAACCAGGATTTGATGTTGGAGTTAGGATCCTCGACGTTCAAGCCATTCGCGACAAAGGCATTGTACTTGGCGTCGAGCAATGGCCCGCTTTTGGCCACGTCCAACGGTCCGTTGACCAGTTCTTGCAGCGCGCGCCAGTACATTCGGCGAAAGGTTGGCTCGTTGTAAATGTTTTGGGTGTTCGGGTCCTGGCCATTGACGGAAAAGAGATTCTGGCCCGGACCCCATGACCCGCTATTGCCGATGACGATGTTGAAATCGAACATCATCAGGGAATAGCGCGTGCCTTGTGTGCCCATATAGCCATACAAATTCTGGGCGTTCACGCAGCCATAGGAGTCCCAGTTTCCCGCGGCGTGATTGGCCGCAAACACCCGCATCCAGTTCTCCATATCCGCCAGGTTCTCCATATTGGCGACGTAACCGGCCGTGCCGTAGGAACTCGCCGCATCGACCAGGGAGAAGATGTTGGTAAAGTCGCTCGCGGAGTCGGGGGTGCGCCGATTCAGGAAATTGTAACGGTACCGCGCGTTTTTTTTGACGCCGCCGGTGGTCGTGTACGGCATCAGGTTGCACCACGACACGTTATTAAACGGAATGGAATTGCCCGAAGGGAAGGGCCCGAATTCAAACCAGGGTTGCATTTTGTACAACCAGCCCTCCGGATCGTTGGGGAAATGCTCTTTGACCACGTCGGCGTCTGGCGTTTGCGCGTCCTCCATGAGCGTGCCGCGCCTGACTCCATTCACGTACACGGCCACGTGCCGTCGATAAAGCCAGGGCACACCGAGCGCGCGAAGGAACGTGTTGGCCAATTGTTCGCGCTGGATACTGGTATCATCCCCTGCTCCGTTGCCCGGTTGGTGAAGCTTGTTAAACGAGGTTGCTCCCAGGAACTTGTCATCGTCGGGAAAGATCCATTTGTAATGGCACAGGTTCCCATAGGGTGTATCAAAGCCCTGGTGGTATGGACTGCCGGCGAAGCGAGCTTGCGCGTTGTAAATAACACGGGTGCCATTGACGATGGTGCAATCGTGCGACTCATTGCTGAGGTCCGACAGCTGGCTCCAGCGCGTGGCGTTCGTCTGAGTGATCCACAGATGATATACCCCGAAGCTGCTGGCCGGGTTGCTGTCGCCGAACATGACCACGCATTCAGGCGCCGGCGCGTTATTGTTCAGCAACGCCGGGAAACGCGTCGTACCGGTTTTGCTGTCCTGTGCGGCGAGGTAAAAGGCAACAATTGTGTTGGCCGGCTGGCCAGGGATCGTGGCGCTGAAAACGCCATCTCCAGCCAGGGCATCTCCGGCGGTGCCGTCATCTTTCATTACGACCGCGGTGTAGCCCGAGGCGGGATCGATTCGATAAAAGAGCGTTAGGCTTTGGACTCCATCCAGGTCATTGACTCGCGCGGTGACCAGGGCGCTCTGACCGGCTGCCGGGACCGGCGGGTTATGCGTTACGGCGTAAATGGCCGGTCCCGCATCGGCCACAAAACGGCTGTTGCGCGCTCCAGGCGTGCCCAGGTTTTTGGGCACTGGCAGTTGTCCGGTCGCCTCGATCCAATTGCCGTTCAGCCGCAGCAACGCTTCGGGCCAGCCATGCAGCCAGCGCGCTTTGAAGCGCAAGGTGGCAGTCTGGCCGTCGCCCAGCGAGTTGCCGTTCAGAGCGACCTGGCAGGAATTGTCTCCCGTCCAGATCCGGTCACTGCAACGAATGTGCAATGAATGCGTGCTGTTATAGCCGCTGTTCTCCAAACTTGAACGGAAGTGATCCCCCTGCAATGACCAGTTTCCTAAACCGCTCTCGAAATCCGGGTTTAATACCAGGTTTGCTCCGGTTCCACCGGGGAGCACTTCGATATTGTCCACCAGGCATTCGCCGACATCCAATAAGCCTATTTGCGCGTAATCAATTGACGGATCGTAATTGGCGCCGTTGTCCAGCACGCCGGTGGTCTCGATATTGGTCCAGGTCGACTTCTGCGTCTCATCGCTGTCGGCCCAATTGGCCGCCAGCCGGTTGTTGCTGTTGGGATCGGTCAACTCCAGGCTGCTGCCGCCTCCGGCCGACCATTGGCCCCAGCGCCCACCGGTCCCATAGGTCAGATCATTGACCACGATGTGAATCAGGTTGGTCTGCACCGCCCCCAGTTTGTTGGTCTGCACGACCGTGTCGGGCATGGTCAAAGCCAGGTGCTCACCGTTATGCGAGAGTTTACCCGAAAAATCTCCCACGCAATTGGCTATTGTCAGATCCGAGTAATTGGTGCGCAACCGCGCGGCATTGCGGCCGATCACAAGATAACTATCCGGTGCTAACAGCGTGTTGGTGGGAAAAGTAAAACTGACCGCATCGCTCAGTTCCCAGCCGCCCAGGTCGATGCGATTGGTGCTGCGGTTGTACAATTCGATGTACTGATCGTCGTCATTGCCGCTGATGGGGTCATACATCAGCTCGTTAATGACGATGTCGCTTTGGCGAATCGGGCTGTTGGGCGCCCCGGGGGTGAGGGTCTTGAGCCGGTAAAAATCGTTGGCGCCGTCCGGCCAGCGGCCGGTGGCCACTCCATTTTCCTGTCCACCAAAGACTACCGCGTCCAGGACCCGGCTCTGGTCGGGGTTCTTGAAATAGATGGCTTCCCCAGCGGCGTTGAGCGCGAAATTCATATTGGTTTCGCTGTAATAAACAAAGCCGGCGGCCGGGATAATCGTGCCGGCGGGCACGACGAACTTATTGGTGGTGGGATCGTCGGTCAGGATGCAACCGGAGATGTCGACTGGTTGGGTGGAATGATTGTAGAGCTCGATGTAATCGTATTCGGGCGGGTCGGTGTGG
>DASRFK010000081.1:0-52004 GCA_035651635.1 Verrucomicrobiia bacterium | reverse complement strand
GAGGGTGGGTTTCAGAAGCCGCCTGGAACTGGTACACCACCGGCCACGGTTTCGGGGGTACTGGCGGCGGAATAAGCCAAACCTACGTCCTGCCCGCGTGGCAAAAGGGGATCAGCATGACGGTCAACCAGGGTTCGACTTATCTGCGAAATCTTCCGGATGTGGCGCTAACGGCCGACAATATTTGGGTGCGGGATAATAATGGGAATACCGAAATATTGGGCGGGACTAGTGCGGCCGCCCCGCTATGGGCCGGATTCTTCGCCTTAGTTAATCAGCAATCGGTTTCTCTGCACGGCACGAACGTCGGTTTTTTCAATCCGGCGCTTTATGCGCTCGGCAAAGGCGCCAAGTACGCTAACGGCTTCCACGATATTATTCTGGGCAACAACACCAACCATCATAGCCCGACTCAGTTCTTTGCGGTTCCAGGCTACGATCTGTGCACGGGTTGGGGTACGCCCCACGGCCAGGCATTGATCAACGCCCTCACCGGCGTGACGAACGTGGCTCCCGCGTTTATTGCCGCCAAATTCGTCGAACCCTCCGCCGGCGTCGGCCAGCTCTATTCGGGTTCCATTGCCACCCAAGCTGTCGATCCCGACGAGGGTGACGTGCTCACATTTAGCAAAACCAGCGGTCCGGCCTGGCTGACCGTCGCCGCCAATGGCCAGTTATCAGGAATGCCTGGTACGACCAATCTCGGCACCAACACCTTCAGCGTAAAAGTAACCGACCAAGGGGGATTATCGGCCGCCGCCACCATGACGCTGGGCGTTACTGGCGTTCCGCGTTTTCTGGCCAATCCGTTCATTGAACCAACCGCAAACGCCGGCCAGGCTTATGCCGCCACGCTTTCGACAAACGTCACCGACCCCACGCCCGGAGCCGCGCTGGTCTTCACCAAACTTAGCGGCTCCGCATGGCTAAGCATTGGTTCCGATGGATCGTTGTCCGGCATTCCTTCGAGCATCGATGCCGGCACGAATTCGTTTACTGTGGGCGTTAGTGATTCAGCCGGCGGGTCCAACAGCGCCACCATTTACCTTTTGGTCAACGGCGCCCCGTTCTTCTTCGCCAATTCTCTTTTGGAACCTCAAGCTGCCGCCGGGCAGCCGTACTCCGCCACAGTTGCTACGCAGGCCCAGGATCCCAACAGCGGCGACCATCTCACTTTTTCCAAACTGAGCGGCCCCGCCTGGCTCCGTGTCGCTAGCGATGGTCTCCTGTCGGGGACGCCCAGCTTTGCCGACTCGGGAACAAACATTTTCGGAGTTCAAGTCGCGGATTCCGGCGGCCTGACTGGTTCGGCGGAGCTTTTCGTTTACGTGGTGCCGGCTCTGCCCGTGTCGGTGCAATTGAGTATCCATCAGAATCAGGTTCTTCTGGCCTGGACTGGAGGGGCAGGTCGATTCCAGCTTCAAGCCGCTAAGGATTTGACGCAACCGAATTGGATAGATGTGGGGCCAGTCGTCGAGGTTCAGACCTTGCTGCTCCCCATGACCAACTCGACATTGTTCTACCGGGTTCAGATAAGGTAGCAACCGGGTGGCTCAAAAATGCCGGTCGGAGCATCGCGCCGCAGTTCGAGATCTATGTCACAACGGGTGGGGATCGGCCGAACGGCAGCACTCGGCTAATGGTCTGCAGGGCGCTTTTGCCGAAATTCACAGTTTCCACAGGGGGACAATGGTCCAAAGAAGGTTAAGCGATTCGGGCAACGGTTCGCCAAGGAGGTGGGGATGGGGGATCCCGCTGAAGAAAACGATCCGCCACCCGAATCGAGAAGATTGTTGTCAAATCGCCTCCAGACTGTCAACTGGAAAAAACCAAAAAAAGTACAGTCGAGAACTTGGACAGCTCGTGGTCGGTTGTGCTGCGTTCTTTCGGCGCGCTCGCCTTGGTTTAACGGTTTGAAGCCCGCGTTTGTGGAGAATCCCAGTGACCGAAAGGGTCATTTGGCGTGGCAAGGCCTTCCGGATAAACGAGGTAAACCGTGTTTCGCGAACAACTCCAGGCATCAATGAGGTTCGCGCGTCGGAATATCTTTTGGACGTGTTGCGTTGTGCCTGGATCATTGATGACCGGATCCCCCTCGGGAGTAAACCCGACACAGACCACCAGATGGCCGTTTGGACCTGGCCCTTTGCCCCGCAGTCGATCGTAATCCAACGACAGCCCAACCGGGATACCTCGTCCAATCCAGGCTTCGATTTCCGAGACGTCGCTCAGCCGTGTCACATACGCCCGCATGCCGGGAAATGAGCCCGCATACGCCATATTAAAAACCCAATTGCCTGTGCCTTTCCATTCCGAATCGTAAACTGCCTCCGCGACGGCCGGCACGGATCGATCCAGCTCGGGCCGTTTCAAATCTTTGGACCAAAACCCCATCAGCATCGAGACGGTGGTTGGGCTGCACCACACTTTCCCATTTGGATAGGGCATCTGGCTCCGCTCCGGCACCGGCAGTGTCTTGCCCCAAACCGAACGGTTCGGCGCTCCCACCGATAAAGCGGCATTTGTCTGGCAGAGACACACGCCGATAAACTTGAGTGCTGGCAATGCACCCTCCCCGGCTAGGGTAAGACGAACCTGGAAGTTCCGTGCCGGACGACTCAAGATTAGCGTGTCGGTTGCGACTTTTCCGTCCTGGTCAGCTTGATTGGGCACGCTGTGCCTTGGATGCTCGGCCGATTCGCTCGCCCAAACTCCCAGGCAATAGTATTTCGTGGCGGAATCCGGATAGAGCGCGCGAGCTTCAACGCGCAGACTGGCTTGTCGCGGCATTTGCGCATTCCACGAAACAATCGCCTCGTTGAACTCGATCTTTGCCTGGATTTCCGGCGAGAGCAGAATTTTCTGCCCGGGATCGGAACCTGGCATCTCCTCAAAATCGCCCGGTTTACTGAAGCCTATGAACTGCTGTTCTTGAGCTTCTGAATCGGCCCGAGCCGGTTTTGGCCCGACCGTGACGGAAATCACCAACGCCGCCGCGAAGACCTTTATGACCGAGAGCGCCCATCCGCGTTGCTTGCGAGCAAGGCGGCGATTCGAGCCATCCTCAATATAAAACCCGGCGTGTGGCGCAATGGGCATCGATCAGGAAAATAGCAGGCTTGTCAATTTTGTTGACGCCGAGTTGGGTGAAAACCTGTCGAGGCTTCCTTCGTTCTTGAAAAAATTGGTCGAAAACTTAGCCTTGGGTTGTGTTTAATGCATTCTCATTGATCCGCTTCCGGCTCAACCGTCCAATCTCCAGCCCCTTACTCCTTCTCACTCTGATTCTCTTTTGGGGGTTCAGCCCATGGTGTGATGCCCAAGATTTCCGGGATCAGCTGAAATCCTCCTCGTTCAAAATCGCCAATGAGTGTTACGTCGATAACAACTGGGAAATCTTTGTGATGAACGCTGATGGGTCTGACCCCGTAAATCTGACTCACACCCCGACCATCAATGAGCACTATCCTCAAATCTCGCCCGATGGCTCGAAGCTGTGCTTTTCCGTCGACCAGGGTGAGGGCCGGGACGCGGTGCGCAGTCTTTGGGTGATGGACATCGATGGCAAGCACCGACGCAAGCTCGCGGACCATGCGCGTGAACCCTTTTGGCGGCCGGATGGGAAGGAAATCGGTTTCCTGCCTCAGGAATTCCCCAAATTCAACGTCATCGATTTCTATACGAAAGGGATGAGCTTCTACAACCTCGAGACCGGCAACATCCGTCAGCACGTCAATAGCACCAACCTGCATCATCTGTATAATCCCGGCTGGTCGGCTGACGGCAAATGGATCGTCTCGACGGTCCATGCCGGCATGGGCGTGGACCACGGCATTCTCCTGATTGAAGCCGATGGGCCCCGCATTATTAATCTAAACATCCCGGGCTGTCGGCCTTGCCTCAGCCCCGATGGGAAGCAAATCGCCTGGGGCGCCGGCGATCATGAAATCGCCGCCGCGCCTATCAATTTGGATGCCGAGACTCCGGCCGTGGGCGAGTGGCGTCTGCACGTCAAAGATGAGACCAACAAAATTTACCATGTCGATTGGTCGCCCGACAGCCGGTTTCTCAGCTTTAGCCGCGGGCCCGAAGGGGAAGGGGACTTGAGCAAACCGGGCACGTTTCAAGCCGCGTGCGAAATCGTAGGAGTCCACGCGGCCGGCTGGAACATTTGTGCCGTATCCGCTCAAGGGCAGGGCGTTTTCAATCTAAACGACCCGGCTTGTACTAATTTCGCGGTCCTGACTACCAACGGCTGGAGCAACAAAGAACCTGCCTGGTTCCGCTCGGTGCGGCAATAGCGCTCTCCCCCTGTCTTTCTCTGTTACAATGCAGTTGGGCCATCTAATCCCCCTCGCGCTCGCCCAAAGGGCGGGGGAACAGCTTTTGGGTGATCGGGAGCGTTCGCTGAATGATAGTCCCATTTCCGTAGCCCCACGACGTTCGCCCTCTCCTTTGGGGAGCGGGTTGGGTGAGGGGCATGGCTTTTCTCCCACTGATAGTTACAGTTTTACGCGCCGACTGATTGTGCTGCTGGGGATATGTGCCGCTTTGACCGGTTGCGAGAGACAGACGCCCGATGCTGCCAAGAGTTCCACTTCAAGTAACCACGAGAGCCAGCCGGCTGCCGGCCAGGCCAAAACTCTCGACACCAAATGCGGCCCGCTGGTGCTTGTTCCTGCCGGTGAGTTCACTATGGGGACGGACCATGGAAATTCGGATGAGGCCCCAGCCCACAAGGTCAGATTAAGCACTTTCTGGATGGATGCATCCGAGGTAACGCATGAAATGTTCGCCAAAGTTCAGTTGCCCGATCCCTCTCATTGGCAGGATGACCCCCGCAAACCAGTCGAGCGAGTGCGCTGGCGCGATGCCAAACGATTCTGCAACGAACGCTCCCTCCTCGAAGGCTTGACTCCCTGTTACAACGAAAAAACCCCGGATTGGGATTGCGATTACTCCGCCAGCGGCTATCGACTTCCGACGGAGGCCGAGTGGGAGTACGCCTGCCGCGCTGGAACCGATTCGCCTTACGATTTCGGCGCGCCCGAAAAACTGCGTCAATACGCCTGGTTCGGTGAAAACGCGGACCAGAAAACACATGCAGTGGAACAGAAAGGGCCGAATGCTTTCGGCTTGTTCGATCTCTATGGAAATGTCTCCGAGTGGTGTGAGGATGTTTATAGTCCCACTTACTACCGTGAGAGCCCGGCCGCCGATCCGCACGGGCCGGCCAGTCCCGGCAAGGATGTTAAGCGGGTCATTCGCGGAGGCAGTTGGAAATCCAGCCCCGACCAGTGCCGGGCGACTTTTCGCCAGGGCGAACGCACCGGCGATACCGACGCCTGTTTCTCGACGGATTTCTGCGGCTTTCGCTGCGTGCGCAGGGTTTCTAATTAACAACTAAAGTTTTAGTTGACAGGAGTGCGGAGCCGTTTTAATCTCCTGCTACTAATTCGTTAATAGTTGATTTTATGGCCCGCAAGAAAACCACCACCCTGACCAACGCCGAGCACCGCATTATGGAGGTCATTTGGGCCCGCGGTTCGGCCACCGTCGCCGACGTGGTCGAAGCGCTCCGGGGCAAAGACGCCTACACGACCATCCTGACCCTCATGCGAATTCTCAAAGCCAAGGGGTACCTGGCGGCCCACAAAGAAGGCCGGGCGCACGTCTTCACGCCCAAAGTAGACCGCAACACCGCCGCCCGCAAAGCCGTGCACCAATTGCTCTCCAAGTTTTTTTCCGGCTCGGCTAGCGAACTGGTGTTGACGTTCCTGCGAGAGGATGAACTCACGCCGGGAGAACTCGACGAACTCAAACGGCGAATCGTGGAGTCTGGGGACGATTCCAATGAAAGCTGAACTGCACAGCTGCGGCGCACAGTTGCTCGGGGCTCTGGTCAACGGGTTGTACCAGGGAATTCTGCTTTGGTTGCTCGTGGCGTTTCTGTTGCGCTGGTGGGGCAAGGCGAATGCCGCCACCCGCCACGCGGTTTGGTTCGCCACACTGTTGCTCATTGCCCTGTTGATCCCGGCACATTACTGCCTCGACGCTCGCCAGTCCAAAACGCCGCCGCCATTTCAATCCACTCCCGCGCCGGCCCTTCCAACATTTATTCTTGAGACGCCGCCGGCAAACCCCGGCGAATTTGGCGCACTTACTGTCGAACCTTCCGTAGCCGCCGATCCATTGGCCTTGGGTGTGGACCTCGAAGATAGTCAGCGGACCGATTTGCTCCCGCTGGGCTCCGCCTCGCCCGAGGGACGACTCGCCGGACCTCCTGAACTGCCAATGGTCGGCTCCTCCATCGGCAAGTCCGTAACCGATTCCCGTTCGTGGCGAAATCGGATCTGGGCGTTCACTGGCCGGCTCTTGTCCCCCGTTTCCTGGAGGCCGGAGTCAGCGGTTGGTTTTGGCGTCGTGGCCGCCTCGAGCCTACTCTGGTTCATGGTTGCCGCGGCCCGGCTGGTGGTTCTTTTCTGCCGTCTTGCGCAATTAAAACGATTGGTGCGCCGCGCTCGCCACCCGGTGAGCGCCGAACTCTGCGGCCTGTTTCAGAATCTCCTGTCACAGCTCAAGGTCGGCCGGGCGGTGAACCTGCGGATTACTCCCGAACAACGCTCGGCCGTTTTCGTCGGGTTGCGGCGGCCCACGATTCTACTGCCGGAAGATTCGGTTACCAATCTCGATGAGGTCCGACATGTATTGCGCCACGAATTGGCTCATGTCCAACGCTACGATGATTGGACCAACCTCATCCAGCACCTGATCCAAGCGATCTTGTTCTTCCATCCAGCCGTCCTCTGGATCAGCAAGCGGCTGGGCCTCGAGCGCGAGATCGCCTGCGACGATCAAGTGCTCCAATTAACTGGAAGCCGGCGCAGTTACGCGCTGACCCTGGCCAATATGGCCGCGCGCATTCAGCAACGCACCTCCCTGCTGGCTCCCGGGGTTTCTCACAGTCACAGTCAACTAAAACAAAGGATAAGTATGATACTCAACACACGCAGAAACAGTTCGCCAAAGCTGGCCAAAGCCGGCCTGGCCTCAGCGGTTTCACTCGCCGCGCTCGCCGCGGCTCTCGGGGTCTACTTTGCACCCAGGTTGGTCCTGGCGGCTGCTCCCGCTGCCGCAGCCCCGACGCTCCGTAGCGGCGCTGCCATTCTGACCGCTCCCGCCGCTCCTGCCCTTGCGGCGGCCGAACCAGCCCCCGCTGCCGCATCGATCACCGCCGAAGGCGAAGCGCCGGCCGAGACAGTGGCGGGAATCGAGCCGGGCCCGAAGTTCAAACCGGACGCTCCCGCCACCGAGCCTCCGGAGCCTTCAGACGTAGCGCCTGCTCAACTTCTTGAGCCGCCGGTCATTGACGTGGCGCCGCGTCCGCCATCCTTTCCCCGAGTGGCGCGGATGGGCAAACCTGGCAGGACCTCTTCGTCAGAAGATTCGGTCGAACCTGCGGATAATGGCAATTCCTCGATCGAGGAACGGCTGCGGCGCTTGGAAAAAATGGTCCGCTCACTCGTGGACCAGCAGAATGGAAAGCGTGCTCATGGCACTTTGAGCCTCAAAGAGGGTGCAAACCAGAATTGGAATGTGGATCAGGAACAGTTGGATAAACTCAAAGACCTGGCGGATCGCCAGTCCGCCCGCGCGCTCGAGCAGGCTCAGCGAGCGGTTGAGCAGGCCAATCGTGCCAAAAAAGAGTTTGCCGCGCGTCGCGATGATCAAGGGCAGGACAAGAGTGAGCTGCGCGAAGCACTGCAAAAGCAATTGGAATCGTTGCGCCAGGCCCGCGAGGGACTTGGCCGCGAGATGGAGCGGCTGGATCGGCAGATCCAGAAATTGCAGCAAGATCAGGAACGCGGCGACCGTGACAATAGCCGGCGCCATGGCGCCGTTTCTGGCGACAAACTTCATGCGCAAATTTCTGCCGACCCAAGCGTCGCTGTAAGCGCGGACGCGGATGTTTCGGTTACCCCGGATGTCACCGTGAACACCGAAGTAAAAAAATAAAACGGAGTTAGCCAGCCGCTGGTTTGGAATCGCGCGGTGCATCGGTGCAAGTGCCGAAGCGCCTCGAGGATCCAAACCGGGCGCAACCACTAACGGTCGTCCTTCAAAAGGCCTTTCCTATGACTGCCGCTGCCAAGTCCTCCGACGCCATCACCCCGGCCGTTCACTTGGAGTTCATCCAAAATCAGCTCGAAAGCGCCGGTGCTTCGGGCGAAGAGATTGAAGCCTACCACCGGTCGCTATTCTTGCATCATCATGCCATCGAATGGGAAAAGCATCGGCAGGACGCCCGAATCCACGAAGAGCGTCTTTGCTTTTTGGAGGGCCGGCTCAAGCAGGCTCAGCTTGGCCTGAGCGAGCGCCAAAAATTCGTCGCGGTGTCGGTCGATGGCCGGGAAGATTCCGCGCCCACTCAGCCCTGGAACGGATGGGACCTGTTCATGTTCATACTCGCCGCCTTGGGTGCGGTGGCTTTGATCGGATTTGGCGTTTTCAACATTTCTTTCAACCTGCTGGAGTCCGGCTTCGTGACCTTCCGGCAGAATCCCATTCGCTCTTACCTTTGGGCTGCGCTCCTGCCGGTGGGCGCGCTGGCGATCAAAGTCGGGTGGGATTTTCTCCATGAACGGCGGCAACGAGCCATTTACTTTTGGACCTGCCTGGCGTTAGGGATCCTGGGCGTGACGGTTTGGGCCGGCGCTTATGCCTGTGTTTATCCCACTCTCTCGAAAGGCATCGATGAACAGATCTCGGCCTTGACCGTCTTTGACGGCCCTGCCCAGCCCGCTGGGTCTTCCGCGCGCCTCAATTTTGCCGGTGCCAAATGGGTCGATGTAATCACCGTCGCGGCTCAGGCAACTGCCGAGATCTTCCTTTCCGCCGTGCTGGGGATGTACCTGACCAGTCTTTATGCCCGCCATCGGCCGGTGCGATTGGCCTATGACCCGACCTTCGCTCAATTGGACCAGGAACGCCGCGACCTTGAAGCCAGCGTCGCCCGGGAGCGCACGGCTCTCGGCCAAGCCAATGGCAACATCCTGCGATTGGAAAACCAGCTCTCGGCTTTAATCGCTTACGGAAAATCCACGTTCCACCGCGAGGCGGCCAAACGGCAGAACCAGTCCGAAAAGCGCCAGGTGATTCTCGATCAGCTTTCCGATCATTTACGCCACCACCTCGAAGCGGCGGATGGCAATCATCGCCTGTCCGGCACAGCCGCGCGGTCGGGCAATGGCAATTCTGCGGCGGCATAATCCCATTGAGCTTATGCGCACGCCGCTGATCTTTCTGCTTCTGGCTTCCCGACTTCAGGCCATTGAACCCGCTCCGGCTACCGGCCCGGCTCGGACCTTTGTCATCGGCGTTTCGCCCTTTTTGGAGCGCACCGTCAAAGACGATGTGTATCGCGGTTTGGTGCGATTGCTCGTGCAGGATTTGCCGTTGAACAGCACGGTGACACTTTACGACGCTTATCATCTGCAAACGATCACCAGTGTGAGCATCCCCGGGGCCGCTCCCTTCGAGAGCCCCAAGACCAGGGCAAACCAGTTCGCCTCGTCCATTCGCCAACTCAAACAGTTCCTGGCGGGGGACCCGGCCAAACCCGCCGTCCCACGGCTCAAATTCGAAGCCGCGTTGCTATTGCCCCAATTCTACGATTTTCTTTCCGCAACCGTTTCGGACACGAATCGCCCTATGACGGTCCTGCTGATCGGCAGTCCGCTGTATCAGGATTCCAAAGAACCGGATTTTTCTATGGTCGATGGCTATTTTCCATCCGACGGCCATTTGCAGGCGCCGCGCGACAAATCCGTATTCGGGCTGAGTGGTCCTCCGGTGCGAGCACTACAGGTGCATTGGTTGTACTTTAGCGATCCTTGGCAGAATGATTTGTACAAGGAAAAAGTTACTCGATTCTGGGCTCTGTACTTGCAAGCCAGGAGCGCCCGTCTGGTGACCTTCTGCAATGATGCAGCAACCGCTTTTCGATCGTTCAGCCAAACGGCGGAAACCGGGTTAGGCCTGGCCAGGAACTGGAGCATCGATCCACAACAAACCAAGATTGAAATGCTGCGGATCGGCCGTGAGGTGGAATTGGCCGACTGGATTCAAGGCGATTCAGTTTTGCATCCCGCTCAGCGCCCTCCATCAATTCTGTTCGGGCCGATGAAGATTGGGATTCGCTGGAAGGACAATATCGATCTGGACCTTTATGCCACTCCGCATGCCGGCGCCGAAACGTTGTTCTTTCAGCACCCGCGCTCGCCGGAAGGTTTTTATTACAAGGATCATCGCTCCTCGCCTGGACGCGAGTTTGAGTTCGTTGAATTCGAGACGCCGGTCGACGCGCGACAGGTCGAAGCTTTTGTTAACTTCTATAAAGGGGATTGCCCGCGCGGTCCTCGTGGCGAAGTGCGCGTCGAGTTTGACGGGAGGATCTACTCAGCGCCGTTCTCCATCAGCGCCTCTGAAGGAAACCGGGGCCGTTTGGGTCAAGGCCAGGAACAATACTGGCAGCGCATTCCCTTGCAGGAAATGCTGAGGATTTCCCGCGCTGAGTGAACGGGGTGGGCACGTCCTCGTCGCCAAGAACCGGGGGCGGGGACGTCTCGTTCCCAGGCTTTTAAGTCAGTGCGGCAGGAGGCGGGGACGAGACGTTGCCGCCCCGTTCACAGAGGGAGGCGCCATAAAGCTCGCCTCGTTTCCAAAAGCGGCGCGCAGCGCCGCACTCCAAAACGCTGGCGCGCCATGTCGGAAGCACCCAGAACTGGACGATCCTCCCAGCCGTAATCCGTAACCTGCAACCTGCAACCTGCAACCTGTAACCTGCAACCTGCAACCTGTAACCTGTAACCTGCAACCTGTAACCTGTAACCTGTAACCTGTAACCTGTAACCTGTAACCGGCAGCCACTTTACCGAAGGGGTGAGCCCTTTTGCCTTCAAATTCCGCACTGTCTAGCAAAGGCCGAAATCGGTCGGAGTTGGACAAATTGAAAAACCAACTCGAACCGGCGGCGAATTGAAAGGCAACTATGAAATACATGATTATCCTGGTGTTCGTGACGGGTTTGGTGGCGGGTTCGGCATATTACGTCAGCCGCTCAAGCAATTCTCAAAATGCGCGTGCTCAAGGCGTTGCCGCCACTTCAACTGAGGCGACAGCAGATACTCAACAATCCGCGGTTCCGATGGTAGAGCCTGTGCCGTCGAAATCGCCGGTTCCAGTCGAACAATCCCGAGTGAGTTCAGTGCCTGGTCCGGCAGCCGCGCCCGCCGTCCAGGCACTGGACCGGGCGATCATTACTCAAGCAGTGGACGTGCTGCTTTCGCGTGACGCTTCCTATGAGCAAAAGCGCGGCACGTGGAAGCAACTGCGCGAGAGCGGTGGTCTGGACGAGGCCATCAATCAATTGCAGCAGCGCCTTAGCGCCAACCCGTCGAGCGGCGATTGCGCGGCCGTCCTGGGCCACGCGTACTTGCAGAAGTGCGGCACCATTTCCGATGTCCGCGAACAGGGGATCCTTGCTCTTCAAGCCGACAAGCTTTTCGATACCGCCTTGAGCCTGGACCCGCAGAATTGGGAGGCGCGTTTCACCAAAGCCGTGGCGTTGTCGTACTGGCCCGCCAACATGGGAAAAGGCGACGAAGTCATCCAGCAGTTCCAGACCCTGATCCAACAGCAGGAAGCCCTGCCGCAGCAGCCCCAGTTCTCTGAGTCCTACACCTGGCTCGGCGACCAGTACAAAAAGCTGGGGCGCTTGGATGACGCCCACAGCATCTGGGAACGAGGCGCCCTCCTGTTCCCCTCCGATCCGAAGCTCAGCACCCGGCTTGCTTCCACTCCCTGACCGCACGCATTCAACTTTCGCAACTCGCTACTTTGCTTATGCTGCCTCCCATGGAAAGCGACCCGCAAGGTTCCCGGCCGGTGACAGACGCGCTCGACCGTGAAGAAGCCATCTTCAATGCGGCCCGTTCTTTGCCGGCTCCCGATCGGGCCGCTTACCTCCAGGCCGCCTGCGGCGGGGATGCAGAACTGCGAATGCGGATGGAACGGCTTATCGAGGCCCACGGCCGGGCCGGGGATTTCCTCGAACCTGCTCCCGCCGCTCAAGGCGGAGCCGGAACGATCTTGATCGCGCCACCTTCGGAAAAGCCGGGCGACCAGATCGGGCATTACAAAATCCGCGAGCAAATCGGTGAGGGCGGCTGTGGCGTCGTTTACGTCGCCGAACAGACCGAACCGGTCCGGCGTCGGGTAGCCCTCAAGGTGATTAAGCTTGGGATGGACACGCGAAACGTCATCGCCCGATTCGAAGCTGAGCGTCAGGCCCTGGCCATGATGGACCATCCGAACATTGCCCGAGTGCTGGACGCGGGGGCGACCGAGACGGGTCGTCCGTACTTTGTCATGGAACTGGTCCGGGGGATCAAGATCACTGAATATTGTGATCAGAACCATCTCAATACCGCCGAGCGGCTCGCCCTGTTTATTCAGGTTTGTCACGCGGTTCAACACGCGCACCAGAAGGGCGTTATTCATCGCGATATCAAGCCCTCCAATATTCTGGTCACCCTCCACGATGGGGTGCCGGTGCCCAAGGTCATCGACTTCGGCATCGCCAAGGCCACCGAAGGCCGTCTGACCGATCTCACCGTCTATACCGAGCTTCACCAGTTTATCGGAACCCCGGCTTACATGAGCCCGGAACAGGCTGAAATGAGCGGGTTGGACATCGATACCCGCAGCGATATCTACAGCCTGGGCGTGCTGCTTTACGAATTGCTCACCGGTCGCACACCCTTTGACGCCCAGGAGCTGATTCGCTCGGGACTGGATCAGATGCGCCGCACCATTCGCGAGCAGGAGCCCTTGAAGCCTTCGACCCGGCTGAGCACCTTGCTGGACGCTGATCTCACCGCCGTCGCCAAGCGGCATGGGGCCGAAGCGCCCCGGCTCATCCATCTGATCCGCGGCGATCTCGATTGGATTGTCATGAAAGCGTTGGAAAAGGACCGGACTCGGCGCTTTGAGACCGCCAACGCACTGGCCACGGATCTTCAGCGATTCCTGACCAATGAGCCCGTCGAAGCCCGGCCGCCCAGCACTTTATACCGTTTTCAAAAACTAATCCGGCGCAACAAAACCGCATTCGCCGCAGCCGCGGCGATTCTCACCGCCCTGGTGATCGGCTTGGGCTTCTCCCTGTACCTCTTCGTGCAGGAACGTAAAGCGCTACGCCTGGAGAAAGCAGCGGTGGCGCGGGCGTTGGCGGCTGAACGTCAGCAGGCGCTTTTGCGCGAGCAGGCGGAAAAGGGGCTGGCCATCGAGCGCCGGCTGCGGCAAATCGAGCCGCTGGGAGAGAAACTGAATCAAGCCGGCTTTTTGCTGAGCCAGGGGCAATTCCAAAAAGCCGAGGACGTTATGAAGGATTTTCCCTTGGTCATTCCGGCAAGCTGTTCGATTTTCAATGTCCTTGGAGATCAGCATGCCCGCCATGGGGCGTGGTTGGCCGCCATGACTAACTTCGAGAAATCCGTTAAGGTAAATCCAACCAACCAGTGGGGTTTTCATTACCTGACGCCTTTGCTGGTGATGACGGGTCAGGAGGAGCCTTATCGTCGGCTCTGCGCCCAGATGCTCACTGAATTCACGAACACGACCGATCCCAACGTGGCTGAGCGGGTGGCGAAGGACTGCCTCATTCTGCCGCCTGATCCAGCGGATTTTGGCAAGATCGCCCGCCTGGTCGAGGTTGCCCTGGGGGCCGGCAGTGCCAACAGTGACTGGCCGTACTTCCAATTTGTGAGGGGGTTTCTTGAGTATCGTCTTGGCCACTTTCGCGATGCGGTCGAGCCGCTCCGTGAAGTGGTTGCACGAGGCGAGGTTGCCGCTCGGACCGTCGAGGCCGACTGCGTGCTCGCGATGGCTTTATACCGGCAGCAACAGGCCGAACCCGCCCGCGCGGCCTTGGAGGCAGCTCGCCAACTGGCCGAAGTGAAACTCCAAAAAACCGATATGCTCGACTGGAACGATCGCATCCTGGCGCAACTTTTGTTGGGCGAAGCCACCAGAGTTACCGCACCAGCCGCTACCCCGGGTAGCGAGGCTAAGTGAGCGAAGTCACCCAAATCCTCGACTCGATCCATCAAGGCGACAGCCAGGCGGCCGAACGTTTGCTTCCTCTCGTCTACGAAGAGTTGCGCAAACTGGCTGCCTCCAAGATGGCTCATGAGCCCCCCGGCCAGACCCTGCAGCCAACTGCATTGGTGCATGAGGCCTGGCTTCGGCTCGGTGGCGGCGATGCACGCGCCTGGAACGGGCGCGCCCATTTCTTTGGTGCCGCCGCCGAAGCGATGCGTCGCATTCTCATCGACAAAGCGCGGCGCCGCAAAGCCCTGCGTCACGGCGGCGGACAGGCACGGCTGGATCTACAGGAAATTGAGATTGCCGCGCCGGCCCAGGACGACCAATTGCTAGCCATGGACGATGCCCTGGGTCGCTTCTCGGTTTTGGATCCGCGCAAAGCCGAGTTGGTGAAACTGCGCTTCTTCGTCGGCATGACGATTGAACAAGCCGCCGGCGCATTGGGCATTTCCGAAGCCACCGCCAAGCGTTGGTGGGAATACGCCCGGGCCTGGCTGTACACCGAAATGCGCGCACTCACCGCGTAGCGCAGACTTTCCAGTACGCTGCGATTTGCGAACTGAAGTCCTTCGTGACTCGACAAGAGCGTTGGGCGGCGCCTACATTGGCAGCCGTGTCGTTGCAGAATCAACCCTTAGTAATCGCCGGCCGAATCTTTCGGTCGAGGCTGATCCTGGGCACCGGGAAATTCTCCTCGCCGGAAGCGATGCGTTCGGCGCTGGAAGCCAGTGGTACGGAAATGGTGACAGCGGCGTTGCGCCGGGCGGATTTGAGCGGAAAAAAAGATCCCTTTGCCAACATTCTCGAATATATCGATTCGAGCAGGTTCTTGTTGTTACCCAACACCAGCGGAGCTATGAACGCTGAGGAGGCGGTCCGCCTAGCACGTTTGGCAGCAGCGGCCGGGTTGCCTAAATGGATCAAGCTCGAAATTCATCCCGACCCGCGTTACCTGCTGCCTGACCCGGTGGAGACGTTCAAAGCGGCCGAACTGCTGGTGAAAGAAGGCTTTACGGTATTGCCCTATATCAATGCCGACCCAGTGCTCGCCAAGCGCTTGCAGGACATCGGCACAGCGACAGTCATGCCGCTAGGTTCGCCAATTGGATCGAATCGAGGGATTCAAACCCGCGACCAGCTGAGAATTATTTTGGAGCAGGCAAGTGTCCCGGTCGTGGTGGATGCCGGGTTGGGTGCGCCCAGCCACGCTGCCGAAGCGATGGAGATGGGCGCTGACGCGGTGCTGGTCAACACCGCTATTGCCGTCGCGCACGATCCGAACCGCCTGGCGCTAGCCTTCAAAATGGCCGTCGAAGCAGGGCGAGCGGCGTTCGAATCGGGAGCGGCGATCGAGCAGGAAGCGGCCAGCCCGACCAGTCCGTTGACCGCCTTTCTCGATTAAGCGGGCGGTTGACACATGAATCCCAAGAAGTTAAGCAGACGCCGCGTGCGCGAAATCCTTGCGGCTGCCTCTCGAACCCGAATCCTGGTAGTAGGTGACGTTATGCTCGACACATTCCTTTGGGGGAGTGTCGGGCGAATTTCACCCGAGGCGCCCGTCCCGGTGGTGGATCTCGAACGGGAAAGTTCAATGCCCGGCGGCGCCGCCAATGTGGCGCGCAATTTGACTGCGCTCAGGGCGGGGACGGGGATTTTCGGCATGGTCGGGAAAGACCATGCGGCCAGCCAACTCAAGCGATTGTTGACGGAGCATCATATCGAATGTGATGGCCTGATCGCGAGCGCCAGCCGCCCAACCAGCGTTAAAACGCGAATTGTAGCGCATACGCAGCAGGTGGTACGGATCGATCGCGAGGCACGAGACGGGATCAAGGGGAGGGATACGAAGCGTTTAACGGCGGCCTTGCAACGGAGCATCTCCGGGGCGGCGGCAATCATTGTGGGGGATTATGGCAAGGGCGTAGTGACGCAAGAGCTGCTTGATGAGCTCAAAGAACTGTGCCGCGCGCGCGGGGTGTGGCTCAGCCTGGACCCAAAGCCCGTGCATCATCTGAACCTGAATGGGTTGTCTCTCATCACTCCCAACCGCAAAGAGGCTTTTGAACTTGGCCGATTGCCCGATGAAACCAGGAACCCCAATCCGCTCGCTGATGCGAACCTGATGGTTGTGGCGGAGCGCTTGCTGGCGGAGTTAAGGCCGGCCTTGTTGCTCATCACCCTGGGCGAGTTGGGGATGCTCTTGTGCGAGCGCGGAAAGGCTCCATTCCATATTCCGACGGTGGCACAGGAAGTGTTTGATGTTTCGGGCGCCGGTGACACGGTCATCGCGACTTTCAGCCTGGCCATTGCGGCGGGAGCTTCACCGCTGGAGGCGGCGATTCTTTCGAATCACGCGGCGGGGATTGTGGTTGGCAAGGTAGGCACGGCCACGGTCACGGCCGAGGAACTGTTAGCCAGCTTTAAAAGTTAAGTCACCCCATGACCGGCAAAATTACCGCGCAGCAGCTTCGAGCGATGAAGGGAAAGGAAAAGCTCGCCGCCCTCACGGCTTACGATTTTCCGATGGCTCGTCTGCTGGATGAAGCAGGCATTCCCCTGTTGCTCGTGGGGGATTCACTGGGGATGGTCGTTTTGGGGTACCCCGATACGACGCACGTCACCATGGACGAGATGCAGCACCATGTCCGGGCGGTAACGCGGGCAAAAACCAATGCGTTGGTGGCAGCAGATTTGCCGTACCAGTCTTACCTGACGCCTGAAGCAGCGGTAGACAGCGCCCACCGCCTTAAGGCCGCCGGGGCTGAAGCAGTGAAGGCGGAAGGCGGACGCGAGATTTTGGAACAAGTCAAAGCGATCGTGGCGGCTGGAATTCCGTTCATAGGTCATCTAGGGATGCTGCCGCAACATGTGTTGGAGGAAGGTGGTTACCACATCAAAGGCAAACACGAAGAGGAACGCCAGTCGTTGCTGGCGGATGCGCAAGCCCTGGCCGGCGTGGGAGCAATTGCGATCGTGCTGGAACTAGTCACGCCTGCGGTTGCGGCGGAAATCACTCAAGGCATTCCGATCCCTACTATCGGCATCGGCTCCGGGTCGGATTGCGACGGCCAGATCCTGGTCATTCATGATTTGCTCGGACTCTGGCCCTGGTACCATCTCAAACATGTGAAACCCAGGTTGAACGCGGCCGAACAAATGAAATTCGCCGTTCAGCAATGGAAACTCGAATTAGCCAAGTGAAAGGATTGACGCACCTTAACGCCCGGGGCGAAGCCAACATGGTGGACGTGTCTGACAAGCCGGTGCTGGTGCGGGAAGCGGTGGCTGCGGGTGAGATTCGATTGCAGAAAGATACCATCAAGCTCATTCAATCGCAGCGCATCGCCAAGGGCAATGTGCTCGGGGCGGCGCGGTTGGCCGGCATTCTCGCGGCAAAAAAAACCGGAGAACTCATCCCACTCTGCCATCCGCTGCCTTTGACCCACTGCGAGGTCTCCTTTGAAATCCCCAAATCGGCGGATCGAATTATCATTTCCGCGCAAGCGAAGATCTCCGCGCAAACGGGTGTCGAAATGGAGGCCTTGACGGCGGTCAGCATCGCCGCGCTGACCATCTACGACATGTGCAAAGCCGTGGACCGCAAAATGCAAATCGGGCGGATTCGGCTGATCTCGAAAACGAAAAAATGAGTTTGGTCATACACACGGGCATAATCACGATCTCCGATCGCGCCTCGAAAGGCGTTTATCAGGACCTGGGCGGACCGGCGCTAAAGAAAGCCGCGGACGGTTACGGCTGGAAAGTACTTTCGGAATTGTTGGTGCCCGATGACAAGCGCGAGATCCAGCGCGGCGTCCGGGAACTCATCGCGAAAGGATGCCACCTAGTTTTGACGACCGGTGGCACCGGGGTTGCCTTGCGGGATGTCACACCGGAAGCGGTCCGGGAAATCGCGGTGCGGGACTTGCCGGGGTTTGGCGAGGCCATGCGCATGGAATCACTTAAGCTCACGCCTAACGCCATCTTGTCACGGTGCCTGGCGGTCGTAGTAGAGAAAACGCTGGTGATCTGCCTGCCCGGCAAACCAAGTGGGGCGGTCGAGTGTCTGGGGTTTGTCACCGGCGCCATTCCGCATTGCGTGGAAGTTCTCCAGCAAGTGCCGACGAGTTGTTGAGCGAGTTCTTCTCATGGCGGCCGCGCACGAACATTCCGAGCCTGAGGAGATCTACCAGATCAAAACAAACGCGCCGGGTCCGGCCGGCCGTTTGCCGCTGACTGAGGACCAGCTTCTCAACCGGCCCAGCGGTGATTTATTTGGTTTATCGCAAAACGTGGGGATGGGTTGGAATCCGGCCCAGGCCGCAGAAAAGCAGTTTCTCATCCTGAGCACGCAAGGCGGGGTCCGCGCTCCTGACGGCAAGCCTATAGCTTTAGGCTACCACACAGGCCATTGGGAAATCGGGATGTTGGTCGAGGCGGCCGCCGCAGAATTTCGCAAGCTTGGGGTAATCCCATTCGCCGGATTTTGTTCAGACCCGTGCGACGGGCGCACGCAAGGCACGACGGGCATGTTCGACAGCCTGGCCTATCGCAACGACGCGGCGATAATATTTCGGCGCCTGGCCAGGTCGCTCCCGCTGCGGGAGGGTGTTCTGGGCGTGGCGACCTGCGACAAAGGATTGCCAGCGATGCTCATGGCCTTGGCCGGTCTGCACCAACTGCCCTCGGTCGTTGTTCCTGGGGGAGTGACCTTGCCGCCCGCAGTGGGCGAGGATGCCGGGACGGTCCAAACGATTGGAACGCGCTACGCGCACGGGCTTATTTCGCTCGAAGAAGCCGCCGATATGGGTTGCCGCGCTTGTGCAACGCCCGGAGGCGGTTGCCAGTTTCTGGGCACCGCCGCGACGGCACAGGTAGTCAGTGAAGCGCTCGGTTTAGCAATTCCGCATTCCGCGCTGGCGCCCTCGGGCCAGCCGGTCTGGCTCGAGATAGCTCGAGCTTCCGCCCGAGCGCTCCAGGGACTGGCCACCGCCGGAATTACTCTTAAGGACATTTTGACGCCGGCCAGCATCCGGAACGCCATGGTGGTGCATGCGGCCTTCGGGGGCTCAACCAACCTGCTGCTGCACATCCCCGCCATTGCGCACGCAGCCAGGCTGCCGCTGCCCACTTTGCCAGATTGGATTGACGTGAATCGCCGTACGCCACGGCTTGTGAGTGTGCTTCCGAACGGTCCGGTCCACCACCCCACTGTGCGAGTGTTTCTGGCCGGTGCGGTTCCCGAGGTCATGCTGCATTTACGAAACCTGGATCTGCTCGAAGAGAACGCCCTGACTGTGACGGGCAAAAGCGTGAAGCAAAACCTGGATGAATGGCAAAGCTCCGAGCGACGGCAGCGCTTCCGGTCAATTCTAAAGCAACGCGACGGTGTGTCCGCCGACGAGGTTATCTTCTCGCCAGGCGAGGCGAAAAAACGCGGTTTAACCAGCACGTTGGCTTTCCCGCGCGGCAACCTGGCGCCGGAGGGTTCGGTCGTCAAATCGACGGCCATCGACCCGATGTTGATTGACCCGGACGGCGTTTACCGCAAGGAAGGCCCGGCACGCGTGTTTGTCAATGAACGCGACGCGATTTCGGCGATCAAAAAGGGAAAGATCAAAGCCGGAGACATCATTGTCCTGACCGGGGTTGGCCCGCTGGGCACTGGGATGGAGGAGACTTACCAGGTCACGGGCGCGCTCAAACATCTCCCGTTCGGCAAACACGTGGCACTGCTCACTGACGCCCGTTTTTCCGGAGTTTCCACCGGTGCATGTATCGGGCATATCGGCCCGGAAGGTCTGGCCGGCGGACCGATTGGCAAGGCACTCGAAGGCGATATCATACGAATCGAAATCAATCTGAAAGAAAACACCGGCTCGATCGATTTAATCGGCCAGGGCACGAAGCGCTTCAACCCAAGCGAAGGGGTGGAAGAGTTGGCGCGCCGCGCGCCCCGAAACGACCTTGCGCCTAACCCTGAACTGCCCACCGACACCCGGCTCTGGGCTGCTCTCCAACTGGCCGGCGGCGGAACCTGGAGCGGCTGCACCTACGATGCCGATCGCATTATCGAGCTATTGAACCGAGGAAGAGCAGCCGGTCGCCAATAAGACCTATCGACCAGTCGGCGTCAGCCCAAACAGATTGGTAAAGCTGCCCGGGTAATTGGTCGTCCCGCCATTAAGGCCATTGAGAATCGGGAGCATTCGCTGCAGGTCACTTTGCAAGACTATCAGTGCGCGCAGAGTGTCGCGCGTCACCGGGACGGTCGCAAAACCCTGCGGCAATCCCGCCGCCGATAAGGTGGTCCGATTAGCCACCGTATTGAACAAGGATGGACCGGTCGGAGTGGCGGCATTCACTCCAAAATTGACGGCATAGTTAGTGCCCAGGTTGGTGCTGAAGTTTCCGGGCGGCGCGCCAGAAGCGGTGGCGCCCAAGCCGTTGTCGCCGAGACTGGCGAAATCAAAGTTGTCGTTGAACATCGATAACACGGGAAGCGTTTGCTGAATGTTGGTCTGCAAAACCACCAACGCGTCGGCCAGTGCCAGGAGGCTCGCATTCGTGGCCACAAACCCGGGGCTGGTCGCCACCGGCGCAAGCGCGGGTGAACTCGGGACCAACACCGGCGCGGGGGCCGTGATGGCGGGAGTTGCGGGCGAAAGAGCCACCTGGCTCATTCCGTCAAAGCTAACTAAGACAACCAACGCGGCGATGGAAACCAGCGGCCTCATAACACACTCCTTTGATGGTTCGTGGAACCTTCCTTGCCTGGAAGATACCTTAAAATTTCACTATCTAAAGCAAAGCCCCGCCGGTGGCTTTCTCTATGGGGTGTTATCCCAGTCTGCTTGGACCTCTCCTCCTGCGGCAGAATTTCTTTGCGGCCCCCCGAGTGGGATGATTCGGTTTAATGTTTTAACTTTTCCACGAATCAACCGGCTCCCGTCCGGGTTTAGACGAGATGGCATGCGAGCTGAAATCAGTGCGGATTTACCAGCCCAAGCTACTCACCGGCGGCTTGCTTTTGGGCGGCGGTGAGAAAGTTGAGATACTCGATGAGCCGGGTCTTCATTTCCTTGCGCGACACGATGGCATCGATCAAGCCATGTTCGAGCAGGAATTCAGCCGTTTGGAAACCATGCGGCAGCTCGGCCTGCGTCGTGTCTTTGATCACGCGTGGTCCGGCAAAACCAATCATCGACCCCGGCTCGGCCAGGATGAGGTCACCGACGCTGGCATAACTGGCCATCACCCCGGCCATCGTGGGATCGGTCAGCACGCTCAGGTACGGCAACCTGGCCCGGCCGTGGTACGCCAAAGCGGCGCAGGTCTTGCCCATCTGCATCAGGCTGAACATGCCTTCGTACATGCGGGCGCCGCCACTGGTCGAGAAAATGATCAACGGCAGCCCCTTTTCGGTCGCCCGTTCAATCAAACGCGTGAGTTTCTCCCCAACGACCGAGCCCATCGACCCGCCGAGAAATTTGAAATCCATCACCCCGAGCGCGACGCGATGCTCGCCAATGTTACACAACCCTGTGATTACGGCATCCTTCAACCCAGTTTCCTGTTGATACTTCTGCAGCTTGGAAGTGTACGAAGCGACACCGGTGAAATGCAGCAGGTCGACGCTGGTCATATCCGCGTCCATCTCTTCGAAAGTGCAGGTTTCGACCAGAGAATGAATCCGCTCGCGTGAACCGATCGGGAAATGATGCTGGCAATGCGTGCACACCTTGAGGTTCTCATCCAGTTCCTTGTCGAAAACCATGGTGCTGCACTTCGGGCACTTGGTCCAAAGCCCCTCCGGAATCTCCCGTTTTTTAGATTTGGCCGCCAGTTTGGGCTTTTTAACGAAAGTCGTATTGGTATTAGCGGGCGGCGGCGTTACGCCGGGCTCGGCAGTCTCCAGACCAAGAGTTTTCTTCGAGAAAAAGGTCGTTGCCATATCGCCCGAAAGCTTAGACTTTCTCGGCCCTCTCAACAAGTCTCGTGTTTATCAGACGCCGCGAGCCACGGTCCAGACGCAAACCTCACCCGCGCCGGCTGCGCGTAAGACGCGCGCGCAAGCGCCGGTCGTGGCGCCGGTGGTAAACACGTCATCAACCAAAACAATGCGCTCGCCCTTGAGCCTTACATGTTTTCGAAGCGAAAAGGCCCGCCGCACGTTGTCCAGACGCTCTTCACGGGAGAGCAGCGTCTGGGTCCGCGTCGGCAGCGTCCGCCGAATCAGCCTCGGGTTTAAATCAATATTTGTCGCCCGGCTCAAGTACCGTCCAAGACGCTCGGCCTGGTTGAACTCGCGCTCACGCTGCTTCGTCGGATGAAGCGGCACCGGAACAATCCAATCCCATTTTGCCTGGGCCAGTTCCGGTGCGGCGGAGTTAACCAGCAGTTGAGCCAAAAACGCTTCAAACCAAAGCGCGTGTTGATACTTGTACCGGTGAATCACTTCGAGGACTGCGCCCCGAGCTACTACGGCCGAACGTGCCCGGGAAAAAGCCAGGTCCGCATCGCGGCAATTGGAGCACTCGAACGCGGTGGTCAGGGCGCCTTGAAAGGGCAAGCCGCATCGCTCGCAGAACGGCGGTTTGATATGACGAATGCCCGAGCGGCAACCAGCGCAGACAAACGATTCCGAAGCCTCAGCACGAGCTGCGCCGCACACCTGGCAAACGGCTGGATAGATCAAAGAAAGTCCCGCGTCCATGAGCGCGAGCAACGAAAGGCCAGCGGCACTCTGCCTGGCGCGATTCAGGGTTTTGGACAGGAATATCAACTTGCAAAGACATTAGGTGGATAGCCCCCAAATTGGAAATGAAATGCGAAATGTTTATCCCTGGTACCGACCTGATCGAGCTCGAGTCGGCCGCCTCCTTAACGCCTTGACGAGCGGCGGTTGACGCATGCCCTCGGGATGCTAGAATAAGGCAACTTGCTCTCTACCTTAATCTAAAGTTTCACCCATGCTACGATTACTGTGCTGTTTTTCCACCGACCCGGCTTTCAAATCAAGCCTGTCATCCGCCCAGCGCGCAACGTGCCAGCTTAAGCTTGCGCGCTTCAGCGCTTCGTTATTTTTGGCTGTGTTTTGCAGTCTGTTTCCGCTCATTGCGCCCGCGCAGACTGGTTTCCTGGATTTCAACACGCCAGGCCAATACACCAAAAACTTCAACCCCTCCGATGCAGGGACACCGGACGGCAATTATTCGTTTGCGGAAAGTCCGACCGCCGGCGTGGGCGGAAGTGGCGGGGTAAGTGTGTTCCAAAGCAGCGACACGACTGCCGTGTACACGAATCGGAGTTGGGACTTTTCGGTCAATGGCGCGAGGCTTTTTCTTTCGACGCTGGTGAAAGCCAACGGTCAGTCCAGCGGCAACAAGGTGCAGCTCGGCATTCTCAACGAGAATAACAACGCCCTGAATAACAACGCGGGCGTGGCTTTCGAGAGCTTCCGCTTTATCCCCACCTCTGCAACCGATTGGTCGGTGCGGGAACAATATCGCTCGAATAATACCCTGACTGAAAATGTCCTTGGAGACGCTGTCCCAATCCCCGGGCACTGGTACAAGTTTGTCGTGAGCCTCACCAACACGGCGGGCGCCTCGGGCAGCTACACCGCCGGGTGCGCTATTTACGATTACGGAACTAACGGTCTAACACCAGGAACGAACATCGCCACATTTCCGACCGGTCGAAACAACTCGGGCCAAACCGACGTGACCATCCCCGCGGTGTGGCCTGCGTTGAGAGCATTTCAAAACGGAGGTATTGATGCCTGGGACAATTTCCTCGTCTACACTCCATCGAGCGCGCCGATCATCACCTTGGGCCTGACCAATACTACCGTTGCGGCCGGCACTTCCGCTACTTTTCTGACTCTCGTCGACGGACCGGGCACCATTTCCCTGGCCTGGTACACCAATGGCGTCAAGGTGGCGGGAGCGACAGGCAATACCTATACCACTCCACCAGTGGACAACAGCTATGCTACGATCGCGGTGGTCGCGAGCAATTCGAACGGCTCGGTTACCAACGAAGCCGGCTTCAATGTCATCGTGCCGAGTACTGCCAGCGTCGCCAACCTGCCGGCATTTAACATCCAAACTCGTTCAGTCACGCTCGATGGCCAGGTGCTTAACACCGGCGGCGATGCGCCCGCGATTACAATTTTTTACGGACCAACCGACGGTGGCACCAACTCGGCGGCTTGGGCAAGCAGCGTTTCCCCCGGCGTAAGCAGCGGCGCCTTTTCACAAACCGTCTCCGGCCTGACTCCGGGCACGACTTACTTTTTTAATGCGCAGGCGGTGAACATCTCGGGAACATCCTGGGCCACCCCGTCGCAGAGCTTCACCACGCTCGCGATCACGCCCCCAGCAGTCACGAATCTGCCCGCCAGTTTTATTCTGTCGAGCTCCGCCACGCTCAATGGCCAGGTCACCGCCACTGGAAACGAGGCACCGACGGTCACCTTGTTTTATGGACCGGCCGACGGTGGCAGCAACGCTGGCGCCTGGTCGAATAGTGCCAATCTGGGTGTGCAAGCCGGGCTTTTTTCACAAAACATTGCCAATCTCAATTCCAATGCCACCTATTATTATTCGGCCCAAGCGGTCAATTCCGCCGGCACGCGTTGGGCCATTCCGTCGCAAAGTTTCAGAACGCTCGCTACCAATCCTCCCGCGGCCCCAGGCGTGGCCGTGCTGACCTATCACAACGACAACACGCGCCAGGGCGTCAATGCCAGCGAGCGGACTCTCACCCTTGCCAATGTTAACACCAATACTTTCGGGAAACTGTTTTCTTACCCCGTTGACGGCTTCGTCTACGCTCAACCGCTCATCATGACCAATGTGAACGTTCCTGGCAAAGGAACGCACAATGTTCTCTATGTCGCCACCGAGCATAACAGCTTGTATGCCTTTGACGCGGACGACAACTCCGGGGCTAACGCTTCGCCGCTGTGGCAAACCAGCTTCCTGGGGCCCGGCGTCACCACCGTTCCCAATGGAGACGTAGGCACGACCGACATCACCCCTGAAGTGGGCGTCACCAGCACGCCGGTGATCGATCCGGTGACCGGAACAATTTACGTCGAGGTCAAGACCAAGGAAGGAACGGCGTATGTCCACCGGTTGCACGCGCTCGATATCGCCACCGGCTTGGAACGAACCAATTTCAACAGCCCGTCAGTCATTTCCTGCAACAATTATCCGGGAAGGGGAACCGGCGACAATGACGGACAAAATCCGCCGCATGTGCTGTGGAACCCACTGAAAGAACACTGCCGGCCGGCGCTGACGTTGCTCAATGGAGTGATTTACATGTCCTTCGCGTCGCACGGTGATAATCAGCCGTACCATGGCTGGATGTTCGCCTACAACGCGACCAACGTGGCGCAGCAAGTTGGAACGTATAACGCCACGCCCAACGGGGGGCTGGGTGGATTCTGGGACGGCGGCGGCGGACCTTCGGTGGATCCCCAGGGAAATTTGTATTTCCAGACCGGCAATGGCGATTTCAACGGCGGCACAACCGTGACCAGCACCAACAACTACGCCATGAGTCTGCTGAAGCTGGCGACGACCAATGGCCTGACCCTGGTCGACTATTTCGCGCCAAACAACGCCGTCGCTCTCAGCGGCGGCGACCAGGACCTTGGTTCCAGCGCCCCGCTCATTCTCCCCGACTCGGCGGGCAGCGCGGCTCATCCTCACCTGGTGGTCGGCGGCGGCAAGACGGCTCCGATTTACCTGGTGGACCGGGACAACATGGGACGATTCAACGGCAGCGGCAATCCGAACAACATCGTGCAGCAGTTTAATGGTGGTCCCGGTGGAGATCGTGATGTTGCTCCCGCGTTTTTCAACAATACGCTGTACATCATTGATTCCAACAGTCGCATTGGCGCTTATACCATCAGCAACGCGCAGTTCAATACTACTCCGGTCGAAAGTCCCGACGGCTATAACAATAAAGGAGGCGCGAGCGTCAGCATTTCGGCCAATGGCACCAGCAATGCCATTGCCTGGGCCATGTACAACTCCGGCGGCCAAAGCCCCAATACGCCCGCTGTCTTGCGCGCCTATAATGCCGCCAACCTCACCAGGGAACTTTACTCCAGCGATCAAATCCCTTCCCGGGATTCGGCGGGGGATGCCGTCAAGTTTACCTTGCCGACCATTGCCAACGGCAAGGTCTACGTCGGCGCTCAATACTCAGTGACCGTCTATGGCCTCTCGTTATCGTTTTTGGATACACCCAGCATAACTCCCAATGGTGGCACTTTCACCAATTCTGTCGTCGTGACCATCACTGACAGCAGTCCCGGCGTCACGATATATTATACTATCGATGGCACTGTCCCCACGATCAGATCATCGATTTACAACGGACCTTTCACGTTGACAAACAGTGCCGCCGTCCAGGCTTTCGCGGCGAAAGCAGGCGCGGTCAACAGTGGAGTTGCCAGCGCTGAATTTCTCGATAGCTCCGCCATCGGTTCGGGCACCGGCTTGCTCGGACAATATTTCGCCAACCAATTGATGACTTTCGTTCCGCCGCCCACTCTGTTGCGCACTGACGCGGTGGTGAATTTCAATTGGAACACAGTCTCGCCCGATCCCAGTATTCCACCGACCGACTACACTGTCCGCTGGACTGGGATGGTGCAGCCGCAGTTCAATGAGACCTACACTTTCTCGACCACAACCGACGACGGCGTGCGCTTATGGGTGAATGGCAAGCTACTCATCGACGAGTGGATCGACCAGGGCCCTACTACCTGGTCCGGAACCATCGCTTTGCAAGCTCAGCAGTACTACAACATCCAGATGGATTTTTACCAGAACCAGGGTGGCGCCGTCGCTTCGCTTTCCTGGGCCAGTCCTTCCACACCTCTGGCAATCATTCCGACAACCCAGCTTTATGCCGTCACCAATCCTCCGCCCGTGATTATCCTCACCGAGCCGGCCAACAGCTCCACCTACGCGGCCAGCGCCAGTGTGACCGTATCGGCAAATGCGGCCGCCCAATTTAACGACATCAAAGAGGTCGATTTTTTCCAAAACTCGACCTTCCTTGGAGCCGTGTCGAATGCTCCCTATACCTTGACCCTCACCGGCCTGGGGCAAGGCAGCTACTCCTTGATGGCAGTGGCCCAGGATACCACCGGCTTGGCGGCTACTTCGGCGCCAGTGAATATCACCGTCACCGCCGGCACAGGCTTGCCTTACGGCCTCGCCGCCCGCGTCCCTGTTTCGCCATTCCTCAATATGCCTCCAACAATTGAGGGGACGGTGCCGGCTTTACTATCCCAAACCGGCGTCTTCACCAATACGCCTTCGATGGGTGCCATGAACGGGCTCATTCCTTATGACGTCAACGTGCCGCTCTGGTCTGATGGCGCCATAAAGACCCGCTGGATGTCCGTCCCGAACAGCGGCGCTCCATTTTCCCCCGATGAGCAGGTTGGTTTCGGCCCCACGGGTGAATGGACTTTTCCCATGGGCACAGTTTTTGTAAAGCATTTCGATTTAGAAACAGATTTCAGCAATCCCAATGGACCCAAGCGCCGGCTGGAAACACGCCTGTTGGTGCGTGATCCAAATGGCTCGGTATACGGGGTGACCTACAAGTGGCGGCCGGATAATAGCGATGCCGATTTACTCAATTCGTCTTTGTCCGAGCCCATCACGATTACAAACGCCGACCATACCACCTGGACACAAACGTGGTACTACCCGAGCCCGGCCGACTGTCTCACCTGCCATACGCCGGCGGCAAACTACGTTCTGGGGGTTAAGACACGGCAACTCAACAAATCCTTTGGCTACCCGTCTGGCGTGCAGGACAATGAACTGCGCGCGCTGAACCATATTGGATTGTTCAACCCGGCCTTCAGCGAGGCGAGCATTGCCGGCTACGACCATCTTTCCGCCCTGACCAACCTCTCCGCGTCGCTGGAAGAGCGCGCCAGGTCATATCTTGACGCCAATTGCGCGCAGTGCCACCGACCCGGCGGCTCGGGTGTGACCTTTGACGCCCGGTATGACACACCTTTAGCCAATCAAAATATTATCAACGCGCTGCTCATCAAAGGCGATCTCGGAATCGATCATGCCCGAGTAGTTGTGCCGCAGGACATCTGGCGCTCCATCCTTCTCGCCAGAATGAACTCTTTGGACGACGCGGTAAAAATGCCACCGTTGGCGCGCAATCTGATCGACACCAACGCCGTGCAGGTCATGGGCGATTGGATCAACAGCCTCCCGGGCACTCCCGCCCTGGCGCCTCCGACGATTTCCCCGGCTGGCGGCACTTTCAGCGGCTCGATTCTGGTCACGCTACAAGACACCAATCCCGCAGCTGTCCTGTACTTTACGCTGGACGGCTCGCTCCCCGATACGAATTCATTTGTCTACTCCGCGCCGGTGCTTTTGACCAACTCCGCTACCTTCAGAGCGAACGCTTTTGAACCAGGATTCGTCAATAGCGCGGCGGCCAGCGGCTTATTTACGATCCTGTCAACGATCCCGTCCGGCCCCTCCTTCACGGGGACGAGTTACGTGAGCAACGGCGTGTTTAGCGCGCAATTATCCGGGGCCACGAACAATAGCTACGTCCTGCAAGGGTCGACCAATTTCCAGAATTGGGTTTCGCTCAGTACCAACGTACCCGGATCGAGTCCCTTCACGATCAGGGATCCACAAGCCGGCGCTTTCCGCTATCGGTTCTACCGCGTTCTTCAACAGCCATGAGCCGAGTCGAAAAGTTGAGATTCGCGTTTTGGCTGATGCTTGCCGTGATTGGTTGGACTTTAATGGCAGGGCAGGGCGCCGAGCCATCTCCGCCGCCGCAAACATTATCGACTAATGCAACCAACGACGCATTAAGACAGTCAGTCCGTGCCGAGCAAATCAGAAATGCCTGTATCGAGGGCCGCCGCATCATTTGCGGCCGGGTACTGCAAGTGACTACCAACGGTGTGGTAGTGGACAGTGGCTATCGGCAACTCCTTGACCCGCCGCTGAATCATGACTGGGTCGCGCCCAAGACGGCTGTGCTTTCTCGGGACGCCCATGCTGTTGAAGAGCAAAAACCCGGCGCGGTATGCATTGGGATTGTCTTCCTGAGCAATATTCCCAAGCGCCCCAAGGTCGGATTGTACGACTACGTGGCGCTTCATGGATACCCGGCTGGATACCATACCTATGTTCCCGTTCCCGGAATTGAAAAGAAGATCCGCCGTTTCTCCGCCAGTCTCGAACGGGCCTGTGAAGCCAACGCGGCCGAGTCCGGAAAACTGGCGACTGCTGAAAATCATCAAGATCGGTGAACGGTCTTGGCCCGCATTTTTGCCGGAGGCCTGTCACTTGTCTTGCGCAATTGTGTTTGGAGATCTCCGCCTTGACTCGCTTATCGTTTCTGCGGATGGGCGACCAGACTGGCGGTCAGGTGCAGCAGTTTCTCGTGCACCGCCGCATTCTCAGGCAATGTCTCGGCTCCGAAGGCAGGGTAAAGCTTGTCCCAAATGTCGTTCATCTCAGTTTGGAAAGCATTGGAATCGGCGGTGATGGCTACCACGGCGTCTTTCTCGGGAATCACCACGCATAATTGGCCCGCCGCGCCGTCGCCGCGAAAGGCATTGTGGGTGCAACGCCAGAATTGAAAACCGTAACCCTGGGTCCAGTCCACCCCGATTTTAGAATGTCCCTCCTGATCGTTTGGAACTTGCCTGGAGGTGGCCTGCTCGACCCAATCTTTTGGGATCAACTGCTTTCCGTTCCATTGTCCTTTTTGCAGGTAAAGTTGTCCGAATTTTGCAATGTCCTCCGTGCACAGTTTGAGCCCATAACCGCCGAGGGAATAGCCCTCGGGGCTGTGGTCCCACTCGGGATTTTCGATGCCGAGCGGCGCAAACAGTCGCGGTTTTAAAAAATCCAGCTCCGTCTGGCCCGTCACTTTGGTGACGATGGCCGAAAGTGTGTAGCTGCCCATAGTATTGTATTGGAAATGCGTGCCGGGCTTGTGCGGAACGAGATGAGCCAGGAACTCTTTTACTGACGGCGCCCCGCCTGCGGCTTTGGGCTCGGTATCGTGCCCGCAAGTCATGGTGAGCAAGTCGCGCACCCTCATGGCTTTCAGATTGTCCGATGGATTCGGCGGCGCATCCTCCGGAAAGAATTTCAATACGGGGTCGTCCAAGCTGAGTTTTCCTGCTGCGATGGCGAGCCCGACCGCGGTCGAGTTGAAGCTCTTGCTCAGGGAATGCAGCACGTGTGGTTTGTCCGCTGCCTCGGGCTTCCACCAACCTTCGCCAATTACGTGGCCGTGCCGGACAATCATGAAGCTGTGCAGGGTGTTTATCTCGTTGCCGGCCTCGACAAAATCGCAAATGGCTTGGGATGAAACTCCTTGGGCCTCGGGAGTACTGCGCGGCAGTGGCACGGCTGTTGCAGTGCGATGCGCTGCGACAAAAACCATTAGGCCTAACAAAGAAAAGGCAAGCGGACGCTTCATGACGCTTGTCTAGGCCGTACGGATGTGTCTGTCAAACGGGAATGCGCGCTCAGCGCGCTCAAAGCACCCGGCAGCCATCTGCGTGCGTCCTGCCCCTGACATCTGAGACTGGGTGCGATTAGAACTGTCGGTCTTGCCTGAAGCCGAAAAAAGAGCAGAGGGCTGCCGCAGTCCAAAACGCAAGCGCGACACGTGCTCGGGCCTCGAGAGGTTTTGGAGTGCGGCAGCCCTCCCCATGAATCTTAAAATTGGCTCGTTGATTACTAAGCACTTGCATGTTTTCGAGGTTCAGGGGTTCAATGCGCGAATTCTTCGGGGAATTCTCTGACGCTTTTCTGCCGCTCAACACAGAATGACCAGCAGATTTAATCACACCCCCTGAGACTTGACCAACTTGACAAACTGGCATCGAAATAGGCTTGCGCAGTCAAATCCCTGGCCCGTATTGTCGGAACCACTCCGGCCGCGCATCTTCGGCACCACCGGCTACCGCGGTCCGAACACGGGTGGTGGAGCTAGCGCCGCGCCACCTTGCTCAAAGTTTTTTCTCATGCCTTCAAGGTTGGCGCCGGGGGCTTAAAGCCCAGGCGCGTCGGATCCAGAGGTGCGGGGACGCCGGAATCCCGCGCCACGAGCGCACTGGCGGGAACTTCGCGGTAGTCGCTCGGAATCTCGAATTCGGCTGGCATTAAGTTCGTTTGGGTAATGGAGATCAACGTCGAGGTCATCGTGAGGGTCAGATTGGTGACCTGGGCCGGAGCGGATATAGGCCCAGCCAGCCCTGGCATTTAAACAGGGACGGCTCGCGTCAGCTCGGTCGCGACTACGATCGAATTTTTTTCGAACAGGGCTCCTGGCGATTGGAAGACGCCGGTATTCGTTCCACCCGTTGATGCGTAAAGCCCAACAATAATCGGCTCGAGAACCTGAGCAACAGGCGCCACCCAAATGCGGCCGCGGTCGGTGCCGTTAGTCCATGCCAGAACTCGTGAGGGATAGCGCCCCACCTGCTCTTGACCAACGGGGGTCAGATGCGGGCCGCTGTGTGTGCCTGGCTCAGTGGCCGCCGTGCTCACACGAACGTAGGTTTTGTTCTCGTGAAAAAGCTGCACCGGTTCCGGTCGATCAGAAAGGACCAGCACACTGGACGTCGCATCCGTATCCCGTCGCAGCCCCATCGCGCCGACTTTCGTAATGACGTGGTTTGTGACCGGGGCAACCGCTCCCGAGGTGGCATTGCTGCTCACAATGCACCAATCGGCCAGGGGCGCTGCATCGAAAGTACGCACAACAGGCAGACAGCCACACGCCAAACAACGTTCCTATTCTTCACAGGTTTTAATCATCCCACAGTTTGTCACCTGGGTGTCATTGTCGCGACCAATATGGCGCCGTCCTTCTTTCTGACTTTCTTAAAAGCGTTCCCACCCTTCCGCCCGCCACCCCAGACTCTAAATACAAATAGGCCCCGTTTCACCACGGTGTTTTCGTTCCAAGGCCAACGACGACGAACGCATTCTTGATGAGCAATATCCAGGGCTTGCGCTTTTGTTACCATATTAATGTCCTCCTCCACCAATTTGGTAGAAAAGATAACCGACCCCGAAGAGTCCACCCCCAGCCGCTCCTCCCTCCAGAAGCAGACCGCCGGGAGTAATATTATAGGGGTTTACAAGTGGGTGACTCAGGCCTTGAAGCAGGCTACCACTGGCGTATGTTTCGGCGATTGCTTCTTCGCTGTAGCGAAGCAGTTGCGAGTTATCGTAAAACCATTGCCCCACATTCTGCCTGGCGGTCGCTATCGCTCCGCTGCCGTCCGGAGAAAAGAACGCGTGGACGGATTCGTGGCGTAACGTCGATAGCTGCTCTTCCCAGGATAGCCCGGGTTGAAGAAAGATGTCGCCACTCGGGGTGGTAAAACCAAGAGTTTGAGTTCCAGTGAGCGTCGCATCCGCCATTGAGATTCGCCGCCGTGTTCGTCACGCTGTCGTATTGGATTTCCCAATGCGGCCAGAAATAATCGCCGGACGGCAGGTTTTTATCGCAAAGCAAAATCAGCGTCAATACAAAACAATATTATTTGTTCTTTGGGAAAGTTTTGTTCCTTTTTGGAGAAATCCGTGAGGCAATCTCTGACTAGGCCAATAACATTAGACGAGTTATCCTTAGGCTGTAACATTGATTCAGGCTTGACCGAGCACGCTCCCTCTTGTATTCGTAACTCGCACGCTTCGATAAGACGTTAATCACAAATGAAGTGTTTTTGCTCCCCCCAAGTATGGCTCATTCTGGTTGTTCTCTGCAGCGTGACCGCTGCTGCCCAGACAAATAGCAACAGCCTCGGGCGAACGAACCTGACGGTTATTGCGGGTCCGGTTACGAATTCTGCCAACCAGCATGTATATGTGCTGCTAGAGCCAAGTTCCTGGACAGACGGCGAGGCGACTGCCAAAGCGATGGGAGGTCATCTTGTCACCGTAAACGACCAGGAAGAGCATTTGTGGATCATCCAGAATTTTTCCAGCTTTGGCGGGATCGGGCGAGCTCTCTGGATCGGCCTCACCGATCCAAACCCTAGCTGGACAAACGACGGCTCCTGGAATTGGGTGCAGCATTTCATTTGGGCTAGCGGTCAAGCCGTGACATTTTTCACCTGGTCCACCGATCCGACAATAGGCGCTCAAGGTGTCGGTAAGATTAAAATGGTCCAGCCTAATCCCGCGAGGCTTGCGGACCAATGTGAGTGGGCTGAAGAGGCGGATTCGACTTTGCTGAATGGGCTGGTGGAGGTGCCGCTGCCCTTGGAAATAGATTCGCAACCGCCGGATACTTCGGTCGGAATAGGGCGCGAGACGACCCTAGCAGTTGCAGCAGATGGGATCACTGCGATTCATTACCAGTGGCAATTCAATGGAACAAATCTCCCCGGCGCGACAGCGGCCACGCTGGTTCTGTCGAATGTGCAGCCGCAGCAATCCGGCCCGTACCGGGTTATCGTTAGTAACAATCAGGGCACGCTCACTAGTCGAACCGCTAGTGTTTCTGTTCAAGGAGTGGTTGGATGGGGAATGTCGGCATGGAATGTGTTTAATGCACCAGCATCAGTAACCAACGTGGTCAAGATCGCCTGCGGCGAGCTGCACACACTGGCCCTTCGAGGGGATGGGACGGTGGTGGCCTGGGGCGATGACCGTGCCGGCCAAATCGATGTTCCCGCCGGGCTGACCAACGTCGTTGCGATCGCAGCGGGCAGCTGGCACAGCCTGGCCCTGCGCTCGGATGGAACAATCGCCGCCTGGGGCGCTAACGACGCAGGTCAGTCTGCGCCACCCGGCCGGACAACCAACGCGGTTGGTATTGCGGCAGGCGGGAACTACAGCCTGGCGCTGATTGGTGACGGCTCGGTTTCCGCTTGGGGAGACTACGTTTTGTCAAACTCTACCTTGCCGGAGGTGAAGGCCTCCATGCCGGTGGACCTCACGAACGTGGTTGCCATAGCCGGGGGTGGGAGCTACAGCCTGGCCCTGAGGTCGGACGGCAGGGTCGCAGCGAGCGGGGATTTTGCGCTCGGCTCAGCAAATGGCGTCCTGATTGAAGATAAGACTTACGTCCCGGCTGATCTGGCAGACGTGGTGGCGGTTGCCGCCGGCACGAGCCATTGTCTGGCCTTGAAATCCGATGGAACAGTAGTTGCCTGGGGGCTGAACGATTTTGGAGAGACAAACGTTCCCCCTGGTCTTACGAATGTCGTCTCGATCAGTGCTGGAGATGGCCACAGCCTGGCTCTCAAATCGGACGGGACGGTGGTGGAGTGGGGACAAACCATGGGCGACGTGCCCATGCCCCAGGATCTGCCAAATACGGTCGGCATCGCCGCCGGCGGGCACTTTAGCATCGCTCTCCTGCGCGACGGGGCCCCCCATCTCACTGTGCAGCCTTGGGATCAAGCCGTCACGAACGGGGCCAGCCCCGTCTTTCATTCCAAGGCGGTCGCATCGCAATTGATGAAGTTCCAATGGCGCTTCAATGGAAACGATATTCCAGGCGCAACCGATGAAAAGCTTTCCATCTCAAACGCGGCTTCCACTCGTGCGGGCTTCTACTCTCTGATTGCATCTAATCAGCTAGGCGCGGTCCTTAGCAGAGAAGCCAAGCTGACGGTTGGCGGATTCGCTGGAGCACCCCCGGCAGTCCTGGGCATTACTGCTAGCGGGGCGCACGTATCGGTGGCGGTTGCCGGTGTCTCCGGGCTTAGCTACCTGCTTGAGTATAAGGGCGCTCTCTCAGAAGCCAATTGGAGCCCAGCGTCGGCCTGGACGTCCGGTAGTGATGGAGCCCTCACGCTGCAAGACACAAACGCTCTTGGCGGATCGCGCTTTTATCGTGTGCGCTCTCGATAGTCATTAATGAACTCCTGTACGCGATCAGGTGACCTTTGGGGATCAGTTGCCAGGAAATAGGCTTGCGAAAGCGAATCGGTGGTCCGTATTGTCGGAACCAGTAAAGACCCGCGTGCGCCCAGACGACCAACACCCTCGTTTCCTTCAATCGCCTGCGGCTCAGCGGCGCAAGCACACTCTCGTTGCGAAAGCAGGCTCAGTTTCTAACTCTCGGGTTTTTCGGTGGGTTTTGACAGCAACGCTAGCCCTGCACACCGCCTTGAGTTTCGCGTTGGACTGGCAATCCAATGGTTGGGTCCGGATGGCTCCGTTGCCGGTCCCATCCACCGGCAAGACGGGTTTTACCCTGATGACTTCCGCGCAAACGGGCCTCAGTTTCACGAATTCGCTGCCCATCGAGCGCGCGATCACCAATCTGAACCTGATGAACGGCTCGGGCCTCGCCCTGGGAGACTACGATGGCGATGGCCTGTGTGACATTTATCTGTGTGACCTTGGCGGGAAAAACAAGTTATTCAAAAATCTTGGCAACTGGCGATTCAAAGAAGTCACCGCCGAAGCCGGTGTGGCGTGCCCAGGCCAAACCTCCACCGGCGCGGTCTTTGCCGACGTCAATGGCGACGGTTGGCTGGACTTGTTGGTCACTTCCATGGGTGGCCCAAACGCCCTTTTCCTGAACGAAGGCAACGGCCACTTTACGAACGTGACGGTGGCGGCGGGACTCGAATCCAAGCTGGGCAGCACTTCCATGGCTCTGGCGGACATCGACGGGAACGGAACGCTCGATTTATACGTAGCCAACTACGGAGTCACCTCGATCATCCGCAATGGAGGCGAACTGTCTTTTGCCTATGTGAACGGCAAACCGCAAATTCGCGGCCGGTACGCTCAACGCATCAAATTTGTCGGCGACATGATGTTTGAGTTAGGCGAGCCCGACGTGCTCTACCTGAATGACGGGAAGGGCAAATTCACGCCCCTGCCGTGGCTCGGCGAAGCATTCGTGGATGAAAATGGAAAGAAGCTAACCGAGGTCCCCCGGGATCAGAGTTTATCGGTGGCTTTTCGGGATCTCAACGGTGACGGCTATCCCGATATTTACGTCTGCAGCGACGCATTTACCCCGGACCGCTGCTGGATCAATGACGGCCACGGCCACTTCCGCGCCTTGCCCCACCTGGCCTGGCGCTCGACGAGCTTTTTTTCCATGAATTGCGATTTCGCAGACCTCAACCGCGATGGCTACGACGATTTCCTGGTGGTCGACATGCTCAGCCGCAAACACCAACTTGCCCTGACCCAGATGGGCAATATGCCCCCACAACCCATCCTGCCCGGTGATCTCGATACTCAATTTCAAATGCGGAGGAATACCTTATTTCTCAGTCGTGGTGACGGCACCTACGCGGAGATTGCCAATTACGCCGGTATCTCGAGTTCTGAGTGGACCTGGAGCTGCGTTTTCCTCGATGTCGACCTGGACGGATGGGAAGACATTCTGATCAGCAACGGCTTCTTTTACAATGTCGATGACGTGGACACGCGAGAACGCATTAAAAAAATGGGCACGCTGCCACTCGAAGCGTCGCGCCAGACCGTGAAGCTCTTTCCGCAACTACGAACACCCAATCTGGCCTTTCGCAACCAGCAAAACCTCACTTTCGAGGAGAAAGGCCACGATTGGGGTTTCGATTCCACGCAAATCGCCAACGGCACTGCGCTCGGCGACCTGGACAATGATGGGGATCTGGATGTGGTGGTCAATTGCCTGAATGGCCAGGCGCTCTTGTATCGCAACGACACCATTGCGCCCCGCATTGGAGTTCGCCTTAAGGGCAAAGCGCCGAACACCCGCGGCATTGGCGCCAAGATAAAAGTCCTCGGCGGCCCAGTCACCCAGTCCCAGGAGATGATGAGCGGTGGCCGGTACGTATCGGGCGACGACTCGATGCGCGTCTTTGCGGCAGGCGGAGCGACGAACCTTACCATCGAGATAACCTGGCGGGCCGGAACCCACACCCGAGTGCCCAATTGCCTGCCCAATTATGTATACGAAATTGACGAGGCCGGAGCCACGGGCAGCGCGAATCCATCACCGGCCGAACCGGCGCCTCTCTTTCGCGATGTAAGCAGTTTGCTGGGCCATCGGCATCACGAGGAGGGTTTCGATGATTTTGCGCGCCAACCGCTCTTGCCCCGTCGCCTGAGCCAGCTTGGTCCAGGGCTGGCGTGGTGCGATCTGGACGGGGACGGTCGTGAGGAGCTGATTATTGGGAGCGGCAAAGGTGGCAAGTTAGCGGTTTATCACAACGAGGCTGGCAAAGGCTTCGAGTTGGTTACGAACGAGGCCTGGAATATCCCAACCGAGCGTGACCAAACCACGGTGCTGGGATGGACGCTTGAACCGGGAGTGAATGAGCTGCTGGTCGGTTCCTCTAATTATGAGGATGGACAAACAAATGGAGAGTCCGTGCTGCGATACGATTTCCGTAAAGGCCAGGTCCAACGCCAGCCGGGAATCCCTGGACAACCCGGGAGCGTGGGACCGCTGGCCCTGGGCGAGTTGGCCGGCGACGGGCGCGTAAGCCTATTCGTCGGCGGCCGCGTTTTGCCAGGAAAATACCCCCAAGCAGGCCCGTCGGGAATCTACACATTTAGCGGGTCGCAATGGGAGCTGGACGTGGAAAATACCAAAGCGGTCGAGCAAGCAGGGCTGGTCAGTGGCGCCGTGTGGAGCGATCTGGACGGAGATGGGTTCCCTGAACTCATTCTAGCTTGTGAATGGGGACCGGTCCGCGTGTACAAGAACGACGGCGGCCGCTTGCACGAAATCACGTCCGAGTTGGGTTTGGCCGACCAACTTGGCTGGTGGTCCGGCGTGACCACGGGCGATCTTGAAGGCAATGGACAACTGGCGATTATCGCGGCTAACTGGGGGCTCAATAGCCAGTATCGCGCCTCGCCGTCGCATCCGGCCCGCCTGTTCTTTGGCACTTGGAATGACACGCCGTCGGTTGACCTTCTGGAGGCCCAGGATGACCCGGAGCTTGGAATTGTGCCTCGACGCAATTTGGGGGCGGAGTCGGCCGGGTTGCCATTCCTCCTGGCAGCGTTTCCGTCCTACGCCGCTTTTGCCTCGGCCAATGTGACGAACATCCTCGGGGACAAATGGCCAAAAACCAAACAACTCCGCGCCACAACTTTGGCTTCGACCGTTTTCTTGCGCCGCGGCAAACAGTTCGAGGGTCAATTGCTTCCACCGGAAGCCCAGTTTGCTCCCGCGTGGGCTATTTGCGTGGCCGACGCCGATGGCGATGGCATGGAAGACCTCTTCCTAAGTCAAAACTTCTTCGCCGTAAATTCCGACGGCACACGTCTGGACGCGGGCCGGGGCCTTTGGCTGCGCGGCATCGGCGCCGGAAAACTTAAGCCGATGCCAGGCCAGGAATCGGGGGTAAAGGTGTACGGAGAACAGCGAGGCGCTGCGGTCTGCGACTACGACGGCGACGGCCGTGTGGACTTGGCAGTGACGCAAAATGGGAACGAGACCAGGCTTTTCCACAATGAACGGGCCATGCCCGGGCTGCGGATTCGGTTGAAAGGGCGGGGCGGCAACCTCTCAGGCATCGGGGCGCAGTTACGGCTAATCTTCGGCCAACGATCAGGGCCCGTTCGGGAAATTCACGCCGGCTCGGGCTATTGGTCCCAGGATAGTCCCGTGCAGGTGCTCGCTACACCCGAGCAACCGAATCAGGTCTGGGTACGGTGGCCGGGGGGAAAGACCGCCACCCACAGCATCCCTCACGGCGCAAAAGAGATAGAATTGGATTGGGACGGAAGCTTAAGTGTTATACGCTAGCCACCAGGACCGATTATGATTCATGACTATTCTCGTTGGGCAATGGCGGCCGCATTGACCGCCGGCCTCTGCAGCGTTTCATCGTTAGCCGACACCAACACGGCGATGCAGATTATTGACCCGCTCAAACTCAACGCAAACACCTTGCAATTCCTTCAGGAAGCAGGACGCCGCCAGGCCACCGAAGCCAAGGAGTGGAAAGTCTTTCACGACTTCCAGTTCACTGACCGCTTCAAAGAAAGCGGCATCACTTTCGAGCATCATGTTGTCGACGATGCCGCCAAGAACTGGAAGCCCGCCCACTACGACCATGGCTCCGCGGTTGCGGTGGCCGATGTGGACGGAGATGGTTTGCTGGATATTTACTTCGTAAACCAGTTAGGCGGCAATCAGCTCTGGCGCAACCTCGGCCACGGTCGCTTTGAGAATATCACTGCACAAGCCGGAGTTGGTCTGGACGATAAGGTTTGCTCCGGCGCCTCCTTTGCCGACATTGACAACGACGGTTTGCCCGACCTGTTCGTTACCACGGTGAAAATGGGCAACGTGCTCTTTAAAAATCTGGGCCACGGAAAGTTCAAGGACATCACCAAAGAATCTGGCCTGGGCTACGTCGGGCATTCTTCCGGAGCGGTTTTTTTTGATTTCAACAACGACGGGTTGCTGGATTTATTCGTTGCCAACGTTGGGGTTTATACGAAAAACGAAAAAGGTGCCGGTGGTTTTTATCTGGCATACTCAGACGCTTTTCACGGCCATCTGTTCCCGGAACGCAGTGAGCAGAGCATCCTGTACCAGAACCTCGGAGGCGGAAAATTCAAGGATGTCTCGGAACAAATGCATCTCCAACACCGGGGCTGGACCGGGGACGCGTGTTTCTATGACCTAAACCAGGATGGCTACCCTGATTTGTATGTGTTAAACATGCAAGGCGACGATAAGTACTACGAGAACCAGGCCGGCAAAGGCTTCGTTGAGAAAACCGATACCTACTTCCCCAAAACCCCCTGGGGCGCCATGGGAATTAAGTTTTTCGATTTCAACAATGACGGGCTGATGGATCTGTTCATTACCGACATGCATTCGGACATGACCGATACTCAAAGCAAAGCCGGCAAATTGAATTTCAGTCCAGGGTTTGAAAAGCGCAAGAGCGACGAATGGTGTTCGGTCGAGTGGACCGACGCGTTTTTGCAAGGCGCTTCAAACAATATTTTTGGAAATGCTTTTTACCTCAATCAAGGCAACGGAAAGTTCGAAGAAGTCTCGGACAAAATCGGAGCGGAAACCTACTGGCCTTGGGGCATCAGTGTGGCCGACCTGAACGCCGATGGATATGAAGATGTGTTCGTGACGGGCGGCATGGGCTGGCCTTTCCGGTACGGCATCAATTCGGTGCTGTTAAACGAGGGCGGCCGGCGTTTTGTCGATAGCGAATTTGTCCTAGGGGTTGAGCCCCGCAAGGACAACCGGTTCGAGAAAGTGTACTTCACGCTGGATGCTTCCGGTGCCGATAAAAAACATTCGCTGGCGTATCATAAGAAAGGCGAAATCGGCGTCATTGGCTCGATCAGCTCCCGTTCGTCGGTCGTCTTTGATTTGGATGATGACGGGGATCTCGACATCGTCACCAACGAACAGAATGACCATCCCATGGTGCTGATCAGCAACCTGTCTGAGAAAAAGAAAATCCATTTTCTCAAGGTGAAGCTGGTTGGAACCGTTTCCAACCGCGATGGGCTTGGAGCCACCGTGAGAGTGCATTGCGGTCCAGCGACCTACCTGCGATATAACGACGGCAAATCAGGTTACCTGGCCCAAAGCTCAATGCCGTTGTATTTTGGATTGGCGGACGCAGCGAAGGCCGATTCCGTCGAGGTAGCCTGGCCTTCCGGTCGGAAACAAACGATTGCGGATGGGATTCCCGCAAACGGGCTTCTGGTCATTACTGAACCCAAGTAGCCCCTTGGCCCCAAGTTCATCAGATTAGGTCTTAAAGGGTCTTAAAAATGGGTCCGCAGCGCCATTCCGGCGGAGAGACGCCGCCGGAACCCGCAGGCGAGGACGCCTGCGCTACGTAGCGCGGGCCTCTGGCCGGCGGGTGTTGGCGGCGTCTCGCTGCCAAGATCATTATCAAAACACACTCGTTAGGGAACCGAGTGATATCCTTTCTTGAGCAGTTCGGGCGCATGCGGAACAAACTCCTTATCAAACGCGGGTGCCGGGGCGTTCAGTAAATTATCTTTCGGTGAGATACGGCCCAACGGATCGCGAATGGCGCCGCGGATCGCGCACCCTTTGACCGTGCCGCCGGCCGGCAAGTCCAACTCGTAACGCGCCGTTCCCGGCAATCCTGTGGCCAGGAGGTCGTCGGCAAAAATGCAGTCCTGGTACGAGCTCGACCCGCCCATATCATCCACCGCATTCCGATTCCCCGTGAAAGTGCAGTTTTGCACCAGGGCCCGTGAGTGCTCAAAAATGGTCAACACTCCCGAATTGGTGAAAGCCAGTTCGCCCGAGTGTTGGGCCACGACGTCCGTTCCAAGATTTGAGGCGTTCTCCACAAACAGACAATTGGCCAGCCGGGCCGCGCTGCCTTCGAGAAGATCGACCGCTGAGCCGGTCACCTGCGCGCGATTGCGGCGAAATACACAGTTCTCGATCGTTACCATTTGCTGATTGTAGCCCTTATGTTGCACGGAAATCCCGGCGCCGCACGGGCTCGAAAAGTTGTCGACTACCTCCACGTTCTGAATCGTGGGATAAGAGCGGCCAAAGATTTTAATCCCGCCGCCATCGGTATAGAAGAAGAGATTTTTGGGCACCGAATTGTCGGGCTCCATTTGGCGCGTCAACTTGTCACTGACAAAGTTATTGGCGCCCGTAATGCGAAACCCGCGCAGAACAGTGTTGGATGAAATGCCGTCTCCAAAATAAACCACATGGTTCACAACCGCCGGAAAACCCGGCGCCGCCGCGCTGCTTAAGGCCGGGTTGGCCGCGCTCAAAGTCACCGAACCAACTGCTTCGAGCCGGATGCCGTCGTGTGCGCGATTAAACCAGATCAACGCCTGTCGCTTGCTGGCCGGATGATATTCCCCGGCGTGCACTTTAACTACCTTGTTGGTCGGATTACGTGCCGCTTGTTGCAGTGCCTCCTGGATGTTGTCCCCGGGATACACGTGGTAACCGTCCGGCTGCAGATCGATGCCAAAGCCGGGTTGCCCCAGGCCAATAAAGGCAGCCACAAAAATCCGGAAGCAGGCGGTACGCATCAACTCTTATTCTTTACAGGAAAGCTCCGCTAAGCACAATCACACTCAGGAACGTTACGACTAATCCGACCCTCATCTGAATCATGGCAAGTACAACTGGCTATGTGGCTTTTCTACGCGGCGTCAATGTCGGCGGTCATGCCCTGGTCAAAAGCAGCGACCTCAAAAAAGCCTTTGAGACGCTTGGGTTGGTGAAGGTAACCCCCGTGCTGGCGAGTGGAAATGTGGTGTTCGAAACGTCGGATGAGAACCTGGCTGACCTGAAACTGCAGATCGAGAACACTCTGAAGAAAAAGTTCGCAATCCGAGCGGCCGCGTTTGTGCGCAGCGCTTCCCAAATCGCTCAACTGGTCGCCTCCAACCCCTTTCCTCGGCCCAAGTCAGAAGTGAAAGTCCACGTCACTTTCCTGATCCGGGAGGCCAATCGAGGCGCTAAATTTCCAACGAGGGTCCCGGCAGAAGGTTTTGAAATTGTGCAAGTGTCACCGACCGAGCTTTTCGCCGCCGTGGACCTGTCCAGCAACGCGCGCACGCCCGAGTTGATGCGATTCCTCGAAAAGCGCTTTGGCAAAGAAATCACCACGCGCACCTGGAATACCGTCGAAAAGGTCGCTCAACTTCTGGCCCGGATCCGGACACCGTGAAGCGCGCCATCCCGAGTTGACGGTTGTCTTTCACCACATGGCAATGCACCCCGAATCTCCCCACTGCTGAGAACCGCAGTAAATGCTCATTTGTTGGATTTTCTTCCATGACACGGAACCATCCAGCAATCCGACATTACCGCCAGCGGCGCCAATCTCGGCTGACGAACGGACCGAGGTTGTGGTTTGATTGGATGCATCTGACCCGCTCAGGGCAGGTCCATTCTTCCCGTGCGGAGCAAAGCTGCGGTGATCGGCCCGGGACCAATCGTTCATATCCGAGATCAAAACGAGGCTGCTCGGGTCGGTCAGGCGCTGAGGAGAAACCCATTGCGCCGTGCTGCCGAGCACCGTCGACCAGGGCGTGTTGGTATGGCCACCGTGATAGTTGTAGCCCATCACGTACCCGTAGCCGAATGCCTCCAGCTGTACCGCTCCTGAGCCGCGGAAGAAATCGCCGAAGCTCGGGCAGTACACCATTCGGTCACTTCGCAAATACTGCACGATGGCGTTGCTGGTGTCATTGCTGATAATCGGCAAGTGGTCGTCCAGCGCGCCAAAAGGCGGATTGGCCGCTCCGCTGGGCACATGCTGTTCGTTATCATCGCCGAACATGTGCACGGCCATGATGAAATGACGTTGGCTGTTCTTGCAATTCACCCGCCGGGCCCGTTCCTTGGCCCCCACCAGCGTCGGCAGCAATAGCGAAGCCAGGATCGCAATGATCGCGATGACGACCAGCAGTTCGATCAGTGTGAACGCCTGGTACTTCACGGAATGTGCCCCTTTCCGGCTTTCCCGTAATTGTCTTGCGATCGCGTGCATGAGTGCCAAACAGCGGTCTGTTGCTGCTACTCTCGTTTGAGTCGCACGGCTTTGCAAACGGCTCAGTGACGACGGCCGAACAGGCCTCGGCTGCCTGCGTGGCAGCCCCATATTCAGTCCTGGCTTCTTCTATTGCCGTTATCGCGCAGGCATTGCGCCGGCAGATCGCCCATTCTTGGGTTGTTCGAAGCAAGATGCGGTGGGCACGGGGACGGCGAATCTCAAAATAATGTTGAAACTCTGCTCCCCCCTGCTGAGTCTAACTTATTATGAAGCAGAAGGTGCGCCCAAAGTTTGTTGTCGCCGGTATCGGGCTCGCGGTTTTGGTGGTCGGTCTGGGTTCGACCGCCATGCTCAGAAAGCCCAAACCCATTCCGGCCGAGAAGATTGTCACCGCCGAGAAGGGGGATGTTGCGCGGTCGGTGGTAGCGCGCGGCAAAATCGAGCCGCTCTCGAAGGTCGACGTCAAATCCAAGGCAAACGGCATTATCCAGGCTCTCCTGGTCGACGTGGGCGATTCGGTAAAGGAAGGTCAGATTCTGGCCGAGCTAGACAAGGCGGATCTACAGGCCCAGGTCCGGGAAGCCAAAGCGACTTTGGATGCCGAGAAGGCCAACCTGGAAGCCGCAATGGCCGCCGAGGCGAAGGCGCGTATCGAAGCAGCCAACCCGGAATTGGAATTTGCGCGTCGTGACTCTGAGCGGGCAGAAGGTTTGTTTAAGCAGAAAATTGCCTCCGAGCAGCAACTCGACGACGCGAATCGAGCGTACGAAGTGGCCAAGAACCGCCAGCAATTGCTGGATGCCATCGCGCGCAGCGCCGCCGCGCAAGTCGACCAGGCGCGTGCCCGGGCCGCGGCCGCGCAGGCCGCCCTGGATCGCGCCGAAGAAAGTCTCGGCTACGCCACTATTCGCGCCCCTTTCGCGGGAATTGTCCTGACCAGGCCCACTGAGGTCGGCGATGCGGTCTCTTCAATTCTCAACCTGGGCAGCGCGGCGACGTTGATTATGACCCTGGGGGATGTCAGCAGCGTGTTTATCAAGGGCGACGTCGATGAAGCCGATATCGGCAAAGCCAGCTGCGGACAGCGCGTGCGAACAAAGGTAGAATCGTTTCCCAACGAGTCGTTTGAGGGAATAGTCAAGCGCATCGACCCAATGGGCAAAGATTTCAACAATGTCACCACCTTCGAGGTGCGGGTGACGATTTCCAACCCGCAAGGCAAGCTGCGCGCCAACATGACGGCGAATGCCGAGATCGTGCTCGAAGAACACAAAGATGTGCTGCTGGTTCCGGAAGCAGCCATGGTCTATGACGGAGACAAGAAGGCCTCGGTCCAATTGCTCGATCCCAAGGCCAAACCCGGCTGGCGCAAAGTCCCGATCAAGACCGGAATCTCCAACGGCCAACGAACCGAAGTGGCCGAAGGCATCATCGCGGGCGACAAACTGGTCCTGCCGTGACCTTGTTCGGCGAAATCCTGGTTCAGACTTTCCGCAACATCTGGGCGCACAAGCTGCGCAGTTTACTGACCATGTTTGGCATTTCGTGGGGGATCGCTTCGATCGTTTTCATGATCGCCATCGGCAACGGCTTCAAGCTCGGTTACCGCAACATGCTCTACACCATGGGAACGGATATCGTCATTATGTGGTCGGGCCGCACGGCCCGCCAGGCGGGTGGCCAACGCGCAGGCCATGACGTGCGTTTCACCTACGACGACGTGCGGGCCATCCAGTCCGAATGTTACCTGGTCAAACACGTTACTGCGGAACTGTCTGGCTCTTTACCATTGCGCAGCCGCTTCAACGCGGGCGTCTTTTCAACTCACGGCATTACGCCCGTTTACCAGCAGATCCGTTCGATGAATCTGGCGGCCGGGCGCCACATTTCCGAGGCTGATATGGCCGAAGCCCGAGCAGTGTGCGTCATTGGCGAGGATGTCAAAAAGCAGCTTTTTGCCGAGCGCGACTGCCTCGGCGCGCAGGTTTATATCCGGGATGTTCCCTTCACGGTCATTGGCGAGTTGTCCAAGAAAGAACAGAATAATTCCTACAATGGCCTCGATGGAAATAAAGTGCTGATTCCCTATGCGGCGATGGAACAACATTTCCCCGACCCTCGTCCGTTCATCGGGCCCGGCCATGTGGACAACTTGATTTTCATGCCGGTCTCCCCCGACCAGCATGCCAAGGCCGTGCGTCAGGTCCGCCAGGTGCTCGGACGGCGTCATGGATTTGAGCCAGGCGATGAAGGGGCGCTGTGGTGTTGGGACACAGTGCAATCGGCGCAGATGGTCGGTCATATTTACGATTCGATGGAGTTATTCCTGAGCTTTATGGCCTTCATTACGCTGGGCCTGGGCGGAATTGGCGTCATGAATATCATGCTGGTCTCGGTCGCCGAACGGACCCGTGAGATTGGCGTGAAACAAGCCGTGGGCGCCACACCCGGACGCGTATTGTTCGAGTTCTTTCTCGAAGCGGTCGCGCTAACGATCCTGAGCGGCCTGGCTGGTTTGCTGGCAGCCTGCTTCATTTGCAATCTGGTCAACCGCCTTCCCTTGCCGACTCTGTTCGCCGGTTTGCCCGTCACGCCAGGAACGGCCGCGCTTGCTTTCGGCACGCTGGTGCTGGTTGGGATTCTGTCGGCGATCTATCCGGCGCGCCGCGCCTCGCGGCTCACGCCGGTGGAAGCTTTAAGGTACGGATGATCCGCCACATTTTTTCCGAAGCGCTGAACGCGCTGGGGCATTACCGCCTGCGTTCCTTTTTAACCATGTTAAGTATTGTCTGGGGTGTGACTTCGTTGATGCTGCTGTTGTCGTATGGTCAGGGCTTCGAGCAGGCATTGACCAAAGCCTTCTTGCAGATCGGCAAGGACCTGGTCGTGGTGTTCCCAGGCCAGACCAGCTTGCAAGCCGGCGGCGAACGTTCAGGCCGGCGCATTCCACTTGAGTTGGCCGATGTCAAAGCCATCCAGGAAGGGGTACCGACGGTCGAGGCCGTCTCGCCCGAGGCGCGCCGGTTTTGGCCGGTCACCTACAACGATCGCACCCGCAGTTACGGGGTCAGTGGCGTGTACGCCTGCTTCGAGCGGATCCGCAGCGCCACTCTGGCCTCGGGGCGGTACCTCTCCGAGGACGATGTGCTGCATCGCCGCCGCGTCGCCGTCATCGGCGAAAACGTGCGCCACGAACTGTTCAGCGGGCTGCCGCCGCTCGGCAGCGAATTAAAAATCAAAGGAGTGCGATTTACGGTCGTGGGTTTGCTCGAGAAAAAAACGCAGATCAGCAACTACTCGGCGCCCGATGACATGACCGTCTTTGTTCCCTTTACCACCCTCTCGGGCATTACCGACACTCGGTACCTCGAAGACGTGGTCCTGTTGCCGGCCAGCAACCTCTTTCGCGACCGCATCGTGGCTGATGTGCGCTCGGCGCTGGCCCGCACCCACAATTTCAATGTAAACGACACTCGAGCCGTGGAGATTGTCGAGTGGAACAAGTTCCTGGCCATTGTAGCCAATGTGAGCTTTGGCCTGAAAGTGCTCCTAACCATTATCGGCACTCTCACGTTGAGTATCGGCGCGATCGGCGTGATCAATATCATGCTGGTTTCGGTGACCGAACGCACCAAGGAAATCGGAGTGCTTAAAGCTCTCGGCGCACAGCGTCGGCACATTCTGTCGCAGATTTTGTTAGAAGGCCTGACCCTCACGCTCAGCGCCGGGCTGCTGGGATTTGTCTTAGCCGCTCTGCTGATTAAGCTGATTGGTTCCTTGCCGTTCCTCGGGGAAATCTTCGAAGATACATCAGGTCGAGGAGACATTCACTTGGCGGTCTCAGTGTCGGCTTTAATTGTTTCAAGCACCATCCTCTCGGCGGTGGGAGTAGTCGCCGGGATGATCCCCGCCATCCGCGCCGCGCGGTTGGACCCGGTGCAAGCCATGCGCAGCGAATGAGGGCTGCCGCGAAAAGGCACAAAAACCGAAAAGAGCAGGCAAAAAGGGCCTTCGAAGATCGCCTGTCCGGAGCTGCACTGCAAAGGTCAGAAACAGTGCGTGGATCTCTGCGAACTGAAAGTTCGCGCGCCAGCGCGCGCGCATGCTGCCCGCAGCAACGTCCGATCACCTGCTGACGTGCGACTTGTTTTTTGGTGTCCAGCATGTGTTTCGGTCTTTCAGTTCTTCAGGGATTGTCTTCTCCTTTTTGTGTCTTTTGAGCCTTTTCGCGTCAGCCATCCTCAGCGAACGATCGCTTAGCCGCGAAAAAGCACAAAAGGCGCAAAAACCAAATCAGCTAACGGCTGGGTGCAAGACGGGGGATGCAGGAGTTGTGCTGAGTTTGAGATTTGCCTGGCGCGGCTTGTCGCCTAAGCTGCCGCCGCATGAAACTGGAAACTCGTTTGGGTCGTCGAAGTTTGCTCCCGATTCTTTGCGCCGGCATTGCAGCAATCGGTCTTTCGCCCGTCGTTGCACAGTCAACCGCTCAAGCGTTCCGTCCACCCGCAGTCCCGCTAGTCACCAGCGACCCTTACCTGAGCATCTGGTCGGAGGCCGACCGCCTGAATGACGATGTGACCCGTCACTGGACCCATCGGGAACATTCACTGGTAAGCCTCATTCGGATCGATGGCAAGGTCTTTCGCCTCATGGGCAACGAACCAAAGGACGTTCCCGCCTTGCCGCAAACTGATCTGCAAGTGCTGCCTACTCGCAGCATTTATCAATTCGCCAATGACGAGATCCACGTCAGCCTTACTTTTATGACGCCGGCGTTGCCGAATGATCTCGACGCGTTCTCCCTTCCCCTGAGCTTCATCGCCTGGGAAGTCAAATCGATCGATGGCAAACCCCATGCCGTTTCTATCTTCGACAGCGTCAGCTCGCAGTTGGTCGTAAACAACCCAAACGAAAAAGTACAGTGGGGACGGGAGTCCACCCGCGGTTTGTTGGCACTAAGGGTTGGGACCGAGGCCCAGCGCGTTTTGGGCTCTGCCGGAGATGATCACCGCATTAACTGGGGTTTTGCGTACCTTGTCACCAGCGCAAAACAGGCGCGCGGAGCCATCGGCCGCGCCGTCGAGCTCATGAACGCCTTCGACACCCAAGGGGAGCTGCCAGCCTCCGATGACACCAGAATGCCACGGGCTGCGAACGATGATCAGCCCATACTGGCCGTCTCGCTGGATTTGGGCAACGTGGCTGATACCGCAGTCTCCCGTAACGTAATCGTCGCCTATGACGAAATCTTCTCGATTAAATATTTTGGCAAGAACCTACGGCCTTACTGGCGGCGCAACGGCGCCAATGCACTAAAGATGCTGCAACGGGCTGAGCATGATTATCCGCGCCTGGCGAAGCGCTGCACCGACTTCGATGCGGAGGTTATTTCCGATGCCACCCGCTGTGGCGGCGCCAAGTATGCCCAAATCTGCGCCTTGGCCTATCGCGAATGCGCCGCCGCTTGCGGCCTGGCGTCGGACGAAAAGGGCCAACCGCTCTTCTTTACCAAAGAAAATACCAGCAACGGCGACATCGCCACGGTCGACGTCTTTTTCCCAATGGATCCCCAGTGGATTCTGTTTAGCCCAACCCTGGCCAAGGCGACCTTAGTTCCAATTCTAAGTTACGCCGCTTCGTGGCATTGGAAATTCCCGAACGCGCCGCATGACCTGGGCACGTACCCAATCGCTAAGGGAACAGATGACGGCGGCGAAGGCATGCCGGTCGAAGAGAGCGGCAACATGCTCATTCTCTGCGATGCCGTCGCTCAGGCGGACGGAAACGCCAAGTTTGTCGCCCCCTGGTGGAACAAGCTCACTCAATGGGCGCAGTACCTCGAGCAATACGGACTCGACCCCGAGAACCAACTCTGCACGGATGACTTTATGGGGCACTTGGCGCATAATGCGAATCTCTCGATCAAAGCCATTCTCGGCCTGGCGGCCTACGGGGACCTGTGCCGCATGCGCGGTGATTCGGTCACGGCCCAAAAATATCGGGATCTAGCCAAAGCCGATGCCGAGCATTGGATGAAGGTCGCTGCCGATGATGACCATTACCGCCTGGCCTTCGACAAGCCCAATACCTGGAGCCAGAAGTACAACCTCGTTTGGGATCGCATTCTGGGATTGAACATTTTCCCGGCCGAAGTCGCGCGGAAAGAAGTCGTCCATTACAAACAAGTCATGCAGCGCTACGGTGTTCCGCTCGACTCACGGACCCATCTGACCAAGACGGATTGGTCCTTCTGGAGCGCCACTTTGGCCGACAACCAGGCTGATTTCCAAGCCATCATCTCGCCGACTTACGATTATCTTAACGAAACCACCGCCCGTGACCCGCTCGCTGATTCCTATGAAACCGATAAAATTGGCAGCGGCGGCATGCACGCGCGCCCCGTCGTTGGCGGCCTGTTTATCAAAATGCTGGCGACCCCAGATTTATGGAAAAAGTGGGCTCACCGCGATCACACCAGGCTGGGGAATTGGGCCCCGTTGCCCGAAACGCCGCAGCTCAAAGTTACTGACGTCGTGCCGACGGCCCAGAAGGGACCCGTGGCTTGGAGTTACACTCTGCAAACACCGCCGCGGGGTTGGGCTTCGGCAGGCTTCGATTGCGCCGCATGGAAACAGGGTCCGGCCGGCTTCGGAACCGAGGGTACGCCAGGAGCCGTCGTGCGAACCACCTGGAACTCCGGAGACATCTGGATTCGCCGCGAGGTAAGCCTGCCTGCTCAGGCCTATTCACATTTGCAGTTTTATGTGTATCACGACGAAGACATTGAAATCTATGTCAATGGCGAGCCCGCCGCGTCGGACTCAGGCTTTACTACCGGGTATGTGCCCCTGGAGATCAGCGCCCCGGCTAAAGCATTGCTGAAACCAGGCGCACGCGTAGTGCTGGCTGCTCACTGTCATCAGACCACCGGCGGACAAGGCGTGGACGTCGGAATCGCCGATGTCACTGAAGTGCGCCACTGACAGGCTGAGAGAACTCCCCACAGATTCGGGGCGACCGCAGATAGGAAATCGGAATCTGAGGCTCTCCATGCACCGGACGGGTTCCGAAGGTTTTGGAGTGCTCTGCTTCGCAGCGCTTTTGGGCGCAAAGCGGGGCCGAATGCTGAGATCTCTCGCGGGTCACCCATCGTTCGGTTCCAAACGTGGCGTCAAGCATGGCCCAGGCCAGTTGCGGGTGGCTGCCGCAAAAAGGCTCAAAATGCGCAAAAAAGGAAAAACCACCATTCAATCGCGTCCTCAGCCTGCTCCTTCTAATTTTTGCGTCTTTTGTGCCTCTTTGCGGCTAAACGATCTGACGCGCGAGTTTGCGCGATCAACTTTGCTACCCGGACGATACGAGCTTGGAAAGAACGGTTCGCAATTTTACGGCTGCTCTCTGGACTGAGGCAACTGAGAGGCAATTCTGTTCCAGGAAAGGCACTTGAACGAGCGTACGTGGATGAATTAGCTCGCGCAAAATGGCCGGATTGGTCCTGCTGGAGAAATCCGGCGAGCGCTGATCCATTACTACCAGCTTGACCGAACGCGGCCAACGGAGGCCGGACCGCGGGCCCCGTCCCGGCCAAACGCCCAGGGAACTGAGCGTGAGTAGCGTATGATTGATCGTGCCGAGCTTGTTCGGGCACACGAGCAGAACATCGCAGCCCAGCCGAACGATCAGGTCACGCACCGTATAGTTTTCGCCGAGCGGCACCAGCAGGCCGCCGGAGCCTTCGATTAGCAGAAAATTCTTAATTCTTAAATTTGAATTCTTAATTTTCGAACGCGGGTTGGACGCAACTGATGCATCAGGCACGCGAGAGGCCAGGCGAGTGATATGGTCCAGGGCACGTTCGAGCGGAACAGGTCGTTTGTGTTTGCGTGCAGAGATTAGTGGCGCGATCGGTTCTGGAAAATAGAACGGATTGATTTCGTCCAGCGAGAGGTCGCCTTCTTGCAGCTGATGCAAGAGCTCCGCGTCCGCGCGCCCACCGGAACAAAATGGTTTCAACGCGAAGGCCCCCGCCCCCCGGGAACGTAAGTGACAAAGGAGCAAAGAGGTGAGCAGAGTTTTGCCCACACCCGTATCTGTCCCAGTAATAAAAAGAATCTTTGCGCGCATTAAATCGGCTTTCTGATCCGGGATTTCTGGCTTCGGGAGCTGTCACCGGTCGGTTCAAAAGGGACCCCCTCGGGTCGAAATGGGGTCCCTTTTGAAATTTCAAAACTCCCCACCTGTGGGATTTTGACTCAATGTTCCGACACCATTGTTCCTGACAATATTCGAACTTCGTGTTTTG
>DASRFK010000080.1:0-16793 GCA_035651635.1 Verrucomicrobiia bacterium | reverse complement strand
CAGCCCCGCTATCCAGCCGGACCTGATCGAATCCACCCGCCCGAAAAAACCGCCATGTGTGCCTGGTTGCCATAAGGAGCGCCCTTTGATGATTGTGCAGCGGCCGATCCTAATCACCGTGCAGTAACTATTCAAGCCTGCGGACAGGTCCGCGTCTTTCTGAGGACAAGTCCCCAGAGACCCGCTCTTTGATTTGAAAGAGATTCACCCATGAACAACGTTGTGGGTCTGGCACTTTTTGCAGGCGGGATCGTTTTATTAATATTCGGATTTAATGCTTCGCACTCGTTCAGTTCGGACGTGTCCCGGGCTTTCACGGGAAATCCGACTGACAAATCAATGTGGTTGTTGATCGGCGGCGCCGCCGCGGTCATCGTTGGCCTGGTGGTGGCCCTCCGGGGCACACGCCACGGCTAAGGGCATTTTTTAAAAATACCGATTTGGGCGTGGGCGTGGGGTTCGGGGTTCCGCCTAAAGGGGCGCCTTTAGGCGGGCACCAAAACCGCCTGAAGGCGGGACTCCAAGCCGAATTCTAAAACACGCTCTAAGGGTTCAACCGCCCAGCAACGAGTAGGCTCCCACGCTGTCGGCCCCCTGGCCGTAGTGGGGGAAAGCCTTTAGGGAGAAGGTAAACGCCACCGTATAATCGTCGGGGCCAAACAGATTTTTGCGTACGCGGAAGGACAAGGCCGCGGTCCAACTGCGCAAATCGCGATAAACGCTGTAGGACTGCTCCTGCAACGTCCCGCTTCGGGCCTCGAAATAGTGCGCCATCCGAAAGCCCCAGTTCTCGTTCAAGCGATAAAACATGGTGCTGGAGAGCACGTTGTTTCCGGGGCCGAGCGCCAGCGGAGAAGGCGCCAGGTCGTCGCTCAAATAGTATTGCCCCAAGCTCCAACTCCAAACGTTGTTGGGTTTAAGGGTGAGCGTCTCGTAAGCCATCCGCCAGGTGCCGGAAGCAATGTCGTACCGGATCAACGATTCCAGGGTGAGCCACGACCATGGCCGTAAATATAAATCCGAGTACAGATCCGAGAAAGTTGTCTGGTCGGACCGCGGCTTTAACCGCCAGTCGGCATACACATTCCAATCCAGCAGGTTCACCACCTGCCCGTCCCGTTTGGTCTGAAATTTGTTGCGCAAACCCCAGCGGATCACGTTCTGGCTGTCAATCGAGTCAATCGCATTGTAATCGGGAAACTCGATGGGCAGCAGCCGCAAGCTGGGCAGTTCGTAATCGAATTGGGGCAGTTGGTTGGGCGCGGTGGTCGGAGACGGAACGAAGACGTAGTTAGCCGAAGGTTCGATGATGTGCCGAAGCCCGTCCACCTGGAATAGGCTGTTTTGGACGTCCGGCCAAACCCGCGACGCTTTGAACGAGACTTCCGCGCCGGTATTAAAGACGCCCCGGAACCGCTCGTCGGTCGTGGCGCCCGGACCGGAAGCCTCACTGTAATAGGTAAACCGGCCGCCGACGCGAGGTGTCACGTTAAGCCAGCCAAAAAATGTCTCCGGAAGAAGCACCTGGTGGTACGTATCCGCGCGCGCGGCCTCATAGCTTAAGCCCGGGGGTGGGCCGTTGGTGCCGGCATCTTCCGCAAACACGCGCTTGTAATAGCCCGCTGAGCTTTCGCTCTCGTAGTAAAGCGGAGTGGCTCCGATCTCCTGGCGATACCCTGTCAGCCGCACGTCCGGCAGTCGTTCCACGGTTTCCAGAAAGTTGTTCACGCGCGGCTGCACGTACGCGTCGACACTGAAGTTTTTCCAAAACTTGTTCAGCTCGAAAAACGAGTCCGGTTGCGGATCCTGGGTGTACTCGCCTTCGAAAAAGTCCCGCACGACCGCAAAATCACTTTCATACCGGACCAGGGCCTTGACGTAGAGATTGGTGGCAGGGTTGGCCTGGTAGGAGAAGTAAACGCGTTGCCGGTTCTCGGCTATGGGCACGCCCAGTTCATCCGCAGCAGTATCGCCGTCGTGGGTGTAATAGTATCTGAATGAACCGCTGCCCCAGGGCCCGAGATGATAATTGAAATCCGGTCCGACGCCCGGCCCCCGTTTCTCGCGATAATCCAAATGGACCGCGCCGTCGAGTTCGTCGCTTAGCCAATACGTATAAGTGGTCAGCAGGAACGGTCCGAACGCTGAGCGATACCCAGGTAGAAACGTAAAATGCGAGGCGTGCTCAGTCAGATTCCGGCTGTAGAACGGAAAGTAAAAGACCGGGACGTTGCCGATGTACAGCGTGGCGTGGTGCGCTTCGATCTTGCGGCCCGGGATTAATTTAATGCTTTTGGCGCGGATTTTGATCAACGGCTGCGCGATGTCCTCGCTGCTGATTAGGGCGTCGGTGGCGATATAAGTCTTATTGCTGATGTCGCCGCTCAAGCCGTTGCCTTGGATAAAGAGCGGGGCCTGGCCGGTGCGAAACTGCTCACCCTGAATCTCTTTTGTGCGGAAGTTATAAAGGAAGTGTTCGCTGGCCCAGAGCTGATCGCCCTGCTGAATCCGCACGCGGCCGTCGGCCACCACGACTCCGTTTGTGGGATTCGCCACGATTTTGCGCGCGGTCAGCACCGCATCACCATAGGTCACCATCACTCCATTGTCGGCTCGGACTTCCCCGGTGTTCAGGTCGTACTCGATATCGCTTCCCCCCGGAAGCGTGGTGATGGCCCAGGGAATTGCCGACGGCGTCCGTTGCTGCCCCCACAACGCTGCCGGAAGCGCCAGAAAACCAAGGGTCAAAATGAGGACAGCGCGCAATGGTGTCATGCGGCGGGCTGAGCTAAGCAGAAGCGCTCTGGAGTGCCAAGCGGGAACTGAAATTCGTTCCCAGGCCGCATATTTTCGCAACCTTGCCATGGCACGTGACTTGCAGCAGCTACCTCATCGCGCACATGGCCGCCAGGATGAACATGTTAAAATTGTTGCAGGAAGTAAGAGGGTTCGCCCTATTTCCGGCCAAGCCGCTTGAGTCGCGGCCTCATACCCCCCTGTTACTGCAATTCCGCACCGCTGCTCGGCGAAAAGCTGCCGCCAAAATAAGGTACACGCTGAGAATTAGCATGCGCCAGCTGCCCGATATCCCGCAGCCGGTTCCGATTACCTTTTTGGGCGGCAAATCCGAATCTTAACAGCCAGGCTACCGTGCTTCGGATGGCTTCCCATCTGACCAACCCTGCCGATACTCGCGGTTAGCTCCTTTCGCAGCTCATGCAGGCTGGCCTGATTTGAGGCACTGTCGGGACAGCCAATGCCCACCCGGGAGCGCGGGGTTTACTTGGTCTCCAGTGTGATATTGAGCCGGTCGAGGGTTGATCCTTCGTGGAGGCTAAGCTGCGAAAGGCTTTTGTTGTAGGTATCCAGGGCCTGGATCTCGTTTCCGCGAGCCGTGGTCAAATCGCGCTGTACTTGCAGGACGGTGTAGGTGGTGCTCTTGCCACTTTCGAGTTTCTTCTGCTCGGCATCCAGGGCCGCTTCCTCATACTCGCGAGCGGCGCGGGTGGCTTGAACCTGGTCGTAGTTGGCCTGAATGGTGCCTATATCATTATCAATCTGAATCATGATGTTCTGTTCGAGTTGCTTCAGGGTGAGCACGAATTGCTGCATGTTCGCTTTGTCGGCTTTATAACTGTTGCGCGCTCGTACGTTGGCCAGCGGAACGATGATTTTGCCACCGTACGTGTAGAACGGCCGATCGGTCGTCTGGAAATCCCCCAATGCCGAGCTGAATTCCTTGCCGGACCCGTTAAATCCGTACGTGCCGAACACGTCCAGCTCAGGCCAAAGCTGGTTTTTGTCGTACTTCAGTTGGATCCCCTGGCGCTCGACGTCCAGTTTGGCCTGTAACAGTTCTGGTCGCTGCGCCAGACCCTTGGACCAGCTGTCCTGGAGGTTCACGACCGGTGCCGGGGCCATTAGCTTGGCGCCCGGTTCAATGCCGACATTGGCCCATTCATTGGCATAAGCGTCGGTGATCAACGACTTGAGCAGGCGTTCCTGGGTGCCGAGTTGGCTGTTGGCAGCGATCACCGCCGCCCGCGTCGAGGCTGCCTGCGCCTCGGCGGACTGCAGATCCAGTGGCGCCAGCGCGCCGACCTCCAGCCGTTTGCGGTTTTCCATCACCAGGCGCTCGGCCAATTCGACGGCCTTCTGTTGCACGATGACGTTTTCCCGATTGTAAATCAGATCGTAATAGGCCTGCTCCAGCGTCGTAATCGTCTGCATGATCTGCAGCCGAAGCGTCAGTTCGGAGTACTTGAGCCGGTTTCGGGCAATCCGAATGACCAGCCGGTTGTTATCTATCCACAAATTCTTGAGCAATGGCTGCGTCGCGCTGATTGAGGCGGAAGCGCCACTGTTCTCAAAGGGACGTGCTATCAGTCCGTTAGTATCGAGGCCAAAACTCTGGCCATATTGATCCCGTGTGTTGCCCTGGAGGCTGTAGGTGGTGCCGATCGGCGTCGCTCCGGTTAAACCGCCACTGAAGGAGTTATCATCCGAAATCGACCCGGGAATGATAAATCCCCCGGCCAGGATCTGGCTGCCTGCTTCGTTATGGTCGTGCTGTCCGGATAGCGAAAAGGAAGGATCATACGCGCCGTAATCCCCGCGCAGATTGAACAGCGCGATTTGCGGGTTGTACCGGTCGATTTGCAGGTCGAGATTGTGCTGGAGCGCAAGTTGAATGCAGTCCTGAAGGGAAAGTTGGCGCACCGTATTCGTGGCGTTTGTTTGGGCCATTGCCACCGTCCCGGCGATAGCCAGGACGCAGAGGATTCTCAAGATTCTCATCGTCAGCGGAGATTGGGGCATCGGCTTGGTTTCGTCAAACAAACCCTGATGATAAGCCGCTTATGTTTTTTGTTTAACTACTGATTGCAACACGGGTGTAACGGGTCAGTACCGGCGGCGCTTTGGGCTCGGTTCGCATTTTTTCCCGCCCGCAACCCCGGAAAAAGTGTCGCACTGACCGCAAAGCCCCGCCGTCACTGACAGATTACAAACAAACGGGTTCCAGCACACAACTGCCGACGCTGTGGCGGCTCCCGATATTCAGAGCTCAAGACACCAGCGCGCCCCAAGTTGTTTCAGCAATCTGTATCAGCGCCGCTCGAAGTCCTGCGCTGCTCGCGCGCGCAGGCGGCCCATCAACCATTGGCGTCATGCGGCGGAGCCGGTTTCTCCGCCGCGGGGCGCGGTGGAGGAGCACGCAGTTTTTTGTAGACCCAACCTTCGAGCGGACGCAACGGGCGCAGCCAGGGATAAAACGGCGAGTAAATCAGCCGAATTCGCACCACGGATAAGAACATCGTCAACGAAGAGCGGAACAGCGATGCCGTCACTTTTGAACCAATCTTATCGGTCCACTCGGTCGGCACCTCGCGGATGGAGAAACCCGCGCGCTTAAGCGAGACCAGCAGGTTGACGTCAAACGCCAGGTCCGCAATCCGCAGCGAAGAATGGATGGCTTCGACGGCGGAGCGCCGGACAACCTTGCAGGGACACTGTGTGTCCTTGATGTGCATTGAAGGAAAGAGGCTGGCGACAATCATGTGAAAACAGCGGCTGGTAAAGCGGCGCAATTTGGTTTGAGCCTGGTGCAACAGGGCGCCGGGGAGCCACCGGGAGCCAATCACGCAATCGGCCTCGCCAATCAGCTTGACCAGCGCATGAAACGCGCGCGGCGGGGAAGCGCCATCGGCGTCCACGTAGCCAATAACATCCGCCGCGGGCGCCAGGCGCAACCCTTCGATAAGGGCGCCGCCTTTGCCGATAGGGTCCGGAAAATTCTCGGCGCGGATGGAAGGGAAGTCGCGCGCGACACGCTCCACCACGCCTAAAGTGTTGTCGCGGCAGCCGTTCAAGACCACCACGAGCGAAAACTTGCCCTGGTAATTGTCTTGAAAGTACTGCGCGAATTCGCGCAACACCGGCTCGATCCGGGCTTCTTCGTTATAAGCCGGGATCAACAGCAACAGGCTCGGCTCCGTCACTTGATGTTCAACTCACGCTGAATCCCGAACTTTTCGACGCGTTTGCGCAAGGTGGCGCGGGTGATGCCCAAAAGCTTGGCGGCATGGACCTGGTTGCCGTCAGTTTCCTTGAGCGCCTGGATCACCAATTCCCGCTCCACCGCCGGGATGATCTTGAGCTTGGGTTCGCGCTTGGCCCACTGAAAAAGCTGCCGCGCCAGATTCGAGACATCGCCGGTACCAGCCTCGCCGACCGGCACCGGTATCGGGCCGCCGGGGGACCCGCCTTGGGCCTGGCCACTGATCTCGCCCGGCAGATCCGACAGCAGGATGGCTTCACCCTTGGCCATGACCAGGGCGCGACGCACGATATTCTCCAACTCACGAACATTGCCCGGCCAATGGTATTTCTCGAGCGCCTTGAGCACTCCGGGTGCAATCGAACGCGGGGGCACGGTCTGGTCTTTGGCGAATTTGTTCAGAAAATAGTTCACCAAAAGGCGGATATCCTCCCGTCGATCCCGTAAAGGAGGAATATGAATACGCACGACGTTGAGCCGATAAAAAAGATCCTCGCGAAACTGACGCGCGGCTACCGCTTGTTCGAGCGGCTTATTGGTCGCCGCGATAATTCGCACATCGACCTTGATGGGTTGATTGCCGCCCACCCGCTCGAAGGTGCCGGACTGGAGCACGCGCAGGATCTTGGTCTGCGTTGCCGGGGTCATGTCCCCAATTTCGTCCAGGAACAGCGTGCCGCGATTGCACTGCTCGAACTTACCGATCCGTTGCAAGGTCGCCCCCGTAAAGGAGCCGCGCTCATGGCCAAAGAGCTCGCTTTCGAGCAACTGCTCGGGAATGGCCGCGCAGTTCACCGCCAGAAATGGCTGGGCGCTGCGGTTGCTGTGGTGGTAGATAGCTCGTGCGACCAATTCCTTGCCGGTCCCGCTCTCGCCGGTGATCAAGGCCGTGGCGTCGGACGCCGCTAACTGCCCAATCAGCTTGAATACCTGCTGCATCGTCTCGCTGCGCCCCACGATACCCAGCTCATAATCCTCACTTTCGAGCAAGGGTTGGTACGAGACCACCTGCTTCATGTCGCGTGCCGCCTTCAGCGCGTTCTGCACCAGCTCCTTGAGCTTGGGCACGTCAAACGGTTTGAGCAGGTAATCGTACGCCCCAAGCTTCATCGCTTCGATGGCCGTCTGCGTCGTCCCATACGCCGTCATCAGGATCACCAGTAACTTCGAATCCAGTTGCCGGATCCGACGAAGTGTCTCCAGACCGCTCATCCCTCCCATGCGGACGTCCATCATTACCAGGTCCGGCTTCACTTTGGGCAGGAGACGCAGAGCTTCTTCCCCGCTCGAAGCGGTCGTAAGCTCGATCTCCGGCGAATCAAAGATTCGCTGGAACGAATATTGCACGTCCGTTTCGTCGTCAATTAACAGCAATTTGTTCATGTATCCCTACGCGGCACTAAATGCGCAGCATAGTCAAAACCCTCCTTTTCTCATAGCCAAATCGCATGCCGGTGCTGAGTGAAGGCTTGAACGAATTTCGCAGCATCCCGACCGCGACTTTGGTAAGCTGCCCTCATGGCCGCAAGAGTCGCCATCCAGAAGTTGCGGGTCCTGCTAATCAGTGCCAACCGCTGCGCCACGCCTGAACCCGTATTTCCCCTGGGCCTGGCCCACCTGAACGCGGCAGCACGGCGGGCCGGACATGAAGTCCGCTGGCTGGATTCACTCTTCGAGCAGGAACAGCTCGGCACCGTTTTAACCGAGTTCGCTCCGGATGTCGTGGGAGTCTCCGTCCGCAACATCGACGATGTCCTGATCGGCAAGCGCGAAGTATTTGTGACTGGACTCAAGGAGTTGGTCGAAACGGTTCACCGCGGGTGCTCCACCAAAGTCATTCTGGGCGGTAGCGGATTCAGTATTTTTCCGCGCGAGTTGCTTGACTGGACCGGAGCGGACTACGGCATCGTCGGCGCAGGTGAAACGGCCTTTGTCGATTTGCTCGAGGCGCTGTGCATTCGGAAGGAGCCCACTGCCATTGCCGGGCTGGTCTTTCGCCGAGGTAACGAGCTCATCATAAATCCTCCGGCCGGCCCCGGCTCGGCGATCCACCTGAGTGACACCGATTGGCCGCCGCGGCTGCTGTCCTATTATCTGCAACGTGGGGGCGTGCTGAATTTGCAAACCCAACGCGGGTGCGGCCACCGTTGCTGTTACTGTTCCTATCCTCTTATCGAAGGGCGCCGCCATCGCAACCGCGATGCAGAAGAAGTCGTCGAGGAATTCGAGCAGGTGCGTCGGCTGGGAGCGGATTACGTTTTCCTGGTCGATTCGGTTTTTAACTCCTCCGCAGCGCATGTCACCGCCGTATGCGAAGCTCTCCTCCGTCGGAATGTCAAAGTGCGCTGGGGTTGCTTTCTGCGTCCACAGGGATTGTCTCGCGAGCTGATATCCCTGATGGCTCGGGCAGGCCTGGCTCATATCGAATTCGGATCGGACAGTTTTTGTGACGAAGTGCTGGCCGCTTACCAGAAAGACTTCAGCTTCGAGGATGTCTTTCAGTCAACGGAACTGGCGCGCAATGCAGAAATCGATTTTTGCCACTTTGTCATCGCCGGTGGGCCGGGTGAAACCAGTGCCACGCTGGACCAGGGCTTCGAGAATTCACGCTCCCTCGGCGGCGCGATTATCCTGGCCATGCCCGGCATGCGCATCTACCCCGGCACGGCGCTGTACGAACGAGCTCTGGCCGAAGGGTTGCTTCCCAGTGGCCTGAACCTCCTGAAGCCGGCGTATTATCTTGCACCGGGATTAACTCTCGAAGGCGTGCTCAATTCATTGAGAGGCTTCGCCGCGCGGTCCCCAAACTGGATCGTCGGGAATTTCGCTCCGGGTTACGAGAAACTCGTGGCCCGGTTGCGGCAAAGAGGCGTAACGGGTCCGCTCTGGAGCTATTTCGCAGCCGCCCAGCGGCTTTGGCCCCACGGCGGCCTAAGCGCACCTTGATGTCAGCCCGGATTCAGGTGAAAACCGTTAAATATTCAGAGATTCTCGAACTGGATCGCATTGTTCACTTCAGTCAAAAGGACATAAAGGTCGAGTACGATTATCCCATGGTAAACTGCGGCCCGGCCGATCAGGCGCTCGTGGTATTTTGCCACAATGGCGAGGGCTCGTTGCTGGAGCGGCAATGCGTAGCCTCGAATCTTCGATTCGTCAAATTGGGACGTGACATCCGGCATTGGATCAACACCTATAAACCCTTTTTGTTCTTTGATTTTTTGTCCGCCAACCAGGAGAACCTGGCCGACACCATCGTCTTGTTCCTCGATGCTTACGATGTCATTCTGCCACGTTCTCTTTTGGCGCTGATTGAACGGTATCGGCGCAGTTATTATGGACTCGCATTATTTAATGCGACCAATGCCTCAATGAACTCAGGGATCATTTCCTATCAACGGCGGAAGATTGATGGGTTCGAGAACCGGTTGTGCGGCGGCGGAAAATTCTACTTAAATGCTGGCGTGGTTATGGGCGATTGCGGCTCGCTCTTCGATGTATATCGTAACGTCGTTGAACTCATGGTTGAGCTCTACCCCTTCCCCTTTCGGAACCACCAATACAAGATCCGCACCAGAAATCGCGCGCTTAAGCGGGAACAGCCTTTTATCCGGCTCGCCGGCTTTCGAAACCAAGGCAAAGTGGCGTTGGACTACAACAACGAGATCACCATTCGGCTCCGACCAGCAATTGCGACCCACCCCAATGGTTGCGGCGCGGGGGGTGCCAAGCTAGCGAGCCCCGACCTCCAGGCAGATTAACCGGTTCAGGTCCCGCACGAAAAGCCGCCCGTCCACCAGCGCCATTGGGCCCCAGGATTCGTGCCCCGGCAGGACCTGCGCCTGGGCCAGGAGATTGCACTTTTGCGGCGTGGCTTCGAGCAATCGCAACAGCCCGGAATCGTTCACGGCAAAAATCAAACCCTCTCCCACGAGAAATGAACCCAGTCCGAATTGCCGGCCGGCGTCGCTGGCCCAAACCGCTTTGCCATCCAAATCCAGGCAGACGAAGCGGCCATCCGCGCGCACCCCATAGATATGATCCTGGTAAAGAATCGGAGTGTGCTGCGTCGCGCCGAATGTCTCCGCATCCAGTTTGAACAAGGTCCGGGTCCGCCACCCGCCGGAATCCTTCTTGAGTTCCAGCATCAAACTGCCCGCGTTGTAACCGCCCGACAAAAAAATACGTCCGTCGCTTAAGACCAGCGGCGACGGCACCGTGGCAATGCTGATTTTCCACTCCGTGGTCTCCCAGAGCAGCGCCCCATCCTTCGCCGAGACGCCGACCACCCCATTGTTGGCGCAGTACACGTACATTCGCTCGCCCGCCACTTCCAGCGGCATAACCGACGAATGCGTCATTTTCCACCCGTGCGGATTTGGCGTTTGCCAAAGCACTTTGCCGCTCTCGAGGTCCGTCGCCAAAAGCAAGGTCTGTGGACCGCCCGGGGCAAGCACCAGCTTTTCGCCATCAATTAGCGGACATTGCCCCGCATACCACGGTGGCACCGTAGCGCCGTACTGCTTCACCAGATCCATTCCCCATCGTAGTTCGCCGCTTTGCGCGTCCAGGCAAACCACGTGGCATTTCGGGCCAATACCGACCACGAAGCGTTCTGTCACGGCGGGAACAGTCCGGGACATGCCGTGATTTCGTTTAACGGCGACCGCGTAAGAAAAGCGCCAGATCTCGGCGCCATCGTCGGTCGAAAGACAGCGCAGGGCGTCCTGTTTTCGTTCCCGATCGTAGTCCATCAAGTACAAGCGTCCCTTGAGGATCGCCGGACCGGCATACCCGTCACCAACGTCAATCGCCCAAAGCTGACGTGGCCCCGAGGCGTCCCAGGAACGAGCCAGCGCCGTGGAAGGCGGCCTGATTCCATCGCGGTTCGGGCCGCGAAAGCCGGGCCAGGTTCCAGAGGTGCCTCCTGGCTTGCCGGAGGAGAGCGCTAACTTTCCAGCCAGCACGGGATTGCCGAGGTTTCCAAGCTCGCCGGTCGGCGCCCGGTCGGTTCCGGGAACGCGCGGCACCGCGGCTTGTTGCGGACGGCTCAGCAGCCAGCCAGCCACGACTGCCAGGGCCAACATGCCGGTCATGGCAGGGACGAGGATCCCGCTCTTTAGATTTCCCGGGCGCATGCCCGAACAGCGGGATTTACGCCCCGAATTTATCGAACATCCGCGCGTTCGCCTGCATCAGCCGGATCAGGTACTTCGCTTCAAATACGCTCAGCGACCCGGTGTTCGCGCCAGTCTCGGTAAACCGATCGAGCTTGTCCGAACCGGAATAGGCCGAATGCAACAACACCGGCTGTGGATGCCAGGAATGGCCATGCATGGCCACCGGCGTGGAATGGTCGCCCGTGATGGCCAGAACGTCCGGCTTCTTCGAGAGCAGAATCGGCAGCGCCGCATCGAATTCTTCAATCGCCTTTTTCTTGGCCGCAAAATTCCCGTCTTCGCCGTACTTGTCGGTGTACTTGTAATGTATAAAGAAGAAGTCGAAGTTGTCGTACTCGGCGAGGTACCGTTCGAATTGTTCTTTGATGGTCTGCGGCCCTTCAATTTTCTTCATGCCGACCAACTGCGCCAGTCCCTTGTACATCGGGTAAACGGCCAATGCCGCCGGCTTGAGCCGGTAACGCTCTTCGAACAACGGGATTTCCGGCTGATGGGCGATGCCGCGCATGAGAAAACCGTTGGCGGGTTTCTCTTTGGCGATAATCGGCAGCGCCGCTTTGTAAAAATCCGCTATTAACTTGGCGACCTTTTTTTGTCCGGCGCTCTTCGGGTCGCGCGGCTTGACGGTGGGGATCGGCAGACCTTCGCGGTTGGGATCGGCATCGGTCAGGGGTCCAGCCAGGCCTTTGCCGCGAAAAACCACAACAAACCGGTGCTCCTTGCCCGGCTGGATGAGTACGTCGGTGTCGCCGAGCTTCTTCACTTTGGTGGAGAGCATCGCGCAAAGTTTTTCGCACGTTTCGGTCGGAATGCGCCCGGCGCGGCGGTCCGTAACGATGCCTTTGGCGTCGAGCGTGGCAAAGTTAGCCCGGGCGCAAACGTCGCCCGCCATGAGTTCCATCCCGAGTCCGAGCGCCTCGATCACCCCGCGGCCAACTTGAACTTCCAACGGGTCATACCCGAACAATCCCAAGTGTCCCGGGCCGCTGCCGGGCGTTAGCCCCGGCGGCAGCGGGATCATCCGGCCTTGGGCGGAGTCTTTGGAAAGGGCGTCCAGGTTCGGGGTCGCCGCCGCTTCCAGCGGCGTTACATAACCTTGCTCGCGTGTAGCCAAGTCGCCGAGTCCGTCGAGAACCAAAAGCGCCAGTTTGGTCTTCGTTTTAAGTGTTAATTCCGAATAAACAGCGTCCAGATTCATGATTCCATTCCGTTCAATTCAAAGATAAAGAGATTAATGCCAACCCAAGGCTGGCACAATTTACGCTGATAATGGAACGAACCCGCGTCCAGCGCAACGCCATTCCGGCCATGCTTCGCACTACACATTCCACCCGGTCCGCCGTAGCTTCGACGAGGCCGGACTTTCTCCGCGCCCCAAATTCGCTAAATCGCAAATTGCAACTCTGCGTCTGGTTCCGGCTCTGCCGGGCTGGCCTCTTGCCTCTTTGCGACTTTCCCCTCCGAAGTCCGGGCTTGTGATTTTGGGCTGGTCGGATTGAATCGGGGCATGCGCAATCCGGTTTTGGTCGCTTTGGACGTATCCACCCAGGACGCGGCATTGGCTCTCGCGCGCGAGCTCGCGCCAGTCGTAGGCGGTTTCAAAATCGGCAGTGAGTTGTTCACCAGCTCGGGCCCGGAGATCGTCCGGGCCATTCGATCCATCGGCGCGTCCGTTTTTCTGGATCTCAAATTCCATGATATTCCCAACACCGTGTCCAAAGCCGTGGCTTCGGCGGTACGTCTGGACGTCCAAATGTTAACGATCCATACCAGCGGCGGCCTGCAGATGATGCGGGCAGCCCAGCAGTCGGCGCAGGAAACCGCGCGCCAAGCGGGCCGCCCTGCGCCTTTGGTTCTGGGCGTTACGGTATTGACCAGCATGGATGCGGGGACTCTGAGCGAGATCGGCTGGAAATCGGATGTTGGCAAGCAAGTCGAGCGCCTGGCCGACCTGGCCGTCAGAGCCGGGTTGTGCGGATTGGTCTGTTCTCCCTTGGAGATCGCCCGGCTGCGCCAAATCCTTCCGGAAGAAATCAAGCTCGTGACCCCTGGGATTCGGACCGGCACCGAAAAGGCCGATGACCAGAAGCGCACGCTGACTCCGAGGCAAGCGATTGAAGCCGGCGCGGATTGGCTCGTCATTGGCCGGCCGATTTATGGTGCCGCCAACCCGCGCGAGGCCGCGGAGAGGATAGTCGGCTCGCTGGTCAGCTAGACACGAATTTCAAGCAGTAGGAACCGCCAATGGACGCCAATTTGGCATGCGGGGGCAGAAAGGACGCAAAGAGAGTAAGCTTGGTGTTACACCCGGAATTCATCTTCGAGGCCAGAGGCCTCGCCGCCTTGGCTAATTATTTTGAAAACTCCGTAGCGGTCGGGTGTCGGCCGAAAAACGGAAAGGGACTCCGCCAACAACTTGGTCGCTCGTGATGGTGGGGCACCAGTACTTTTCGATGTGCCAGGTGACAAGGTCACTGCCCGTGAAGTGATCTACCCAGGGCCGACTTCTAGAGTTGTACATGGAGTCGGTCAGGTCGCGCATCAACACTACGTTCTGACCCTGGTAAACCATTTGACGAATGGAAAATGGTCTCCCCAAGACACACATATTCTGGTGAACCCCCATGACAATGACATTGGTAATGCCGCGCTCCCGCATCAGGTTGAATGCTTCGGCGCTGTCGGTGATGGCGTCGCCGGGTTGGATTTCCAAAGTGGCGATCTCCCGTCGCCAGGGCGAACCCTGTTGGCACGTGGGCTCGTCGTCACAACCGCCGTCCGAATCGTCGATGGGCAAAGGCGGCTCGCGAACCGAATCGAGTTTACACCAGCCCTGCAGTGGCTGTTTTACGGGGACGGCCGGCGCTGCCTGGGCCAGTTTACGGCCGGGCGTGCCTTCATAGAATTTCATGGTTTCGCTCGGGCAGTGAATGATCAGGACGCCTCGCCGGCGCAGCTCGCCGATGACCTGATTCATGCGCGGAGCCATTTCGGCCACTCGCGCCGAAGCGCCTTTGCACCAATGCTTGTCCCACATATCGCAGATCACCACGGCGGTAGCGCCCGGCTCCCAGGTAGCGCTGTTGGTCACCTGCCTCCATTGCGTACGCCCGGAATCCGCGGGCACCAGGCGGCGCAATTCGAGTTTCAGGCTTTCGGCCGCGGCCTGCACGGCAACGCCGCATGCTAAGCCGAGTAACAGGGCGGTTGCGGTCCTCTGGAAACGGTTCAAAGGGGACATAAGCATTTTGGTCGAGCTTTTTAACGGTAGGCTGGGAAGCGGCCCGGCGTCAATCGGCGGATTGCCTGTTTGTGCGGTTCTGAATTGGCGGCGCAAGTTCCCTTGTTTAGAATGCGGGTCATGTATGAGCGGCACGCCATTCATATAGTCCTGCGCGATGGTTGCGGCCGTTATCTGGCGGGCAACCAGAACTCCTGGTCCTTTACCGAGGACTTCAAGCAAGCCCATGTGTTCGACTTTATTCGGGATCGCATCGCCGAGCAGCTCGACGTGCTTCAACGCGAGGAAGGCCTGGTTTTAAGTGTGATCGCCGTCGATCCACTCGAACGCTACGAAATTTGTGACCGCTGCGGTCAGCGCAGCATGCCCTACAGCATTTTCTTTGATGGGCAGCAATACCTTTGTGCCGTGTGCCAAGGTACGTCTAAAAGCTATGAAACGTAAGATCCTCATCATTCTGTCGAACCGTTGGAACCGCAATCAGAAGTCGCGCTTCCTTGAGCTGGACTGCGACCCGGAGGGCAACATCCTCAAGGAACGAGCGCTGCGCAGCGTACCGCGCGAGGCCAAGTACCATGAAGTGTGGGAAAATGACGAGGGGCGCGCGGAATTTGCCTCCTGTCACCGGTTCAAACGCAAGTACGGCCATAAACTGCAAAAAACCAAATCCGGTGCCGCTTAGGTTTAAGTTTTTCGCCGGGTTAGCTGTTGCGTGAGTGAGCAACAGATCATTTAGTAAACCCGAAATCCGAAATCCGAAATCCGAGAGAAGGCCGAAGTCGAAGCTCGAAACAGGGTTCATCAAATTCGGATTTCGGGATTTCGTTCGGCTTTCGGCTTTCGGCTTTCGGCCTTAAAAAAGGGGTTTCCAACAGCCTTGAGTAGAATCTATCGTATATTAAATTAGAACTACTAAATATTAAGCAATTTGACATCATCAACTCTGTTGTCCATGCTGGAGGCAGGAAAGGACGCCCCAATGCGCGCCCATCTCTTGTATGAAAACCGCCTCTAATCGCAGAAGGTTCCTGAAACAATCGGCCGCCCTGGGCCTCTCCGCGCCGTTAGTGATGAGCCTCGAAGAATATGCCTTGGCCGCGCAAGCGCAGCCCGCCCAGGCCGCGCCGCCGGCTCCTTCCGCGTCGGTGATGCCCTTGGGAGCGCTCGGCAAACTCAAAATCAGCCGGCTCATCTGCGGAGGCAACCTGATTAGCGGCTATGCTCATAGCCGGGACTTGATTTATGTCTCCCCTTTGCTCACGCATTATTTTACCGACGAAAAGATTCTCGAAACCTGGCGTCTCTGCGAGCAGCAGGGCGTTAACACGATGATTCTGTTCCCGGCGGACAAACGCGCCGCAGGTTTGTATGCCCGGTACCGCGATCAAGGCGGACGCATTCAATATCTGGCGCAAATCAGCCCCGGTAAGGACGACCTGAAGACGCCGGTGCAACAAGCAAAGGACGCCGGAGCGGTGGGAGCGTTTTTACTGGGAAATCTGGCGGATGCCTGGACCCGGGAGAGCGACGTAGGGTTAATCGGAAAACTCTTGGGCCACATCAAGGATGCGGGCCTGGTGGCAGGGGTTGCCGGCCATGAGCTCCGGACAGTTATGGCGGTGGAAAAAGCCGGCTTGGCTCCGGACTTTTACATGAAGACCCTGCACGAGAGCAATTATTGGTCGAAACGGCGCCCGGACCAGATGAAGGAAGTGATCGATAATTATGCCATCGACAATTACTGGTGCATGGATCCGAAAGAGACCATCGCCTACATGTCGGAGCTGAGGAGGCCCTGGATTGCCTACAAGGTCTTGGCGGCCGGCGCAATCCATCCTCGAGCCGGTTTGCGGCATGCCTTTGATAACGGTGCCGATTTTGCCGCCGTTGGAATGTTCGATTTCCAGATCGCAGAGAACGTGGCCATCACGGCCGAAGTGGTGCCAGCCGCCCGCAATCGCGAACGGGAGTGGTGCGCTTAATGGTGTGGACGTGGGAAGGCGGATTTAACAGCCCCGGCTCACTTCCTTGAAGACCGTCCCCCCTGGTCCGATCAAACGGACCTGGAGGGGCATTTGTCCAACCGCGTGAGTCGAGCAGCTCAAACACGGATCGTAGCAGCGGACTCCATGTTCGATGCGATTCAGCAAAGCTTCGGAGACGTCGTGATCTCTGATGTAATGGCGGGCAATCTGCGCAACGGTCTGATTGATGGCGAGGTTGTTCTGGCCGGTCGCAACGATGAGGTTAACCTTCCTGAGCAGCCCGCCGCGATCCACCGTATAATCATGAAATAGCGTGCCCCGCGGCGCCT
>DASRFK010000079.1:0-12490 GCA_035651635.1 Verrucomicrobiia bacterium | reverse complement strand
TGGCCGATTTCAAAACCGCCGCCGGCCGGTTCTCCCCGTTGCGAACGGAGCGTGACCTCTCGATGAAATTTGTGGTCGGCGGCTTGGTGGCCCTGGTCCTGGCGATTTTATTTTCATCGTCGCTGCATATGAATGTTCTCGGCGCCGTCTTGATCGTGGTCTTCGGGTTCCTGTTCGTTACTGTTTCATCCCGGCTCACCGGGGAAATCGGTTCATCCTCCAATCCAATTTCCGGCATGACCGTGGCCACTCTATTGCTGACTTGCCTGGCCTTTCTCATCGTCGGCTGGACCGGCGGCGTCTACTACGTCACCGCTTTGTCCGTCGGCGGCATTGTTTGCGTCGCCGCCGCCAACGCCGGGGCCACGTCCCAAGACCTCAAAACCGGTTTCCTGCTCGGCGCGACGCCCCGGTCTCAACAAATCGCGATTTTGATCGGTGCCTCGGCCAGCGCCCTGGCCCTCGGCCCGATTTTGCTCGCTTTGAACAATACCTCGACCGTGTATGTGCCGAGCGCCAAAGTCGCTCCCGGCTTGCATGCTCCCGCCGATGCCACACTCGGACCGGCCGAGAAATTGCTCAATCCCCAAGCCCAACAGGATCCCGGCACTTATCGCGTTTGGCAGAAAACCGACGAGCTGGGCGGTCCGGCCGGCAAGTATTTGGTCGATGCCTCAGGGGTTGCAGTCTGGTTGGTTGACCCGGGAATCAACGGCAATTTCAAAACGCGGCCGGATGGCACGACCGTTACCAAATTCGTGGCTCCCAAGGCCACGTTAATGAGTTACATCATCAAAGGCATGTTGGACCGCAAGCTGCCTTGGGCCCTGGTCCTCTTCGGCGTGATGATTGCATTTGTCCTCGAACTCTCCGGGGTCTCCTCGCTAGCCTTCGCCGTGGGCGTTTATCTGCCCTTCTCCACCTCCACGCCCATTTTCGTTGGCGGGTTGCTTCGTTGGCTGGTGGATTGGCGCCGTCGCCATGCTTTGCGGGAACAGAAACTTGATGCTGCTGAATTGGCCGCCGACAGTGACCGCAGTCCCGGGGTTTTAATGGCCAGTGGCTATATCGCCGGCGGCGCGATTGCCGGCATCATTATTGCCTTCCTGGCGGGTGCCTTGCCCAAAATCGATTCCGCCCTCAACAATTGGGCAATCGCGCATAACCCCTGGTTCGCCGGACCCAATTGTGACTGGCTCGCGTTGCTGCCGTTCGTTGCGCTGTGCGCGCTGCTGTACTTGGTCGCGCGCGAGCGCTTGCTGGCTTCGATTGACGCACACCCTACCCAACGGTAGGTTTTGTCGATGGCCGATTTGACTCAACTGATCTCCCCGACAATCGAGCGCTTTTCTTTGCGCAAACCGATTCCTCCAGCGCAGATTGATGCGCTTTCGCGCGAAATCTTCGTCCTCAAAAAACAGCTCAACGCGGTCGTTTTGGCCCACAATTACCAGGTCCCCGAAATCCAGGATATTGCTGATTACGTCGGCGATTCCCTTGGCCTGTCCCAGCAAGCCGCCAGGACCAACGCCGATGTGATCGTGTTTGCCGGCGTTCATTTCATGGCCGAGACGGCCAAAATCCTAAACCCGAACAAAATCGTTGTGTTGCCCGATAAAAAGGCGGGCTGTTCGCTCGAGGAAAGCTGTCCGGGGGAGAAGTTGGCGCAGTTCCAGAAGACCAATCCCAATTTCTGGACCATTGCGTACATCAATTGCAGCGCCGAAGTCAAAGCTCTCAGCGACGTCATCTGCACCAGCGGCAATGCCGTCAAAATTGTCCAGGCCGCCCCTCCGGATCGGGACCTGCTTTTTGTGCCCGACGAAAACCTGGGCGCCTGGGTGCAGGAACAGACCGGCCGGCCGATGACATTGTGGCGGGGCAACTGTTACGCGCACGTCGAGTTCCGGCGGGAGAGCTTGTTGCGCCTGCGCCAACTCGTGCCCGACGCCAAAATCGTCGTTCACCCGGAAAGCTTGCGCGAGGTTCGTGACGTGGCCGACGCCGTCTGCTCGACCGAGAAGATGATTACCTATTGCAAGTCGAGCCCAGCCACGAAATTCATCATCGTCACCGAGTCAGGCATTTTGCACCGAATGCAAAAGGAGTGCCCGGACAAGCAATTCATCTGCGCGCCCACGGTGGATGTGATGCGCGCTCCGACCGATCCCTGCCATTGCAGCGAGTGCAAATACATGAAAATGAATACGCTCGAAAAGCTGCGCGATTGCATGAAGAGTTTGGCGCCCCGGATCGAGTTGGCGGCCAATATTATCGAGCGCGCCCGCCTGCCGATCGAGCGCATGCTCGAAATTTCCGCTCGACCGTGAATTACATTCCATGTTTTTCATGCCGCCGCTGCATTCAGGCTATAATTCAGTTTTGAATTTGTCTGCGCTGCTTATCCGAGCAAACCGGTTGAATTGCCATCCAAAGTCGGTTACGCTGGCCGCCGATGACATTGACTGAAAAGATCCTGGCCCGCGCCGCCGGCAAAGCGCGCGTGCAAGCCGGTGATAATGTGTGGGTAAATACCGATGTGCTCATGACCCACGATGTTTGCGGTCCGGGAACCATCGGCGTATTCAAACGCGAATTCGGTAAAAGCGCCAAAGTCTGGGACCGCAACAAGGTTGTGATCATCCCCGACCATTACATTTTTACCTCGGATTCCAAATCCAACCGCAATGTCGATATCCTGCGCGATTTCGTAAAAGAACAGGGGATTCCCTACTTCTACGATGTGATTGATGACCCGAATGGCCACTGGGTTTTTGATAGCTCCAAGGGAATGCTTCAACGCCAATATGGTTCCCAGTACGCCGGCGTGTGTCATACCGCCCTGCCGCAAAAAGGCCACACTCGTCCTGGGGAAATTCTTTTCGGCACGGATTCGCACACTTGCATGGCGGGCGCTTTTAACGAGTTCGCCACCGGCATCGGCAACACCGACGCTGGGTTCGTCATGGGCACCGGCAAACTGCTGCTCAAGGTCCCCGAAACCATGCATTTCCGGCTCGAAGGCAAGTTGCAACCGGGTGTGATGGCCAAAGACGTGATCCTCCACTGCATCGGCGAGATCGGCTTCGATGGCGCAACCTATCGGGCTTTGCAGTTCGACGGCTCCGGTGTGTCGAGCTTGAGCATCGACGACCGCATGACCATCGCCAACATGGCCATCGAGGCCGGAGGCAAAAACGGCATCTTCGAATTCGACGCGCAGACCCAGGCTGCTGTCGATTACCGCTGCAAATTGAACGGGACCAAGTCGCAGTACGAGCCGGTGGCACGCGATAAAGACGAAAAGTTCGTCTATGAATTAGTGGTCGACCTTTCCAAGCTCGAACCGACGGTGGCTTGTCATCCTGACCCCGGCCAGCGCAAGCTCGCCAAAGAGATGGGCCAGGTCAAACTCGACCGCGCTTATATCGGCTCGTGCACGGGCGGGAAAACCAGCGATTTCCTTGAATTTGCCCGCGTGTTGCGCGGCAAACATGTGGTTATTGATACCTTCGGCGTGCCTGCGACTCCCGAAATCGTTCATGATCTGCAAACCGCTCGATGGGGCGGCGCCACCGTTTGGGACATCCTGGTTTCTGCCGGAGTTAAAATGACTGAGAACGCGGGCTGCGCGGCCTGCCTGGGCGGACCGGTGGATACCTTCGGCCGCATGAATTCACCGCTCAAATGCATCAGCGCCACCAACCGCAATTTCCCCGGCCGAATGGGTCATAAAGAGTCCCAGGTTTTCCTGGCCTCACCCGCCACCGTGGCCGCCAGCGCCCTGACCGGCAAAATCACCGACCCGCGCGAATATCTGAGTTAATCGGGAAGGTTCGTTTCACCAAGAGAAACGCCGACGCTTCCATGGACGAGCTGCCGTTGGATGAGGCTCGCCCAGTACGTGCCGCTGTGTCCAACAGCGTAACTGCCGCACCAGGGAGGCGATGCTGAGCGTCGCTCCTGCAGGGCGTCAGTTCATTTGTACGATAGTTTCCAGCGCATTGCCCTCGGTTAGTACGCGATAGGCCTGCGGCGCGTAGCCGTTTATAGAAGGAATCCTGAATCGGGGTCCCTCCAATGTGTAAACTGTTTCTTTACTCTCGCATGCATCTTCACGCCGAAGGCGTGGCGCGTACCAGCCCGGGGCAACGCTCCGGGCAAAGGATCCCGATCAGACAATTGCGCCCTGCACGGGCGCGGGCCATCCCGATCCAAATGGATCAACCCCAGATGCCCAATTTGATGAAGTCGGCTGTACCGAAAGCGTTGACCGAAACGTCTTCATCTGCGGTCGCCCTGAATCTGCGGGGAGGTTCATGCAGCGAACTCCCACGGTTTTAAATCATCAACCGTCATTCGCGGCCCTCAATCGTAGAATCGCAAATTCTGACGCTTTGCCTGACACCTTCTGACGCCTTTTCTGACGGGTAAATGCTCAAAAACCGTCGGTTTTACCGTGGTCCTGACGGGGTGATGGGTAAAACGTACCTTGGGCTCCCCTCCCCCTGTTTCTCGTCTTCTTTCTCCGTCCGGACCACCCGGTCAGCTTTCGATTGCCCTTCCATTTCGAGCCACTCCGAACTCGAGAAGTTTTCGAATCTTCCCGCCCCAATCTTCTCCACATTTCTTTCCCTCCATTGCCTCCTGTTCAGCGCAGGAGCGCATCCTCTCCTGAATCAAAGCCAGCCTGCTGTTTCACTGGTTCATTTGGCACGTATTCACGTGACCTCTACCGGGCGGCTGGTTAGCTTGCATCCGGATGAATCGTGAAGTGTGGGACCGCTGGTGTGAACGGGGGATTCTTGCTCTGGTATTGGGCATTCTGGTGTTGGGGCCGTTGGCGCTCGGGGGCGTGCGGCGTCTCGAATTCGCTATCATCCAGGGGTTGACCATTGGAGTGATGCTGCTGTGGGTGGCGCGGATGTGGCTTTCCCCGCGACTGCGCCTGCTCTGGCCACCGATTTGTTGGGCCGTGCTCGCGTTCGCCATTTATGCCGTGGTGCGTTATTTCTACGCGGATGTCGAGTACGTGGCTCGATTGGAAATGCTGCGCGTTCTGGTCTATGCCTTCCTCTTTTTTGCAATTCTCAATAACCTTCACCGACAGGAAACCATTCAGGTTATCACCTTCACCCTGCTGTTTTTGGGGATGGCTATTTCGTTTTACGCCGTTTACCAGTTCATGACCGGACACAACCGGGTCTGGGGCACCCTGGTCCCTTACCCACATCGCGGGTCCGGCACGTACTTTAACCCTAATCACCTGGCCGGATTTCTGGAGATGCTCCTGCCCCTCGGCCTAGCCTACACGCTCACCGGCCGCGCGAAGCCGGTCACCAAAGTGATTCTCGGTTACGCTTCCCTGGTTTTGCTGGCAGGTATCGCCGTCAGCATTTCCAAAGGAGGATGGATTGCCACCGGCCTGGCACTCGCTGTGTTTTTCGGAGTTCTTATTTTCAATCGCCGATACCGCATCCCTGCGCTAGTGCTTATGGTTCTGGTCGTGGGCGGCTGCTTTTATTTCATCCCGCGCAGTCCTTTTTTCCAAATGCGTTTCCACCAAATGTTTAACGAAAAAGGCAACGTCAACGACGAACTTCGATATTCCGTCTGGCAGCCCACCCTGCGCATGTGGGAGGACAATCGCTGGTGGGGCGTCGGGCCAGGCCAATTTGAAACCCGTTTTCGCGTCTACCGCCCTGAGGGCATTCAGATGAATCCGGAATACACTCACAACGATTATCTTAACACCCTGGCGGATTGGGGCGTAGCCGGCACCGCCCTGGTCGCTTGCGCGCTGGGACTCTTAGGTTTGGGCCTGGCCAAAACCGCGCATTGCATCCGGCTTTCTTCGGGCGACCTCGGTGGCAAATCCGGCAGCAACAAGTTCGCTTTCGTGTTCGGCGCCTCGGTGGGAATGGTGGCCATCCTCCTGCATTCGGTGGTGGATTTTAATATGCACATCCCCGCCAACGCGATCCTGGCAATCACTTTGATGGCCCTGATTACCAGTCATCTGCGGTTTGCCACTGAGAGTTACTGGTTCCGCTTGCACCCGGTTTTCAAGGCGCTCGGTTCCCTTTTGATCATGGCCAGCCTGGTGTACCTCGGCTCCGAGGCGTGGCGCCAAGCAAGCGAATACGTCCGGCTCCAGCGCGCCGCTTACGTGCCGAATTTCTCCACGCCACGGATCGAGTTGTTGAAACGTGCTTTCGCGGTGGAACCGAAGAATCCACAAACCGCTCTCGACATCGCCGAAGCCTATCGGGTCCAAAGCCAGGAAGGTGGCGAGCACTACGAGGGCCAGGCCGGCGTCACCTATCGCTCGCTGGCGCAGAACGCCATGGACTGGTTTGGCCGCGCTATGGCGCTCAATCCGTGGGACAGCCGGGGCTGCGTCGGATACGGATGGTGCCTGGATTGGCTCGACCGCACCAACGAATCTGGAGTTTATTTCTGGCGCGCCGAACAACTGGACCCGAATAACTATTTCAACCTGATCCAAATCGGCCTGCATTACGTGCAACTGGGGGATTTCGCCGCCGCCCGCCCCTGGTTCGAGCGCTCGATCCGGCTGAGCTACCACGACAATCCCGTGGCCCACAATTACGCCCAAATATGCATTGCGCGCTTGGAGGAAGCCGCCACCAACGACATTTCGGCGCGGTTAAATCTCTTAACGCACTGATTTTGGCCCGATTTGTGCCTATTTCGAGGTCTCCCAGAGCGCCGATGCCGTATAGACCTGGGGTGATTTTCTGGGGAAAAAAATGTTAGAATACTCGTTGACAACCTCCTGCCGGTGTTTAAAAATGACTTCAAACAGATGTAGGTACTTTTTGAGCAGGAGCAACTATGAAACACAATAGAAACCTCATGAACTCCCTGATTGGCTGTGGGCTTGCGCTGGCGCTGATTTCGACGGCTGCCGCACAGGGCGCAATGGACGGAGCCGCCAAGGTCGTCCGTGTCAAAGGTCCGGCCCGTTACACGACCGGCAATAATGTCTGGCAGCCGCTGCACGTGGGAGATGTCCTTCGAGCAGGCACAGTCGTCCAGACCAGCACCGAAGAGGGTTCATACGTGGATCTCGTTTTGGGCGATGGCAATGCCGCGGTACCCCAGGCGGTCACCTATCGGCCAAGCGTTCCTGATTCCATGGCCTCGCATTTGAATTTCCGCCCGAGCGCCGAGCAGAACGTCGTTCGCATTTGGGCCAATACCGCGATGGGCATCGATAAGTTGACCGCGATGCAAACCGGAGCTGATACCGTGACCGAGACCCAGCTCGATCTCAAGCAGGGCCGCATCACGGGCAACGTCAAGAAAATGTCTGCCGCCTCGAAGTACGAAGTGAAGCTGCCCAACGGCGTCGCTGGAGTGCGCGGCACCCTGTTCGACATTCAGGCCATTGGCATCGTCAAGGTTTATGTCGGCTCGATGGTGGTCGCCTGGGTTGATCCCAAGACTCAAAACGTGACCACCCAGACCGTTATGGGTGGCCAGTCCTACGATGCGCCGAACAACCAAATCTCGCCTCTCTCTGCGGCTTCGATGAGCGAATTCCAATCGTTGTCCCTGGCGCTGATCGCTACTGAAGGCGTAATCGTTACGCCGACTTCGCTGGCCTCCGATCACACCGTGATCGGCATGTCCCCTGTGGGTGCCAATCCCAACACATTGCCCACGCCGGTTCCTCCCGACCAGGGCGGCGGCGGCGAGTTCTAAGAGATACCTCCTGCTTTTTCCGAAACCAGGGCAGCCTTGTGTTGCCCTGGTTTTTTTGTTTTGTTTTTCGAGTGATCCTCAAACCGGTCAAACTCATTCCCGGTCTGGTGGCCCTTGGGGTCATCCTGGTTGTGAGCGTCGCCAGTTGCCTCAGACTCGATTTCTTCGAGCGACTCGAACGCATGACCTTCGATATGCGGGTCCGCGAGGCGTTGCGCTTCTCGCCAATCGTCGATACCAACCTGGGCTTTGTCTTTATTGACGAGGACAGCATTCGCAGCGTTCGCAATGGCTCGCTCGGCTACCGCTTCGGACTGTACTGGCCGCGGCAGGTTTACGCCCGCGTCATCCAAGAGTTGGCCGATCAAGGCGCCGGCACGATCGCCTTTGATGTCATTTTCGGCGAGCTTCGCCCCTTCGATGGTCTGGTAAAATTGAGCGACGGCAGCCTCGTGGACTCGGATACTTTCTTTGCAACCGAAGTCAAGCGTGCTGGCAACGTCGTTCTTCCCATCACCCAGGAAGTGACTCCGCCAGACTTGTTCCTGACCAACGCCGCCGCCGTGGCCGATATCTCCACCGATAAGGATTCGGACGGCATTCTTCGGCGGGCAAAGGCTTTTCGCCTGTACCGACACTGGCACCAGGTTTTTCGGCAGATGGAAGCCGATCCTGATTTTGGCGTCGATTTGCACAAAGCTCGGATCGAGCCTCGGCGAATCGTCCTGCCGCGTTCGGAAGGCGGAGATATTACCGTACCGCTCGATCCCGGTGGGAACTTTGATCTGGCCGACTTCATCGGCACAAACATACCGCCGGGTCTGGCGCGCTGGGCCAGGCCGTTCCAGGAAGAACGGGCCTGGCATATGGGGTTGGTCATTGCCGCGCGCCAACTGGGGGTTGACCTCTCGGCCGCTCAAATTGATCTGGCGAATGGACGGATCGTGCTGCGCGGGAAGAATGGTGTTGAACGCATAATCCCGGTGGATAAGGAGGCCGGCTTTTTTATTGACTGGTGTCTCCCGCCGTCGCATCCGAAGCTGGCCCGGCAGGCCATTCAGGATTTACTGCTCCAAAATAAGCTGCGAAGCGACGGACAAACCAATGGCCTGGAAAACCGATGGGCGGGCAAGTCCGTCGTGATCGGCTCGGCCGCTGTCCTGGGCAATGACCTGACCGATCGCGGCGCGACCCCGCTCCAGCCCGACACGCTCCTGGTGAGCAAGCATTGGAACGTGGCCAACTCCGTGATCACCGGCCGCTTCGTCCGCCGGGCTCCGCTGGTGGTGGAGCTCGGTTTGATTGCCTTGCTGGGGATCGTTGCCTCGATAGCCACCTGGCAGCTGCGGGCTTTGCCGGCCCTGGTTGTCGTCGTTCTGATTGCCGCCGCCTATGTTGCCGTGGCGGCGCTGGTGTACGTTAATTCCCGCTATTGGCTGCCCATTGCCCTGCCGGTGCTCGGCGCTTTGATTATCCAATACCTTTGCCAGGTCACCTGGATGGTTGTTTTCGAGCAGGCCGAGCGACGGCGCATTCGATCGGTCTTCTCAACGATGGTCTCGCCGAAAATCGTTAATGAATTGCTCCAGGCCAAAACCCTCGAACTGGGAGGCGTGCGCCGCGAGATCACCGTCTTCTTTGCCGATGTGCGCGGTTTCACCACGTTGACCGACTCGAGCCAGGAACACGTCGCCGAGTACGTCCGCAGCAATAACCTGTCCGGCGCGGCCGCCGAAGCCGCCTTTGACCAGCAGGCGCGCGAAACGCTTAATACCGTTAATATTTACCTGGGCGTGATTGCCCACACCATCATCCAGCACGACGGCACATTGGACAAATTCATCGGCGATTGTGTCATGGCGTTTTGGGGCGCCCCGACACCCAATCCGCGCCATGCGATTTCCTGTGTCCAAGCCGCTATAGAAGCGCAGCGCGCCATTTATCAGCTTAATTGCGAACGCAAAGCCGAAAATCAAAAAAGATCCGCCGAGAATCAGACGCGCGCCGCAGCCGGGTTGCCGGCGCACCCTTTGCTTCCCATCCTTTTTCTCGGCACCGGGGTGAACACCGGAGTGGCCACCGTGGGCCTGATGGGGTCCGCCTCTCAAGCCGTGGTCCGCCAGGGCAGCTACACCGTCTTTGGACGTGAGGTGAATCTGGCCAGCCGTCTCGAAGGCCTGTCCGGCCGTGGACACATTTACATCAGTGAATCGACTTACGAGCACCTGCGCCGTCACGAGCCGGCTCTGGCCGCCACCTGCGTCGCCCTGCCGCCCGTTAATGTTAAAGGCATCCGCACTGCTGTTCAGGTCTATGAAGTGCCCTGGCGCGCGCCGGACGCGCTGCCGCTCGAAGAGGAGTTCGCCTCCGCTTCGGTGCCTGACACCACGGCGTTCGTAAGCCTCAGTCAGCGAACGACTGTCTAGGAATGCGGGGTGGGGAGTGCGGTGGGCGAAAGATGAACCCCAAATGGAATTAGATACTGAGCTTAGTTCCTTAAGCGAAACCGCGCGCGCTCGGTTCGAATTCCATAACCTCCAACTCCGCATCGCATTCCGCCGACGCGGATTGTTATTTCATGAACTTCTCAATACTCTTTGGGCATGCGAACGGTGATCTATCCCGGCAGCTTCGACCCGCTTACAAATGGTCACCTGGATGTCATCCAGCGCGCCACCAAGCTTTTTGATCGCGTGATCGTGGCGGTGGCGCGCAATGAAGCCAAGCGCCCGTTATTCACCCAGGAGGAGCGGGGCCAGATGGTCATCCAGGCCGTTCGCGGGCTGCCTCACGTCGAGGTTGACTCGTTCGACTGCCTCCTGATGGACTATGTCGAACGCCGTTCCGCGCAAGCCGTTATCCGCGGGTTGCGGGCCGTCTCGGACTTTGAGTTTGAATTCCAGCTGGCCTTGATGAATCGTAAATTGAACGAGAGGATCGAGACGATTTTCATGATGCCAAAGGATACCTACACCTTTCTGAGTTCGCGCCTGGTTAAAGAGATTGCCAGCCTCGGCGGGGATGTCAGTGCGTTTGTCCCCGCGCACGTGCGGACGGCTTTGGCTGAAAAATTGGCCGCGGCGCCGGGTTGAGCATTTTATGTCTATTTTGGTAAATCTGCGGCATTTGGAAGCCCATCCAATTCAGCTATCCGGTGACGTGACGGTTGGGGAATTGGATATCGAAACGCGGGACGATGTCATCCAGCTTTCGCACCCGTTGCGGTATGACCTCGAAGTCCAGAAGCTCGAAGACGGCCTGCTGGTCCAGGGCCGACTCAGCCTGCCCCTGCGCTGCCAATGCGTCCGGTGTCTCAAACCATTCGAGTACCTCCTGGAATTGCCTCGCTGGACCGCCCATTTGCCTTTGCAGGGCGAAGACTCGGTCCCCATCGTCAATGACTGCGTGGACTTGACGCCCGCCTTGCGGGAAGATATTCTGCTGGAGTTGCCGCAACATCCGTTGTGCGAGCGCGAGTGCCGCGGGCTGCGAAAGGCGTCCGCTGGCAAGTCCAAGACCTCCAGCAGCCTCGGCCAGCCAAATCAAGGCTCGCCTGCGTGGAACGAATTGAATAAGCTTAAGTTTTAACATTTAACGTAAGATCTATGGGTGTTCCCAAGCGAAAGCCGTCCAGAAGCCGTCAACGCATGCGTCGGGCCTACAATAGTGTCCTGACTTTGCCTCAGCTCAGCACCTGTCCGCAGTGCGACGCTCCCTACATTCCGCACCGTGTCTGCCCAGCTTGTGGCTATTATAAAGGACGACAAGTCATCACGGTGACGGCGGGAGCGTAAAGTGCGTCACTGGCGGGGCCAGGGGCCACGCCGGCTTATTCTTATGCGCATTGCCGTCGATGTCATGGGCGGCGACCATGGCTGCGGGGTCGTCATCGAAGGCGCTCTCCGGGCTCTCCAGGCCGATAAGCGCATCACCACGTTGTTCCTGGTTGGGGACAAAGCCGAAATCCACGCGGCCTTGCCTCAACGCGGCTTTCGCGATCATCGCGTCCGCGTCATCCATGCCAGCGAAATCCTTACCATGGAGGACAAGCCCGTCGCCGCGGTCCGCAAAAAGAAGGATTGCTCGATCGTTCGGGCCACTGAACTGGTGCGCGAGGGCAAAGCCGATGCTTTGGTTTCGGTCGGGAATACCGGTGGGATTTTTGCGGCAGCCACTTTTAAGCTGGGGCGCATCGAGGGCTTGGATCGGGGGGGCATTGCCACCATTATTCCGACGCCCGATCGACAGTTCGTTCTGTTGGATTCCGGGGCCAATATCGAATGCAAGCCACTGCACCTGGCTCACTACGCCGTAATGGGCAGCGTGTATTCACGCACGGTGCTGGGCACCCCCAGCCCGCGCGTCGGCATCCTGAGCATTGGCACCGAGGAGACCAAAGGCAACGAGTTGACACTCCAGGCTTTCAAACTGTGCAAGCATTTAGACCTTAATTTCATTGGCAATGTCGAAGGACACGATCTGTTCCGGGACCGCGTCGATGTCGTCGTGTGCGACGGATTTGTCGGGAATATCGTGCTCAAAACCGCCGAGAGCCTCGCCCTGGCTCTCTTTGGGATGCTGAAACGGGAGTTAACCGCCAGCGCCAAGCGGTACCTGGGCGCGTTGCTGGCCAAGAGCGCGTTCCATGCAATCCGCCGCCGCATGGACCCCGAGGTCTATGGCGGGGCCCCGCTGCTGGGCTTTAATGGGGCGGTGCTCAAGGCTCACGGGTCGGCCCGCGAACGGGCGATCGCCAGCG
>DASRFK010000078.1:0-11316 GCA_035651635.1 Verrucomicrobiia bacterium | reverse complement strand
CTGGGGGTGCGTTGAAATCGAAGCCGAAAACGCCACCGGACGCCACCGCGGAGACGCCAATGACGGGCCGACTCGATGGCGCAATCGCGAGCGAAAGAAATCCGTCCGTGACACCACCGTGGTCGACCGCCAGGCTATAGCGGGTGCCGGCTTGGGCCGAGAACACAAACGAGTCGACTGAAATAGTATCGGTGCCGACGATGAAGGAAGACCCAAGCCCGCTGCTGACTGAAGTCAGGGCGGCTACGGCGGTGCCCGTATACACCGCTGCGGCCAGCGGAGTGTCCATATTAGTGGCGACTAGACTGAGTCGGAAATCCCCGCTCGTCGGCGCGGTCCAGGACCACCAGACGGAATGACCGCCCAAAACAAAGGCGTGATAGGGTTCGCCGGTTTCACTGGTAGCGCCGAAGGTGTAGCCGAGCACGGGATTGGTGCTGCTCAAAACGGTGGCATTGACGAAATTGTCGTTGAGAGGCGGAACGGGAAGGACGGTGAGAGTCGCGTTGCGGCTCGGGGTCGTCTGGGCCGAGTTGCTCACGTCCACACGGTAGGTTCCCGCTTGGGCAACCGCGAGGTTTGAGAGAGTCAGAGTTGAATTGGTCGCGGTGGGTCCCAGGCTAACATTGTTTCGAAACCACTGGTAGGCCAGCGGCGGAGTCCCGGTCGCGGTGACATGAAAACTGGCCGTTCCGCCGGCAGGTGCCAGCGCATCGAGTGGTTGTTCGGCGATGGACGGCGCCACAGTGCCCGGAGTGTAGGCGACCTGATCGACCCAAATGCCGTTGGTGAGCGAGACGATGCCGGTGTTGTTCGTATAGGTCCACTTCAGTGTGTGGTTGCCGGCTCCGAGGAAAAAGGACTCAGCCAGCCAGGGCGTCTCTCCGGAAATGCTTCCCGTCTGCTCGACTCCATCAATGAGGAAGCGGCCGACGCTTTGGTTCGTCAAGGAGGAAGCTTTCCACCAGAACACCAGGGTGGCGGGCCCGGCAACGGAAGTGAGCATCGAGCTTTCCTGGCGCAAGCCGACCGGCCCGGCCTGCGCGCTGTGCAATCCGTCATGCGAGAAATTGGTCTGGCCGAAAAACCCGATCACTCCCCCGCGCGTCCAGGGAAGCGAGGGTGCGTCCAGGACATAGCCAAGCGGCAAACCGAAAGTGGCGCTGATGGTCTTATTGCCGTTCATGTAAATGCTGTTCGTAATATTCGTGCCCGAAACGGCTCCGCTCCAGATGACGAAGTAATTCGTTGGATCGGGAACAGCCTGGAGCTGGACGGTTTGGCCGATCGTATATTTGGGAAGGTCAGGATTGCGCGTGACAGTGCCGCCGGTGCCCAGAACCGTCAAGCGGGGCAGCAAAGAGGCATTGCTGGTGGGATCGGTGCCGTCGAGATACTCCGTCAGGTTGTCGGTTCCATCACCATCCGGATCATCATGCGGACCATAAGCCAGGGTGTCGAAATACTTGTATTCCCAAATATCAGGCAGGCCATCTCCGTCGCTATCGATCGCCGCGTCGGGCCAAGGCGCGTAACTGACCTCGTCGACCCAACCGGCATCGGCGGGGGCGTACAACATGCCGTTATATTCTGAGACCTGATCGCTGTGTTTGACATACTCCCATCGCACGACGTTTACCCCGGCGGGCAGATAGTACGTACGCTGCTGCCAATCGGTGTTGGTTCCAATCGCCCCGGAGCGGAGCAGATTGTTGCGGCGGAACTGAAGCAGGTCGCGGTCGGTGCCATCCACTTTCCACCAGAAGGTAATGGTGCCTTCTTTGCTGAGGGTGACGTTACTTAATTCGAGCAATGCTTCGGCAGCTCCGAGAATGCGCGAGGACTGGGCGGCGGCGACGCCATCATGGGTGACGTTGGTCTGGCCGTACCAGCCAGCCTGGTCGATTCGCCAGGCGTTGGTGACGTTCAAGGCGAAGTCCAACGGCAAGCCGAAGATCGCCCGGACGACCTGGCTGCCGTTGACCCCTGGCGCGCCAAAGCGCAAAGGCGCCGGATTAGTGCGCAAACTGTAAAACGGACCACCGCTGGTGGGCTGGCCAAGGTAACCCAGGGACTGCAATCCTGGATCGGGGATGCCCGTAAGAGTAACGGTTTGGCCATTGGTAAAAAGCGGCACGTTCGGTGAGACAAAGACCTGGCCAAAATCACTAAAAATTGTCAGGCGTGGATTGCCGGAGCTGACACTTTTTGGATCGGTGCCTTCCAAGAACTCGTCACGGTCCGATACACCGTCCAGGTCAAGGTCTCCGAAGCCCGACTGGTTGGTAATGTTGCCGAAATGCGCGATTTCCCAAGCGTCGGCCATGCCATCCCGGTCGGAGTCCAACTGAAGGAGGGCATTACTACTGGTCACGGAACCACCAGCGTTGCTCACGAGCACACGATAAGCACCGAAGTCAGTCGCAGAGATATTTGTGAGAAAGAGGGTATCGCTCGTAGCGTTGGGAATGTTGTTGCTGTTGAATTGCCACTGGAAGGCGAGTGGCCGCAAGCCGACGACAGAGACGGCGAAGGAGGCATTGGCCGAGACCTGTGTAACCGCCGACACAGGCTGGGCGAGAATATTGGGAGCGGATGCCACCGCATTGGTGACAAGCGTCAGATTCCCGCTCTCGTCACAGAAATAGGACACCTCGGCACCTTGGCTGGGGGAGTTCCAATCCCACGCGATCAGAACGAGCCAGAAACGAAGCCATGCACACACCGATTTCCGAAAGGTTTTCATCAGTTTGCTGAAGGTAATCCAACGCACGGCAGCGTTTGCACTGCATTTTTGATTAGGGCCCCCAATGCTGACCTCCTCCGAGCGCGTTTCCTAGCCACTGGAAGAAGTCATCCCCAATGGACGAAACTTTCGTGTAGTCCGTTTGGTAGGCTGCAACCGCTAAGGGCAAGGGACCCACCCCAACCCCGAGACTCACCCCCTTCCATTCTTCCCCGTTTTCGCCCGGACACGGTGACTGAAAATAGCCTACCCCCAATTCCTTGACCCCCAGCGCGTAATTATTGAACAGCCCCGTCCACTCGCCATCGCCCCAAGTGATATTGAATTGAAGGGAAGCCCCGATGTTGACGCCCACAGAATTGTCCTTCCCGGGTGAATAGGTGTACAAAGCTAAGCCTTCGTCTGGCCCTTTGGAAAGAAGCTGCAAGTTTAAGCCTGCTGCGCTGCCTCCACCCGAGCTAAGCGGCTGAACAAAGGAGACCTCCCCGCTAATCCCGAGGCCCCAACCCGATCCTGTCAATCCGTAGAGGTCAATCACATTTATCGGATCGTTGAGCGCATACTGGTACAGGTTTAGGCCGCCCATTTCGCCGATCGGATCTCGATTGAGCCATCGCCCCAGTTGCGGACTGTAGGACCGATAAAGGGCTAAATCCAACCCGCTGTATTGGTGCTCGTAATGCCCGGTAAACCCAAAATCGGGCCTCAAATCTCCCCCCAAAGATTGACGAACTCCGAAAGGTGAATAGGCGGATTGAGCACGAAGCGCTCCCGTGTTGTCTGTCATTTCACGAATTGAGCGAAGATGATCGCGCGTGAAGAAGTAGTTACCGGCCGGGAGGTCACTGCCATTCTCCGCCCGTAAACCGTCGTAAAAAAACCGTTTCAGCACCGTGGAACCGCTTGAATCGCGCTCTTCACACAATTCAGAGCCGCACCACAGATAATGGCGGTCGCTGAGTATTGCGCCACTCTCCTTTTCAACGATGCGCGCGCGCCGATCGAAGCCGTCGTAGGCAAATGCTGTACTATGCGTCCCATTGGTGATTCCGACAAGGCGATGCGCTGCATCCCACGCGTAAGTTGAGACAGTAGATTGGCTGTTAGTGCTGCCGACCAATTGATTCTGGATATTGTAAAAGAACTCCGTGCGATTGAGGTCCGTTTGATCAACGGTTCGATTGTCGGATGGGTCGTAGTCATACGTATAAGAGTGCGACGTGCCAAGGGACGCGGTTTCCATAACGCCCATTAAGCGATCGGCCGCGTCGTACTGTGGCGCCCAGGTCTTGAGTATGCCGCCCTGGAGTTGCGTCCAGTTGGTAATGCGGCCTAGTTCATTGTAACCGTGCGTGAATTCCGAGAGCAGGCCACCCCCTTCCAGCCGGTGACTTATCCGCTGGAGCAGCTGGTCCCCTGTATTGGAATAATACGCGTACTCTGTAGCTTGACCGTTTGGATATAACGTGGTAGACAAACGCCGGCTGGCGCCCTCCCAGCTGTATGCGAAAACGCCAAGAGCGTTGGTAAGCTGCGTCAAACGACCCGCTTCATCCCAGTTGCGTCGAGTGGCGACCCCATTGATCGCGCGCATGGCCACCCGGCCCAGTCCATCGTAGGTGTAGGTAACCACGTCGTTTGCGAAAGGGCCGGTGGTTGACGCCAGATTCCCCGCGCCGGGAAAGGCACTGCCGGTAATTGGGTAGTAAGTGTAGGTGGTGGTTCCCACCCCGTCCTGCATGCAGATGACACGAGCATAGTTTGGGTCATAGGCAAAGCTGACATCCGGAGTCGGGAGGATCGCATTGACATGCCGCTTTTGACGAAGAGAGCCGTCGAGGTTGTAATCGAAAACGGTGAGCTGATTTCTTTCATCGCGAACAGAACTGAGCCAGCCGGTGGCCGGGTCATATTCGAAGTGAACCTGGCCGCCGTTCGGATAGGTCTTTGCCGCCAGGCGTCCTTGAAGGTCGCGCGTCCAGGAGGTCGCTCGCCCCTGGGGATCCACAAGTGACTCCAAGCCGCCGCACCCGCACCATTGCGCGCGAGTCACTCGCCCCAGTGGATCTTGAATGGAGACCAGTTGCCGTAGGCTGTCATAGGTCAACCGGGTTTCGCGGCCGGCTCGATCCCGCAGGACCACTGGGTCCAGGCGGTCATAAGTGATTTGCTCGTAGGTAGCGTCGGGGTAGGTGATCCGGGTGGGACGATCCCCGTCGTCATAGTCGATGGTAACCGTGTATCCATCCGGATCGGTGACCGTTCGCAGGCGTCCGACCGGGTCGTAGGTAAAGCGCCGGGTGTCATTGGTACCGGGCAAGGGACCGTCCACCGAAATCAAGTAACCGTTGACGTCGTAGGAAAGCGTAGTGACGTTACCGAGGGCGTTGGTGAAGGCGGTCAATTGACCGCGGGAATTATAACCAAAGAGGGTGGTCTGCTTTCCTGCGTCGGTAACGCTCAGTGGCAGGTGTTGGTTATTGTACGTTGCGCTGAGCAGCACCTCGTTTTGGCCCGCCCGCGTTTGCCGCATCTCGACAAGGTCAACGTCGTTACTGTCGTAGATCAGGGTGAATTCGCGCCCCAGCGGGTCGATCACCTTTGTCGGATTGCTCAGTGAATTGTATTCGGTCTGGGACAACTGAGTGGTTCCATCGTTCAAGGTGCGGGAAATCTTGGTCGGCTGATCGGAACTGCCGGCAAACGAGGCATTGACTTGCCCATCGTAGTTGAACCAGACCCGGTGTTCCAAGGGAGCTTTGAAACTCTCCAGAATAGGGGAGGCTGTCGTGTAATCCAGCTCGTGTGCCCAGTGGTAGACCTTGGCTCCGCTGTAATCCAGCGTTGAATACGCCGAGGCATACGCCCTTCGGTCCCAGTGATAGGTGTTGCGTCCGTAAAGGATGTAATTGCGGACCGGCACTCCCTTTGGGACAACCGAAAGCGATTCGCTGCTGGGGACGCCGTTGCCGGCGATCTCGGAGTACTCTACGCGTTCCTTTTCACCATTGGGATACGTAATCTCAACCCAATTGGCACGCCACAGCCCATTGTACGATCCTCTCGAGAACTTGGTTGTTCCATAAGGAGTAATCAGGGCAATCATCCCGAGGTCGGGAAGCCCGGGATTGTAATCGTACTGAAAACTCGAGCTGAGCCCGATGACATCGGTCATGCCGGCCATCCGAGCGTTGATCGCGGAGGTATACTCGAAGGTGGCTGTGCGGCCAAAAGGATCCACTACCCGGGTTAAAATGTAGGGCGGTACCCAACGAAGTGTCGGCACCACGTTGGTGACCGGCAGGTCATAAAAGAATTGTGTTTTTTGACCGAGCGCGTCGGTGATACCCAGAATTCGGCCGGCGAGATCGAAATCAAGGGTGGCGGCGTTTCCGGCCGGATCGACAATCGCGGTCATGAAGACTTTGCGCAAGGTGCCGACCGAGTTGTCCGGCCGTGAGAAGATCTTTTTGGAGCCGTTCGGGTAGCGCAGTTCGTAGCTGTTGGTGCCGGTGCGCAGTAGCGTGGCCCGATTGCGAAACAGGTTTTGGTATACCTGGTTGGTGGGGTTATAATCGCTGAAAATTAGCGTTCCACCACCGTCGGCCGCGAACTGAACGTCACCGGCCGGATTCATCGGATCATCAGTGACATAGGTGAGCCAGTTCAGGCGCCACTCCTGCGAGATATTCGAAAAGGGCAGGCCATAATCGGGCCATCCGTTGATCGCATCGTAGGAGGCGCGAATAAAGATTGCCGGCCCGACTGGTGGAGCATAGCCGATGGGCGTGTCCTGCACATGATGGCTGGCCAGCATAAGATGCACATTCCACTGCGGCATATAGTGGCTGGATTGGGTGCCGGGATCCTCATTGGGATTGTGACTGCTCATCGACTGGTTATCCTCCGTCGACTTTTCCTTACACGTCTGCGCGTCGTCATCGGTGGTTGAATCCTGATCGCTCTTCTGCGTCGTGCCTTTTCCCCAAACTCCGGCGGCCTCACTATCCCCAACCTTCCTCCAGCCCGGCGGCAATGCGCCCGGCCGTACTAGAAAATAACCGCTGGCTTCCGCGTCCAGTGCGGCATCTGAAAGCCAGATTTTCATGTTCCCGAAGGTCGGGTCTTCAGCGCGAATCAGGTTTCCGTCCCGCGCAATGAGGGCGGCATAATGACCCACTTTCCAATGGATGACCGCGGGCAGAATGACCGCCGCGCCGGGGCTGCGGAACGCAACCTGGTAATCCATTCCAAGCTGGCGCGACAATTCAGCGACTTGCCGGGCCGAGAAACCATTGGTCGTGGACTGCGAATTCTCTACCAGCAAGCTGCCCGCCTTCGAACGATCAGTGGCAAAGCAGATGCGGTCCAGAGCCAATGGCCCGCAGCGAAACGACACTTCCGGCCGATGCTCCATGCTCCAAAGGCCGTCCGTGGCCGCGCGAAGCTCCCGCACTAACAGCCCTCGTCCAGATCTTTTTCCCAGTTCGGCCAGCAGCGGCCGCAATTCCGCCATGCGCCCCAAACGCGAGTACATCATGGCAAGCTGGCTGGCGGAGCGGTGCGCCAACGCGAGCGCCTCCTCCGTGGGCGCCGTTTTGTTCGAATCCCAGACCTGCTTCCAGTGATTCAAAGCGCTGGAATAGCGGCCCGTGCGATAAAGTTCCTGACCAAGCTGAGTTTGCACAGCGGTGGTCCACGGATTATCAGGATGAAGCGCCACAAACGAGGTGAGGCTTGAAAAATCGTCGCGAGTGGATCGCCGGCCGAAGGCCTGCAGCGCGAGAAGAAGGTCCTGGTTTTGTTGATCGGTCGGCTCACCCACCGGGATAAGCTGATGGTCGAAAATAACCGCCGCGCAGATGTCGGCGGTCGTTGGCGCATCGACGATTTGAAGCGGCGCCCAGCGCGAACTCGTTTGGAGGTTCCCCGGAGCAAGCGCAAGCGGTCGCGCCGGAGCGGTGCTAACAGCCAGGGTGGCCGACATCCGTCCCGCGGCGAGGCCGCAAAGGAGGACCGTTCCCCAAAATTTCGTTATCGGCATATTTTCATGCTTACATTAATACCCATTCTTCAAACGGAAGCCCGCCGGAGGGGCGGCTCGATCGAATGCACGGGGCTGCTACACTAAACGCAAATCAGGGTCCGAACCTTTCAAAAAAATCTCACTTTTGTGAAAGAAATGTGGTTCCTGCGACGTTATGCTGCTGGTCGAGCACCTTAAACACGATGATCACCGATCCTTCCGACTCCATTGCTACCCGGGCCAGTTTGCTCGGGCGCCTAAAGAATTGGGAGGACGCCGACAGCTGGGAAGAGTTTACCCGGACCTACTGGCGGCTTATCTACGGGGTGGCCCGGCAGGCGGGGCTTTCGGATGATGAGGCTCGGGATGTGGTGCAGGAAACACTATTGGGCGTGGCCAAGAAGGTCCACGAATTCGAGTCATCCCCGGACCGCGGTTCGTTCAAGAACTGGATGCTGAACGTCACCCGCTGGCGGATAGCCGACCATTATCGGAACAAGCCGCCCCAGGCGGCGGTGCCCAGTCGCCGAGCCGATCCCGATGGGACGGCGACCTCAGAGCGGGTGGCTGATCCGGCGGACCTGGATGAGTTCTGGGAAGAGGAATGGAAAAAGAGCGTCCTGGAGACAGCTCTGGCTCGACTGCGCCGGCGAGTGAAGCCAAAGCACGCTCAGATTTTCGATTTATACGCCGTGCGCGGGTGGCCGGCGGCGAAAGTGGGCGCGAACCTCGGGGTCAGCGTGTTTCAGATTTACCTGGTGGCGCATCGCCTCAGTCGCCTGTTGAAAGAAGAAGTGCGCTATGTCAGCAAAAAATTGGAGTAACTTCGCCCTGTGCCGCTTTCCAGTGAAGACGCGCTTTTAGGTCATGTTTTCAAACTCGGTTTGGAGTCCCGCCTTTAGGCGGCCCGGCGCCAAAACCGCCTGAAGGCGGGACTCCAAACCCAGGTGCCCACGCCCAAGCTGAGGTTTTCAAGCGCGCTCTTGGAAAGAATGCTGCGCATAACGCCGATTCTTTTCCCATCCGCGAAATCCGCGTCTTCCGCGGTCAACCCAGAAGACCAACCATCCACCGCTCGCTTCCCTCACATCTTGCTCAGTTTGTCGGCCATCGCCTTACCGGTCGTCTTGAGATTCAGCTCCTTTGCCAATGCGTCCAGGGCCTTAACCATCGCAGCGTCGTCCAGTTCCAGAGCCTTTTTGAGTTTCGGGATTGCCGCCGCCGGTATGCCAAGTGCCTTCGCCGCTTTATTAGGATCGATCGGCGCGAGCTTCAGGTTCTCGATCTCGTCGTGCATGCTTTGGATCTGCTTTCCAGACGCCTCAACGTCCTTTCCGAGGGACTTAAGCGTGGCAGTCTCCCGAGCGACCTGGTCTTGGAACTCCTTGCTCATTTTCTTGAGGTCGAATTTGCTGTCGAATGACTTCAGATGCATGTCCAGGGTGTCCAGGAAGCGTTGAGTGTCCCCTGCGCCCACCAACTTCGCGGCGTTACTCTTTATTTGATCCAGAGTTTTAGAATCCCGTGACTGCGCCGCTTGCTTTGCCTTCGCCAACATCTCCTTGAAGTCCCCCAAAAGCTCCTGGCCATCTTTCGCCAGTCCCGCTGGAAACCAACCAATTGCGCCCATTGCGCCATCGCCTCCCGTTCGTTGCCGCCTTCCTTGGCCAAGGCCTTGGTCGCGCTGTCGTCCAGTTGAGCGCCGCTCTTGAGCAGCCCGACCATCGTCGTCTTGGCCGCCGACATGCTTTTGACCAGCGTTTCCAGGTCGGGAAAGTCGGCCGCTGGATCCACGTCGCCCGGGTCCTTGTTGATGATGTCAATGCTCTGAAATGCCTGCTCCAGCCACACCATCGCCTCCTGGACTTGCTTGATGTCGGATTCGAGCGATCCCTGATACAACCGGATCATATCCATGTCCGAATTGCGAATGGCGTCCGTGAGTTTTTTAATGGACTCGTTAAACTTCGGACATACGTCCTTGTAAATCTTCAGGCCCCGGAGCGCGTCGGGATTGATCTGATTCTGAATCAATTTCTGGATTCTGGCTTTGTCGTCGTCTCCAGCCATCTAATCTCCTTTGTTGACGGGAATTTGCTTTTCAGGCGCCGCCTCGATTAAACGCTGCGCGGGCGAGGAGCATTGGTTTTGGGTCTCACCAAGCATCGCGGCACCGTATCAAACGCCCGGCGCAGCGTCAACGGATCGCGGCGTAGCGGCGTAGCGGCGTCTCGGCAGAGCGCCGCCAACCTTGAAACTATTTCCCGCGGCACTCTTCCGCGACGCGCCACGACGCGCCACGCCGAGGTTGCGCCGAATTTGTGCTTTAACGATGCTGATTTTTGCGGTAAGAAAGGGTGCTATGCCCCCGGTGATTCCTGATTACGAGCTGCTGCGCCCGGTGGGACGCGGCGCTTATGGTGAGGTTTGGCTGGCACGGAGCGTGACCGGGGTCTTTCGGGCCGCCAAGATCGTGTATCGCGCCAATTTTGAGGAAGCGCGGCCGTTCGAGCGCGAGTTTGCGGGCATCCAGCGCTTCGAACCGGTTTCCCGTTCGCAAGAGAACCAGATCAGCGTATTGCACGTGGGCAGAAATGAAGGGCAGGGCTATTTCTACTACGTCATGGAACTGGCCGACGACGCCACAACCCAGGCGAGCAATGGCGCGGCGCCGGTGGCGTTCGACCCCGCGCGGTATCAGCCCAAAACGCTCAAGCAAGTTGTGGATCAGCGCGGGCGGCTGACGACTGCGGAATGTCTGCCGGTGGCCATCGGGTTGTGCCGCGCTCTGGCGCACTTGCATCGGCATGGACTTATCCACCGGGACGTCAAACCGTCCAACATCATTTTTGTCAATGGCCACCCCAAGCTGGCGGATATCGGACTGGTCTCGAACGTAGATGCGACGCGTTCGTTTGTCGGCACCGAAGGTTATGTGCCGCCGGAAGGACCCGGCACCGCCGCCGCAGATCTGTTCAGCCTGGGCAAAGTGCTTTACGAGGCAGCCACGGGCCGCCCGCGTCAGGACTATCCGTTGCTGCCGGCTGCGCTGGCGGAGTTGCCGGACCGGGAAGGGTTGCTCGAGCTCAACGAAATTATCCTCAAAGCCTGCGCGGAAGATTCGACGACACGGTACCGATCGGCCGAAGAGATGCTCTCGGAGTTGCTCCTGATTCAGGCCGGCAAGTCCGTGAAGCGGTTACATGCAATGGAGCGGCGGTTCAAGCGGGTATTGCCCGCGCTGGCCACTTGTGGCGCGCTGGCCCTCTGCGTCATCGTCGTGCAGCAACTGGAGACGAGCCGGGCCCGGCAGGAAGCGCGGGTGGAGGCGGAGTATCGCCGGCGCGCCGAGGAGCAGGAGCGCAAGACCCGCGAACTGCTTTATGCGGCCGACATGGATCGCGTGCAACAGGCCTACCAGGCTGGAGATTTCGGGCGGGCCGAAGATCTGCTCTCCGTCCACGTCCCGGCCGCGGGCAATCCGGACTTGCGCGGATTTGAATGGTGGTACTACTGGCGGGCCATTCAGGGTCAGCAGGAAGCG
>DASRFK010000077.1:0-57997 GCA_035651635.1 Verrucomicrobiia bacterium | reverse complement strand
CCATCGTGGTTTTCCTGAACAAGGTTGACCTGGTGGATGATCCTGAATTGCTCGACCTCGTCGAGATGGAAATTCGCGATTTGCTGACCAAATATCAATTTCCCGGCGACAAGACCCCGGTCATTCGTGGCAGCGCCACGGCGGCGATGGCCGGGAAGCCGGAAGGCGAGAAGGCGATCCAGGATCTCCTGACCGCCGTTGACACCTTTATCCCGCTGCCGACCCGCGAGATCGACAAGCCGTTCCTGATGTGCATCGAAGACGTGTTCAACATTGAAGGTCGTGGCACCGTGGTGACCGGCCGTGTGGAGCGCGGTGAACTCAAGCGCATGGACAACGTCGAGATCGTCGGCTTGAAAGACACGCGCCAGACCGTGGCGACCGACATCGAAATGTTCCGCAAGCTGTTGGATTCAGCCAAGGCGGGAGACAACGTTGGCGTGCTGCTGCGCGGCACCAAGAAAGAAGAAGTCGAGCGCGGGATGGTTTTGGCCAAACCCGGCAGCATCACTCCGCATATGAAGTTCAAAGCGGAGGTTTACGTGCTGTCCAAGGATGAAGGTGGCCGTCACACCCCGTTCTTCACCAATTACCGTCCGCAGTTCTATTTCCGAACGACCGACGTGACCGGCACGGTGAGCCTGCCGCAAGGTGTGGAAATGGTGATGCCGGGCGACAACGTCTCGGTCGAAGTAAACGTCATCGCTCCTGTAGCCATGGAAAAGGGCCAGCGCTTTGCGATCCGCGAAGGCGGCCGGACCATTGGCGCCGGGCGCGTGAGCGAAGTCATCGCCTGAAAATTTGCGTAGGGCGGTAGCTCAATTGGTAGAGTAGCGGTCTCCAAAACCGTCGGTTGGGGGTTCGAGTCCCTCCCGCCCTGCCAAACGGAACTGGATGAATGGTTTGTTTGAGCCTGGAAGGCCGGCTGAGATGATCAGCCGCTCCCTCGTCATGACCCTCATCCATTCCTTCTTCAAACCCCGCTTATGCGGCGGCGGCTGGAGAGGTGGCAGAGTGGTCTATTGCGGCGGTCTTGAAAACCGCTTCGGCTTTACCGCCGACGGGGGTTCGAATCCCTCCCTCTCCGCCAACCAGCAGAGAGGCGGATGGACGTGGATTGGCGCGGAAGCCGGTTAGATTTTGGCAAATGAGTACAGATACAATTTGGATTATAGTCTGGGTCGTGGTGGTGGGCGGCATCTTCGGCTGGGCCTGGCGCTCAGGTCAGTTGATGCGGCTGACTACCTACATTCAGCAGACGCGCGAGGAATTGCGCAAATGCACCTGGCCCAGTTGGGATGAGCTTAAAGGCTCGACGGTCGTGGTGACCATATCGATTGCCTTATTGGGCGGATTCACCGTGCTGGTGGATTTCGTCTTTATGATGTTGGTTCGCTGGATCACCTAAACTCAGGCCTATTTTTACCATGCGAAGCCAGTGGTTTGTCATCCACACCTTGTCGGGCCAGGAACAGAAGGTCAAAGAGAGCATTGAAAAGCGCATCAAGACCGAAGAAATGGGCGATTACGTCAAAGAAGTCCTTGTGCCGATGGAAAAGGTCGTCGAGGTGCGCAATCAGAAAAAGACCGTCTCGACGCGCAAGCTCTGGCCCGGCTACGTCTTCGTGGACATGGTCCTGCTGGATGAAGACAACCGAATTATCGAAAAGCCCTGGTACTTCATTAAAGAAACCCAGGGTGTGATTGGGTTCGTGGGCGGCGAGCCGCCGACGCCTACACCGGCCGAAGAGGTTGAGTCGATCAAGAACCAAATCTCGGCCTCTGAGGAGCACGAGAAGCCGAAGGTGAGTTTCGACGTGGGCGAAACGGTCAAGATCAATAACGGTCCGTTCCTCAATTTCAGCGGTGTGATTGAAGAAGTTGAGCCGGAACGCGGGAAACTCAAAGTTACCGTAAACATTTTCGGCCGCAACACACCCGTTGAGCTGGAGTACTGGCAGGTGGAGAAGGGCTGAGGGCTGAGCGCTGAAACGTTAAAGCGTGAAAGCCTTAAAACGGGTCAGCGAAGGGATGATACAATTTTGACGATTTAACGATTTAACGGCACACAACCATGGCAAAGAAAGTAACAGGCATCATTAAGCTGCAAATCGCCGCCGGGCAGGCCAATCCTGCGCCGCCGGTGGGTCCGGCGCTTGGTCAGCACGGCGTCAACATTATGGGCTTTTGCAAGGAATTTAACGCCAAGACCAAGGACCAACCCGGCATGATTATCCCGGTGATCATCACCGTTTACCAGGACAAGTCCTTCACGTTCATTACCAAATCGCCTCCCGCTTCGGTCCTGCTCAAGAAAGCTGCTGGAATCACCGTCGGTTCCAAAGAACCCAACAAAGACAAAGTGGGCAAGGTGACGCGCAAGCAGGTCATGGAGATCGTGAAACTCAAGGCCAAAGATTTGAATGCGACCTCGGATGAAGCCGCGTTCCGAGTCGTCGCCGGTACTGCCCGGAGCATGGGGATTGAAGTAGTCGGCTAGGACTCATTAACCGCGGGAGAGCCTCGATGATTCGAGACTCGTTTGCACCGCAAACAAAACAAATGCCCAGTAAACGTTATCGCAAAGCGCTGGAATTGGTCGACGGCAAGAAGGCCCTCGCCCTGAAATCCGCAGTCGAAGTACTCGCCAAGTTCCCGAAAGCCAAGTTCAACGAAACGGTTGACCTAGCCTTCCGGCTTGGGGTGGATCCGAAGCAGTCCGACCAGATGGTTCGGGGCACTGTTCCCTTGCCTCATGGCAGCGGCAAAACCGTGCGTGTGCTGGTTTTTGCCAAGAGCGGCCCGGCTGCAGAAGCCGCACGAGCCGCCGGGGCCGAGTACGTAGGTTTCGACGATATGATTAAGAAGTGCCAGGAAGGTTGGGCTGATTTCGACGTGGCAATTGCCACCCCTGACGCCATGGGCGAAGTCCGAAAGCTCGGCAAGGTCCTGGGACCGCGCGGGCTGATGCCGAACCCCAAAACGGGAACAGTTACGGAAGATACCGCCAAAGCGGTTAAAGAAGTCAAAGCGGGCCGGGTTGAGTTCAAAATTGACAAGGCCGGAAATATTCATGTTCCGGTCGGCAAGGCCTCCTTCACGGCCACCCAAATCGAGGAGAACGCTCGCGCGGTCATCGATGCGGTGGTCAAAGCCAAACCCAACAGTGTCAAGGGGACCTACATCCAAAGCTGCACGCTTTCGGCAACCATGAGCCCTCCGGTGCGGCTGGACACGAAGGAATTCGCCGTCTGAACGAGATAACGCATTAACCTTTTAACGATTTCCCATCATGCGTCCCGAGAAACAAAACCTGACCAAAGAATACCTGACGCGCCTCAACGCCTCGCCATTCTTTATCGTAGTGGATTATAAGGGCCTGACAGTCGGCCATCTGACGGAGCTACGCCGCCGCTTAACCAAAGCCGGCGCCGAAATCCACATCGTAAAGAACTCCATTTTCCGGCTGGCGGCCAAGGAAGCCGGGGTGGCTGACCTAAACGGCTCCCTGGCTGGACAGGTCGCGGTTGTGACCGGCAAACGTGACATTTCCACCGCTGCCAAGGTCGTTAAAACCTTTGGGTCAGAATTCGAGAAACTTAAAGTCCATTTCGGTTATCTAAATAATGAACGGCTGGAACAGGCGTCGATTCTGACTCTGGCCGATTTGCCGTCGATCGAGGTATTGCGCGGTCAATTACTTGGAGTTTTGAACGCTCCGGCAGGAAAACTTGTCAGATTGTTAAACACACCGGCGAGTCAATTGGCGCGAGTATTACAGGCCCGGCAGGAAAAGCTGGGACAGCCAGCAGCCGCTTGAGATGGCAGAGGGCAGGCCTCCGTTTGGACGTTGAAGCCGCCGTTTTTATCGTTTTCAACCAAAATCACTTAAACGAATGCTCACTTTCATCCCGGGTTAAGCCAATCGGGGTGGGAATCAACAAAAACAACGTAAATCGTTGGTTTGCGGGCTGCAAACTTAATTCATCCGTGGCCACGGGCGACAACGAGACGCAATGAAAGGTAACCATGGCGCTAGACAAAGTTAAAATCGTAGAAGAACTCAGTAATGCCACAGTGATTGAAATCGCTGATTTGGTGAAGGAACTCGAAGGTAAGTGGGGTGTTTCGGCCGCGGCCCCGGTTGCCATGGCCGCTGCCGGCCCTGGAGCTGGCGCTGCTGCTGCCCCGGCTGCTGAAGCCAAGACAACCTTTGACGTGATCCTGGCGTCGCTGCCTGCGGACAAGAAGATCGCCGTCATTAAGGCTGTGCGCGAAGTCAAGGCCGGCCTGGGCCTGGCAGAAGCCAAGGCTCTGGTTGAAGGCGCTCCTAAACCGGTGTTGGAAGGCGCTCCCAAGGCGGATGCTGAAGCCGCGAAAAAGAAGCTTGAAGAGGCTGGCGCTAAGGTTGAGTTGAAGTAATATTATATCTTCGGGTTGGTCTCGATAACGGGGCCAACCCGGTAGATTTCAGCAGAAATACAGCTTTTAGATTATTACAGAAAACCCAGTGCAACCACCTTTGGTGGTTTGGTTTGTGGCAAGCCCGCGTTTCAATGCGGGGGGCTTGCCTTCTGTCGTTTAGCAGTAACAGACGGACCGGCTTTTTTGACGGTCCATGAATAAAGGTCCAAATGCCATCGCGATCCACTGAACGAATTAACTTCGGGAAAATCAAAGAGATCATCGCCCCACCGAACCTGATCGAGTTGCAAACCAACTCGTACAAGGAGTTTCTGCAGGCCGAGATCCCCCAGTCCAAGCGGCGCAATCTCGGGCTTCAGGCCGTCTTTACCGAAGTATTTCCGATTGAAAGCTACGATGGGAAATGCGTGTTGGATTTCCATTCGTACGAAATCGGTGAGCCAAAGGTAGACTGGTTGGAATGCCTGCGGGAAGGCCTGACCTACGGCGCTCCGCTCTATGTCACGTTCCTGCTCAAGGAAGAGAAGGGGACTAAAGAAGAGAAGGTGTTCATGGGCGAACTGCCGCTGATGACGCCGCAAGGCACCTTTGTCATCAACGGCGCCGAGCGCGTGATCGTCAGCCAATTGCACCGTTCACCCGGCCTGGCTTTCGAGGCAACCGTTCATCCGAATGGCAAGACCTTGCATTCGTTCCGGATTATTCCTGATCGCGGTTCCTGGTACGAAGCCCAGTTCGATACCAGCGACTTGCTTTATGTCTATTTGGACCGCAAGAAACGCCGCCGGAAATTCCTGACGACTACGTTCTTTCGCGCCTTGGCCTTCCTGGATGGTGAAACCAAGGGCAAAGACACGCCTCTGCGAGGAACCGACGAGGAAATCCTCAAGCTGTTCTACGACGTTGAAGACCTCAGCGTCAAGGAAGCCGAAAAGCGCGAAGATCTTCCGAACAAAGTGCTGATCGAAGATGTTGCCGATCCGGATAAGAACCTGGTCGTGGCGCGAGCCTTCGAACCTTTGAGCAAGGCCGTGGTGAAGCAAATCGCGGAGCTGGGTGTTCACAAAATCAAAGTCGTCGATACTACGGCCGACGAAGGGATCGTCATCAAATGCATGAAGAAGGATCCCGCCAAGAACGAGGAAGAAGCGCTCAAGGATATTTACCGGCGCTTGCGTCCTGGGGATCCGCCGACTGCCGCCAACGCTCGGGCGCTGATCAAGCGGTTGTTCTTCGATCCCAAGCGCTACGACCTCGGTCGTGTCGGGCGTTACAAGATCAACCAGAAGCTGGGCATTAAAGGTGGCGATTCACGGATTCTGACCAAAGCCGATCTGGTGGCTGCCACCAAGTACCTGTTGCGCTTGAAAAAGGGCGAAGGCTCCCTGGACGATATCGATCATCTTGGCAGCCGCCGCGTGCGAACGGTCGGCGAACTGTTGGCGAACCAATGCCGCGTCGGGCTGGCCCGCACGGAACGCCTGGTTAAAGAGCGCATGACGCTGTTCGACCAGGGCGTCGAGGCGATGTCGCCGCAAAAACTGATTAATCCCAAAGCGCTTTCGGCCGTGATCCGCGATTTCTTTGGACGCAGCCAATTGTCGCAATTCATGGATCAGATCAACCCGCTGGCTGAACTGACCCACAAACGCCGTTTGTCGGCCCTGGGACCTGGAGGTCTCTCGCGCGACCGCGCCGGTTTCGAAGTCCGCGACGTTCACCCGTCGCATTACGGCCGCATTTGTCCGGTGGAAACACCCGAAGGTCCGAACATTGGCTTGATTGCCTCCCTGGCAACGTTTGCCCGGATCAACGATTTCGGGTTTCTCGAGACGCCTTACCGGAAAGTCGAGAATGGCAAGGTCGGCAGTCATTTGGATTACCTCACGGCCGACCGTGAGGAAGCCTACGTGATTGCCCAGGCCAATTCGCCGGTAAGCGATAAAGGAGCCTTCAGTACCGACCGTGTGGTTTGCCGAGGCCGGGGCGATTTCATCGACGTTGAACCCGTCCATGTTGATTATATGGACGTTTCGCCCAAACAGCTGGTCTCGGTGGCAGCCAGTTTGATTCCGTTTTTGGAGCATGACGACGCCAATCGCGCGTTGATGGGCTCCAACATGCAACGCCAGGCTGTGCCGCTGCTGGTCACGGAAGCGCCTTTAGTGGCCACCGGTCTCGAAGAGCGGGTGGCGCGGGATTCCCGGGCCGTTATTGTGGCGGAGGAAGCCGGCAAGGTCGCTTCGGTCAACGGCAATGTCATCATCGTAAGCCCGGATGGCAAACTGCCCGAAGGCAAAAAGAAGATTAAGACCGACGCTGAAAAAGGCATCTGGGTGTACCAGGTCCGCAAGTTCATGCGTTCGAATGCCGCCACCTGCATCAACCAGAAGATCCTGGTTAAGAAAGGCGAAACGATCAAAAAGGGCCAGGTCATTGCCGACGGCCCTTGCACCCAAGGCGGCGAACTGGCTCTGGGCCGCAATGTCCTGGTCGCGTTCATGCCTTGGAACGGCTACAACTTCGAGGATGCCATCCTGATCAGTGAACGCATCGTTAAAGAAGACATCTTTACCTCGATTCACATCGATGAATTCGAAGTCGGCGCGCGCGATACCAAGCTCGGGCCGGAGGAAATTACTCGGGACATTCCGAACCTCGGCGATGAAGCGTTGAAGAACCTTGGACCGGACGGCGTGATCCGGGTTGGCGCTGAGGTGAAGCCCGGAGACATCCTCGTCGGCAAAATTACTCCCAAAAGCGAAACCGAGCTGGCCCCTGAAGAGCGACTCCTGCGGGCCATCTTCGGTGAAAAAGCCGCGGACGTGAAAGACACCTCACTTAAGGTGCCTTCCGGCACCTATGGCATTGTCATGGACGTGAAGGTTTCCGCCAAGAAGGAAGCCGATCGCGAGGCGCGTGCGAGCGTGACCGAGGAAAAACGCCACGCCAAGGAGGTCGAGGACGAATATAAGAAGAAAATGGATGAACTGCGGGAGCAGCTCACCGAGGCGCTGAGCAACATTCTGTTGGGCGAGAAAATCCCCCTGGATGTCGTGAACAGCGAGACCGGCGAAATCATCATCCCGGCTAATCGCAAGATCACCAAGACGCTGCTGCGCAAGCTGGCCATGGTTTATGATCGCATTGAGATCGATCCCTCGCCGATTCGCAACAAGATCAACGAGATCATCGGCAGCTTCAAAAAGAAGTTCGACGATCTGCAGATGCAGTACGATGAAGAACTCGAGCGCGCCGAGTCGGGCGAAGGCGTCGACAGCGGCGTCATCAAATCGGTCAAGGTGTACATCGCCTCCAAGCGCAAGCTCTCCGTCGGTGACAAAATGGCCGGGCGCCATGGTAACAAAGGTGTCGTGGCCAAGATCGTGGCCGAGGAAGACATGCCCTTCCTGGCGGATGGAACCCCGGTGGATATCGTGCTCAACCCGCTGGGCGTGCCTTCGCGCATGAACGTCGGGCAGGTTCTCGAAACGCACCTGGGCTGGGCGGCCAGGCTGCTTGGCTTCAAATACGCCACTCCGGTGTTCGACGGCATCAAAGAAAAAGAAATACGCGGTTACCTCAAGGAAGCCGGGTTGCCCGAACACGGCAAAACGCGCCTCTTTGACGGGCGCACGGGCGAGCCCTTCGACCAGGAGATCGTGGTCGGTTACATTTACATGATGAAGCTCGGCCACTTGGTGGCCGACAAGATCCACGCCCGCGCCGTTGGTCCGTACTCGCTGGTTACCCAGCAACCGCTGGGTGGCAAAGCTCAATACGGCGGCCAGCGCTTCGGCGAAATGGAAGTCTGGGCCATGGAAGCTTACGGAGCCGCTTATACGCTCCAGGAATTGCTCACGGTTAAATCCGACGACGTTCAGGGCCGCACCCGCATTTACGAAAGCATCGTCAAAGGCGACAACAGCCTGGAAGCGGGTATTCCCGAGTCGTTTAACGTTTTGGTGAAAGAAATGCAGTCCTTGGGACTCGACGTGAAGGTCGGCTACTCCAATCCGGTCGACCAGCCCGCTGAACCCACGACCGTTCTGACTGCCGTTTAAGTCCGACTAAGTTTTATTTGTCCTATTTGTTATGATTAGCACCAAAGAAAACGCCCGAGAGTTACTCGGTTTGGACAAGGTCAACCAGGTGGAGTACGTCGCGATCTCCGTCGCGTCGCCAGAAGCCATCCGGTCCTGGTCCAAAGGGGAAGTCAAAAACCCCGAGACGATTAATTACCGGACCTTCAAACCGGAAAAAGGCGGTCTGTTTTGTGAACGCATTTTCGGCCCGGTCAAGGACTGGGAATGTTCCTGCGGGAAGTACAAACGGATCAAGCACCGAGGCGTGGTCTGCGATCGTTGCGGTGTGGAAGTGACGCTGGCCCGGGTCCGCCGTGAGCGCATGGGCCATATCGAACTGGCAGTGCCCGTTTGCCACATTTGGTTCTTCAAATGCATGCCCTCGCGCATCGGGCTGGTTCTCGACATGACCGCCCGCAACCTGGAGCGCGTCATCTATTATGAGGATTACATGGTTGTTGATCCGGGCTCGACGCCGCTCAAACAGAACCAACTGCTCAGCGAGCATGAATATCGTGAAGCACGCGAGACCTACGGGCTCGAGGCTTTCGTCGCTAAGATGGGAGCCGAAGCCGTGCGCGATGCGTTGGCCAAAGTCGACCTGGCCAAGCAAATCGATCATCTCCAACTGGCGATGACCGAAACCAAGAGCAAGCAGATCCGCAAAAAGATCGCCAAACGCATCAAGCTGCTCCAGGGGTTGCAGTCCTCCAAGAGCCGGCCCGAGTGGATGATTCTGACCGTGTTGCCGGTCATTCCGCCGGACCTGCGGCCGTTGGTTCCTTTGGAAGGCGGCCGGTTCGCCACTTCGGATCTAAACGATCTTTATCGTCGTGTGATTAACCGGAATAACCGGTTGAAAAATCTGCTTCAGCTCAAGACCCCTGAGGTCATCATCCGCAACGAAAAACGCATGTTGCAGGAGGCGGTCGATGCTTTGTTCGACAACGGCCGTCACGGCCGGGCCGTGACCGGCGCCGGCAACCGCGCGCTCAAATCGCTCAGCGATATGCTTAAGGGCAAGAGCGGGCGTTTTCGCCAGAACTTGCTGGGCAAACGCGTCGATTATTCCGGCCGTTCGGTCATCGTGATCGGTCCGGAACTCAAGCTGCACCAATGTGGTTTGCCCAAGAAAATGGCTTTGGTCCTTTTCGAGCCCTTTATCATCCGACGCCTCAAGGAACTTGGCTATGTTCACACCGTTCGTTCGGCCAAGAAGATGATCGAGCGCCAAACCACCGAGGTGTGGGACATCCTGGAAGAGGTCACCCGCGGACACCCGGTGCTGCTCAACCGGGCGCCGACGCTGCACCGCTTGTCGGTCCAGGCTTTTGAGCCGCAGCTTATCGAAGGTGAAGCCATCCGCATTCATCCGCTGGTCTGCACCGCTTACAACGCCGACTTCGATGGTGACCAGATGGCCGTGCACGTGCCGCTCTCGGTCGAAGCCCAGATGGAAGCGCGCCTGCTCATGATGGCACCGAACAACATCTTCAGCCCTTCGAGTGGCCGCCCGATCATCACTCCCACCCAGGACATAACTCTCGGCTGTTTCTATCTGACTGCTGAGCCCAGGTCGCCCGTTCCAACGAATTCCAACCAGCTAAAGCTGTTCGGGTCAAAGACTGAGGCGATTTTCGCCTACAACGACGGGGCGGCAACGACTCACGAACGGGTCCGCATGGCCAACCCTGATTTCGGCCGCAAGACTGAATACGGAAATGCCGAGAAAAAGGTAATCGAGACGACTGTCGGTCGTATCCTTTTCAGCGAGATCTGGCCGCCCGAAATGGGTTTCCCGAACAAATCCGTCAAAAAGAGCGAATTGGGCGACCTGATCTGGAAGTGCTATAAGATCTGTGGTCACGAAAAGACCGTGATCATGCTCGACAAGCTTAAAGAGCTCGGCTTCCGCGAAGCCACCAAAGCGGGTGTTTCGATTGGGATCGACGACATGATCATTCCCAAAGAAAAAGATCAGGAGATTGATGCCGCGCAGAAGCAGATCCGCGAGGTCGAAAAGCAATATCGCAAAGGTGTTATCACTCCGGGTGAGCGCTACAACAAAATCATCGACATCTGGACGCATTGCACCGACCAGATTGCCAACGTCATGTTGCGCACGCTCGATGCCAACCATGGCAAAAAGGAATACAACCCGGTCTCGCTGATGGTCGACTCCGGCGCGCGTGGCAACCGCCAGCAGGTCCGCCAGTTAGCCGGTGTCCGTGGTTTGATGGCCAAACCTTCCGGCGATATCATCGAGAAACCCATTCTCTCGAACTTCCGCGAAGGCTTGACCGTCCTGGAGTACTTCATCTCGACGCACGGCGCCCGCAAAGGTCTGGCTGACACCGCCCTGAAGACCGCCGACTCGGGCTACATGACCCGCAAACTCGTCGACGTGGCCCAGGACGTGATCATCCGCGAGGAAGATTGCGGCACCTCCAACGGCATCTGGGTTCAGGCCATCTATGAAGGCGATGACGTCGTGGTCAAACTCAGCGAACGGCTGATTGGACGTCACTCGTGCGACGATATTGCGAACCCGACCAACCCGAAGGAACTTCTAGTTCGCGCCAACGACGAAATTGACGAAGTCAAAGCCAAGTTGATCGAAGGATCGCGCGTCGAGCGGGTCAAAATTCGCTCGGTGCTGACGTGCGAGAGCAAGCACGGCGTTTGCATGAACTGCTACGGCCGCAACCTGGCGACCGGCGCCCGTGTTAAGCTCGGCGAAGCGGTCGGCATTATTGCCGCGCAATCGATTGGCGAACCCGGGACGCAGCTTACCATGCGGACGTTCCACATCGGTGGCACCGCCTCGCAGGTGTTCAAGCAGCCTCAAATCAAGGCCAAGTACGACGGTGTCGTTCGGTACAACGAACTGCGCCTGGTTGAGCTTGAAGACGGCAATAACATCGTTCTGAACAAGAACGGATCGGTCTCTATTCTGGCTGACGACGGGCGTGAACTGGAACAGCACAACGTGGTGATCGGCTCGGTCATCGCGGTCAAGGACGGCGGCCGGGTCAAGAAGGGTGACACCTTCGTCCAATGGGATCCGTATAACGTGCCGATTCTCTCCGAGAAAGCCGGTCGCGTGAAGTTCGCCGACATCATCGAAGGCGTCACCATGAAGCAGGAGACCGATGAGACCACGGGCCAGGAAGCCATGGTCGTCATCGAGCACAAAGAGGATTTGCACCCGCAAATCATCATCATGGACGACAAAGACGAGCCGGCGGCCAATTACCCGATCCCCTCCGGGGCGCACATCGTCGTGGCTGAAGGCGACAAAATCGTGGCCGGCACGCTCATGGCCAAGACGCCGCGCAAAACCTCGAAGACGAAAGATATCACCGGCGGTCTGCCGCGCGTGGCCGAATTGTTTGAAGCGCGTCGGCCAAAGGATGCGGCTGAGATTTCGAAAATCGACGGCATCGTCGATTTTGGCGCGAGCGTTCGCGGCAAGCGTTGCATCTTGATCAAGGACCAGCAGACCAGCGTGGAAGAGGAACACCTCATCCCCATCGGCAAGCACGTTATTGTCTTCAAGGGCGATTACGTCAAGAAAGGCCAGCAGCTCACCGAAGGCCCGATCGACCCGCACGAAATCCTAGACATCTGCGGGCCGCAGGAACTTCAGGAACACCTCGTCAATGAAGTGCAGGAAGTTTACCGGCTGCAGGGTGTGACCATTAACGACAAGCACATCGAGATCATTGTGCGCCAGATGCTCCGCAAGGTTCGCATTACCGAACCGGGCGACACCACTTTCCTGTGGGGCGAGCAGGCGGACAAACTCGAATTCGAGGAAGAGAATCAGCGCGTCGAGAAGATGGGCGGCAAGCCTGCCGAGGCTCAACCCGTCCTGCTCGGGATCACCAAAGCATCGTTGGAAACCGAAAGCTTCCTCAGCGCCGCCTCCTTCCAGGACACGACTCGCGTGCTCACAGAAGCGGCCACCCGCGCCCGGGTTGATTACCTGCGCGGGTTCAAAGAAAACGTTATCATGGGCCATATCATCCCGGCCGGCACAGGCTTCGACCATCACCGCAAGGTGCGCCTCAAGCCGCTGGTCGAAATCATCGATGAGCCCGAGCCCGAAGAGCCCGCCGCGCCGGCTTTGGCTGCCGCGGAAAATCCGCTTGTCGGCTAATCAGGTTCGCTCCTTCGCTAAGGGCATCCGGTTCGCCGGATGCCCTTTTGCTTTCGGGTGAACGAAGTAACCGAAACCACGAAGGAAAGGCAAAAACGCTGAGCGATGAGAAGGCTCCCGCGTAAGCGGAGCGACTCAGTCAGGGTTTCTTGGTATCGCCGGCCGGCATTGTGCGGACCCGGGGCATTCTGAATTACTTGCGGGACTGGGCCGCGATCAGTTCATGTTCCAGTGGAAGATCGAGAACAAAAGTCGAGCCCGTTCCTGGTCCATCGCTGTGTGCCACCAGAGATCCGCCCATTTCGTTAGCCGCGAGGGCCCCGCTATGAAGGCCGAATCCATGCCCATTTTTGCGCGTCGTGAAGCCATGGGCGAAAATCTTTGTGAGATTCTCGGGTGGAATGCCAACGCCGTTGTCGATCACTTCAACGCAAACCCGCTTGGGTTTTGAGGACCGGATTCGCACAGTGATTCTGGCGTTGTTGGAGTCTTCACACGCGCGGCGAGCGTTTTGCAGCAGGTTCACCAGAATCTGGAGCACGAGATGCCGGTTTACCATCGTTGGCGGAAGAGGTTCAAATTCCTTAATAACGGTGGCGGGTTGGGCGCCCTGGCCGATTCGATAAATGCGAAGTGCGTCCTCAACAAGCTCGGCGATTTTTACGTTTTCCAACACCCCTCCGGTGCGCGCGTAAGATTGCTGGTGAGCCACGATTTGCCTGATGTGCTCAACGCTTTTGAGCAGGACGTCCAGCTCCTGGGTAATCGTGCCTCGTTCCTTCTGCAGTTGTTCGGCAATGGCCGACAAAAAGGGAATCAACTGTTTGCCTTTCCGGTCAAGAGAAAGGAATTGGGCAAGGTTGCTTTGATTCTCCTGAAGGAGCGCGATCGCTTTTGCCAAAGTGGCCGTCCTGGAAGAACGGACCGCCTGGCGAACAATCGTGGCCGAAACATTTACGGTGTTCAAAACATTGCCCACGTTGTGGAGGATGCTCGTGGCGATTTCCGCCATTCCGGCCTGATGGGATGCGGAAACCAGTTCCTTGTGAAGCGACGCCAACTGCGCTTCATCTCGCTTGCGTTCGGTAATATCGCGGATCGCGGAACTGCATTTTAGATCGCCATTGCGGTCGATGAACCGCCCCGTTGAAATCTCTCCGGTGAACTTATTGTCATCTTTGCCAACAAACGTCACCTCCATTTGGAGTTTTTCGGGATTATTTCCCGCTCTTTGAATTCGTTCCCGGTCCGCCGCGTCAACCAGCGTCAATCGGCTTAGCCCTAGAAGTTCTTCCTTGGTTCTTCCAAACATCCGGCAGGCTGCCGGGTTCACCGCCAGAATACGTTCTTCGGCATCGGTCAACAGGATTGCGTCGATGCTGTTTTGTACGACCGCACTGTAGCGCGCCTCGCTTTCCCGCAATTCTTCCAGATGCTGTCTCTCCCGCTCGTGCGCTTTCTCTTCTTTGAGTCGGGCTCCGCGTGCCCGTTGGGAGAAGACCAAAACCACCAGATGAACCAGAAAATAGAGCAGGCCGTTAAGCTGATTAACTCGATCGCCACCTACTAACGAATGTCGAGGTGGCACAAAGAAGTAGTTATCCAGGGCGAACCCGCACAGCACCGTCATAATGAACGGTCCAACGCCGACAAACTGCAATACCAGGAGATTGCCCAAAAAGGAGACAGCATATGGCAACCGGTCTCCCCATAGAGGATCGAGCAGGAATCGGATTAAGATTCCGAAAGCAAGCGCCAGACCGCAAAAAAGGTAGGCCTTGGTCCCGGTTAACTGTCTTTTTGTGATGTTTGATTGGTGAACCACCATGCCGGGATGCGACCGATTTAACCAGTTGGATCAGCAGAACGGATGCCAAAGAAATATCGTCAAGTGGTTCAATCTACGGCTGTTCGGGTAAAGAAGGTGAATTGGTGTCGGCATCGCTGGTGGCGGCCTCCGCACGTTGCGAGTGTGCGAGGTGATACATGAACGACAGTAGAAACTGCTTTGAGAGTGGGATGGTTCACGAAAGTGAGTTCAAGATTCGAGATGGCACCGCAACAATCGCGCTCCTTTAACTCAAGCTTGAGCTCTGATTAACCAACGGCTAGCCTTCTAAAGTCGATGAACCCGGATGCTGCCCTCGAAATGCAAATCACTCGTTATCGAGCCATGAGCCGCGAGCAACGGGTTGGGATTGCCCTGCGCCTCCACGAACTAGCGTGCGAGATGGCCCGCCTCGGCATCCGGCGCCAGCACCCTAATGCGTCCCCGGCGGAAGTTGAGCGCTTGCTACGAGAGCGACTGTCATTGGCACGAACTTTGTGACGGAACAGGATCTCCTCCTGAACTACGTGCGCCGGCTCAATGTGGGCGGCTTTTCGTGCATGCTGACGGGGTCAATGGCTAGTAATGCCTGGGGCATTCCGCGCACGACTCATGACTTGGACTTTGTTATCCAGTTGCCCCCGTCGAATGTCCCAAGCTTTATGCGCGCTTTTTCCGACGCGGATTACTTCATTGACGAGGCGTCGGTGCGTGCCGCCTACATGCCACCGCACCAGTTACGTCGATGGGCTGCGCCGCTCGGCGTGTCGGCTGAGCTTGAGGCGGCACTTTCCGGGGCTTTTCGCCCCAAAAGTACATGAGCATCTCCGCGAGCCACACCGCGACTTTTGACAACGTTGCCGCGTTCGGACCGCCTTCTTCAAGGCGCAAGGTTGCGTTTTGGCTTCTGGCTGGGATGTGGTCAGTCGTGTGCGTTGAGGTGCCGGCGGGTTCGACCATGTTTCCCTTTTTCACCGTTTGGGGTGTGCTCGTAGTCTGGCCGCTTTACCTGTTGCACATCGTCTTTTTTGCCGGCGTAGTGTTTCGTTTTGGGAAGCCGTCTTTCTGGCCTCTCTATGCGGCTGGGATGATCTTTGGGATGTATGAGGCCTACATCACGAAGGTCGTTTGGACTTCCTTTCGGCCAGAGGGGCCGTTCTACACGCTCGGCGGCATTGCTCTGTTCGAGACCATTATTTGCGCTTTGTTTCTTCATCCGCTCCTCGCCTTCGTTGTGCCCTTGCTGCTGGCGGAGTTGGTTTTGACCAGTTCCAACGAAGTGTTGCTCGGGCTGCCCCGACGGATACAGAACTCAATTCTCAAACGCCCGGCGTTGTGGCTGGGGGCGCTGGTGGCCATGTTCGGTTTGATGCAATTCGTTAATTCTCCATCTGTCATCAGCTCGTTTCTATCAGGCGCCGGCAATGGCCTGGTGCTGGGCCTGGCCGTGCTTTGGTGGCGGCGTACGGGCGGTAGCTTTCATTCACTGCGCGATTTGCTCCCCGGGCCGGCCGGGCTGAAGATCTTCGGCGGCATACTGCTCGCCTGGTACATCTTCTGGGGTTTTGCTATCAAGCCTAAATCCATTCCCTCGATCCTTCCAGGCCAGTTGATCGTCTGGCTGATCTACGCGGCTTTGTTCCTGATTCTCTACAACTGTTTGCTTCGGTCGCGACGCACGACCGAGCCGGCTTACCCCGAAAAACAACTGTCCTTCGGCTGGCGGGGCTTTGTTCTGTGTTTCCTGTGGGCAACGCTCGTGACCGTGACGGCGCGGTTGCTCTTGCACCGTTTCGCCCTCCTCCAAATCGCGGTTTTCTTTTCTTTTTATGTTCTCACCGGCATAGCTCTGCTCATCGGCGCCGTGGTTTACGCGTTTGGACCGCACGCGCGGCTTTCCATGAACTTAGCTCTGCTCGGTTCCCTTCTCATGGGCGTCCTGGCTCCAGGCCTAGCCGCAGCTCAAAACCTCGTCTCGAACGGTGGCTTCGAAACCGGCACCAATAACTGGCGAAGCTGGTCACGTAGCGCCGGTGCACTCACGCTGAATCTGGATCAAAAAACGGTTCATTCCGGGAGTTTTGCGCTGCATCTCGAACATCGCGCGGAGCAGGACTGGAGCCTCGAACCTGCGCTTGGCCTGGAGGTGCGTGCCGGCGACGTCCTGCAACTCGAATGCTGGGTCAAAGTGCAAGGTCCAGGCTCCGTTACCTTGTGCGCGTCAACCTGGGATGAACCGGGCAGGGTAGTGGAATGGTCGGCGGGGGAACACACCGTTTCTGAGGCGCCCGATTGGCAGCGCCTGAGCGCACGGGTGATCGTTTCCGAGAATGTGGCCCGCCTCCAGCCGCGCCTGATTGGTTCAGGACCCGTGGAGATCTGGGTGGATGATTATTCTGTTTCGCGTGGTCGCAACATTCTTTCACTTCGGCCCACCGACTTGCCGCCGCTTCTGACCTTGAGCAATGCTGCTGTGGCGGTTGTCTTCGACACTTCGAATGCCACTTTCTCGGTTCAGGATCTTGTCTCCGGCAGACTCTGGCGACAACAGACGTTGTCAAATCGCTACCTGATTAAAAAAGCTTCGGTTAAGTCCGGCGAACTGCAGTGTTCGTTGCTCGACGCAGTCTCGGGGTTTGATTTCACGGTCACTGCGAGCCTGGATGCAGTTCAACCGGAGTTGATTGTGACGCTCGCCGGACAGGGCCAACTCCTATCGAGCCTTCGTTTTCCGTCTCCTTTCGAGGGCGAAAGTGGTGACTACCTGGTCGTGCCGATGAATGAAGGTATTTCCTATCCCGTCGATGATCCTTCAATCCCTCCGATCCATCTTATTGCCTATGGCGGCCACGGGATTTGCATGGCCTTTTTTGGCATGACCGACGGACAACGCGGCCAAATGACGATCCTGGAAACGCCGGACGACGCGTCCATTCGCATTGAGCGGCTGGATGGGCGCCTGGCAATTTCGCCCGAGTGGGATGCGCAACTTGGGCAATTTGGCTACGCACGACGCCTACGGTATGTGTTCTTCGACCACGGCGGGCATGTTGCCATGGCCAAACGTTACCGCGCTTATGCCAAAGAAACCGGCTTGTTCAAGACCCTCACCGAGAAGCAGAAGGTCAATCCAAGCGTTGATCGGCTGATCGGCGCCGTAACGTTTGGTGCTGGGACCGTGATTCGGTCGAGGTCGTGCGCGAGATGCAGGCCGCCGGTATCCAACGGATCCTTTGGAGCAACCAGCAGCCGCCGGATCGCTTGAAAGCTTTGAATGAATTGGGTGTGCTCACCAGTCGCTATGACATTTACCAGGACGTGATGGCGCCCACCAATTTCCCCAGGCTGCGCTGGATTCATCCGGATTGGACGACTAATGCCTGGCCCAGCGACATCATCCTGGATCGCCGCGGCAATTGGATTAAGGGATGGGGCGTTGAGTCCCGTGACGGTCCGCTCATCCCCTGCGGCGTCCTTTGCGATCGCTTTGGCCCGCAGTTCGCCCAGCAACGGGTTCCCGCGGATCTGGCGACGCATCCGTATCTCTCCCGGTTTATCGACACCACGACTGCTGCTCCTTGGAATGAATGTTACAGCCCGCAGCACCCCATGACTCGGTCCGACAGCCGTAAATGGAAAATGGAATTGCTTCGCTACATGTCCGAAGAAAACAAGCTGGTGACCGGTTCAGAAACCGGCCACGACGCCGCGGTGCCCTCCGTGCATTACTTCGAAGGCATGATGAGTCTCGGGCCGTACCGTGTTCCCGATGCCGGGCGCCGCATGGCAGAGATCTGGACCAATGTCCCTGAAGCTGTCGCCAAGTTTCAGCTCGGCCAGAAATACCGCCTGCCGCTGTGGGAACTCGTCTATCACGACTGCGTGGTGGCTCATTGGTATTGGGGCGACTACAACAACAAGCTGCCGTCACTGTGGGATAAGCGCGACCTATTCAACGTGCTCTACGGCGTTCCGCCCATGTTCATGTTCGATCGCAAGCTCTGGGAATCATCCAAGGCGCGCTTCGTTCAAAGTTACCGTAATACCTGCTCGATTGTGCGCCGCGTTGGTTACCAGGAAATGACCGATCACCGCTTCCTGACTCAGGATCGCAACGTTCAGCAGACGAGTTTTGCCAACGGCGTATGCGTAACCGTGAATTTTGGCGCTACGGACTTTATCTTGTCCGACGGGCGCGTCATTAAGCCCTCCGAATTCCTTGTGATTCCGCCCTAGCATTCCGACGAGTACCGAAGGGCAACGGAAGCGGCCATGCAACGGCCCGGCCCCCGGCCCCTGGTAATTCTCTGGAAAGAACCAGAAGTTTAGGTTACTTATCTTATGATCCTATGGTTCATCGCTGGCATTGTCGCGTTCGCGCAGCCGGTTCGCCGGCGCAGCTGGCATTTACGCTGATTGAATTGCTCGTGGCCATTGCCATTATTGCCATCCTCGCCGCCCTATTATTGCCAGCGCTCGCCAATGCCAAGGCGAAAGCTCAGAACACCCGATGCATCTCCCAATTGCGTCAGTGCGGAGTTGCCATGCAACTCTACCTGCCTGACTTTGGCGAACGATTCTTTTGGAGTTCCACCAATGTGAACACCGAAGGGATGGAATGGTTCGTGTGGGCCGGGCGCACCAACAACAACCTTTCCAACCAGCAAGGCGGTATTTTTAATCGAATGGACCGCCCTTTGAACCACTACGGATTGAACGAAAAAGTCGTAACTTGTCCCCTTGACCAGGGCCGCACCGACACGCTTCCGCACACCTTGTTCGATTGGGTCGGTAATTCATACATGTTCAATGCCGTTGGATATCCGACCGGGGACGGGGGACTAGACGGACAGAAATCCACGGCGGTTTCATCGCCCGCGCGAACCGTGTTGTTTTGCGACAATGTCCTGGTCCTTCCCGAGAACCCAAAAGGCTGGCACCGGAAATCTCCCGCCGGTTTCGTTATGCTGGTGGATGGCCATAGCGAGTTCCATACTGCGCGGTCCGTCACCAATCTGGTGTGGTGAATGGACTCGGTTTCCAAGCACCCTGGAGGCAGACCTCAAGGCGCACCGGAATGACTGATTCTCATCGCGGTTTCTCTCCGAGCGCTGTGACCCGGGGCGATGAGCTTTCCTCGCACGATTCGCTCGCGGCCGAGTGGCGCTCGGACTGGGTTTCCGTTGACCTGAATAGTGATTGGGCCGCTGGCGCTTGGATCATAATCGAACCCTCGATTTAAGTTGCCAAGCCGAAGCAACGGAATTTCCGATCCCAGCCCGAGGTCCGCAATCAGGTGGTCGCGGCGGCTGATCAGCTTCTCGAGATACAAACGAGTTTGAGCCGAATCGAACCCTGAGGCAACCAGGGCCTGAGTCAGCTGTTGCTCGGTCAAGCTCCCGATGAGGCGGGCCATCCAGCGAGCATCCTGGAGCGTCATGCACGCGAAGGCCGGAGTGGGCGCAATCGGCTTGTAGCCGTCTAACGGAAAAGGGGCTTCTGAATTGTTCGCATCTGCTACTTTGGCAGGGCGGGTGAATCTCCAGGGAAAGGCGTTGGGTAATTCGCCGCGGTTGTAGAGGATTCCGCTGGTTTCGCCGAGGACTCCGCCCAGGTCGGAAAAGAAGTGCTCCAATTGTGGTCCGTTGCCGGTGCTCACCAGGCGCAAGCGGGTATTATCGAAGCGGGTATCAAACCATCCCAGCCATCCCGCCAGCAGAGCGGCGCCGCGCAGTTCCCTCCGGCCCGTGTGATCGAGTTGGCCAAAGTCCCAGGGACCGATGCTCTTGCCGTCCTTAAGTTGCACGTTCGCCGGAGCCGTCTCCAGATAATCAATGGCCAATTCGACCTCCGGCCGATAATTGGATTGTTCCAGTTCCGGCTGAGGCCCGGTTGAGTCACGCAAGAGGCGGCGCTTTAGTTCAGGGCCTGACCAGCGGGTGCCATCGCGCAAGACGGCCGCTGTGATGTAACGGAATGGACTGTAATGCTCCTGCAGTTTCAACGTGAACAACGGCAGCAATCCCGCAAATGTAAAATGGGTCTGCAGCGGTTTGCGCGAGTTGAACTCGCGCAGCATCGCGCGCGAGTAGCGGACCTTGACACTCGGCGCGTAATCCGTCGGATCCGTGTGATAGCCCAGCGCGAAAAAGATTCTCGACGCAAATGCCTCTGATGACACTTCGGCAAATTTGAGTTTTAACCGGGTTCCATTGCAATCAACCTCGAACCCGGGATTGCGCCCGTAACTTTCTTTCGGTGCCGCATAGGTGCAGATCGGCTGGTTTTCCAACAAAAACCTGGTGCGGCCGAAACCGTAATACAAGTCCTGCGAGGCAATACTCAAAGGCCGTCGCCAAAAGGTTGATGCTTCGGGATCCCAACGGCTCACGTCCGGCTGGTTTTCGGCGCGCAGGTTGGTGGCGGGTGTCCGCCCCTGGCCGACCGGACGGGACAAGCGCTTGAGGAAAAACCATGGAGTCTGGAAGAAGTCGACTTTTCTGGGCATCGGCGACCTGGCCAGATTCGCCAGGGCAGTGGCTGTTTCTCGAAAGGAATGCTCAAGATCCGCTCGTGTGTTCTGGTCCTGGCAGGCCAGGATTTGCTTTGTTAGGCGATGAAGTTCTCGAAACCCGCGACGCATGCGTTTGTCTCCAAAGCGGTCGGAGCTGATGTCTTCAATTTCTTCACCGAAGCGACTCAGGCGGGTGGAATTAGTGAAGTCGAGCCGCGTGGCGGCGTCCAGCAACGCGGTTTCGGTGCTGACTGATTTGCCGAGTGGCGTCGCACGGGCATGGGAAGTTCCCTGGGCCAGCCAGGCCATGGCCAGGAATACGCTCAAGCCCAAGAGCCGCGCTGAATCAGCAAAATACATTCATCCACCCTGCCACAGAACTGCGCCCATGAATATTCGGGAAAGCGATCCTTGCCAGTGGTCCGGGGCTTTGAGCGTGTTTTAGAATTCGTTTGGAGTCCCGCCTTCAGGCGGTTTTGGCGCTGGGCCACCTAAAGGCGGGACTCCGAACCTGATATGCCCACGCCCAAGTCGGTGTTTAAAACACGCTCTTAGGCGAAACCATGGGGTTTTACCACGGATAGGCCGACGCATTGAGGGTCTCTCTGATGGCTTGGACTGTGCGCTACTCCGGCAGGAACTCGGCACCGGGTAATTTAAAGGTGTAGCAGTAGCGGCACGGCAGTGTGTCTGGTTCGAGCCGGGGAACATCGATAACCAGGTCGTTTCCCTGCACGGCAAAGTGTACTTTGTCGGCCAACCCGAGCATCGTGACCTGAGCGGTGGCCGGGAGGCGCACGTTGTGAATTGTGAGTTGGGGAGCAAGCCAGCCCGTGGTGATCGCGTACAGCGCATCCGGCTTCTTCGTGAAGAAGAATTGCTTGGACGCCTTGCCCGCTTTGGGCTTTTGCCCGATTTGATTCATCAGGTCGTATTTGACGCGAAACTCGCCATACTCCTGCGACGGTTTTTGGCCTTCGGACCACTGGCAGGAGCGGCCGGCAAAGCGTGTGCCATAGATTGCTTCGCCGTTGACTTTGAGCCAATCGCCGATCTCGAGCAGACGCTGCTGCATGATGACGGGGATTCTGCCATCGCTGGTCGGACCGATATCGAGCAGGAAATTCCCGCCGCGGCTGACCAGGTCGCACAGAACCAGGACGAGCTCGCGGGCGGTCTTGTAGTCGTCGATGGTTTCGGCACGATTATAGCCATAGGAATAAGCCATGCCGCGGCTTTCTTCCCAGGGATGCGAATCATCCTTGAGGCCGGCACCATACTCGGTGGTGTAATAGCCTCCATGGTGGTGGCGGGTTTCCTTGCCCCAGCGATCGTTGATCACGACCTCTTCTTTGCACGGAGACTCGTTGAAGAGCCAGGCGACCAGCTCCTCGCTCTTCCAATCCTTGGAGGGCATGTCCCACTCACCGTCGGTGAAAATGATGGCGGGTTTGTAACGGCTGACCACGTCTTTGAACTGGGGATGCATGTGCTGGGTGACATAGGCGTGGCGATCCTTCAGCCAGAGTGGGTTGAACCATTCGTAGAGAGAATAATAAAAACCAAATTTGATCCCGCGTTTCCGTACCGCTTGGCTCAGGTCCCCCAGCAGATCTCGTTTCGGCCCGACCACCGTGGCATTCCACGGCCGGCCCCAGGTGCGGTTCGCCTCTTCATTGGGCCAAAGGCAGAAGCCTTCGTGATGCTTGGAAGTGGGCACGATGTACTTGGCGCCCGAGCGATAAAAAATATCCGCCCATTGGTCGGGATTGAACAATTCGGCGCGGAACATCGGCGCGAAATTCTGGTAAGGAAAATCCTTTCCGTAGTTTTTCTCGTGAAATTGCCGCCACACGTTATTGGGGTTTCGGTCTTCGATGTGATTCCAGTACCATTCGGCATATTCCTTGGGCGCGCCCCAGGCGGGCACCGAGTAAACGCCCCAATGAATGAAGATCCCGAACTTGGCATCGAGATACCAGGTCGGGCACGGGCGCCGGTCAAGCGAATCCCAATTCGGCTGGTAGGGCAGGTCGGCCGCGCGTGTCGAACTGGCCGCCAGCAGCAATGCGAAGCCCCAAAAAAGCAGTGGCATGTGTTTGTTTGAATGGTTCATCGTTGGTCACCTTTGCGTTGCGGCATCGTGCCGTCCGGCTTGTGCCAATAATCACGCTGTTTTGCGAAAGGCATGATCATTGCATTCCAAAGCTTGTTGTCCTCGGGCAAGGTATACCCGGCGATGCCGATTTCGATTTGGGACTGCGGAACGTTGAAACCGAAGGTCCGGTGCAGCCGATCCCACCAGGAAAACACCACGCTGTAATTGGAATTGGTCTCGCGCCGGATTTGAGAATGATGGATGCCGTGCATTCTGGGCGTGACGATAATCCTATTGAGCAGGCGTTCTAAGCGGATTGGCAAGGCAAGGTTGCTGTGATGGAAGAGCGTCTCGACCTGGAACACGATTTCGTAAATGGCAAAGGTCATGAGTGACACCCCGATCACGCTCACTTGGATTACCCGAAAGGCCGCAGACAACAGCACCTCGCCAAAATGAAAGCGAAAGCCAGTCGAGACATCCAATTCGGGATCGATATGATGAACGTTGTGAAATCGCCAGAGCCACGGCAATTTGTGATTCAGCAAGTGCCAATAATAAAAGCTCCAATCAAGCAGCAGAAACCCGACGATGAATTCCAACCCCGGCGGCATTTGGAGCCAGTGCATCCCTCCAAAGGGCTTGGCTGAAGCCCAGTTCACCGCGCTGACCGCCGAAGGTCGCACCACGAGGGCTGCCACAGCGAAAGCCATCGCTGAAAGAACGCCGTTGACGACGAGCCGGGACAGCAGCCGTGCTCTGGAATTGCAGCGCAGCGGAATCAGTTTTTCAACTGCGAACAGCGCCGCAAATGCGCCGATGACAATAATCGGCGTGTAAAAGAACAATTTCATTCTTATCGCCAAGAGAATAGGTGCTCAGAATTGCTCGCTTCAACGCAATTCTGGCAATCCGCTCAATCCGCGGTTGAAAATAGCGAGCGGACAAAGCATGCGAGCGCGAGGCGAATCGGTTCTCAGGATGAGGTCGGTTTTTTCCGGAAAGCGAACGAGTTGTTCGAGGGGCAGTGCGTGATCGGGACCCGCTCTTCCGATGAAAGGGGCCATGATCGTCCCGCCACCCAACACGCCGAGCACTCGTATGAAATCTCGCCGATTCACACTGGTTTCGGGCATGCCGGGTGCATTGGCAGATAGGCGAGATCAAACGTGCGGGTCGTACGTTTTAGGCTGTTTCCATCGGTGTTCATCAAGGTCTCTCCCTGGTTAAACTGCATCGGTCCGGAGTCAGAGCTTGGCTGCCGCCGCCATCCTCGAGATGAGGCGGTCGTTCAATTCCTTGGCGGGGTTGTACCCGGACGACTTGAGCTTGGTTTGGAAGGCGGCCACTTCGATTAAGCGCGCCAGGTCGCGGCCCGGGCGCACCGGGATGGTTATGTGGGGGATGTCCACGCCCAGGATGCTGACGTATTCCTGCTCGATACCCAATCGGTCCACGTCTTCGACTTCGTTCCAGGACTTAAGCGTGATCACGAGGTCGACATTCTTTTCGTGCCGGATGCTTTTGACGCCGAACATGGCGGCGACATTAATGATGCCGATGCCGCGCACTTCCATATGGTTGCGGGTGACCTCCGCGCTGGTGCCGACCACTTCTCGGCCATCCACCAGGGTGACCTTGGTAATGTCGTCGGCCACCAGGCTGTAGCCGCGCTCAATCAGCGCGAGGACACTCTCACTTTTGCCGATCCCGCTTTCACCGCGCAGGATCACCCCCACCCCTAGAATGTCGACCATGCTGCCCATCTCTGTCCCACGCGGCGCAAACATCATTTCCAAAGCCAGCGTTGCCATATTGATCAGCTTCATCGTCACCAACGGGCAGCGGAAAATGGGCACCTCGGCCTCCTCGGCCGCCTTGAGGAAGAGTTTGTCGGGATGAAGATTCCGTGAAAATACGACACAGGGCACTTTGAACGAGAAAAGCGTCTGGTAACGCCGGAGCCGCTCTTCCTCGGGCAGCGATTTCAAAAAAAAGGCTTCAGCATTGCCAATCGCCTGGACGCGTTTGAAGGCAAAATAACGGGTAAATCCCGAGAGCACGAGGCCCGGCCGGTTTACCGTTGGCTCGCGAATGATCCGTTTGAGGCCGCTGGCCCCAGCCAGCAGGCTCAACTCCAGGCTGCTCGAATGTTCTGTGTAGAACCGTTTGACGGTAACGACATCGCGTTGCATAAGAGATTTACAGGTTAAAATCGGGTCCCAGATAAATTTCCCGCGCCTTGGGATCATTGACCAGTTGTTCCGCGACGCCTTCGTAAACAACTTCGCCTTTGTGGATGAGGTACGCGCGGTCGACCAGTTTCAAAGTCTCGCGGACGTTATGATCCGTGATCAGAATCCCGAGGCCGCGCTCTTTGAGCCGGCGAACGATTTTCTGCACTTCGTACACCGCCAGAGGGTCGATTCCGCTGAAGGGCTCGTCCAAAAGCAGCAGCTTCGGGCTGGTGACCAGGGCCCGGGTGATCTCGAGGCGCCTTTTTTCGCCGCCACTCAAGGTGTAAGCCTTGTTTTTGGCTCGTTCGGTCAGGTCCAGTTCCTGCAGCAGGTATTTGAGGCGAATCGCTCGCTCCTTTCTGCTCATTCGGCAGGTCTCGAGAATGGCTAGAATATTTTGCTCGACTGTGAGCTTGCGGAAAATCGAGGGTTCCTGCGTCAGGTAACCAATGCCCAAACGGGCTCGCTTGTGCATGGCCAGGCGCGTAATGTTGGTTTGCTGAAAAATCACTTGTCCGGCGTCTGGCCGCACTACCCCAACGACCATGTTAAAGGTGGTGGTTTTGCCGGCGCCGTTGGGGCCGAGCAACCCGACAATTTCTCCGGCGGCTACGGTGATGGACACGCCGTTGACGACGCGCCGGTGGCGGTATTGCTTGAGCAAAGCAGTCGTGGCCAGCAGTGGCGGATTGACCCTTACCGCTACCGGCACAGCCGGCTCTAATTCTTGCCGGAGCGGGTCTGACTGTGGTTCAAGCATGGGCCTGGTTGGTGGCGGTTGCGTCAGCCCATTATTTCGTGAGTTTCTTTTTCGGCAACAGGAATATATTGGTGTCCATCTTGAGTGTGCCTTGAATGGTGTAATTGCTCCCCGGCAGGAGCAGCTTGCCTCGGATGCGGTCCAAAATGATGGTGTCATTACGCGACGTCATCGGATCGGCGCGCGAGTTCAGGTTGGTGGTCACCAATGTCGCGGGAGTGCCGGTTAGTTTCAGCTCGTTAATCGGAAGGATTCCGTTGGTGATGGTGTTGAGCATTCCGAACGAGTACACCGCCTGGTCGCCGGTGCCGTGAACCTTGTCTTTTGCGGTCATCAGGTCGAAAACGACATTTTGTTGGGCAATCACGTTTGTAATCCCGGGGTCCCGCACCAGGATGGCCATATTCTCGCAAGTCACATTCATTTCGGGATGCGTGGCATAAACGCCCCCCTGGAAAACGGATTTGTCGCCTCGCAACAGGTACTGTTCGCAGAAGATTTGGGCGAACTGGTTTGTCACGGTGGCGACCGGGCGCGGGGTGGCATTGGTCAACGAGGAGAACTGGCTGGCGAGTTCGGTGGCGGGCAAAGTCAGCGAAGCAGTGCCCTGGACGAGCATTTCGCTTTGTTGCGTGTTCAGCCGCAGGAGGTCCCCTTTGCCGCTGCGCAAGCCGTCCTGCCAGGTAGGGTGCTCGGTAACCTCCAGAGTCGTATTGGTGTGAGTGTAAAAAGCGCGATTCCCGGTGACTTTCTTTTCCCCTTCCTGAATGATCACGTTCTTTTCGGCGGTTAACGTTTGTAATTCGTTTGTCCCGGCGAACGTCACGGTCATGGCCTTCTCACAGGTCATACTGCCACGGTTGGTGTTGTCCAACTGCTCGTTGAGCTGGACCTGGTCGCGAAAAATGGCCCAGTTGGTGCGAATTTCATAGTTGTCGCACAGGATTTCGATAACCTGTTTTTGGGTGTTGCCCGATTTTGACCGCGCTGAATTGGTGTAGGAAAGAAATCCTCCTTCCCCCAAAGTTTGGCCGGGTAGATAGAGGGAAGCGTGGCCGTTTACCTGGAAGATCTGATTGGTCCGATCCAGGACCAACTCGTCTCCGCGACCGTGCTGCAAGCCATTGGTCCACATCGCCTGCTCGGTCAGGCGGATCAATTCGTTTTCCGGCGTGTACTCCAGGCGTCCGCTCGTGGCGTGCAAGCCCTTGTAATCAACCGCGACATTCTTTTCCGCCAGAAGCGAGCGCAGTTGATGTTGCTCAGCGGGCACTGTCGGCACTCTCGCGGTCAGCACTTCGCTATTGAGCACAAGGTTTGTCCCGATAACCCGAACGTGCTCTCGCCAAACTCCGCGGCCGGACGAGCCATCATAAGTGAAGCGGGCCGAGTCAACCACCAGCGGACCACTTTCCTGGCCGTTGACTCCAGCGGGTACGTTCGAGCTTTGAAGTCCGCTGGATTGAATCAAAGTGTGGACCTGGTTGGAAATAACCAGGCTGGAGTTGGTCGGTTGCCAAAGAAAGCCTGTGCCTTCGATCGAGAATTTGCCGTCCGCAGTTTGCATTTGGATCGGGCCTGCAGAGCTGACTTCTCGCGTGCTCGGGTCATATATACATTCAACGCAGGTTATCACCCGTTGCAGAGTGTTGGTCTCGCTATAGGTGCGCAAAGTAACGCCCTCGGAAAGCAATGTTTTCCCCCCCGGCTGTTGGAAGGCTTTGCCGCCCTCGAGGAGGGATTTAATCTGGGTTTCATGAGGCGAACCATAGGGCTCGGCTGCTTTGAACCCCTTGATAGGCTTAATCGTGGCCTTGCCGCCGAAGGTTTGCCCGGGAGAAGTTGACGCGAAGAGAATCCAAAGAAGCGGCAACGCAAGCCGTCCAAATGTTCCAAGGCGCAGCTGCATTCTATCGTACGGCCGAGTATACCTTCAAGAGACTGGCGAGAAGCCTGGGCATTTCAGCCAGCGGAATCATATTCGGCCCATCGCTCTGAGCCCGATCCGGGTCGGGGTGGGTTTCGACAAACACACCATCAGCCCCGGCCGCGACTGCCGCACGCGCCAGGACCGGCGCAAATTCACGCTGTCCGCTGGACTTGTCGCCACCAGCTCCGGGTAATTGGACCGAGTGGGTCGCGTCGAATATGACGGGAAAGCCATACCCGCGCAGGATCGGAATCGAGCGCATGTCAGCGACCAGGTTATTATAGCCGAAAGTGGTGCCGCGTTCGGTGATGAGCAGCCGTTGGCCACCCGCAGCCCTGGCTTTCTGAGCGACCTGACCCATTTCCTGAGGCGAGAGAAATTGGCCTTTCTTAAGATTCACGATTCGGCCGGTTTGGACGGCGGCGTGAATCAGGTCGGTTTGACGGCAAAGAAAGGCCGGGATTTGCAACACGTCCACTACCTGGCCCGCTGCCCGTGCTTGCGCTTCATCATGCACGTCCGTCAGCAACGGCCTGCCGACCTTGGCCCGAACTGCCGCCAGTGTGCGCAAGCCTTGCTCGAGCCCGGGGCCTCTGAAGGACTTGGCCGACGTCCGATTCGCTTTGTCGTAGCTGGCCTTAAAAATGAAGGTAATCCCCAACTTCTCGCTGAGTTTGCTGAGCGTCGTGGCAATCTTCAGGCAAAGCTCCTGGCTTTCAATGACGCAGGGTCCGGCGATCAGAATGAAACGGTTAGGCGCCTTGAGGGATTTCCACAAGCCAGCGTCGTTTAGCACTGCATCGTCTTAGCAGCCGGTGCGCGGAATGTAAACCACCGATGCCGGCTTTGCTTCCGCTTCCCTTTTCAGGTAAGTTCAATCATGGCAATCGGAACTGTTTACCGCGCTTTTAATCCCGCTGACGCGCATGTCGTGCGCTCCCGCTTGGAAGCGGCGGGGTTTCACGCCTTTGTTACGAACGAGCTTTCCGCTCTCAGCATGGACGGGTATGCCATGGCCGCCGGCGGGATCTTAGTCCAGGTGCCAGAGGCGGAACAGGCCGAGGCTCTGACGTTCCTGGCTGAAAGCAAACCGGTTCAGGGAGACGAAGCCAACAGCAGCTGAGGAACCATCATTAACCGACGACTTATTCAGTCTCTTCAACGACTCGTTCCGGCCGGAACCCTTTGCTTTGATCCAGCCACGCTGCGCGAACACGCCGCCGACAAGTGGTTTGCCAAACATGAGCCGGACGCAGTGGCTTTTCCCCGGAATACGGCGGAGGTTTCGGCTTTGTTGCGATTTGCCAACCGTTATCGATTACCGGTGACCGCGCGCGGGGCAGGGCACGGCTACGTGGGCGGTTGCGTGCCAGTCCGTGGCGGCGTGGTCCTGTCCCTGGCCCGAATGGACAAAATCAAGGAAATCAGCCGGGACGATTTTGTCGCGGTGGTCGAACCGGGAGTGAACACAAAGCGCCTCTCCGATGAAGTCGAGAAGCAGGGTTTGTTTTATCCGCCGGACCCCGCGAGTCGCAAAGACAACGCGATTGGCGGGAATATTTCGACTAATGCCGGCGGTCCGCGCTGCCTCAAGTATGGGGTTACCCGCGACTACGTTCTCGGTTTGGAAGTGGTTTTGGCCGGCGGCAAGGTACTGCGCCTGGGCGGGCGCACCCATAAAAACAAAACGGGCTTCGATCTGCACCGGCTCTTTGTCGGGTCCGAAGGTTTGCTTGGCGTTATTACCGAGGCAACGATTAAGCTGTTGCCATTGCCGCCCTACCGGGCATGCCTGGCGATCGGGTTTGGTTCGATGCGGGCGGCGGTCCGGGCACTGCACGCGATTCTTCGGGCGGGATTTCTGCCTTCGGCCCTCGAAATTGCCGATGCGTTCACGCTGGCCGCGGCCTATGAACGGACCGGGAGTAAACGGTTGCAAGGGTGCCAGGCGCATTTGATCGTTGAACTGGACGGGCAACCGCAATCGGTTCGTGGCGAGGTCCGAGCGGTCCGGAGCCTGGTTGCGGCGCAAGAGCCTCGTTTCGTCGAGATCGGGCTGGGCGCAGCCAAATGCGAGGAGGTTTGGCAAATTCGGCGTGAGTTCTCTTACGCTTTGCGCGACACAGGTCTGACCAAGCTCAATGAGGATATTGTCGTGCCGCGTGGCCGCCTTGAAGACCTGTTCGCGTTTGCGGCGCGCTTGCGCAAGAAACACGGGCTTCCGGTCGCCTGCTTTGGGCATGCCGGGGATGGAAATATCCATACAAATGTTATGGTCGACTTTACCAAGCCCCGCGCCCGGGAACGGAGCGCGGCCGCGTTGGACGAACTGTTCGAGCAGGTACTGGCCTGGGGCGGCGCGATCACGGGCGAACACGGCATCGGCCTGGCGAAAAAGCCATGGTGGAAGCAGGCGCTCCCGCCGGAGACGCGCGCGTTGCATGAAGTCATTAAGCACGCGCTCGATCCGAGGGGCATTCTCAACCCGGGAAAGTTTCTTTAGACCCCGGGCATAGCGCAGGCGTTCTCGTGGGGTGTTCTCGCCAGCCGGTCAACTGCCGATGCCCAGCGACGGCGAGGCAGGTGCCCGGGGCGTTTTGTCCGAGCAAGCCAGCATTCTGAACCGGGAGAGCAACCGGTGCCGGGCCCCCAAACCGTAAATCAAGTCGGTCGCCACACCTAAACCGAGCCACCACGATATATAAAAACTGGTGTTGGGCTCGGGCTGGCCGGAGAAATAGGCATAGAGATTTCCCAGCACTACAATTGCCGCAAACACAATTGCCGGGGCAAAGACAATCCGCGAGATGCTGGCGATGGCTGCCTGATTTGGACTGCGGGTGGTTAAAGCGCAGTACATGGCAGTCCAGTACAAAGCCACGACGTCGGTTGCAAACAGCAGAATGGCGCCCAACCAGGCCAGCGCCACTGCTTTGGGATGCAGCGGTGAATGCCGGACGGCGCTGAGCATGAAGACTATCACCGTCAGTGTGCTCAGAATTATCGGCGCCAGAAATTGGCGTTTTAGCGCCAATCGCTGTCCGTAGATGATGTCGTGAACTCTCAAGGGCGTGGAGAGCAGCAGCTCAAATGAGCCGGCCTGCCGCTCCTCGGCAAGTTGGCGTCCGGCCTCCAGCGCCACCCATAATTTCAGGGCGACATTGAGCATCACCGCGGTGGTGAGATTGGTTCCGCTGGTGTTCTCGTCCAGCCAAAGGGTGCCAAATTGAATCTGAGCCCAGATCCACCACCCTCCCACAAAGATGAGCACGCCCCAGACATGCAACGGTTTGAACCTGGATCGGGCGGCCAGCCAGTAGAATGCGTTGCTATCGAGTAGTCGCCGGCGATAAGCCGCCCGTTTTGCCACCGGCCCAAACCTGAGCCAATTGGTGAGACGGCGCCATGACCACCCGCGTGCAGCCACGGGTCTGTCCTGCCAGGAGTGACGCACCGCCCAGCTTGCGGCCGAAAGCAATATCCAGGTTAATCCGTGGATTAGACCCACCGACCACCAAAACAAGGTTCCCGATAAGCGGTAAACGCCGTCATCGCTTTGGTACAAGGCATACAGTGGACAGGACAGCAACAGTTCCTGGTGAAAGGATTGGCGCGGGACCAGGTACGCTACGCCCGCGGCGCAGGCTCCGGGGATGCCGATGATCAGCAGCAGGAGCAGCAGATTGGCTCCGGCGGCACGGCGCGCGTCCCGGCTTAAAGCTGAAACAAAAATACCCACCGCCAGCGAGAACACGAACGTGTCCGTCAAAACCAGCACCACTCGCCAGAACTCACCGTTGGTAATACCGCCCAGCAGCAGCGGAACCGCCAGCACAGGAAACACCGCGACGAGACAATAAAAGCCGTTCAATGAAGTGGCGGCTAGTTTGCCCAGTACGATATCAAAACCCCTCAAGTCGGTCAGGAAAAGCAGGCCCAGAGTGCCTTGGCGTTTCTCTTGGCTCAGGCAATCCGCTGTCGAGCGCCGGCCGGCGAACAGGCAAAAGAACATGGCCAACGCGATCAGGCCGAAGAAAATTCGCCGACCGATGACCTGCGGGGGTGCTTCGAGGTTAGCCAGGTAAAGAAAAACACCGAGCCCGATAGCCACCAACGCTACGGCGGTCCGGGTCCAAAATGTGCCGCGCCGCCGCGCCGCTACCCGCAGTTCCCGCCCGACAATTGGCAAAAGGGTCATCCCGCAGTCAGACTGTTCCGAGAAATCGCAACCCTGTCAACGGGCGGATGTTCCGTTTATTTTGGAACCATGACGCCCCACCCGAGGTGGGGATGTCGCGCTGCGACGTCCGCGCCGCGTATGAGCCGCGCAACGAATGAAACGATTGTGCACCTCTCCGGTTCTGTTCCGCCCGCTCTACGGGCGGGGACATCGCAGCGCGATGTCATCTACCAGATGGTAGTGATTGTTAAACCTGGCCTAAGACTTGCGCTGTTCCAAGCGGCTCGTCACTATCATTACCGAATGCAGCGGTTGTTGAGTTTCTGGTTTGCCCTGATTGGGTTGGCCTGTCTATGGCCGGCGCAGCTGCTGGGGGCTGACGCGGAGGTTTGCGCGGTATGTGGCCGGCCGATTAGTGAAGGCTACTACAGCATTGAGGATAAAGTTACTCTGGAAAAGAGGCACATCTGCAAGGAGTGCGAACGTTCGTTTCCCTTTTGTTTCGTGTGCGGCTTGCCGGCTGATACGAATGCGCCAGGGTTCGTGCAATTGCCCGACCAGCGGGTGCTCTGTGCCCGAGACGCCATCACTGCGGTGCTGCGCGAGGATGAGGGAGTGCGCATCTGCAACGAGGTGCATGACGAAATGGAACGCCTGTTCTCCCGATACATGGTTTTTCCGCAAACCAATGTTACGGTCGAGGTGATGGACCGAGTCAAGCTGCAGGGCTTATTCAAACTGCTCGGCAACGATTATCATTGCCCCAATGTGTGGGGCCTGACGCAAACGGAAACCAATCGATCTCATGCCTACCGAATCAGCCTCATGAGCGCTCTTCCGTTAAGGTGGTTTCAAGCGACCTGCGCGCACGAATACGGGCATACCTGGGTCGGCGAACACGTGGCCGCGTCCCGCAGGAAACAGCTCGACCCCGATGCCGAGGAGGGCTTTTGTGAATTGCTGTCGTTCTTATTAATGGAATCGTTCAATGACGAAGCGCAAAAAGCGATGATCCTGCGCAACCCCTACACCCGCGGGCAGGTCGATTTGTTCGTCGCGGCAGAACGTACCTACGGTTTCAATGAGGTGCTCGATTGGATGCAGTTTGGCCTGGACTCAAAGCTTGATGCGGAGGAGCCGGGCCGGCTCAGAAAGCTCGCGCCGGCACCGAACCGGTCGCTGGCGTTGACGCCTGAAGGGCTGAGATGGGGCCAAAGTCCCGTTCCGGAAACGCTGGTGCTTAGGGCCATCTTCTGGGATGAAAAACACCCCCGCGCCGTAATCAACGATCAGCTTTTCACCCCCAATGATCAGGCGCGCGTTCGCGTGGGCAAGACGAACCTTCTTGTTCGGTGCCTCCAGATTTCCGCCGAGGCGGTGCGGTTGCGAGTGGTCGATACCGGCCAGGAACAGACCTTGTGGGTCAAGTGAGTTAGCGAGACAGGCACTACCACCACACGCCGGCAACCGAATATTACCAGCGGGTCCGGCCGGAATTGAGCTCTTCGCTTCTTAGCGGACCACCGCGCGGATGGAGGATACCACTGCCAGCCCGGTGCTCGAACCACGCTGATTGGAGGAGACAATCCGGGAACACAAAACAGCAAAGGATGCGAAGCCGAAATTCTCGTCTGGTGCTCAAAGTTGGGGGCGAACCGAGGAACCTCCAACATGCTCGGGAATCTGTCACAACCGGAGCTTTTCGACAAAGTCGAAACCAGCACGGGTGTGGTGTCCTTGCTCGGGGTCGAGTACCTTCACCTCAAAACTGCTGGTGGAGGCGACCTGTACCTGACGTGCTTTGGACGACCCTTCTGGCAAAACCTGCTGCCGGAAAATTGGTATGCGCCGGAATGGTTTGAGGCCAAACGCGAACGGCTGGAAGGCACCAGCACGGTCTATAAAGTGCCCACTCGTTGCGTGGACGGCACGACCCTGCACCTGGTCGTCAAATGGTCGCGCGTGGGCGAGACGGTGCCGCTGGACACTTTTACTTTCAATAAGTTCATGCATGCCGAATTCAACAGCCCCTTCGAGGAGTTCGCATTGGTCATGGAACTGCGCCGAGGCCTGGCCGGCCCGCGGGCGATTCGCATCCGGACCCAGCGGCCCTTGGGCATTTTTGTGCCGACCGAGAGGGTCGAGCTCTGGCAAACCGGCCGCTCGGAAGACAAGATCCGCACGAAAGTCGCCCGGCATCCGGGAGTGGAGCTGGATATGCTCCGCAGGTACGTGGTGCTGTATGGCTGGATCGAGGGTTTGGATGCGGTCAAAATTGCCGATGAGAACGTGCTGAACGGCTCAGGGCGCGCGGAATTCCTCGCCCGCACGACGAGCCTGGTGACTCACGAATTGGAACGTAAAGGGTATCGGGTGATCGACATGAAGCCGGCCCACGTCATCCTCCGATTAAGAAAGGACGGGCAGTTGTTGCGCGAACGCAACGGTCAGCTCGCTTACGCGCTGGTCGACTACGAATTGCTCGAACGCACCCCCGAGCACGAGCAAGTTGTGCGGAGCGCGAACCGGCAAATTTATCTCAAACATACCGCCCGCCGCTTTGAAGCCGCACCGGAGAGCATGCCGGCGCACTTGCATCCTACGCAGCTCCTGGAGGTGGATTATATCTTCGGCCACGCCGAGAGCACCGGGGGATTGCTCTGGGTGGTAGGGCGGGACCCGGACTTGTTCAACTATTTTCTGCCGGAACGCTGGCGCCGGACGCCGAACCGGCGGCTTTCCTCGCGCAATCCGGTGTTTCGGACCTGCACCAAGGACAACATCAATTTGGTTTGGAAAGTGTCGCATCTCGGGGATCGGCCCTGGCTCGCCAATCCTGCCGCCGACGCCTCCCTCGTGCGCCAGCACGGTTTCAATAGTCCCTTTGAAGAAATGGCTTTCGCGCTGGAGTTGGCACGTCTTGGGGTGAAAACAGTCTATCCCAGGGCCATCTACATGACCGGCAGCAAAGTGGCTCCTTTGCGCGCCGCGCCCGAGGAAGAGCGCTATAACCGGCTCGCTCATCTTCGGACACCGGATGGCCATCCCGTCCTGCGGCGCGACTGCGATTACATCACGATTTGGGGTAATTGGAATGGTCCGGACGAATTGCTGGCCACTCACGACGGACGGTACTTCACAACCAAGAACGTCCGACACGCTTGCGCCAGCAGAATCATCTCGCTCGACGTCCTGGACGAATTGATGCGGCAGCAGGCGTCCAGGCTCGCCCAGTGCGGATTTGAAGATCTCAATCCCAAGCCGGACCATTTGTTGTTGTGCTTTGATTCGGAGAATCGGCTGGTGCTGGACGAGAACGGACTTCCGGAAGTGCGGCTGTGCAATTTCGAATTGATCCGCCGAACTTAAAGCTCTTTGGTCATGAAAACGCTGTTCGGATCCGGAGCATAGGCTCCGAACGGTTCGCAAACGGAGAAGCCAAAACGGTAGTACAATCTCCGCGCCGGCTCGAAATAGTCCATGGAACCTGTCTCGAGGCTCAGTCGGCGATATCCTCGCTGCTTTGCCTGTTCAATGATATGTCGCAGCACTTGAGAGGCGATTCCGCGCCGCTGATGCGCGTAAGCTGTCCTCATCGATTTGATTTCACCGTGCAGCTTGTCCAGTTCCTTAAGTGCCCCACAACCAGCCAATTCGTTGCCCGCCCAGATAGTCCAAAAGGTGATGCCAGGCTGTCTCAGGCCGGAAAGGTCTAGAGCATGTCGGCTTTCAGGCGGCGAAACCCGGGCCATGCAATCCAAATGTTCTCTGAGCAGAGCAATGATTTCAGCACCGGTAAGGTCGTCGACTCGAATGTCCAGGTGCTGTTCGGTCATCGTTTCAAACAGAGCTTGATACCTCCCGCCTGCGGAAAGTCAACCGGGCATGCGCCAGGCCCAACTAAGTGCGGGCGCGGTGGGCGGCGGAGACAAATTCTGCCGCTTTCCGCGTGAGCGCGGGCCAATCGGATTCCTGCAGGATTTTCGAGGAGACCAGTGACGAACCGACGCCCAGGGCAGCACAGCCGGCTTTGAGGAAGTCGCCAACATTATGCACGTCTACGCCGCCCGTCGGCACAATCCGCAAGTGGGGTAACGGTGCCCGGAGGCTCTTGATGAAGCCGGGCCCGAGGGTGTCGGCGGGAAAAATTTTAATGAAATCCGCTCCCGCCTCATACGCCAGTTGGGCTTCGGTTGGCGTGTAGGCGCCGAGCATAACCGGACGGTCCGCCGCGTGCGCGAGAGCGACAAGCTCCGTGCGGCAGATGGGCGTGACAATAAATTCCGCGCCGGCGGCGAGGGCGGCCTGGCAGGTCGCGGCGTCGAGCACCGTGCCAACTCCGATGACCGCTTGCTCTCCGAAGCTTTCCCGCGCTTCCCGGATCGCCTCCAGCGCATTTGGCGTGGTCATGGTAATCTCGATGGCGATGACCCCGCCGGCCAGCAAAGCGTCGCTCAGCGGCCGGACCTGCGCCGCGCTTTTGGCTCGAACCACGGCCACAATGCCGGGGTTGGTAAGCAATGCGATTACCTGCTGCTTTGAACGAGGGTTCTGTTTCATGGCTAAGTCTGTTTCTAGATGTCTGGCCTAGGAGCCGTGCGTCGGAGTCCGCGCCAGCGTCTTGGAGTGCGGCGCTTCGCGCCGCTTTCGCTCGCATTGAATTTCACGAAAAGCGCCGCAGAGCGGCGCACTCCAAAACCTTCGGACTTCCGGATATCTAAAGGGTTTCATGAGTTGCGATAAGCTTCGGCCAATAAAGTGATCGGGTGAACGATGCGCAGGTTGATGCCCTCCTGCCGCGCCCCATTGATCAATTGGAGGAGGCACCCAGGGTTGGCGGTAGCGACGACGGTCGCACGAGTTGATTTGATATGCTCCAGTTTCCGGCGCAGAAGCTCGTTGGCCATCTCGGGTTGGATTAGGTTGTAAATGCCGGCGCTGCCGCAACACCAATTGCTCTCGGTCAATTCAACCAGTTTCAATCGAGGTATCGCCTCGAGCAAACGACGGGGTTCGGCGGTGATTTTTTGTCCATGCGCCAAATGGCAGGAGTCGTGGTACGTGACGACCTGGCTCGGTTGGTCGTTGGGCGGGGGTTCAGTCCCAATTTGGCAGAGCCATTCGTGAATGTCTTTAACCTTTAGATCCCAAAGGCGCGCGCGCTCGGCATAGACCGGATCGTCGCTGAGGAGTTTGTGAAAATGCTTGAGATGCGATCCGCAGCCACCGGCGTTGGTGATGATGGCGTCGAAGCGTTCCGGTGGAAACCGGTCAATTTGTTTGCGCGCCAGGTCCTGCGCCAATTCCCACTCCCCGTTATGCGCGTGCAAAGATCCGCAGCAGAATTGTTCGGGGGGAGTAACGACCTCGCAGCGGTTGCGCGACAACACTTCCACCGTATCGCGATTCACATCGCTAAAAATGAGGTCCTGGGCACAACCCGTGAGCATGGCCACCCGGAAACGTCTCTGGCCTGTGGCCGCAGTGACGAATGGGATCAGTTCCGAGGAGAAGTGGGGCTGGATCTCAGGGGTTATCGCTTCCAACTCGCGCAGGCGCCGGGGCAGAAGCCTCAGGATACCGCTGCGCCGGACCAGGGTTTGCAGTCCGAGTTGCTGGTACAACCGCAACAATCGGCCGAGCGCCTGCAAACGATTGAGGCTCGCGAAAAGCCAGTGAATCGCCACCCCGCGGATAACGTTGCGGCGGGGCGAGTTCAAAACCCCCGAGCTCTCCACCTCCGCCCGGGCATGCTCGAATAATTCGGCATAGTTCACGCCCGCGGGGCAGGCGGTGACGCACGCCAAACACCCGAGGCAATAGTACATTTCCTCGCCGAAAGTTTTAGTGGCCTCGAGGCGTCCATCGGCAATAGAGCGCATCAGTGAGATTCGCCCGCGGGGACTGTGGCGTTCGAGTTTGGTCGCAGCGTAGGTGGGGCAGGTGGGCAGGCATAGCCCGCAGTGCATGCATTGCTGCAAGACTGAGTAATCGAGATTTTTAAGATGCGAACCGGTCACTTTAATCGAACATTTTTCCCGGGTTCAGGATGCCATTTGGATCCAGCGCCCGGCGCAGTTCGCGCATGACGCGCATTTGGGCATCGCCGGCGAATTTCGGCAAAAATGACTTCTTGGCGAGCCCCACTCCGTGTTCGCCGGTAATGGTGCCTCCCAAGCGAATGGCTTCGTCGAAGATCTCTTTAAACGCCTCCTCGACGCGATGCATCTCGGCTACGTTTCTCTCGTCGGTCAGGAATGTGGGGTGGAGGTTGCCATCGCCCATATGCCCGAAGGTCCCGATCCGCAGTTGATATTTCGCTGCGACGTTGGCCACAAAACGGATCATCGCGGCCAATTCACTGCGGGGCACGGTGGCATCTTCCAGAATAGTGGTGGGTGCGACACGGGCGAGCGCTGAAAAGGCGCTGCGGCGGGCGGTTGCCAGGCGGGCCGCCTCCGCATCGTCTTTGGCCACGCGAACATTCAGCGCGCCATTGGCCCGGACAATCTCTTCCATGCGCGCCGCTTCATCCGCCACCGCTTGCGGATGGCCGTCGGTTTCCATAAGCAAAAGCGCCTCGCAATCCAGCGGCAAACCGACTTTGGCGAAGTCCTCCACGCAATGAATAGTTGTCCGGTCCAGGAATTCCAGCGTGCAAGGGACGATTCTGGCCGCGATCACGTCCGAAACTGCCTGCGCCGCGCGGTCCATCTCCGCGAAGCTGGCGAGCATCGTCTTTTTGGCCTGCGGCCTGGGCAGAAGTTTCAGCAGGACTTTTGTGATCACGCCCAAAGTCCCTTCGGACCCAATAAACAGATCTTTGAGCGAATAACCGGCGACGTCTTTGACGCACTTGTTGCCGGTCCAAAGCAGTTCGCCATCAGGCAGCACCACTTCCAGCCCCATTACGTAGTTGCGGGTGATCCCGTACTTAAGGCCACGCAAACCACCCGAGTTTTCCGCGACGTTGCCGCCGATGGTGGAAATCTTCATGGACCCCGGGTCAGGCGGATAGAACAGATCGGCGCCCGCTGCCAGATCGGCAATGGATTGCGTCACAGCGCCCGCCTCGGCCAGCAAGGTCAGGTTGGCTCGATCCAATTCCAGAATCTTGTCCATTTTCGTCAGGCAGAGCACGACGCAATCGGGAATGGGGACGCTCCCGCCGCTCAACCCGGTGCCCGAACCGCGAGTCACAATGGGAACTTTCAGTTTATTGGCTGAGCGAAGCACCGCGGCGATTTCCGCCGCGGATTTGGCCAGGGCCACGCACCCAGGCATGCGCTGCAGCGCGGCTGTTCCGTCAAACGAGTACGGAATTAAATCCTCTTTGGCGGTTAGCACGTTTGCCCCACCGACAATGCGCTCAAGTTCAGCAACGATTGGGGGTATCATCGATTACTTCAGAGGTGGTGTGGCCGCGGCACGCGTCACCTGTTCGGCCAGATCATCGGCCGGGTAAGTCCAGATTTCGGCGAGGGTCGGGTGATAATGGGGCATGGCTGCGAGTTCTTGCACGGTCATGCGCTTGTGCATGGCGGCGACGATCTCGTGGATCAATTCACCCCCAACCGGGCCCACACAACAGCCGCCGAGGATCTCGCCGTTCAAAGGATCCGCGAGCAATTTCACGAACCCGTCTTTGGCTTCCATGATTAGCGATTTGCCATGATCGTCGAATGGGTACTTGGCCACGAGATAGCTGACATTTTGCACATGCGCGCGCTTTTCGCTTAGCCCAACTACGGCCACTTGCGGGTCGGTGAAAATAATTTCGCTCAGCAGGCGGTAGTCCATGCGTCGGGGCGTATCCGGATGGGCGATGTTGTAGGCTGCCGTCTCGCCTTGCTGCACGGCGATATGAACGATTTCGTGCAAACCCGCGCAATCGCCGGCCGCGTAGATGTGCGAGAGTGTGGTCTGCATCTGGCGATTGGTCACGATGCGTTCGTATTCGAGCTGCACGCCGATTTTTTCGAGGCCCAGGCCGGCAATGTTGGGCCGGCGCCCGAGTGCATACAGCACCTCTTCCGCCTGCACTCTCACTGTCCGGCCCTGATGCTCGAAGGCAAGCTCCTTGTGCATCTCATTCTTGCGGGCATCGAGCAGTCGGGTGCCGGTGTAAAGCTTGACGCCTTCCCGGCGCAAAACCCGCTCGATGACCTCAGCGGCATCGCTATCGAACTCATGCAAAATATGCGGGCTCCTTTGCACCAGGGTCACCCGCACGCCAAAGCGCACAAAAAACTGTGCAAACTCGATAGCCACCGCACCGCCGCCTAGAATGATCAACGACTTCGGCAGCCGCGACAACTCCAGCGCTGAGTCGCTGGTCAGGAAATCGAGCTCATTCAGTTGCGGCAACGGACTGGGAGCGACCTTCGAGCCGGTGGCGATGACGAAAGAATCGGCGGTTAAAGTTTCACCATTGCTCAATTCCAGGGTGTGCGCATCGGCAAAACGCGCCATCGACCGCTTGAACTTGAATTTTCCGCTGCCCAACTGCTGCTCGCGGTATTCGGCGAAACCCTTAACCATGGCGTCCTTTCGGGCCATGACCTGGGCGAAATTGAAGCTGACTTCCTCCGCACGGATCCCCCAGGGCTGCGAATGGGTGGCCAGATGCATGACTTCGGCGGCATACAGCAAGGCTTTGGTCGGCATGCACCCGCGCAAAATGCACAAGCCTCCCACTTGGTCACCGCCTTCCAGCACGACAGTTCTGAGCCCCTCTGCAGCGGCGGTGCGCGCCGCCGCGTAGCCGCCGCTGCCACCACCGATGATCGCCACGTCAAATTCAAACTGCTTGTGCCCCGAACTCATCCACGCAGCATAGAAGCCGGAGTCGGAACACCAAAGTCTAAAGTCGAGGCGGCGCGCGGGCATTCTGCCCGCAGCGACGAAAGGAGGACTGCCGACGACGAAGATCCCCCGTTGCGCCAGATTCGATTCGAGGATCGCTGCGGACTGAGAAGTCCGCGCGCCGGCGCGCGGGCATTCTGCCCGCAGCGACGAAACGAGGACTGCTGACGACGAAAATCCCCTTTACGCCGGATTCGATTCGGGGATCGCTGCGGACTGGGAAGTCCGCGCGCCGGCCGAAGCTACTGGGAGCTGACTGAAAAACCCTGCGCGGCGCCGGCAATTTCGTAGATCCTCGCGCTGACCTGGCGCCAGTCCGGCGCATCACTCACAATCATCACCGGCCGGGGCGCCAGCATGCCGACCACGTCTGGAATATCGCAAATTCGCAGGACATTGAGTAGGGCGGGCGCGGAGCCATCCATGTGCGAGGCCTGCGGATGGAGCAAGAACACTTCGTCCACGTCTGGTTCGAGCAAGGCGGCATAGGCCGCCAACACTCCGGCGGAGCCTTCCCCTGCGAGGCGCAGCTTTGTTCGCCCAATTTCACGCGCTTTGAGGTAACGGGCGCCGGCCGCAAGATCCCACACCCGTCCACTATCTACGGTGCGGCCCAGCAGATAGTGGGCACGCTCGACGTAATTGGGTGGGTTCCTTTGGGTCCAGCGGGTTTCACCAACTCCGCGCGGTTGAATAACATAAACCGCGTCATGCTCATCGACGCAGACTTTCCACCAGGTTGGATCCGGGGAGGTCGCATCAGCGGCCACGAGCCACGTGCGCATATTGGGAGAGCCTTTTGAGGCTACCTGTACTTCGCGCAGCGGCACGGTAATCCCGGGCTCCGTCTCGAGCAGTGTGATACCGGTGGCATGGGCGCCGACTGGGCGCGCCGCGGTGATGCGCGCAGGAAAATGATGAAAGGCGAGCGTCCGCAGTTTGCCGACTAATGCATCTTTCCAGACCGGGAACATGCCCGGCTTGGGCGGTCCAGGCCGCCAGATCGGAACGAATTCCTCGTCAATGCGCCCGTTATGGACATTCGCGGGCAGGTCGCTGTCCTGTGGAAACACGCGCAATTTTTCAGGCGGGATTGGATGGGCCGTGCTGGCATCGCCGGTGACCAGGTCCACCTCGCTGTCCAGGACGGGTCGAGGGTCAGCCTTTAAATAGGTGTTCAGGAAACGAAAAGCGCTCTGGCGGATATCCTGTCGATAAGCGTGACCGCCGATACTGACCAGGCTATCGACGACATCGCCAGCTCCAAAGAGACTGTACATTCGCTCGAGTCGATTGATCACGCGCTCATCGCCTTCGATCGGAAACAACGAATCGTGATCGCTGTTGATATAGAGCAGCGGCCGCGGAGCAATGAGTGAGGGTATCCGTGCCCAGGGCCATTGGTAAGTGTTGTAAAGAAACATACAGTCGCAATGGCCATTCACGACCTGGTCTGGCACGTACGAGAGCAAATCAGTCAGCCCACTGACTGGCACCGCAACCTTGACCCGCTCGTCGGCTGCGGCGATCCAAAAAGTGGCAGCGCCGCCTCCGCTAATGCCCGTGACTCCAATTCGCTCCGGATCGACGTCCGGCCGGTTAACCAGGTAATCGATTCCCCGCATGCCATTCCAACACTCGACTCCCGCCGGAGTATAGCCGCGCGACAGCCACCACCATCTTCCCTCACGATAAGTGCCATGGTGAATGCCGGGAATCTCACCAAGCTGCAAGGTATCGAGCATGAGGCAGATATAGCCGTGCCGGGCAAACCAGATGCCATGTGATTGATAAGCGGTTTTATTGCCATTCCGGCCACGTGGCGCATGTCCGCACACATACAGGATGGCGGGCAGCCGTTCACCGGCGTTCACTTTCGAAGGTCGGTATAAGTTACCCGTTACATAAAGCCCCGGCCGGCTTTGGTACTGGAGCATATCAACCTCGTACTCGCCTCGATCCAGCGTCCGAGTGATCGTTGCTTGCAACGCCTCTCGCGTGGGCAGGGGCCATAACCCGAGCATCTCGAAGTATTCCTGTCGAAACTGGGGCAAGTGCTGTTTCCAATCCGCAAGGGTCTTAATGTCTCCAAGAAAATTTGTCTCCAGTTTACCTGTCTCGGCACGAAGGTATGCTTCGATCATGTGGTCGCCCGGAGAGGTCTGCTGGAATTGGCCGGGATCCTGTGCAATGACCGGAGCGCCAATCAGCAGACAGGCCCAGGAGATTCCCGCGAGAGTGGCTCGATGGGAGGTCTTTAGTCGGGAGAGACGGCCAGCGGTTCGAGGTTTCATGGCTAAGGTGCTGTCGTTTCGAGATTGCGATCAGCAATCGGAGGCTAAAGGCACAAGTGAAAAAGGCATATTTGCAGATGCGCTCAGCCTCTAGCCATGCCGTCAAGCTCATCGCAGGCTCCGCCGAATTGGCGTTGAGGCGGCGATGTAGCTTCCCGCTTCGTTGTGGGTCGTTTATTCCTGTACGTGCTGCACTTCCAGGAATCCGTGCAACTGGCGGATACGCGTGGGGTGGCGCATTTTGCGGAGGGCTTTGGCCTCGATTTGGCGAATCCGCTCGCGCGTGACACGGAACTGACGGCCCACCTCTTCGAGCGTGCGGGAATAGCCATCACCCAGCCCGAACCGCAACTCCAACACCTTGCGCTCCCGTTCCGACAAGCTGGCGAGCACGTCGCTGAGCTTATCCTTTAGCAGGCTGAAACTGGTCATCTCGGACGGGTTTTCCGTGTTCTTGTCCTCGATGAAATCGCCAAAGCTCGTATCTTCGCCATCGCCGACGGGCGACTGCAGCGAAATGGGCTGCTGCGCCATCTTGAGCACTGCCCTGACGCGTTCGACTGGCAGTTGCATTTCGTCGGCAATCTCTTCCGGACTGGGCTCGCGGCCGAAGTCCTGCAACAGGCGCTTTTGAGTCCGCATCAGCTTGTTGATGGTCTCAATCATGTGCACCGGAATGCGAATGGTTCGTGCCTGGTCGGCGATGGACCGGGTAATCGCCTGGCGAATCCACCAGGTGGCGTAAGTGGAGAATTTGTAGCCGCGGCGGTACTCGAATTTCTCGACCGCTTTCATCAAGCCCATGTTGCCTTCTTGAATGAGGTCGAGAAAGGAGAGGCCGCGGTTGGTATACTTCTTGGCAATCGAGATGACCAGGCGCAGGTTGGCTTCGACCATTTCAGTCTTGGCCTGCAAGGCTTTGGAAGCAAATTGCTTCAGCTGCTGGTACGCCTTCAGGTATTCCAAGTGCGGCATGCGCACGAATTCTTCGAGCGCCTGGATGCGGCATTGCTCCGCTTGAATCAAGGCCTGATGTTGCGGTGAATCCGGTTGAGCCTGGGATTCGGTAATAAGTCGCAAACTGAGCTGAATTTTATCGTAAATGTTCTCCGCCACCAGGCTCATCTCTTCGATGACCTTTTGTTTATAATAGAATTTGGCGAAACTCTTTTGCAGCCTGGCATCCAGTTTCCTGAATTGCGCGACTCGCTTTTCCTGACTCGCCCCGGCCATCACCGCCTTCCAGGCGTCGTCGACCTGCTGGTCAAGGGCGCGCACGCCTTTAATGAGGCGGCGCAACTCCCGGACGTGGCTGTCCCGCGAATCGATCTTTTTGTCGAGAATCACGCGGTCAAACCGTTCTTTGGGCGGCTCGGTAATGAGTTTTTCGGCCAAAGCGATATGTTCTTTGGCGGCAAAGCCAAAGCTGTGAACCACGCGCTTGAGCTCGTTTTCGGCGCTTTCGATGCGCTTGGAAATCTCGACTTCCTGCTCTCGGGTAAGCAACGGCACTTGCCCCATTTGCTTCAAGTACATCCGCACAGGGTCGTCCAGGATATCCAGGCGTGTCTTCTCGTCCTCCTCTTCGGGTTCGGGCTGTTTGACTCGATCGACTTCAGCCTGATCGACGATTTCAACTTCGAGATTGCGCAGCTTGATGTAGATCTCGTCCAGGTCCTCCGGCGTGATCAAAGTGTCCGGCAGAGCGTCGTTAATGTCGCCGTAGGTTAGGTAGCCTTGTTCCTGGGCCAGACGCACCAGTTCCTTCACCTTCTCGGCCAATTCGGCGGCATGCGCCGTTGGATTAGTAGATGCAGGAATGACTCCTACACCAAGGGCGCCGGCCGCCGGTGGTTTTCCATTGAGAGGGACCGGCGCAAGAGCGCCCGAGGCGGATGCGGGCCTGATCGGGTGAGGAAATTGCCCGTTAGTTTCCGGCAGGCGCTCGGCCGGGGGAGCGGCGGGGTCGGTTTGCTTTTTGCGTGTTTTAGACCCCGGATTGCTCACCTTACTTCTGGGCATAGGCTTCAAAATCTGAACATCACCGACCTACTGAAACAGGAGTGGGAATATGGAAAGCGCCCTAAGCCGAGTCAAGCCAGTAAAGAATTTGGAACGCGTTGTCCCAAAAACTCGGCGACAATCCGTGAGAAGAAGTCGGGGTTCTGCACGTGAAGCAGATGGCCTGCCTCGGGAATGCTCCGCAGTACCGCGTTTGGGAACAAACATTGGATCGCCGGAAAGTCCGATTGGGTAAGGTAATCAGAGTTCGCGCCGCGAACAAACAGGGCCGGCTTGTCAAAAGGTCGGCCGCCGGCGACCGGTTCAGTCAAGCGAAGATAGTTGTCTCCAATTTCTTCCAGTCCAAGGCGCCAGCCAAACGTTCCCCCGTCCAGCCGGGCGACATTTTTAAGCAGGAACTGGCGGGTCGCCAATTCCGGCACTGCCGGAGCCAAGGCTGCTTCAATCTCCTTTCGGCTGTGGAATCGACTCAGATCAAGTGCCAGCATTCCCTCGATGATGTGCTGGTGCCGAGGCGAATAAACGCGCGGAGCGATATCGGCGACCACTAATTTACGGACATTTTCCGGATGCAGCACAGCCAGTTGCATGGCGGTTTTGCCGCCCATCGAATGGCCCAGCACATGCGCGGCGTGCAAGTGCTGCCGGTGCAGCAGTTGGCGAACGTCCTCCGCCATGAGCGCATAATTCATTTCCTCACTGTGCGGAGATCGGCCGTGGTTGCGTTGGTCCACCAAAAACACTTTGAAACGATTTGCCAATTTCCGGCTCATCGGGCGCCAGTTTTCCAGCGAACCGAACAAACCATGCAGAACAATCAAGGGTTCGCCCTCGCCTTCCACCTCAAAGTAAAGATCCATAAGCGCGAAAGGATCCCACGGACTGTGGTTGTGCGCAACCTCGTGCCCTACCGTAAGCTATGCGCCGCCGTCTGGTTTCCTGGCCCCGCGAGGAACGAGCGGGGAGCGCATTGGAGAGGGGTTATGCCTGGCTTCACGGTCCCGGGTACGTACGCCAAAGCGAAAAGGGACCACAAACCGCTATTCGGGGCTTCACAGCGTTTCCGAAATGTACTCGCCGGCGGGATCGCCGACTTTTGGTCGGCCGCGCGTCGTCAAGGGGAGCCGCGAACCCCCACTGGTGGCAGCCTGTTGATAGACTTGTAGAGTTTCACTCGCGGTCCTGGCCCAATCAAATTTGCGGGCCTGGACCAACCCTGCGGCGCGAAGGCGCTCGGCCATACCCTCGTCCAGCGTCAAGCGGCTCATCTGGTCGGCCATTGCCGTTACGCTCTCGGGATCTACTTTCAGCGCAGCTTCCCCAATCACCTCCGCCAGGGACCCAGCGGTCGAGGAGATGACTGGACACCCGCAAGCCATTGCTTCAATAGGGGGCATGCCGAACCCTTCGAACAGTGATGGGTACACGAACGCGTCGGCTGCGCGATATAACTCAGGCAGTTCGCTCTGCGCCACGAATCCCAGGCACTTGATCTGCTTGCGTTCCGCGGATCGCTTTATGGCAGCATGGATCACCTCCGCGCCATGCCAATCACTACCAGCCAACACTAATTGCCAGTCGCAGCCTGAAGCCTGTTTGAATCGCTCGAACGCGGAAATCAGCCGGAGGTGATTCTTCCCGGGATGTTCCAGGCGGGCAATATACAGAAAAAACGGCCGCTCAAGCTGAAATCGATTTCTGGCCCAGGCTTTGGCATTCCTGGCTGAACCGGGGTAGAAGCGCTCATGCTCCAGGCCGTTATGGACCACCTGGATACGTTGCTCGGGAACCTGGAAAAAAGTGACGATATCGCGGGCGGTGTTTTGACTCACGGCAATAATCCGGTCCTGGTGTCGCGCCAGCCATCGTACGACCACACGGCCATAAAACATCCGCTTCCAATCGTACTTTCCTGGCACACGAAACGGCGCCAAATCATGAATGGTGGCGACCAGCGGGCACGGCCTGCGCCCCAGCAAGCGGCGGTAGCTTGGAATGTGAAGAACGTCCAGGCCTAGCTCGCGAGCCAAGGTCGGCAGGTATTTTTGATGCCAAAAAATGTTGTGGACCGCGGGCCGGAAGCGTTCCGGCACAGTGACTAGATGCATGCCGCCGCGGATGAAATCGAACAGCGGCACATCCTCCTCAAGGACGAATACAGTAAACCGGTGAGCGGCCGGCCGCGCTTGCAACTGCCGCAGCAGCGCGAAAAGATATTGCGCCACGCCGGTCTTGCCCCGTTGAATCATCAAACTGGAAATGCCTATGTGCATGACCTCTGTTGGCCGAAGCCTCAGACTGATTACTAGAGAGTTAACCGCGCTATTTAAGCCTTCGGGTTGAAGTTCTGCATTTACGCCGCGGTTCGCCGAATTGGCCGGAGCAGGAAATCCTCCAGGCGGGCAAGCCGTACGACGTTGCGGACCGACGGACGCACCCCGCTGAAGATCAGCTCCTCTCCAGCGGCAGTGCTCATCTTCCTTGCCCGAACCATCAGCCCGAGGCCGGTGCTGTCGATGAAGCGAACTTGTGAAAGATCGATGGTCTTGGTGTTATCCGGGGCAAGGCTGCTGAGGTATTGTTGGGTAAAAGCCCACACTGACTCCGCATTGGCCGCGGTTATTTCACCGCTCCAACTCAAGGCCTTCGAGGTTACCTTCGGCAAGCCGGCACTGAGCAAAGACTCTTCTTTTAATCTCTCCAAGACAGCGAGGCCGGCCTTCTCGTTGGGGGCGATATGAAAAAAGTCCGTGAGCCGCATCAGGTCCAGTGCTCTTAAGACAGCCGGACTGGGTGCCAGCAGTACGAGGTGCCGCCCGCGAGACCGCAGTCGCTTTTGCAGGCGAATCAGCAAACCGATCCCGGTGCTATCGACAAATCCGGTGGACGACATCTCGAGGAGGCAGTCCTGGCCGCGCGCGGCGATTTCGTCCGCCAGCGGGCTCTGTTCGGTCACGGCAGCAAAATCCAGCCGGTCGGGCAGGCGAGCATGGCACCAGGAGTGTGCGGGCGCCATCGATGGCGGCGGAAGCAAACCAGCCACGCGCGGCCGGCGCCGTCGTCCGCAAACCTGTAATTGCCACCACTGGGGAAAAATCCCGGCTCCGAACACCCACAGGTCTGTTACATACCGGCGGAATAAACGCCGTGGTTCTTGCGCGAGGCGAAAGATCCATTCCGTGCCACTGCGCTGCATCCAGAGCGGGGCGCGCCTGACCTGGCCGGCAAGAAAATCGATGGTGGCTCCCACACCCGCCGTTACGGGCACCGCCAGGTTTCGGTAATGCATGGCGACCCATTTTTCCTGTTTGGGACAGCCGAAAGAAACGAACAGTAAATCGGGCTTTGCCGCCGCGATCCGAAGTTTAATCTCCTCGTGATCCATTTCAAGCAATGGGTTGAACGGGGGCGAGTAGTGGCCCGCAATGATGAGCCCGGGATAGCGTTCCTGTAAACGCGCCACCGCGCGCTGGCTCGATTGCGGCGTCGCGCCAAGTAAAAATAATCGATACTTCTTTTTAGCCGCCGTTTCGATCAGCAACGGCACCAAATCCGCCCCCGCCACCCGCTCGGGCAAAGGGTTGCCCAACACCCGCGACGCCCAGACCAGAGGCGTGCCGTCGCAAAGCACCAGATGGGCTTCAAACAGAATGCGCCGCAACTCTACGTCGCGCCGGGCCTGGACAAGAAAATCGACATTGGGCGTCACCAGGTAATGCGGCTGGCGCGAAGCAATCATCCGCTCGATTAATTCGATGGCTTCGCTTTTGGTGACACTGTCGAACGGCACGCCCAGGATGGCAATCGAAGGCCGCGGAGAAACTTTGTTCGTCGTGGTGTCCAGTCCGCTCATAAACCGACTCCAATGAGTTCGCTCGTCCAGCGCAGCTGAGGGACGATCGGGCCGGGCACCGCCAGCGCGGCCGCAAACCCTGGCCGTACCGCAATATCGTAAAGGCACCAGGCAGCACCCGCGGCATAAGCTGCAGGCAATTGCAACAAACACGCCCTTTCTCCTGGTAAAAACGAGACCTCCACCTGGTCCAGGAGGTGAGTAATCCCCTCGCCAGTCGCCTTTAACCAGGCTTCTTTCCGGGTCCAGAGGTTGAAGAAAGCGCGAGCCTTCTGCCCCTCTGGGAGGAGTCGAAACGCGGCCGATTCGCGTTTGGAGAAAAAGCGGGCCACTAACTCTTCCATGTCGGAAAGTGAGCGGACAAATTCAAGATCCACCCCCAACTGAAGCGTTCGGCCTACGCCAATCAAAGCAAGATCCTCCGAATGCGCCATGTTGAATTGAAGCTCGTTGGGGCCTGATAGCGCCGGTTTGCCCCGTGGGCTGTGTTCGAACAGCAATTGAGCGGGGGCCAGTGACAGGTAATAACCCAAAACCAGGCGCAGCCATCCATGCGCGGCGATATATCGGTTGCGATGCACCTCAAAATGAAATCGCGACGCTCGGTCGAGTTCCTCGACTGAGAGGGTCTGCGCCAGGGCTTCCCGCTCAGCAGCCGCGATTTCGAGCGGAGCCGCCCAGAGGTGCACCACGTTCAGCGGCATCGCCTTGAGTGCGTTTGACGAGTTGTCCATGCGTGACCGCGTCGGCGTCGAGCCGGCGTTGGATTGTCGCCCCGAGCGCGGTATGGTATCGGATAGCTCATCAACCATAACACCTCCAGACTCGTTTGTACGCGGCGACAAGCCCAAGCCAGTCCTCAGCGCGAGTGTTCAACTGCCGTTGCAGATGGCGGCGAATCTCCAAGACCGCCTGGGCCGGGCTTTGCGCCAGCAGCAAGGGCAGCGCATTGAAAAGCCGTTCTCGGGGATAGCGCCGCGTATTCCGATCGAACGTGGCACCGGCACCGAAGGTGCGGAGGTTCAACAACAGGTTTCGCCAAAGACTCTGGCCGGAACATTTTTTGATTGAACTAAGGGCATACTCTTCAAGCGTCGCAAAGTTCGTTCTGAGCCGGCGATTCTCCACCCAGAGCCACACTTGCAATGCCAGCTTCGTCAGTTCGAAATGCTCGGCGGCAAACTCAACCCTCGGCTTGAGCAGTTGGCGTGGATGAAGTTTGAACTGCACGCCCGCGCCATGATGCGCTAAAATCTGGCGGCCAAACGGCCAGTCCCGGTCCTGACTCAACTCGGCAAGGCGGCGCCCCCGGTGGCGGCAGTCCCAATGGTACCGTCCTTCGACCGCCAGCAGCGCATCGCCCAGCGCGAGCTTTGCCTTGGCGAGATTACGGCCGATGAAGTCACATTCTTCGTCGGTCAACCTGCTTTTGAGAAGGAGTTCCTTAACCAAAAGTAATCCGGAACAACGGTTGAGGAGCAAGCGAGTCGCTTCGGTGGGAACAATCCTGGCGGCATCCCGATGATGCTCACAACCCGCAAAGATTTTGTCGCTGCCCTGAATGACCCGGTGTCCGGACACTAAATCATAGCTGAAGATGGAAACGGGACTCTTCCGAAATCTTAACAGCGAATCCACCTTGAACTCGACGTGCAACCCGGCGGCCGGAGAAAGCGAATCGCCGAGCTCACCGAGGCGTTTTCGGTAACGCGTCTCATTAAGAACTGGATTGCCTTTCAGAAAGACATAGAACTCCAGATCGTTGTAGGGCGCGTCCCCGACCGGGGTTTTGAGGACCCCCCCGTGTCCGCGCCCATATCCGCCCCCCAATACCAAGGCTTCCACTTTTCCATCCCCGATCAGGCGCAGGACAGCTTCACGGATTTGTTCGCACAAAGCTGCCAATCGGGATTCCAACCCTGGGCTGCCATCGAGAGTGAACCTGCTTGCGTTTGCGGAATTAGTTATTGGTGACGGCATGGGTGCCAACTGCTTTGCGGTGGTCCGGATTTGCGCTGTGTCGATAGAAGCGCCAACCATCCTTGAATCCGGCCAGCCTGGCTCGGCGTTGTTGCCAGCGGATGCGCGCGGCATGGGGCAGTTCGGCTAATCGCTTATTGCGCCCGCAAAAGACGAGGTCCCGTCGCAGATCATTGAACCAGCCCAAGAGGACCGTGCGGGGCCAGTTAATGGCTTCCGGCTGGCGATTCCAAACTGCAGCCAGCGCCCTGGCCTCTCCGAAACTCCGTTTATACGCCTGATCAGGGGAGTAGTTATGAGAATGCATCACGACCGATTCCGGAACGTAAAGGACGCGATAGCCTTGTGCCCGGCACCAGCGCGTGTACTCGTCGTCCTCTGAGTATTGCATTTCCTCGCGAAAGCCACGCCTGGCCCAGATATCTTTGCGCAGGCCACTGCTGACCATGCTGAAAAAATGATCCCATTGAGCCGACTCGCGTTTCTCACCGAAACAGCGTTCGTAATCATGAGCGAAGACCGCCGCGCAATCCGGGCGGGGAATCTGCCGCCCGAACACAGCGGCAGTCAGCGGATCCTGCAAGGCCTCGGCCAGCGGAAGCAACCAGCCATTTCCCTGGGGCGTAGCATCGGCATTGAGGAACAAGACATAGTCACCCTGAGCCAGCCGCATGCCCTGGTTAAGAACGCGGCTGGGGTTGTACTCCTTCGGTTTAATTTGGATAAAGTGCGTCGGATGAGCGTCCCGGATGAGCTCGCAGGAACCGTCTGTCGAACCGGAGTCAATCACGATTAATTCCCAGTTGGTGTAGGCCTGGGCTCGAAGCGCCGGCAAGGTCTGGCGCAAAGCCCATCCTTCGTTGAAGGAGCGCATGACGATGCTGACCAACGGCGAGTTCATGCGGCGGAAAGCGCGGGCTCGGTTCGAAGCTGGTTGCGTTCGTGGGCCAGCTGCGCGTCTCGCAGCATGAGCCGGAACACATCCGGAATGGCGGCAATATCCTCGGGAATATCCGGCTGATTGGTGCAGAGCGCCGCATAGCTGTGCTTATCCTCAGGGTGGTAGCCGTGCATCGCGCGAATCGGCCGCTCGCCCATGTGACTGGGCACAATCAACACGCCCTCGCGGACCAGGAAAATCAGTTCGCCAAATCGCCGGTCGGGGAAGAACGTGCCCAACTCCTTGAGTTCCTCGTCCGGAATGATGCGGCCCTGAGGAATGGATGCGAGCAAGTCCGTGACCGCCTGGCGCGCCCGCTCGTGGCGGAACCAGAACCGAGCCATGGTCGAGTCATACACCACGGCAAAATCCTGCGGCACGCGCAGGCGCAGCGTTTCGACCCGCTTCTTCAAATCCAGTAACTCGTCACAGTTTGCCATCCCGTGATCGCTAAACACGTAGAGCCGGATTTCTTCAAAGTGATCTTGGGCCACCGCACGGAGCGAGCGAATCCATTTCTCGTAGGTTTCGAGTTTGGGGCCAATCTCCGGAGATTGATTGCCAACCTGGTGGAGCAAGCCATCCAATCCCGGCCAATACAGAAAAGCAAAGTCAATTCGCTCCGCCCGGATGTCATGCAGCAACGCCGCCAGGTTCGCTTCCTCCGACTTTAGCGGATCGCTCACGTGATAGGGAATGGCGCCCTGTTCCAGATGATCGAAGATGTTCGGGCCTCGATTCATGCCGCCCGGTTGCAGCGGGCTTCTTTTTTCGGTGAAATCGAACAGCGAAATGTGCTCGAAAGGCATGTTATACAGGTCGAAATAACCGCGGAAATCGAGGCGCTTCTTGAGAAGCTTTGAAAGACGTCGGCGAAAGATGCGCCGGCTGGTGATTTGCCGAGGCAGCCAGCGCAACGGGCGCAAAAAGCTGAAGGGCGAACCCTTCGGATCATAAATGAAATAGCTCCAGTTATAGTGCTCGGCCGGCCAGCGCCCGGAGAGAATCGAAGGTACACAGGCCGAGCTATACCCGAAAACCGACGTGAGGCGCTTGCGGTTTGGAGCCACGTCACGAACGAACGGATCGTTCTTCAGGATTTCCCAACCACAAGCGTCAATAAATACGAACAACGGAAGCAGTGGTTTCATTAGCTTACTTGGTTGCCGACATGGTGCATTTTACGGCAGGTCCCTTCGCGCCAGGTATAAGGTGAAATGCCCAACGGAATGACCTCGCGCAACTCCGTTTTGTGCGTGTGGTGTTGCCCGTCAGGTCGCTGAGCGTTTTTTGCGCAAGACAAGCATGTTCCCGTCGGCACGGCGGAAATAAGCGCTGTAATCCGTTAAGGCGCGAATCAAATACAATCCCCGGCCGCTCTCCTTTTCCGGTTCCGGCAGGTTTGAGGTTTCCGGCCAGGCGAAGCCCGGGCCGTGATCGGTAATTCGCAACTCAATGGCGTCCTGTTCCACACTCACCTCGACGACTACCGCGGCCTGGAGGGTCTTGGCCCGGCTGTGTTTGATGGCATTGTTGCAACCTTCCACCAGGATCAATTCGCAATCCATTCGCGCTTGTTCCGTGCACCCGTTCTGCTGCAGAAATTTCTGCAACCGATCGGCCGCCGGGCGGATTTGAGTGAAATCATCGCCCAACTCGATGCGAAGCACCGCGGCGGCGGAGGTATGGCCCGTGACGCTCATAGGCTCAACGCCTGACAATTTCAAAAACCCCGTCTAGACGCGTGAGTTCGAGGAGTTGTTGAATCGACGGTTGGGGATTGACCAGCACCAGCTTGCCCTTGCGGGTCAGTGTCAACTTGTGCAAGCCAATCAAGGCCCCGAGTCCGCAACTGTCGACAAAAGTTGTCTGGGACAAGTCCACCTCGATATTGCGATGGGCATTGGACAACGAGCCCCGCACCCACTCGCGGAAAGCGGTAGCATTGGCCTCTCCCAGTTGCTGCACCGAGTAAATTTGAAGAGTCTCGCCATTTGTCTCCATCTTCATAGGGTCTGTTCCCGGGCCATTCGGACTGGTCTAATTCGATTCCTTGAACCGTAACATATTCAGCAGGGCTCGCACCGGAATTCGCAGCAGGTCGGGTCGGTAGCGCAGTTCGTAGGCCGCTTCCTGAAGGGTTTTTTCCAACAGATGGGCTTCGAGCAAGATGCCCACCTGTTCAGGGGCCCTGGGGAGCAGGTCCGATTGGCCGATGGACTGCAGGTAGGCGCTCAAATAAATGGCGCTGACCCAACGGTACCAGAGCCCCGCCCAGGGCTGGAGCTCAGGCAGATTCTGCTCCTGAAGCGTCCCCAGTTCGAGTTGTTTAAACAGAGCCATCGCGCTGATATAATCGAATGAGCGGATCATACCCGCCACGTCCCGCAACGGAGAGCGTTTGATCCGGCGCTCGCCGATTGGGCGTCCGCGTTCGCCCTCAAAATCAATAAAAAGGAAATCTTTGCCGGTAAACAGCACCTCGCCCAAATGCAGATCGCCATGGCAGCGGATGCGTTTGGCTTGCAGCGGCGTTTCGTAAACCACACGCAACAGCTTGATGATCGTGCTTTGCTGTCCCAGTAATTGGTGGGCGTCGGGCCGTACCGACTCCGGGACGCGTTCGATGGCGCGCCGCAATTGATCCAGGTTGCGAATCGCCAGGTTGCGCATGGACTGGAACAAGGCCCGCTGATAAAACGGGGTAAAGGGTTCCGGAGCAAAAGCCGGGTCCTCAGTCTCAGAAGCCAGGGCCAGGTGCAATTCGGCCGTACGCTGGCCTAGCAAACGCGCCAACTCGGAATAAGTCCCGATCAGGCGCAGAATCGGCCCTGGAACTTCGCGCTGGCTTAACTGTGTGACCGGCAATATCTCCCCTTCTTGTGGGCGGACCTCGCTCGAAGCGGTCCGTGCTCGATCGAAGTAACGGCTCAACAGGTCCAGAGTATATCCCCACGCATCCTGACTATTGGGTTTGAACTCGGTCGCCACACCAACGGTGATCTCTTCGCCGCCGCTTCGGTGATATTCCAAGGCCCCGATTACTGCTGGCACATGCTCGAAGCCGCGTTGGGTCAGGAACCGGCCCAGCTCCAGCTCCGGATTGATGCCGTTTTCGAGGCGCCGAAAAAGTTTCAGGTAATACTTACCACCATAAACTATGCCGCGGTTATGTTGCAGGGGATCGTTGAAAGCCAGGTCGAGACCCCCCGATTTGCGGCCGGTCCGCCCACGAAAAGAGGGGCTGCGAAAAGCCTTGAGCTCGCCTTGCATTCCCTCGAAGGATCGCCGGCGGGCAATCGCTTCGAGCAAGGCGCGACAAAACTCACGCTCGCGTGCGGCGTTGTACAGGACTCCGGTCGCGTTCTTTTGTTCGAGCCGCGCCCGGGCCACAATCTCCTCGGGGGATTCCCGTTCGATCCGCTCGGCGTGTTCACCCAGCGCAAAACCAATCGGCACGAGGTACTTTTCGGGATCTCCTTCGGTGTACTCGATCAGCAGAATCAACAGCAGATTCTCTGGACCACCGTTGAGGACCTTGATTGCGTCCTGCACGGTTAGCGATTTAAACGACCGATCCCGTCCTTCGAACCAGGGCCGGGATCGCAAGTAGACCCATAACGAAGCCTCCAGGCGCGGACGCAGATCCCCTTCGAGAATGTCCTGCCACTCGCCGAAGATGGAAAGCACCTCCCGGGCCTTGCCTTGCCCCAACTCCTCAATCCCGCCCGCACGCTCCAGGGAAAACCACAACGCCACGTGCGGACCGAGCGTCAGAAAGTAGGGCTTTTCCGTTATCACCGGAAAAGCGGCACGCCCCATAACCTCGACGGGCGTGAAATCCTTGAATTCCGACAGGTCCAGGTGGACGGGTTGGTGGAAGCGCGAGAGGTTGGCTACTACCAGAATGACTTCGGTTCCGGCCTGCCGGATAAAGGCGAGGATCTTTCGATTCTCCGGATGCAAGAACTTGAGTGTGCCGCGGCCAAACGCCTGGTAGCGCTTGCGCAAGGTCAGCGTCCGCTTCATCCACCAGAAGAGCGAGCTTGGATTGGAGTGCTGGGCCTCAACGTTGATGGCCTCGTAATGGTACTCGGGATCGAGAGTAATCGGCAGGTACAGCGCCTGCGGACTGGCGCGAGAGAAGCCAGCGTTCTTATCCGAACTCCATTGCATCGGCGTGCGGACCCCATTGCGATCACCTAGAAATATGTTGTCCCCCATTCCTATTTCGTCGCCGTAATACAAGACCGGGGTGCCCGGAAGCGAGAACAGCAGTAAATAGAGCAGCTCGATGCGCTTGCGGTCGTTGCCGAGTAATGGGGCCAGGCGCCGGCGGATCCCCAGGTTGATGCGAGCCTTGGCGTCGTGGGCGTACACCCGGTACATGTAGTCGCGCTCTTCGTCGGTCACCATTTCGAGGGTTAACTCGTCATGGTTTCGCAAAAATAAAGCCCACTGACTAGTCTCTGGAATGGGCGGTGTTTGCTCCAGGATATCCACCACAGGCACCCGGTCTTCCATGCGCAGCGACATGAAAATTCTGGGCATCAGCGGGAAATGAAAAGCCATGTGGCACTCGTCACCCTTGCCTTTGCCAAAGTAGCTGACCGCATCTTCCGGCCACTGATTAGCCTCCGCCAGTAACATCCGGTCCCCGTACCGTTCATCGACATGCCGGCGCAGCGTCTTGAGATACTCATGAGTCTCCGGCAAGTTCTCGCACGAAGTTCCCTCGCGCTCATAAATATAGGGAATCGCATCCAATCGCAATCCGTCGACGCCCATGTCCAGCCAGAAGTCCAGCACGCGCCGAATCTCCTTATGGACTTGTGGATTCTCGAAATTGAGGTCTGGTTGATGGGAATAAAATCGATGCCAATAGTACGCCCGGGCCAGGGGATCCCACGTCCAGTTCGAGGGCTCAAAATCACGGAAAATGATCCGAGCTTCGCGATATTTTTCCGCGGTATCGCTCCAAACATAGAAATTGCGCCACGGGCTGCCCGGGGGCGCTCGGCGCGAGCGCTGAAACCACGGGTGCTGATCGGAGGTGTGGTTGACGACCAACTCGGTGATGATCTTCAACCCGCGCTCATGGGCCTGCGCCAGAAGGACCCGGAAATCTTTCAAAGTCCCATAGATCGGATTAATCGAACAATAATCGGCGATGTCGTAACCATCATCCTTCAAAGGCGATGGATAAAACGGCAGCAACCAAATGGCGGTCACCCCCAGGTCTTGCAGGTAATCGAGCTTCTGAGTCAGCCCTTGGAAATCCCCAATGCCATCGCCATTGCTGTCGAGGAACGCGCGGACGTGCACCTCATAAATGATGGCATCTTTGTACCAGAGCGGGTCACTGTGATGCCGCGCGGGCAGGGGAGGCGCTGTGGCTCCGGTTTGGGACACGGGTTTCCGGGCGGCCTCTTCGGGAGGATGGCCCCCGAGCACCACCGGATCGGCATCTGTCTGCGAAGCCATTGCAAAACTGCCATCCTCTCTTTTGCGGCCGGCTGACGTGCACCCGGCGTGCGGCAAAATCTTTAATGGCGCAGTGTGTTAATACCCTGAGTGTCCCGAGGCGGTTTATGGGGCAAAACCCGCCGTCGCGGAGGTTGTTTACTCCGCATGAGCCGGCGCATGGGCCGCCGGCTCATTGGTCAACGGATGCAGCGTGATCGTGCTTTCTGACAACCACGGATGTTCCTGCCGATCGATCACCAGATCCCGCGGCCGCAACTCCACCTCGTGATTGAAGACTTCCAGCGCTATCGTGCCCGGAAGAAAGGTCGTGTCCATGAAAACGCATTTCCCAAAGGGA